>CAYQEE010000005.1:0-45578 GCA_964416445.1 uncultured Gammaproteobacteria bacterium
AGATGGACAAGTTATAAATAGCCAACTATCCGCAGTAGAAAAGTTTAATTTCAGCATAAGCCATGGACTTGCTAAATATTACTCAGATGCAATAAGCGATAATGTAAAACGAGCACAGGAACAGATGTTAAGAATGGGAACGTACCCTAGCAGACCTTCATTTGGCTACAAGCGTATTCCTGTTGGAAAAGATAAAACAGAAATAGTCGTTGATGAATACGCTTCTCGTATTGTTAAAAAAGCCTATGAATGGTATGCAACAGGTAGTTATTCTCTTGATTTACTGCGCAAAAAATTAAAAGAAGAATATGGCGTAAATTGGTCTCACGGCTGGACAGACAAAATACTCAAAGATACTTTCTACTACGGTGTAATGAAATGGAATAAGAAATTTTACCCACATAAATATCAACCAATTATTACCAAGGAACTATTTGACCAAGTACAACAAATTAAAGCTGGATTTAATAAAAAACGATTTAAGTTTGCAGGACTGCCATACATTTATAGAGGTTTGCTTAGATGTGCTGCTTGTGGGCTTTCTATAACGCCTGAGAAACATAAAGGAATAGTTTACTACCATTGCACTCAATACAATGGCAAACATGGTGCACAGTGGATTACAGAAGCAGGTATTACTGAGCAGTTAGGACAAGTATTTAAGAAGTTACAATTACCTGCTGAAACTGTACAGCAAATCCTTGATAACCTTAACGAAACTCATCAAAGTAAGATGGATTTTCATAATAAACAGTATGAAAAATTAGTACAGGAACAGAAAAGCCTTACAACAATGATGGATAACTTATATCTTGATAGATTAAAAGGGCGTATTACTGAGGATGCTTATGACAAATTCTTTCAGTCATTCAATGAAAAAAAGGTAGAATTAGAAACCAGATTGGCACTTCTTAGTGAAGCAGAAGACAACTACTACATTACTGCAAAATACTTACTAGATATAGCTAATCGTGCATATGACTTATTTATCCGTTCAGAAGTTGAAGAAAGAAGGCAATTATTGAAGCTCGTACTTCAGAACCTAAGACTGGAAGGTAAATTAGTTCGATATGACGCTCTAAAACCCTTTGATACAATCTTAAATTATAACGATAATCAACTTGGGCTCCGCGACTAGGATTCGAACCTAGAACCTTGAAGTTAACAGCTTCCTGCTCTACCGTTGAGCTATCACGGAATGTAAGTTGATTTTAACACCAAAAAAAGGATAAATCTAGAGAGTAGTTAAATACCGAATACTTTATGCAGCTTCCAAATAGTCTCTCAGTTGATGTGCTCTTGATGGATGTCGCAACTTCCGTAAAGCTTTTGCTTCAATCTGACGGATACGCTCTCGAGTAACCATAAACATTTTGCCAACTTCTTCAAGTGTCTTTGGCCTTCCATCTCGTAATCCAAACCGTTCTTCAAGAACTCTTCGCTCACGATCTGAAAGTGATTCAAGAACTTTCTCAACCTGTTCTTTGAGTAATTCTCTCGAAGCTTCGTCAAACAATGTGGGTCGCGTTGTATCATGTATAAAATCTCCTAATCTACTATCTTCTTCGTCACCAACTGGTGATTCAAGACTTGCTGGTTCTTGAGAAATCTTAATAATTTCCAGAGCTTTATCCTCATCAATTCCTAAAACTTTTGCAACCTCTTCTGGAGTAGGCTCACGACCTAGTTCTTGCATTAATTTTCGAGACGTTCGTAAGAAACGATTAATATTTTCCACCATATGCACTGGAATACGAATTGTACGGGCCTGATCAGCAATAGCTCGAGTAATTGACTGGCGAATCCACCAAGTGGCATACGTTGAGAATTTATAACCTCTTCGCCAATCATATTTCTCCACTGCACGAATAAGACCTTGGTTTCCTTCTTGAATTAAATCGAGCAATGTTAATCCTCTTCCAACATATTTCTTCGCAATAGAAACAACCAATCGAAGATTTGCAGTAATTAATGCTTGTTTTGCTCGTTTGTCACCTTTTTCAACCTTTTTCGCAAGATCAATTTCTTGATCAAAATTTAAGAGAGGAATACGACCAATTTCTTTCAAATACATTCTAACGGGATCTGAAATAGTTCCTTCTGTTAGAACTGTTAGTGCTTCGAGTTCCTTTTCCAAAACCTCTATAGGTTTACGTTGATCTTGTTCTTGATCCATGGTTTCGAAGACATCGATATCTAAATGGAGTAATTTATTATATAACTCATCTAAGTCTTCTAAATGTTCTTCTGGCCTCGCAAAGATTCCAAGAATCTCTTCCTGCGTTATGTAGCCTCGTTTTTTGGCGGATTCTATAATATCAGCTAAGAGCGTTGATGGTTTTTGTTTCATACACGTATATTGTAGCAGATATAGGCTCAAAAGAGAACACTTCTATTGAGCTGTGTGATTTTCCATTTTTGCCGCAAGTTTCGTCAATAACGGAGTCAATGTTTGTTGCAGATTTCTCAAAATCTCGTCATTTGTATTGCGCTCCTGTTGACGAATTTGCTCACTAATTAGCTTAATTTGACGTTTTAGTCCCATGATACCTATATCTTTCCCTACTTTTTTTATCTCAAGATTGTAATATTCATCATTCTGAAATGAAGGAAGCGTTAATAAATAACATCGATCAAATGCGGGGATAAGCTCCTGTGGGAGATTTGCAACGAATTCTTTCGCTGAAAATGATTTATTTTGGCTAAGATAGCTCGTTATCTGTTCCATAATTTTTTTAAGCGATGGCGTGAGCCATTGATAATCTTTCATATCATCCAGCAGAGGAAGAAGTATTTGAGGATTTTTATGCTGAATAAATAACGCAACAAAATATTCTTCCATAATTTCCTCTCGAGAACCTTGCTGCTTGGGAATAAAAACTTCCTGTTTTATCACTTCTTTTTTTTGTAAACGCTCCATTTCTTTAATTAATACTTCAAGAGAGACATCAATAGACTTTTCGAGTAAACGAAGATAATGCTCTTTGACAATCTCATTTGAAATAGCCGATACATAGGAAAGGTATTCATCCCCAATTTGTTTTTTCCCTTGAGCACTTTTTGGATTATATTTTTTTAAGAGTAAATCGAGCAACACATCATACACCGGCAGATCATGCTTTACTGCTTTTTTAAATGCAATTGGATCAGTTTTAATAGCTTCATCAGGATCTTTTCCCTGGGGAATAATAATAACAGTCGTTGTTAAACCTTTTTTTTCGAGAATGACTAAACTTCGCTTCATCGCTTCCTGACCCGCGCTATCTCCATCCAGACATAAAGCAACATTCGTTGTAAATCGAGCGAGTAGAGTAACTTGCTCTTCTGTTAAAGCAGTACCTTTAATTGCTACGGTATTGGTAATTCCTTCCTGAAATGCAGCAATAACATCAAGTTCTCCCTCCATAATAATTGCTTTATTCTCCGTTTTAATTGTATCCTTGCTACTATCTAACCCAAAAAACACGCTTCCCTTATGATAGACCAGCGTTTCGCGAGTATTAATATATTTTGAAGCATGTTGATTCGTAACCATTATTCTTCCAGAAAATCCAATAACATTCCCTCGATGATCATGTAACGGAAAGATTACTCTTCCAATAAAAAAGTCTATCGGATTTGTTCCTCGTTTTGTCGCAAGTCCAGCATCAAGAACTTCTTCAATCTTATATTTTTTCTTTTCAGTTAAATAACTCAGGAGGGCATTTCCTGAAGAAGGGGCAAAACCAAGTTTATACGTTTCGATTGTTTTTGCCGAAATTTTTCGCGTTTCCATCAAATAGGTCAAAGCATTTTTCCCAACAGTATGCTTCGTTAATAAGAAGTGATAATATTCAACCGCCAATGCATTTAACTTATAGATCACTTCCTTCTTTGAAGAGCTAGAACTGTCATACCCCTTTTGCTGTAACACAACTCCCGCCTTTTCAGCAAGAATACGCAAAGCTTCAGGAAATTCAATTCGTTCAAATTCCATGAGAAAAGAGAAGGCATCGCCTCCTTTTGCACATCCAAAGCAATGCCAAATTTGTCGCTCAGGTGACACAACAAATGAAGGTGTTTTTTCTCCGTGGAAAGGACAATTGGCCTTAAAATTTTGACCTGCTTTCCGCAACGGAATAAAACTTTGAATTAATGCAACAATATCTGTTTTCGATCGTACTTCTGCTATCTGATCCATATGCTGGCTATCTATTGTATCACTAAGAAACAAGCTTATGAAAGGAAAACAGATCGAGAAAAGAAGTAGTGTCGGGTTTCTAACAAATGATATACTAATATCTATATATGGTAATAGGCGAAATGAGTAGTGCGCCAGTAAGAGAAGTAACTGCACAGAAGAAACTTGGTCGTGTTATTCTCTTACCTTTTCCCGTAAACTCTTCATCGGTAAGTACCAGTGAACCAAGAAGTCGAGTTCCCCAGTTAAGATTACTGGAAGCACAAGGGAAAAGTAACCCACTATTGGAGCAATTACGAGCGAATAGAGATAACGAACATTTGTCTACCGAAGATCGTTTTGTTAGTAGAAGATTAGCTTCTTTAGAACAAACATTCGATCAGTTTCAGAACGAAAATCTTATTCCTCTCGTAAACCAACGTATTCAATCAATTCAACTGCAATCAGTACAACCTCTTTCTTTACAAACACGATATCAAGTTCTTATTGAGACAGCGTATGAAAATGAGAAGGTAAGAAATACCATGATTAGCGAAATTGATCAAATAACAAGAAGGGAATCCGACACTATTGCAAAACAAGGAGAATTACGGGTTCCGGTACTTATTATTGGTTGTGGCGTTGTTGGCAGTGAAGCTATCATGTCTCTTCCCATAGGATTTGCTTTAGGGATAGATATGCGACCCCATCGAGGAGGTCAATTTGCAAGAAAAGGAATTGAATACCCTCTTAACATTAATCCCAATCCAAACAATCATCCAGTCTTTCTTCAACCAGTTGATCCAAATACGAATACTACAACAAATGTAAGATTCGCGAATGCAATGAATATTAATACTTATTTACATAGTGTCATGATGGTAGATGCTCAAGCAGAAAATATTACTCTTACTCAAAATGTAGAGCAACCCTATGCCGCACAGCTAACTTATACAAATAGTCAAGGAGAAAAAAAACAAGTAAAAATTATTTCAGATAAAGTAATTCTTGCTCCCGGTAATGGCACACCAACACTTGGAAAGATTGATATAACACAGAGTCATAATCGAGCAGCAATTGAAACAGGAAGAGTATATAATTCCGACCAATTTTATGAAGAAGTAGGACAGAATCATAGTCCAGAAGCATTGTCTCAAATGATAACTGAAGGTTTAGCAATAGTTGGTTCAGGAGATACAACGATAGCATTTATTACCGATATACTTTCTGAAGTTACTAAAAGACCCGATTTAGTACATCGACTCATTACAAATCAAAAGAAAATTAATGTTTATGGCTCGACAAGTGAATTAGACTTTATGCATTCAGTTCGAAAGGTGCCGCATGTCAAAGAATTATTACATTATACCAATGCAACGGTAAATAATTTAGGAGTCACGCCAACCGACGATATCCAAGTGGCTTTTACTAACATGCCTGATAATTCAAGTAGTTCACAACTCTATCATAGAGTTAGTTTTTTAACAGGTTTTGATGCATCAAAAGTTCAGACAGTTCTTATGGATAGTTACCGAGATTCCGAAGGAAGAATAATACAATTACCCTTACATGTTCATAAAGTTGGAAGAGACGTATACTACGGCCAACTTGGTACTGAAGGAATTTATGTGGCTGGATATAATGGTACAATTATGCAAAAAATAGCACAGACACCACGAGGTCAAGAAATTCGCAGTTCAAGCTTTATCATCGACTCAGTTCCCAGTGCTCAGGCTGTAAGTCAAGTCATTACAAATCAAATGGCTGTATAATATTTACTCCATACTCTTACAGAATTAAATCCTTCTTGCAATTCCCATGAAAGACCTTTACAATCATTTCTTGGTAGTCAATGAGTGCAACGTATATAATTGGTTCTCAATGGGGTGATGAAGGAAAAGGAAAAATAATCGATTTCCTCTCTGATACCGCACAATATATTATCCGTTCCCACGGAGGCAATAATGCAGGACACACCGTAATTAATTCCTTTGGCAAGTTCCCCATGCATTTAGTTCCGGCTGGTATTTTTGCTCCACACGCTATTGCGTGTATCACTAATGGGGTCATCATCGATCTCAAAGTACTTATGACTGAAATTACCATGTTGCAAAACGCAGGAATAGTCCTTGATAACCGTCTATTCATCTCACCTCGCTGCCATATTATTCTTCCCTATCATCAAATATTAGATCGACTCTATGAAGAAGCAAAAGGGAAAGGGAAAACAGGAACGACGGGAAGAGGCATCGGACCTACGTATGCAGATAAGGTTAGTTACAATGGTATTCGCATCTCTGACTTTATGGATCCAACAAGATTCTCTGAAAAACTGAGTACGCAACTTGCTATGAAAAATAAGATAATTGCCGCGCTTGGTGGCAAACCTCTTATACAAACAGCAATTGAAAAAACACTTACTCCCCTAAGAAAAAAGCTTTCTCCTTTTATTCAAGAGCCCTACCCACTTCTCCAAAGAGCACTCAAAGAAAAAAAACATATTCTTTTTGAAGGTGCTCATGCAGTATTTTTAGATAATGATTGGGGCACCTATCCTTACGTGAGTGCATCGACTGTTCTTGTTGGCGGTATAAATGCCGCAGCAGGTATCCCTCCAAAAGAAGTTACAGAAATTATTGGAGTAGTCAAAGCATATACCACTCGTGTTGGAGAAGGTCCCATGCCTACAGAACAATTGGATAAAACAGGAGAAGCATTACGGAAGGCAGGAAATGAATTTGGGACAACGACAGGTAGACCACGACGGTGTGGGTGGTTTGATGCAGAACTTATTCGATTTGCGGCACAAATAAATGGTATGACTTCTTTAGCGATTACCAAACTCGATGTATTAGATAGGTTTGATAAAATACAATTCTGTGTTGGCTATCAATATCAAGGGAAAGCAGTTAATTACTACGATGGAGATGATGTCTTTTTAAATAACGTAGAACCAATATATAAAACGCTCCCTGGATGGAAGACATCAACAAAAGGAATAACCTCAATGAATAAATTACCGTCTCAAGCAAAACAATATCTGTTAGAAATTGAAAAACAAGTTGGTATACCAATTCATTATATTTCTACTGGTCCCGCACGTGACGAAATTATTGTTCGGAAATAACATCCCAACACGCCATCTTCATATTCGTATATTACTAGAATAGGAAGGGAAACAATTACTCATTATACGTTAGAGAAGTTTTTGCTGATTTTCTGGTGAATATGTTATGCCTAAATGTTTATAAGCATTGGGAGTTGCAACTCTTCCGCGAGTTGTTTTTTTGAGAAATCCAATTTGGAGCAGGTATGGTTCTATAACTTCTTCAATTGTCCCAATATCTTCAGCAATACTGGAAGCGATTGTCTCTATACCAACCGGTCCCCCTTGGTGCATTTCAATAATTGACTTCAGAAATCGAATATCTGAAGTATCTAATCCCATGGGATCAATTTCCAATAATTGTAATGCATCAATGGTTATTTGTTTCGTAATGATTCCTTTTCCTTTTACTTGAGCAAAATCTCGAGCTCGCTTCAGTAACTTTAACGCAATACGCGGTGTACCTCTTGCTCTTCGAGCAATCTCAACAAGACTTCCCTCATCAATTGAAACTTGGAGCTTGTCAGCAGCGATTCGACTAATGCTGATTAATTCTTCAGTACTATAAAAAACAAGTCTATGGATAACACCAAACCTATCTCTGAGGGGACCGGATAAACTTCCCGCTCGAGTAGTAGCACCAACTAAGGTAAATTGAGGCAAATCGATTCGTAATGTTCTTGCTGAAGGACCTTTTCCTAAAATAATATCTAACGCAAAATCTTCCATAGCAGGATATAGCGTTTCTTCAACAACTTTATTGAGACGATGTATTTCATCAATAAACAAAATATCTCCTTTTTCGAGATTCGTAAGAATAGATGCTAAATCACCTGCTCGCTCTATCGCCGGCCCACTAGTAACCCGAATATTACTATCCATCTCACGGGCAATCAAATGAGACAAGGTTGTTTTTCCTAATCCAGGTGGACCATATAACA
Source organism: uncultured Gammaproteobacteria bacterium (assembly GCA_964416445.1). Lineage (GTDB taxonomy): Bacteria > Patescibacteriota > Microgenomatia > Levybacterales > UBA12049 > CAYQEE01. The sequence goes on from CAYQEE010000005.1 coordinate 8,207, forward strand.
GGACATGTTCCACAGCTTCATTTCTTTTCTTAGCAGCTGCAATTGCAATCTGCAGAGATTTTTTAATTTGCTTTTGTCCATGAAATTCATCCCATGAAGTCGCTCGGAGATTTGTAAAAAGAACTTCTTCTTCTGGATTAGATTCAAGACCTGAATTTTTAACGATTGATGTTACGGTATTCATACTATTTACCTAAGTATTTTAATGCTAATTTTAATTTTGCCGACGTATCCATTGATTCATTGCCAATAGCTTCGAGTGCTGCTTCTGCTTCTCGCTGTGTGAAACCAAAGCTCTTTAATGCAGTGACGACATCACTATTTCCTATTGCGTGTTTCCCTGTTAGATCTAGTTCTTCTAAACTTCCCACTTTACTTTTTAATTCGATAATCAATTTTTGTGCATTCTTCTTACCAAGTCGAGGAACACTTGAAAAGAAACTCACATCTGCTTTTTGAATCGCAGAAAGAATAGTATCTCGGGTTCCAATAGAAAAAACCCCAAGAGCTGTTTTTGGACCAATGCCAGAGACACTTAGGAGAGCTTCAAATAATTTTAGTTCTTCGAGCGTTGAAAATCCGTAAAGATCAAAGATATCTTCGCGAATATGCGAATAAATATATAAATCAATATTCTGGGTTAATTGAAAATTTTTTCGTACTCCTAAAGGAACATGCACTCGATATCCAACTCCATGAACATTTACTAACATCATTGATCCATCAAATAATTCTATAACTCCATGCAAGCTACCAATCATAGGAATAAGTATTCAGATTATAAGTCAAAATAGTATTTGTGCCAAGCGGAATTAGAAAATATAAGGGATAAACATAGCAGTACGATCCATATACGTTTTATATTTCCCCCCATATGCCGATAAAAGCAATGCCTCTTCACGTTTCGCTTGTAAATAGAATACAAAAAAGAATGCATAGAACGAAATGAATAAGAAACTATTACAAACCATTTCAGCACCAATGTACGAAAGAAATGCTCCGAGATAAATAGGATGTCGTACAAAATGAAATATTCCATGTGTTATGAGCTTATGACCTTGTTTCACATGAAAGTGAGAGCCATAAGTCCAATTTTCTGCTAACTGTCTTCTCGCAAGAATGCTTATTCCTACTCCAATAATTACCAAAATCAATCCCAAGAATGGTATTATGGTATTTTGTGATTGGATGGGCAATAAATTGAGTCCTATCAATTGAATAAAAATAAAAGCATCTACTCCATAAGCAAAACATAAACTGACAATTTTTTTATAAAAACGTAAAGAATCACTTGGTAATGTGTTTTCAGATTGATAGCTTGCATGAATCCAATAAATAAAACGAAGTAATAAAAGAAATGCAGTAAGTAATTTTAAATATTGTGCTACCATTTTTTTGAGAAAGCATGTGTCAAAGCAATGGCAAGAGCATCTGCTGTATCATCTGGTTTCGGAATTGATGGAAGTTGTAATATTGTTTTTATCATCTGTCCAATTTGATTTTTCTCCGCTCTTCCATATCCGCTTACTGCTACTTTTACCTGTAATGGCGTATAGACAGAAATCGACATATGACTTTGGCCAGCTGCCAAAAGGATTACTCCTCTGGCTTGTCCAACAATAAACGCTGTTTTTGCATTCGTATTGAAAAAAAGATCTTCAATAGCCATCGATTCTGGCCGATAATCTTTGATAAGCTCTAAAACAATTGTGTGAATACTGAAAAGTCTTTCTGAAATACTATCTGTTGAAGGAGTTTCAATACATCCGTAGGAAATTGGTACTACTTTCCCTTTCTGCGAATCAATAACTCCCCACCCAGTTCTTCCAATACCAGGGTCTATTCCAAGAATTCGCATATTCTCTATCCTAACAAAACTAAGTTTGCAATAAAAGCAGCCTTATCGTATAATTGGGAAGATGAAAAAACATTCGTTAACCGTTTCGAAACGCGAAATTTTTGGCAAAAAACTCAATAAGCTTCGGAAAGAAGGAATACTTCCCGCAAATATTTATGGTAAAGATGTCAAATCAACTGCAGTTCAGCTTCCATTAAAAGAATTTGAAGCTGTTTATAAAGCTGCTGGAGAAACAGGACTTGTTGACCTTGATGTACATGGTGAAAAAAAACCAGTTCTTATTCATAATGTACAACTTGATTACCTCACCCAAGCTCCTATTCATGCTGACTTTTACCAAGTTAATTTACAAGAAAAAATTAAAACCATGATACCCGTCGTCCTTATCGGAGAAGCAAAAGCAGTTGTTGATAGACTCGGTCTGTTACTCCAAACATTACATGAAATTGAAGTAGAAGCTCTTCCTACAAATCTACCTGAACGATTTGAAGTCGATGTAACGAATCTTGCAGTAGTAAACGACCAAATTACTGTTGAAGACTTAAAGAAAAATCCAGAAGTCGAAATACTTACCGATCCTAGCCAAACAATCGCAAAAATTTCAGAATTAGTTTCCCAGGAAGCACAAGATCAAGCTGCAGCTGAAGCAGCTGCAAGTGCAGAAGCTAAGACAGAAACAGCTGAAGGAGAAACACCTGCTACCGATGCGAAGCCAGCAGCTGAGCCTGCTCCAAAAGAAAATAAAGGATAGTTTTTACCTCTTCAATTAAGTAATTTCCGTAATTGTAACGCCGGTGGATAATTTGGATCAAGTAATAACGCACGATCAACAAACGCTTTTGCTTTTGTAAGATCACGGAGTTGGTAGGTTAACAATGCAAGCCTCATATACACATCGCGAGATCCAGGATGTAGCAAGGCCTCCTCTTGCCACTGTGAAACTTGAAGTTGTAATGTACCTCTTTCTTGCTCGACAAGGGTAAAATCATTGTATCCCCGCTTTAGCGTTCCACTCATGGAAAAAATTCCACAAACCGCGAGAAACCCAATGAGGGCACAAAGAATAATAATCAAAAGATAGCGATACTTTTTTATTTTCGTTGAAGGGTTTTTTAGTATCTCAATCTTTGACTCGGTAATAGATCGGGTATTCCTCGGTAATTCCTGGGATAAAACATGAGTTTCTCGTGAGGTTTTTTTGAGACGCTTCTTCCCCGCTTTTTTGTAAAATTTCTTAGGTTTTTTATTCATACATGAAAAATGACCTTCTTTAGTATTCTACAACATTCCTTCCTCTTCTCGTAGCTTCTTTCGAGCATGAAAACAGTTGAGAATTTATCTCGTAATCTACTTGTAAGTTATAGTATAAATAAGTATAATATGGGCTTATATGATTGGACCGCAGAGAAAGGCTAAAAGCAAAGAACTCTTGAAAAAAGGAGTCAAAATTCCACTGTTTGATGTCGATGGGACACTTATACAACGAGGTAATAAAACACATACCACTTCCTTTGAATATGCATTTACGAACGTTTATAACCTTCCTCATGCAACTATCGCTCAGATACCGCACGATGGTATGATCGATCGGCAAATTATTACCGAAGTTGCAAAACTCCATGGTATTGAAGCTTCTGATGCAAAAGCTAAATTATCTGATGCCATTGAGGCAATGCGCGAATATTATCGACTTCATGAAGGAGAAGGTAAATATATTGCTCTTCCCGGAACAAGTGAAATATTATCTCTCTTATGTACATACGGGATACCGCTTGGACTATTAACAGGAAATATTGAAGAGATAGGATGGAAAAAATTAGAAAGTGCCGGTTTACATAGCTTTTTTGATTTTGGTGCTTTTGGAGATATGGCTGATAAGCGAGTAGATCTTGTACCAATTGCTATTAAACAAACCAATGAGCTTCTCCAATTAGAAACACCATTAACTGCTTCAAACTTTGTTATCATTGGCGACTCACCACTTGATGTCGCTTGTGCAAAAGATGGTGGATTATCAGTTATTGCTGTAGCAACTGGTAAGTTCCCCTTGCAGCAATTAAAAGATGCTGGGGCTGATCTTGTCCTTGAGAGTTTAGAGGAACAAGAAAAAATTCTTACCTTCCTCAAGTTACAGTAAAACATCCATGTTATTAGCAAAAATTGATTTTTCGTTCATCTATTACCGAAGATTACCCGATTTATTACCGATTAGGCAATCGCGGGTTGCGTAGAACCCCTTCTGCTTGGATAGGACGTAAAAGGAGGTAATTGCTCCTGCATCGCTAGTGGAAATGGTTGATATCCTTCATTTTTAAGGGCTGGCGCTAAGGAAAATGCTTTCGCAACGACATACGGTGCCATTTTCTCTCTGCCTCGTTTCTCTAGCCATTGTAACTCGCGAAAAAGATACATCATCATAAAAGCCGCAGCAGTTGCTTTCTGTTCTGGAGTAGAGAGATAGGGTTCTAATTGTGCTCTCATAAGTCGAACACTCTCCGCAACATGAGGAGGAAGTTCAGTTTGAGCATGCAAGTGGACATCTGACGAATTGATATAAAAATCAGGATTAGGATTAGAAGGTGATGAAGTAGATGCTTCGAACCATAACAAAGTTTTCGCTATTGGTTCATAGACAGAACGGAGACCCGCTGAACCATTATCAACCATTACAAGTTCATTATTTGGTTTGACAATACAATTACGCAATCCTTCATCTCCATGTGAAAGTACTCCTACATTCTGTGCAGTTACTTGAGCAATCATGGTATTGAGCGCATCACGCATCGTGCCTATTTGTATTCCATTCACTATCAAAGGTTTATCAATAACATCAACCACTCGATCTTTACTTGTGAAATTCAACGGAGAAATAAGAGCTTGCTGGATAGTTGCTGCACCTTTTTTGGCATATCCCTCCATTTCATGAATATCACTCGCTTCGGTTTGTTCCCAAAGATTCATATGTAATTGTGTAAATATTCTTAGTTGAGAATCAGATTCAAGTGTAGGATTAATAACTCGATCATGTAATGTTTGACCATCAACTTTTTCTAGGACAGCATGATCTTTTCCCCAAGCGAGAACTTCTGAAACGTTAATATGCGGCCTTAAAAGTGAGCTACCTCTTCGTTCAGCTTCACCAACATCAGCATCATGTTTTAAAACAACGAGTTTGTCTTCACCATCAGGTACTTTTACTACTGCTTCATGAACTTCACTACCACTTACTCCTCCATGAAGCCGTCTAAGAATTTGAATAGGCCCTAATGTCTTACTAACATGGGCTGTTACGATATCTATATCTTGTTTTTTCTTCGGTTTAACGTCACGATTGACTGTATGAATCAAGGGCAGTTGTTGGCCAACAATATCATATGGTACTGCTCTAATTGTATTTGGTCCTCTCATATAAATCGAATATTTCTAATCTCTATCTCCTGGATAAGAGTGGCAGATTGGTAGGCAGAAAAATTTCTCCGAGTACGAAAAACTTGACTCATAGAAAATTTATTACTATAAGTGAATCTAGTTTTTACACAAAATATCACTCTAGTGAATGGATTCTACTGGTTAGCGATAAGACGTGCTTGACAATTCAGTTGGCAAACCTGACAACCTGACAATATAAATAGTGGAAAAAATTGATATTACAAGCTATAATCTAATTCGCTGATGAAATTTCCAGTTACTGAGGCTACGTATCCCTTAAAATACCGTGAGCATGATGCAACGTTGTTAGCAGATCACTTACGGCTAAATCATTCTATCGAGCTTGTGGGTATGAAACGAGTTGGTATTAATAACTTTCTTCGTTTCTTTATCTTCCAAAGGCATATTGAGAAAAAATACATTCATCAAGATGGAAAGAATATTCTCATTTTAGTTGATTTGAATGATCTTGTAGAACGTGACCTTTTCTCTTTCTGGAGACTTACCTTAAAACGAATTATTGATTCTGTAGAAATGCATATAGCTGATCAAGCCGTTAAAGAAAAAATATCCTCTCTTTTCCTTCGCTGTATCCAAACAGGAGACTTTTTTTTAACCTATGATGGGGTAAGAGAATGTCTCGTCTATTTAACAAGAGAAGGATATCTTCCCACACTCTTCTTTACCCGTTTCGATCGGTTAAAAGATGTAGCTTCAATTGAATTTTTTGATAATTTGAAAAGTATTCGAGATGCGACAGGCCATAAGCTTTCTTATGTATTTACGAGCTTCCGAGAACTTGCAGAAACATTTCCGGTGGCAAATGATAATGAGCTTATTTCTCGATTCTTAAATACTATGTATATAAAACCCCTCTCATTTTCTGATGAACGGTTAATCATGGAAACGCTCCTAAAAAAGTATAATTTAGAGTTACCTCAAGCGTTTCAAGATCTTATTCTTGTCCTCGCGGGAGGTCATATCCAATACCTACATTTATGTATGATTATTGCCTATGAACTTTTTCGAACGAACACAAATATCCAAAGAGATGAATTAATCCAAGAGATTGAACAAGACGAAAGAATCACGTTTCTCTCAGAAGAACTGTGGGAAAGTCTTTCAGATATTGAACAAAAAATCTTAATCAAAATCCTTAATCAAGAAGAAATTTCTTCCGAAGATCAGGTCTCTGCAGTATATCTTTGGAATACAGGAATGGTAACTGATAAAAAGAATAAGCAGGTTATTTGCAGTAATTTATTTAGCTCGTATGTAAAGACTCGTAATACAAATGGACAAAATGGAACGATGGATATGAGTAAGAAAGAATATGCCTTATTTCATTATTTAAAAATAAATTTCAATGAAATCTGTGACCGTGAATCCATTGCCGAAGTTGTTTGGCCTGAATATAAAGAATATGGCGTATCTGATTGGACGATTGATCGATTAGTAGCCCGAGTAAGAAATAAATTAAAAAAACAGAAAAGTGAATTTGAAATCATTACCATCCGTACGCGTGGATATAAATTAATTAGCGGTCTTGAAAACACTCTTATCTAATAAGAATACTTCTTATGCTGGCCATGAGGATATAATCAAAGGATGTTTTGGTTGCGTAAGTACTTGATATATTTCCTCAGTAACAAAAGGCATAAAAGGATGAATTACACGTAAAATAAGCAAATATGTCCCTAAAAGAACAGAATAAGAATTATTATCAATTCGTAATTTAACATCTTCAATATATTTATCTGCATATTCATGCCATGCGAATTCATAAATTGTTTCTGCTGCATTATTAAAATTATAAACAGTTAAATAATCCGTTATTTTTTGGATAAACAATTTCGTCTTTTCAATAATTTCCTTATCATTATTATGCGTAGCAAACACTGCTAAATTCTGCAAAGTAAAGTTTTCAGGAAATGGTCTTATATAATTTTCAGGTTTTTTCATTTCAATAAATCGTGCCATATTCCAAAGTTTATTCGTAAACTTACGCATTGCATCAAGTTTTGGATAGGACATCGCTTGATCATTTCCTAACGCGGTTCCATACACCAAAGCAAAGCGAACAGCATCCGCTCCATATTGATCCACTAACTCTAATGGATTTACAACATTACCTTTTGATTTACTCATTTTTTTACCATACGGATCATTCACGAGTCCGTGAAGGACAACGTCGCGAAATGGAACGGAATTTTTTAATAATTTTCCTTGTTGAACTTGTTTTCCCTGTGCAATATATAACCCTAACAGAAGCATTCGAGAAACCCAGGCTCGAAGAATGTCATATCCTGTTTCCATCACTGATGTTGGATAAAACATCTCATAATCACCTGGTTTTGCAGTTTTCAGTGTTACATAAGGCCATTGTCCAGAAGAAAACCATGTATCAAATGTGTCCGTTTCAGGTAAATATCTCTTGCCTTCTTTTTTTTGATCTTCAAAAACAACTTTTGTTTCTATCGATGCAATAACCCGTTGTAACCCTTCTATAATCTCGTGCCATTGATATTTTTTTAATAAATCTGAGAGTTTTCCCGTTTGTTGCTTTCCGGCATTATCAACAAAAGATACGGTGAAGTTATCTTCATTTTCAATTTCATACCAAACTGGGATTTGAATACCCCAAACATTTTGACGGGAAATATTCCAATCTCGAAGATTTTCATACCATTGTTTTAAAATATGAATAAAATTTTTCGGATAGATTTTAACAAAGTCATTATCTACTGCTAACAAGGCATTGTCAATTAATGGTCTTACTTTCACGTACCATTGTTCTAAAGGAAGCGGTTCCAATATTGTTTTGCATTTATAACATACTCCTACTCTATGCATATAGGTGCTATCAATTTTTTCAATTAATCCTTTTTCTTGCATCTCAGCAACAATTGCCTCTCGAGCCTTTTTTATATATAACCCCTTAAACTTGCCTGCATGTTCATTCAATTTACCATCAAAACCAATAACTTGTTTCAGGGGAAGATTATGTCTCTTTGCAACTTCATAATCATTAAAATCATGAGCGGGTGTTATTTTAACAACTCCTGTTCCAAAAGAAGGATCAACATATTCATCTGCGACCACGGTAATTGTTGCTGGTCCTAATACAGTTTCTATCTGAATGTTTTTCCCAATATATTGGGTATATCGTTTATCAGAAGGATTGACAGCAACTGCGGTATCACCAAATTTTGTTTCGGGACGGGTAGTTGCTAAAACCAATGGACCATACTTTATATAATAGAGTGGATCTGTCCGTTCTTCATGCAATACTTCCAAATCAGAAAATGACGTTCCATCTCTGGTACAATAATTTACCAAACGATAATCACGATAAACAAGTCCGTCATGATACATTTTTTTAAATGTTTGTTTTACAATTTCTACAATATCTGCATCTAGAGTAAATTTGGCTCGAGACCAATCTAAAGAAAATCCAAGCCGTCTCAGCTGTTTTTCAATACCCCCCCTATTTTCAGCAACATAGTTCCAAATCATCGAATAAAGCTCTTCTCGCGTAAAATCAAACCGAGATTTTCCCTCTTTTTGTAGTTTCTTTTCAAAAACGAACTGGGTTTCTGTTCCGGCATGATCCGTTCCTGGTAACCAAAGGGTCTTATATCCTTTCATTCTATGAAATCGTATTAAAATATCTTCTATGACAAACATTGCATGACCGAAATGAAGATCACCATTTGCATTCGGTGGAGGAAGTATTATTGAGTAAGGTTTTCCCTGTGGATTAATTTCCGGCTTAAAATATCCTTGTTTTTCCCACATGGTATAGATTTTTTCTTCTGTTTTTTTATTGTCGTATACTTTCTCCATTGAGCCTAGTTTACCATAGCATATGGGACTATTCAATGAAAAACATATCTATCTTGCGAAACGAAAAGCTTATTAGTATAATCCGTTTATGGATTTATTAGAAAATAATCCCTGGAATCGAGCCCAGTTGCAATTACAAAAAGTAGCTAAACAAATTCAACTTCCTCAACTCCTTTTAGCAAGACTGCTAGAACCAGATAGAACAATTTCTGTTTCTTTACCCGTCCAACTTGATCACGGTGAAGTAAAAATTTTTAATGGCTATCGAGTACAACATAATAATATTTTAGGTGCGTATAAGGGTGGACTACGCTATCATCCCAATGTTTCAATGGATGAGGTGCGAGCACTGGCATTCTGGATGACTATGAAATGTGCAGTTGTTGATGTTCCTTTCGGTGGTGGAAAAGGTGGAGTTACTGTCGATCCAAAACTACTGTCTGAGAATGAATTAAAACAGTTAACGAAAGTTTTTGCAGATAGACTGGCTCCTGTTATTGGACCAACCATCGATGTTCCCGCACCTGATGTCAATACAAATCCCACAATCATGTATTGGATTGTTGAAGAATACAGTGCAATCGTAGGGAAATATACACCTTCAGTCATTACAGGGAAACCAATTGAAAAAGGCGGTTCCCAAGGAAGAACGGAAGCAACGGGTTATGGTGGAGGGTATGTTTTACTGAATGCTTTAAAAAAACTTGGTATGCCTCAAACAGGATTAACCGTTGCAATTCAAGGATTTGGAAATGTTGGATATTATATTGCATCATTTTTAACAAAAGCAGGTTTTAAGATTCTTGCAGTATCAGATTCTAAAGAAGGTATTTACGTACCGGACGGTCTCGATCCTGAAGTGGTTCTTGCTGCCAAACGTGAGCGAGGAATGCTTGCTAACTGTTATTGTAGAGGATCAGTTTGTGACATGAAAAATTGCAAAAGAATTACGAACGAAGAATTACTGGAATTAGATGTCGATATTCTCGTTCCTGCTGCACTTGAAAATGTTATTACCGAAATTAATGCTGACAAAATACAAGCAAGTGTTATTTTAGAACTCGCAAATGGTCCTCTCACTCAAGCAGCAGATGAGATATTCTCATCCAAGAACATTCCTGTTATCCCTGATATTCTTGCAAACGCAGGAGGCGTGTGTACATCGTATTATGAATGGTACCAAAATATGCATAACGAACAATGGACAAAAGAACAAGTTTTGCAAAAATTGGAAACGCAAATGAATCGAGTTACAGATGAAGTCTTTACAACTCGAGATAAATATGGTACAACTTTGCGAGATGCTGCTTATCTATTAGCTCTTACCAGAATCAAAAATAAAGAAGAGCAAAAAAAATAGTTATGTATACAACAACCGAAGCCTTACAAACAGCACTTCAAAGCATTTCTTCAGCAGCACCAGAATTCCGAATTACTAATAAACAACTCTTACAAGAAAAAATAATTGATGAATTAGTATTTACCGCAGTTTTTGCTGAAGATGAGGAACTTAAAAAATTAGCCAGAAGCACGATTCGAAAAATTGCTGAGGAGATTGGTGTCGTTTCAAAATCCATTCACACATATTATCTCGCAATAGGAAACGGAGAGATACCCCCTCTTTCCACTGTACCTGCAATTAATGTACGAGCAATGACTTATGATACTGCTCGCATTGTTTTTAAGCTTAAGAAAGAACTTGCAGTAGGTCCAGTACTCTTTGAGATTGCTCGATCGGAGATCGATTACTCCAATCAACGTCCGGATGAATATGCTGTTGTTATTCTTTCAGCCGCAATTAAAGAAGGTTATGTGGGGCCAGTTTTTATTCAAGGTGATCATTTTCAATTTAGTGCACGACGCTTTAAAGAAGACGCAATAACAGAAACGAATAAAATAAAAGCACTTATCGATGAAGCAGTTGCAGCAGATTTTCAAAATATTGATATTGATGCATCGACACTCGTAGACTTATCAAAACCTACACAAGATGAACAACAAGCAATAAATTACCAGGTTACATCTGCATTAACAAAATACATTCGTTCTCTCGAAACAAAAGGAACAATTTCTGTAGGGGCTGAGATAGGACACATAGGAGGAAAAAACAGTACACCTGAAGAGCTAGAAGCCTTTATGAACGGTTTTTTGAAAGAGATTGATTCATCCATAGCTGGGATAAGTAAAATTAGCGTACAGACAGGTACAAGTCATGGAGGAATACCTTTGCCTGATGGTACAATGGCAGAAGTTAAATTAGATTTTGATGTTATTGAGAAAACAGGAAAAGTAGCCAGAGAAAAATATCATATAGGTGGAGTCGTACAACATGGAGCTTCAACATTACCCAATGAATTATTCGATCAATTTCCTAAAAATAAAACGCTTGAAATTCATTTAGCCACAGGGTTCCAAAATATTGTCTATGATAATCTTCCTCAAGCTCTTCGAGAACAAATGTATCAATGGGTTGAAGAAAATTGTCAAAAAGAATGGGAACAAGGATGGAATAAAGAACAATTCATTTATAAATGTCGCAAAAAAGCGATTGGTCCTTTCAAAAAACAGCTCTGGCACCTTTCCGAAGTAGAAAAGCAACCGATTCGTGAGCACTTGGAATCACAACTTCGTTTCTTATTTGAAAAATTAAACGTTTTCAACACACAATCCACTGTTGAAAAATATGTATAAATACATACCAACTCTTACTGATTACATTCTCCATGAGCAACGGAATGCAAAACATGCAACAGGAAGATTTACCATTCTTCTAAACCAAATCGAAAACGCTGCAAAAATTATTGCAAGTCACGTGAAAGCCTCGGGATTAGTAGATATCATGGGAAAAACAGGAACAACAAATAGCACGGGTGATGAAGTTCAGAAACTTGATATCTTTACGAATAAATTAATGATAGACACCTTATTGACGAGCGGAGAAGTATACGCTCTTGTTTCAGAGGAGTTAGAGGAACCAGTATTTGCTCCTCAAGAGCATCAAGGTGAATATATCGTTTATTTTGATCCACTCGATGGATCATCAAATATAGATAATAACGCGCCTATTGGCACTATTTTCTCTATTTATCACAAAAGTGGGGGACTCCTCCAACCAGGAAAGCAACAAGTAGCAGCTGGCTATATTCTCTATGGCTCAAGCGTCATATTTGTCTATACTTTTGGACATGGTGTAAATGGTTTTACTCTTGATCCTTCAATAGGAAGCTTTCTCCTCTCTCACCCAAACATACAAATTCCTTCCCAAGGAAATATCTACTCAATTAATGAAGCATATGAACATCTCTATCATGAAGAAACACAAAAATATCTTACCTTTGTTAAGGAGGAGGGCAAATCACGCTCGAGGTATATTGGGTCGCTCATTGCAGATGCGCATAGAACATTTATTAAAGGTGGCATTTTTCTCTACCCATCTGATAAAAAACATGCTGAAGGAAAATTGCGATTAATGATAGAAGTTAATCCTGTTGCTTTTATCACGGAACAAGCGGGAGGGAAAACCATTGGGAAGAATAAACAAAGTCCTCTCTTCATAACGCCACAACATATTCATGAACGTTCACCATTTATCATGGGAAGTAAGGAAAATGTTGATTTATATCTATCTTTCTCGTAAAATAAGAATCCGTAATGATGAACAAAATAACTTATATTGACGAGGCAAATATCACCCACAAACGAATTCTTCTCCGAGTTGATTACAACGTTTCTTTAAGTGATGACCACCTTACGATTTCAGATGATGCCCGAATTTCTCAATCTATACCAACAATTAAGTTACTTCTTCCAAAGAATAAATTAATTCTTGTTTCCCATTTAGATAGGCCGAAAGGAAGAGATCCTAAATTATCTCTCAAAGTCGTTGTAGAAAGATTAAAAGAATACTTACCTAATATTAAAATCACCTTAATTGATGATTTTTTAACTGTTGATAAAGCAGTTTTTCAGAATCAACAAGACGATGAGATATTAGTTCTCGAAAATATTCGATTTTACCCAGGAGAAGAAAAAAACGATGTAATATTTGCGAAACAACTTGCTGACCTTGCCGATGTTTATGTCAATGATGCTTTCGCGGTGTCTCATCGAGCAGCAGCTTCTGTTGTTGGCGTTCCCCAATTCCTCCCTTCTTATGGAGGATTGTTATTGAAAGAAGAAGTAGAAATTATTACAAAAGCGATTGAAAAACCAAAAAAACCATTAGTAACTATTATTGGAGGTGCAAAAGTATCTGATAAAATCAATTTAATCAATAAACTTGTAGAAATAGCTGATTTTGTGCTTCTTGGTGGAGGGCTTGCAAATCCCTTTATTGCCGCTCAAGGATATTCTGTGGGAAAAAGTATTTGTGAATACGAAATGATAGAGAAAGCCCGACAACTTCTTTTCTTAGCTGCGCAGAAAAACACTGCCATTATTGTTCCAACAGATGTTATGGTCGGTGATCCTAAAAATGTTGAGCTTGGAGGGAAAGAGGTGCGCGCAGATGCTGTGCCAAGTGATTTGTCTATCTTAGATATTGGATCAGAAACTATGGCACGGTTTGGAACCATTATTGCGAAAGCTAGCACGATTATTTGGAATGGACCAGTTGGGTTATTTGAGAATCCAAATTACCGCCAAGGAACAGATTTTATTTATTATGCAATCGCTCACAATCCTGAAGCAACGTCAATCGTTGGTGGCGGAGACACCCTTGCAGCTATTTCTAAAAAAGAATACCTTGATAAAATCACTCACATTTCAACTGGTGGTGGAGCAATGCTGGAGCTCATTGAAAATGGAACACTTCCTGGTATTGAAGCATTAAAGAAATAGCGTTTACCCTCCTCTCCTCTGCTATACTCATTAGTATGAAAAACAACAAAAAGGCACAGGTAATATTGAGATTATTAAAAGAACATTATCCCGAGGCGAAAATGATTCTCCAATGGAATAACAATTTTGAACTTCTCGCAGCCGTTATTCTTTCAGCACAATGCACTGATCTCATGGTAAACAAAGTGACCGCAAAGGTTTTTCCAAAATACCGTCAACAAAAAGAACAATTTCTTTCTTATTATAAACAGTATAGCCAGTTACCTATTCCAACAGAAGAAATCATCGAATTAGTAAATTTTGCTTATGTTTCACTAGGAGAGCTTGAAAAGGATATCAAATCTACAGGATTCTATAGGAATAAAGCGAGACATCTTCAAGGAGCTGCACGAATCATTCTTAATGAGTTTAAAGGAAATTTACCAAAAAGCATGCTATTGTTACAAAAAATACCAGGAGTTGGGAGAAAAACTGCAAATGTTTTTCTCGGTAATGCCTACCATCTTTTTGAGGGAATTGCGGTTGATACTCATGTAAAAAAACAAGCAAAAAAACTTGGGTTAACCCGCGAAGATCATCCCGATAAAATTGAGCAAGAACTCATGCAACTTTTCGATAAAAAAGAATGGTTCACTCTTACTTATTTATTAATTGCACATGGTAGAAATATGCGAAAGAAAAAATCAGACAGAATTATTTGTGGAAATAACACCTGTTTACTCTGTCAGTAAGACACTTGTATGAAGAAATTTTCTTCGCAATATATTGCTATTCTCCTCACAATTTTTACGTTCTTTGGACTTTGCATTATTTTTTATTTTTTCGTTCTTACGAGTAATCATTTCTTTCAGGGAGAACACATCGAAACGAATCTACGCTTCAGTGATATTCTTATTGGTATAACCATTTACTTAAAAACGTCCATTGATTTTGCTATCTTTATTGCCCAACAAATGAAAAGAACCCCTGGACTACAAAGTAGAATCGCTATTGAAATTGGTACGGCAGTAGGAAATGGACTAGGAACCTTTATTGTTCTTATTATTTGGATTGTCTTCAAACAAGTTCCTTTGCTTATGGCATGCATGATGTTTGTTGCAGCACTTGTTCTCCTCCGTATGGCCGAAGATAGCTTGACAGAATTTCTAGAAAAATCAAAAGGAACACTCGGTTTTTTTCCTCTTCTTCGTAACGCGCTTAGCAAACTCAATCACCCATTTGATTTCTTGATTGAACAAATTCTGCCTCATCCGCAAAAGAATGTCATGAAGTATGTCACTTTTCAGAACTTACTTTTTTTCTCTTTTCGAATACCCTTAATTCTTGGTTTAGATGATTTTGCCGGCTATATTCCACTGTTTACTTTAGTAAATGTTTTTGGGTTTTCAATTGGTGTATTTTTCGGTCATATGATACTAAATCTGCTTTTATTCGCATCGCCAAATCTAACAATTCGCATAATAAAGCAACCAATCATTTCTGTCATGGGTAGTCTCGCATTTCTTGGACTAGGCATTTGGGGAATTTACGAAATATTTTTCTTACTAAAGCATTTATTTTTTCCCTAAGTATACTGTGGCATGAAGGTCAGTTCCCATAAGAGAAGAGTACATTACCTGCCCTTCATTATTACTAAATCCTTCTGGTAATACTCCTGGTTGGAATGTTGAGGGATAGGTTAATGAAAACGAATAAGGGTATTGATCTGTGCCAGGTTGTTTGAAGTAATCAAGCGAATATTGTTGGGTAATCGTATCCAATGAAATTTTCTGGGCAAGCACATAAATCACTGTGATAGTCTTTTTACTATTTGGAGGAACATTAATGAGAAATCCATAGGTTGTCTTTCCTAGCAGATCTTCCCGAGCAACCTCAAGTCCTGCAGGAGGAACAAAATTCGACGCTTCATATTGTTTGAAATCTTCAATAGCGGGAACTATAGTTTGATCTTGTCCATCAATCATAACTTTCACAAGCGACGCATTGAGTGGTAAAATAAAGCGAAGGTAGTTTTTATATCCACCGCCCGGCCATGTATAATCTTTACTCGCATTGGTATAGGTAACCGTAACTTGTTCTGAGACATCTCCCGTATTGTTCACCATTACCCGTTGATCAAGACTTCTTGTAATATAGTAGTTAACTTTGTTTATTCCTAAATTTGCTTCATTAATTCCTAAATAATCATTAAGAACTCCATTTGCTTGTGATCGTGGATCCCATAATGTCGAGGATAATCCATTGACAGTAAACAAATCTTGACTCGGTTTATCAGCAAAGGTAAAAATAATATGCTTTTCACGAGCAGCTGTTGCCATTTCGGAAAATAAACTTGCGTAACTAATTTTATTTTGTAAAATCTTTTGTTGCATCGCCGTAAATAAATTTACGAGAAAATCTTTCTTTTGTGTTGATCCAGGAAAGAAATTCTTCTCTGCATGATTTTCAGTCAGCATAAAAAAGTTATCTGGCGTAACTGTTTGGTTATACGAAGGAACATATACGCTACCTAAAGAAGTAAGCATCGCTTTAACAAATGACAAATCAATATCAATAACGCCATCAATTTGTTGCCCTGTTTCCAATTGTAAAAAGAATGCAATTTGAGAGGCGTTTTTTAAATTATCTACAGAGAAATTACTATCACGTAAATACCAATGTGCAGATGGCAAATATCTTCGAAGCTGAAATGGAGGTTCAATATGGCCACGCAATTGTCCATCGGCATCATAGACATCATGAATAGTAAAATCTTCAAGTTTTCCATTACTGAATGTCACTAATGCATACGAACCGATAAATCCCCCTCCAGGACGAAGTTCCATGTTATTTTGAAACATAAGAGCATATGTTTTCTTTCCTTTGATGCTGAGTAAGGAGGGTAATCCTTCAGAAATATTAGAAAATCCCCCCACTGCATCTAATTGTTTTTGCAATTCTTGGCGCGCAGATGCGGGTACACGATCATCTTTTACTAAGACCTCTGCTTGAGTAATTGCCTGCTGTAAATTACTTATCGCAGCATGAATGTCATCTTTTGGTGTAAGAGAATACCCTGTAAGTATATTTTTTATAATCATTGACGCATATGCTATTTGATCAATTTCATGAGCTAACGAAATACCTGCATCAAGACTGCCTTCGAAGGAAAGAAGCGGTTTCTGCAAACTAACCGTACTTCCTATCCATAACATTGCCTGGGCAAACTGCTTTGCCGTTGTAAACGAATTAATTGCACCACTCGCATATTTTCTCGCTGTTAGAGAATCTCCTTTTTGCAAAGAATCCTTCGCAGCAAGTAACACTTGTCTTCCTTCCAGAGCAAATGAGAATGTTGTTATGATAGGGACAACGAAAAAGGTAACAATAAAAATAAGGCAGAGTGCAAGAAAAATTTTTCGGTTGTTATACTTCTTTCCTTCCTTTTCTCGTTGTAACTCTTGAACAGGTAAAGGAGTAGCAATAACTGGTTCGTCAACTTCATTAATCTTCTCATCTTTTTTATACTCCTTGTACGCATGAGCTAATTTTGCAAAGACAGGATATGATTCGGATAACAGAAATACTCCTCCGGGAATCAACTCGGTCAAATGTTCTCTCTCTTCTGCATAAAAATCAAGCTTAATTAAAGGGTCTGTTCGTTGCAATGAATGAGCTAAACCAAGTTCAGTAATAGGATGCCTGCAGCAAAGATAATAAAATTGTGAGGAAGTGCTATTTCCAAAAGCGAGTTTCAATAATTCCACAAGAACATCTTCATAGCAAATAGGATAAAGTTTTTGTAATCCCATATGTGAGAGTCTGATAGCTCGTTTTACTTTTGCTTGATAAAATAATTTTTCTATTCGCCCCATCTCTTTACTTTTATATGGGCTACCAAATATATCTTTAAGAAGTACTATGATAATTTCACGAGAAGATCCAATTATTTCAGCAATTTTGTCCCCCTCGATCACATCAGTTGTCAAAACGAGAAAAAGTTTAGCATTATCTGCTCGAGCTTTTTCGATACAGGAAGGAAGGATATCCTCAACATCTCGTTCTGTCTCTGTAATAATAATAATGTGAGAATATTGATCGCTTGGAATGGTAGGAATATGATCTCGAAGAGGAAGAAAAAGAATATTGTGTGTCGTTTGTGGTTCTCTTCCTCCTACCAAGACGATCTGCAAATGTTCTTTTAACTTACTGTATAATCCTAAACCGACACTTCCTTCTCTATCTATAATAAGGATCGGCAAATTGTTTTTCTCAGCAACAACAAGCTGTGGGCGGGACATTCATTTATTGTAGGAGACTTACGTAATGTTGTCTAGCGCTTGATTCACCTGGAAATCTGCCTCTTTATTCTTTTCGCGCGGTATATGTGTATAAGTAACTGGTTTCCCTATTTTTCTTTCCAATGTATGAATTTTCATTAAAAAGACCGCAAGATGTGGCTTTTTAACTCTGTATAATCCTTTAAGTTGCTGACATGCTAGCTGAGAATCCATATAGAAATTTATACCCGAAAATTCACCGATTGATTCCCGATTGCTATCCACCCATACTAGGGATTCAAGAATTCCCGAATATTCAGCAACGTTATTTGTTGTAATACCCAGGCTTTTCCCGAAAGCGGCAATACGGGTATCGCCACAATAGATCACAGCACCATATGCTGCTGGACCAGGATTACCTCGTGAACCTCCGTCAGTATAAATCGTAATATAATTATTCATTTTGTTTCGTATGAACAAAGACTTTTACCCATAATAAAATTAAAACAATAAGCTCGGAAATTCCTGTTATTACTGCCGAAGCAATATAGTTATATTGCGGAATAAAAACAACGTTGAGCCAGATATTAATAATTGTTGAAAAGAAATAAACAAAGGCTAAGTAAACTTGTTGCTTTTTGGCTACTAAGACCCATTGTAAAATACTGGTAACAAAAAATAAAGGAAGAGATAATGAAAGAATTCTGAGAGGGTAAACGATCTGTATAAACTGTTTATTAATCGTTTGAAGTAAGGGCGAGAAAAACCAAGTAGGAAGCAAAATAATGATCGAGAATACTACAAAAAGCAACATATATTTTGTTATCATTGCTGCGAAATTTTTATGAATTTTTTCATTCTCAAGTATTGATGGGTACAAGGCGTTCGATAAAAATAATGGCAGCGCAATAAGAAAATCGAAGAATTTGTATGATAAATCATAGACGCCTACATCTCGAGATGATTCCATTACGGACAGCAAGATTATATCTATTCGGAAATATACTAAATTAAAGATAAGCATGAGTGCAATTGGTAATGTTTCTAAAGCGAGTCGTTTCGCAAAAATTGGATCAATATGAGGTGGGAATACTGCTTCTTTGGTAAAGAATACTGCTAAGCCACTTTCCACAAGACCTCCAATAATAAAGCTGAGATATATGTAAAGCAACGAGTTTGAAAAAATAGCAGCAGCAAAAACAACAAGCAAAGTTACTATTGAACCAATAATAGTAGAAATCATAAAATATTCATAGGATAACTCACGTTGAAAGACAGCAGTTGCAGTATATAATATTGCTTCTGTTATAAGAGTAAAGGAGAAGATAGTAATTCCCATTCGAACATCAGGTGAGTAACCAATATGAGTTATCGGATTGTAAGGAAGAAAAAACGTAAGGAGATTGACTAGAAATGTTAAGATTACTGCTAAAAGCAACCGTGTATAAAAGAGATCTTTAAAACGTATTTTCGCATCTTCTTTTTGTAAGAAGATTGCATTTAGACCAAAATCAGCAATTAAATAAAACAGCGTTACAAAAGCACTAACTTTCGCAAAATCCCCATATCCTGAGAACGCAAAGCGGTGAACCAAAATAAGCGTAATAAGGAATGTTGTACCTGAGGAAGCAACCCGTGCTATGATTTGAAAAAATGTATTTGAAGCAATTTCTTTATACCAATTCATACAGGTATTGTATCATTCCTTATGCTGTTGAGTAATCAATGTATTAGAATGTCGTCCAACAGAGCGAAAGAATAAGAGTAAATAGTAATTGTCCTTGTTGCAAAGTGAAAAAATAATGGTCAAATTGCCCCGAAAAAAGGATAATCCCGAGAAGAAAACAAACAATCCATTTTTCTCTTTTTGCGATATGTTGTATACTCTTTGCTAAGAAAAACAGAAAGAAACAGAAACCGAGAGTACCGGTTTCTGCCGCCGATAGCAACATGATATTATGCACCGGTTGTAGGAGTAAATCTACTCGATGGTGATATACCTGATAGGGAAGTTCTCCAATAAAATTTCCGAGACCTACACCAAGAAGTGGATGATTGAGAAACATTACCAATGCTATGTATCCTAAGGCAAATCGATCAGTTACAGACTGATTATCAAGCGTAAGCGAAAAAAATCTTTCAGAAAGGGGAGTTATTAAGAAAACCGACAAAACAACTGCTAAAAAAAGAACGAGTGACAAAAACCATAGAAACGGGAAAGGAGAAGGAACAGAGAGTTTTCGACGAAAAAATTTCAAAGCGAGAATAGTCACCGTACATAACCAAACAACTATTGAAACTCTGCTCAAAGAGAACACTGTTGCCAGAGTTCCTAAAATGAGGGAGATATTCATGAGAATTTTCATCCATAAAGGAAATACCATTTTTGAACCAAAGAAGAGAATAATAATCAATGAGAGAACTAAATAAGCAGCCAGAACATTTGGATGGGAAAAAGTTCCATAAGGACGGAGAATTAATTGCCCATATAACGAAGTATTCGCTATTCCAGGTGTATCTCCATTAAATGTTCTTTCACCAAAATAGTAAAAAACTCCTCCTATAGATGACTGCTGCAAGAATTGCCATATCGAAAGTATGCTTTCACTAATAACACCTAACGTAAGCGGGAGAATTAAAGGTTTCAGTGTGTGAAGAGCGTCAAGATATGTTTTTATTGCAAACCCTAAGAGAAGATATTCCGCAAGTTTTGCTAACTGATACCACCCTTCAAATGCGTTTCGAGAATAAAATATTCCAATTGATATGCATAAAAAAAGACAAGCACTAAAGAGAACTGAACTACGCGAAATTGCTAATCGATGTTTGAAGAATACAAAAGAAATGAAAATGAAACTGAGAATATCGGTAACATACAGGGTAGGAGCATAGTAATCAATCCGTTGACCATAGATAAAGGAAAAATTTGGCCAAAAATGTTTCCCAAATTGTGTTGGCAATAATAGTATCAGAAGGAAAAATAACCAGGGGAGGAGTTTACTGTTTAGGGTAAATGGTAAGTGTTCGGTCACGGCCTTCACCACTTGATTCTGTCATAACTTCAGTATCATTTGCTAGTAACATATGTACAAACCGTCTTTCCCATGATTTTAAGTTAGGAAGCGCAACTCCTTGTTGTTCAGTAAGTACGCGTTCTTTTGTTTGATTTACTAAGTTTTGCAAATAATCCATCCTGTTTTTCTTATATTCGCCAATTTCAATTGAGACTCGTTGAAATGTACCAACTTGCTTCGCAATGCACAAGGAGGTAACTAATTGTAACGCCTCAAGTGTTTCACCATGATACCCAATAAGAATACCGTTTTCCTCTGCACCCTGAAGCGTTATTTCTATGATTTCATCCGCTTCAGTAATAGTAAATTGCGAAGTGATACCAAGTAATGAAAAGAGTTTCTCTACTGTTTGCTGAATGATCTCTTGTTGTTCTTTTGTCATATTATTTCTTTTTTAATTTATCGATCCATTCTTGTAAACCACCAAGTCCTTGAATCTGATACTGTTGTATAATACCAAAAATCGTGAAAGTATTCCAGTAGAGAGATAACCCTATGGGAAACTTATATGAGGTAAACCCAATAAATAATGGCAAGATATAAAGAGATTGCGTTTGCATTGCCGCAGCAAAATCTTCTTGCTGATTAGGTTTTTTCTCATCTTTTTTTCCATCTTTTGTAAGTGCAACACTATCCGTTTTCTTTTGTGTTGAGAACATCATTTTCGATTGGAGGAACTGAAGTACGACAGTAATAAGAGGAATGAGAAAAACCCCAAAGCCCAAAACAGAAAGAAGTTGTTCAGGAGATTTCCCTAATGGTAAACCAAAAAAATTTTGATCCATAGGACTATGCAGTCGTAAAGAATGAATATAAAGAATTTTATTGATTTCTGTAATCATCACAGCGGGTTTTGTACCAACGACATATCGTAAAACAGAATAAAGAGCAATAATAATAGGAAATTGAATAAGAAGCGGCAGACAACCAGCAGCAGGATTAACTCCGTGTTCTTTGTATAATCGCATTGTTTCTTGCTGTAACATCTTTGCATCGTTCTTATGTTTGTCTTTTAATTTATTCAAATGAGGCGAAAGTTTTTGCATTTTTTGAGTTGTTCGAAGCTGAGAAGCTGTTAAAGGATAGAGAACTAACCGAATCAGTACCGTAAGTAAAATAATAGCAAACCCTAAAGCGTACGGAAGATGCAAGGAAACGACACCTTGATAGATGGCTATAAGAATATTGAGAATTGGCCAAATAAGGACCAAATTAAATAATGAAGGATTCGTCATTCCTGTATTCTACCAAATGGCTGACATGAAAGTAAACGTTTAATCGCAAGAATAGCTCCCTGTATTAACCCATATTTCTGAATGCTTCTCTTTGCATACTCAGAGCAAGGAACAGTATAACGACAGACATTTTGAATTCCGAACAAAGATCTTATGAGAGGAGATATGATTATTTGGTATAGGGTAATGATACGTATAGAAAGCCACCTCATAAGATTTTCGTTTCGCATAGTACTTGTTGTATATGCTTCAAGAGTATTTCTGAAGATTCCGATATACTTTCTTTTTTCAAAATAAAAAGAACATCTTTTCCAGGTCTTTGAAATAAAGTCAATTGTTCTATACAACCTCTGAATCTTCTTTTGAGTCTGTTCCGAACTGTTGCTCGTTTATCAATTTTTTTTGAAATAATAAATCCAAAGCGTGAATAGGGAAGGTTACTCTTTCCAATTCTCACGGAAAAAAAGGGATGACGTATTAGTGGTGAACGAGTAAATCGAATAAAGTGGGGTAACCTATATTTTCTTGCCAGCATTAGACAGTAAGCTTTTTTCTACCTTCAGCACGTCGTCTCTTAAGAACCTTCGTTCCATTATGTGTTTTCATTCGAGCTAAAAAGCCATGTTTTCTTGCTCTTTTGGTTTTTTTCATTTTCCGTAACTTTTCCATAACATAATTATTATAGCAAAAAAAACAATATGTGTCTATTTGTTCTATTGACAAAAAGTTATCCACAATATTTAATGACTTGTACTATGAATACCGAAATTATTTGGAAGCAAACCCTCACCGATCTCCAAAACCAAGTTTCAAAAGCAAACTTT
Organism: uncultured Gammaproteobacteria bacterium; assembly: GCA_964416445.1. Lineage (GTDB taxonomy): Bacteria > Patescibacteriota > Microgenomatia > Levybacterales > UBA12049 > CAYQEE01. Next base: position 31,571 of record CAYQEE010000005.1, read on the forward strand.
CTCACTCTGCTAAAACCCACTGTACTATTGTCTCTTGAAGACAATATTGCCACTATTGCTGCTCCTTCAATCATGATTATTGATCTTCTTCAAAAGCGTTTCATGAAGGATATTAAGACAGCACTGGAGAAACAAACGAAAACAACTGTTGACATAATCTTTATTCCTAAAGTTATCCACACGGACCTAGAGGTAAAACATGACTCGGGATCATTATTTTCCACCGACGAACCAATCCGTCAACAGACTACGCAAGCTGTTGGTCGACCGATTGGACATGTACCAAGAGTACGGCAAGATTTTACCTTTCAAACGCTTGCGGTATCACAATCGAACCAACTAGCATACGTATCTGCTCAAAATGTATCCCGAGATTTAGGAAAATCATATAATCCACTTTTTATTTACGGCCCTGTTGGAGTCGGAAAAACTCATCTTATGCAAGCAATTGCTAATGAGGTGTATGTCAAGAACCCAAGTAATAAAATCATTTATATAACGAGTGAGGAATTTACTAATGAGGTAGTAGATGCTATTCGAACAAATGATACAGCAAAAATGAAACGTCGATTTCGTTCCGCAAACTTATTAATCATTGACGATGTACAATTTATTGCAGGAAAAGATCGAGTACAAGAAGAGTTATTTCATACGTTCAACTCACTTATCGATGGGGGAGGACAAATTGTCCTGTCATCGGATAGACCTCCCAGCGAGATTAAAAAACTTGAAGCTCGACTTTCTTCACGTTTCGCTGGAGGATTAACAGTCGATGTTGAACCGCCTGATTTTGAAATGAGAACTGCCATTATATTAAAAAAAGCTGAAAAGTTTGGATTTGATATTTCAATGGATACTGCAAAAGCTATTGCTGAGAAAGAACAGGATGTTCGAAGCCTCGAAGGAGCATTATTACGTGTCGTTACCCAAGCCACAACGTTGCAAAAAGATATTACTCCAGAGCTTGCGACAAGAGCCCTCAATGGCATGAAAGAAGAACGAGCAGTATTCCATTCTGAAGATATTATTCGATGTGCTTGTACCTTCTATAATATTAAGCCTACTCAATTGAAAGGACCAAAAAGAGATGCTTCTCTTGTGCGTGCTCGACAAGTTACTATGTATTTATTAAAAAAAGAATTAGGTTTATCTTTTGTTGAGATTGGAAATGTTCTTGGAGGCCGAGACCATACAACAATAATGCATGGTGTAGAAAAAGTGGAAAACATGCTTGAAAACAAACCAGCATTTACTGAGGAAATCAGGGGGATAACAAAACAATTACGTGGATAAGTATGGGAAAACTAAATATTTCTAAGTTGTAAACATCTTTTCCCCAATTTTATCAACAAGTTATCCACATATTTTTTAGCCTCAGTCTCTTGCTTTTTTCCACTTTTCCAGATACACTACTACAACTACAAATATATATATATGAAGATCAGCGTTTCCACCGATAATCTACAAAAAAAATTATCTTTAGTAAACCACGCTGTCACTAATAAACAACTTCCTATCCTTTCTCATATACTACTTCAAGCAAAGAAAGGACAGCTCTACTTAGCAGCTACCGATTTAGAAATTGGTATTGAAGCTATTATCCCTGCTGAGGTAGAAGAAGAAGGAGAAACTACTGTTCCTGCAAGACTTTTTAATGAATTAATAAGTAATCTTCCTCAAGAAACTATTTCTCTTGTTTCAACGGGAAGTGCACTCGAAGTAAAAAGTAAAAAAACAAAAAGTACTCTCCAAACGATGAGTAAAGAAGAATTCCCTTCTCTATATGAAGATAAAGGTCAAGAAGTATTTCGGATAAAGCCAGATATCTTACGGAAAGATTTAAGTACCATTGTTTTTGCAGCAAGTATCGAAACAACTCGTCCAGCATTGTCCGGTGTTTATATGAAACGAATGGAAAATGGATTTGTCTTTGTCGCGACGGATGGATATCGTTTGTCTTTAAAGAGTAAAGTTCATGAAGATACATCAGGTGTTGTTGTTAATAAACCCTTAATTGTTCCTGCAAGAGTTATTCGTGAAGTCCTGTCCTTAAAAGAAGAAGATGAAATTAGTCTTTTTATTTCTTCACAAAATAACCAAGTTATTTTTTCTCAAAATGCAACAACGATTGTTGGAAGACTTATTGAGGCAGAATTTCCAAATTATCAGAAAATAATTCCAACAGATGCATCAGCAAAAATCTCTTTTGATAGGGAGGAACTTCAAAAAGCAGTTAAGACCTGCTCGATTTTTGCCCGTGAAGCTGCAAATATAGTGAAGCTTTCTTTACAGAAAGATAAACTCGTTGTTTCAGCTGAAACTCCCTCACTTGGTGAAAATATTGTTGAAGTTGAAGCAAAATTATTCGGTGAAGAGAATGAAATTGCATTTAATGTCAAATATTTACATGATATTTTAGGAAATGTTCCTGAGACTAATCTTGTCTTTGAAATGACTGGTCCACTTAACCCAGGGGTATTTAAAATTGAAAATGACTCGTCATTTCTTCATTTAATTATGCCCATTCGCACTCAGGGGTAATATTAGCAACCATCAGGAAGGGGATTAAAGTCAACTGTTGTACCTTGTTGCTCTAATTCTTGCATAATATCGAATTTTAGATAAAAGGTAACTGGTAATTTACAGATACTATCCATGCTCATTCCTTGTGCCTTAAACCAATTAATTGCATCAGATTTTGCTTGTTGAATATTCGTTGTATCTATTTCTACTTGAAATATATCAGGCGATTTTAAATAATCGATATGGTATTCATCTGTCGAATTTACTGTTCCTGAGTCATTTGCTACAGTATTAATGATATTTTCTTTAACCGTAGAATCAGATGGGGGAATAGTAGGTCTATTTTGTAGCGTATTGATCATTTTGTTAGTTTGTTGTTGATCGTATTTTATAATGTCATGAAACATACTTGTTTGAGGTGGAGTTACTTGATTTATGGGAGTTGGAGTCGAATTTGAAAAATAGGGGAGAGATGTATTATTTGTATTTCTTGGAAAGAAAAGGATTAGTAAACCGACAATGGTTATTCCAACGATAAGCACAATCATACTAAGAAAAATTTTTAGGTTCATATTTTATACATGATCATTTTTTTCGACAGACATAGTTTCTTGCTGTAGCCCAATAACACCACGTAACTGGTTGATTTGATGGACAGTATGAATTGATTGGTGGACACCATCCGCCATAGTTTCCTGTATTTAAATTATTGTTATACGTTATTGCATTTTGCATTTGTGTATTCCAATTGACATCGCCTCGATCAAATTGTCCATTCCCATTTTTACTTGAACCCATTTGAAGTAAACCCCAAGCTCCGCTTCCATTTAGTTGTGCTTGTGTGCCAACAGGAGGAGCCCATGCATTTGGATCATAGCCGCTTTCTTGGGGAATAATGACACTAAACCAAATATATTCGTATCCTGGATCGAGTTGATGAATGAGGTTATATAGGTTGTTTTTTGCTTGTGCGAAGTTGTTTCTGGTGAATTCACAATTTTGGTCACCGAAATTACCAGGAGCGTATCGAGGGAAAAATTTTGTCGAGTCCAAACTTTGACTTGTCAAATTATATGTTCCATTGCAATCGTTCGTCGTAAATCCGGAAGGAATATTGCCTTGAGGAGTACCGACAATAGTATCCATTGAGTTTGATTGTGCATTGATTTGTCGAATTGTAAAAAGTGGTGAACAAAAAAGAAGTGTTGCAAAAAGCATTATTATAATTAATTTCAGAGCTTTCATAGTAGGAATACTCCCTTAATCATAGTAAAAAAGTAACTTGTATTACAAGAGAAAATTTTTTTTCTTTGGTTATTTTTTCTTTTCAAAAGGAATAATGTTGTTTTCTTGACATGGTAATTTTGCAATGAGATACTGAATTTGATTAGCATATTTATGCGTATATCAAAATTACAAATCATTATTGGAGTTGTCTTTTTGTTGGTTGTTGTTTCACTTGTTGTTCTTTTCAGTACCCATCAAACTTCAAAAAAGCCAATACCAATCTTCACAGCGACACCTTCTCCAATTCCCTTATCATTTTCACCAAAAATATATACGTCAGTCGATAATCAATATCAAATCCAAATTCCACAAGAATGGAATGTACAGAAAAATAGTAGTAATCAAGATAAAACTACAACAATAACATACAGTGAAAATAATAATTCATATATTTTTACTTCTTCACCACCAGGTTCAGCAATTGGGGATGCTTCATTGATGCACGTAGACACGTTAGAGATGTCTCCAGTAAATTATGGCGGAAGAAATTTTCTACTTAAAATATGGAGTTACCAAGGAACGCCTGTTCTTATTCAGGCTCTACCAAATGAACAAGGATTTATTTATGATAGTTTTTCTATGCAATTACCTCCAACGAATACGCAAAAATATATTGATATTTTTAATCAAATTATGTCAGAGTTGCAGATTCCTCAAAGTTTGCAAAGTTCTCCGCAGCCAACTATCGATGGAGCACAAGTGCTTCATATTTCTCCACCGCCAAGTCAATAATATCTTTGTAAATTTTTATGATGATAGATAGTTTCACGTAGGTGTTTAGCTATTGATGAGTGAAAGGAGAGGTTGCTTATTTTGGTTCTATAACTGCAGCGAGTCCTTGCCACCAAAATCCTCCTAAGAATAAGCTTCGAGGCATAGGATTATTTTGTGCTGGTCCTGGAGGCCAAACATGTTTTGAGTCAGCAACGGTATAATCATGGCGACTAGCATCAAGAGTATATAATGTTTGTCCACTTGCATCATGTCCATAAAGTACATACCAATGTAAATACGCATCAATCATTACCGGATGACCTTGGTCAACATACGTAAGGATTTCATTGAGATTAGCATCAGTTGGATTAAGTCCATAATCCTTATACCATGCAACTTTGAATCCGAAATCGTTTGCCTGCGTTTGAAGACTATCATGCCACGTTGGTTGAAATTTTAATCCCCAGTAGGTGTCCCACGTGCCATTGCTTAATCCATCTTTTTCAACATCATAAATAGTATATTTTGGTGAACCATCAGAATTGAGAGGGGAATACGCATTAAATATTTCTGCAAGAGATGCTTCAGCACATTGGGCGGTGATATATCCTCCACCATATCCGTTAAATTCTTGCGGAGCAATGGAATTAAGCCAAATAATGTTTCCAGCAGGCCCTCCTACAGGATTACCAACAATTGTATCAAGAGAATTCGATTGAGCATGTACAGAAGTTGAAAAAGTAAAGAGAAGCACGGAAGTAAAGATAAATATTCTACTTAGAGAAAAAGAAAGATTTTTAGATCTTTTTAGTATCATAACTGCAAAAAGTAACGTATTAGCCTTTAGATATATCATAAAGAGAATTTAGAATATATACAAGATTTATCTTTCGTAAAGAAATAAAATATGAAAGGAGTTAAAGCTATGGACAAAGTCCAGTAAGAGGGCTCTGATTACCTTGATATCCGGGAACGTTGCATTTTTTGGCAGCACATGCCCAGGGATCCCAGTCGTTTGCGTTAAATTTGCTTCGGACAATTGCTCCTGCTTTCGCTGCATTAATTGCAGGAGTTGAATACTTTTGTGTGCAGGTATTTAAGAGTGACTGATTTTTAACAGTACACGTATCACCACTATTCGGTGGATTATTCGGATATACAACACTTCCAATACATTCAGGTGCTTGAGCTGGATCCATGAAATCAATGGGGAATAGCCCTACAAAATAATCATACGAATCAGGGGTACTTCCTTCAGGTATTTTACAGGCAGCATCGATATAATTAATTTTTCCTCCTGTGTAATTTTTCTGAGCGTGTTGACATACACATGCAGCATTGTTGACTTGACTCGCATCAAAATATTGCGCAAGGTACTGTGGATCACAATAATTTCCGTTTGGAGGACCACTCGGGCTTGGTTGACCGCTTGGATTAGGAGAAGTAGATGGGGATGGCGAAGCTGATTGTTTCACTGCCCAACAAACAGTATTTATGACATGGATGTTATTCTTGGTAGGGAGAAGCGTTAAATTAAATGTATAAACATATCCAGTTTTTACATTTTGCAATAAATCCCAATTAACTTCAGTGTTGTTATTGGTTAAATAATAGGATCCTGTGGGCTTACCAACGAGTGTTGTGTACTTCGGAAGCGTATCGGTAATAATCACGTCGGTAGTTCCTGAATAACTGATATTAATGGTATAGGTAATATTTTGGGGTTTTGGAATACTGGATGGTCCTTTTACTTGAACAGTTAATCCTTGTAAGGGAGTAGAATTGGGGCAAGTATTTTGTGATGGTGCAATATAAAACTCTACCCCATCAAAGAGTTTTTTAATATAAGCATAAATATCGGGAAATTGCGCGGGAAAATTACTGAAAAATCCTTCCTGTTGTGCCGTTCCACTTAAAATAGCTTTAATCGTTGGTCCTGCAGTAGATGGATCGACTTTATAAGAAGGTGGAATGGTAAATTCAGGAGGTATAGAAATCGTTAATGCGTATGATTTGGTATGGATAGCATTTCCAAGAAAGAATATATGAATTAAAAATGCAGAGAGAATGAGAAGAAAAAAAGTAGTGATTGTTTTTCTTTTGGACAGTTTTGATTGCATATGCATTTCTTCTTTATTATCTGGTTTATTGATAATGGATTTCAAGTTGCTGAATTTGATTATCGGTAAGCCCAAGAGACTTTAACCATGATAAGAAATCTTGTTGCCCTTGGTTGCTTGATGTTGTAACGATAAAGAAATAATGTTCGTTAGGAATATCAGTAAAATCATAGGTGACTGAAAAATCAGAACCTTGATATGGAGTTTTGTTTGCTAAGAAAACATCAGGTTTGAACGATTTATACCAATCGTTTTGTAAGGTGTTCGTATTATCATAATTGGGATTATTCGAATTATCATTTTGGCCAGCAGTAGTAAAGCTATATTTTTGTGAAAATGAACCATCGGAGAATTGAATAACATATTGATAGGTAGCTCCAGGTAAAAGTGGGAGATTGGGTGTTATTGTTAACGTAGATCCCGAAATTTTTGATGTATAGGAAACGTTTGGTCCAATTGAAAAAGTAATTTCATTTGCAGAAAAATTTCGAGAAAATCCAATGGTAATAGCAGTATTAACAGGTACATTAGTAGTTTGGTCTGGGGGAGTTACTCCTAATATGCTCAATGGTTCTTGGGATATAGTAACGGAAGGAGTAGGAGTATTTTGTCCAATCGATCCGGTGGGAAATCCGATTGACGTTGGTGTTGGGTTAAAAGATGGAAAAGGAGATTTTTGGGAAGATTTGGGCGAGGTAAACAGATAAATAATAACAAGAAGAACAATTCCTCCAATTGTTAATAAAATTTTCTTTCTCATTGTTTACGCCACCATCCTTCTAATCGACAAAACGCATCATCTCGTGTGTAATGATCAAAAATAACCGTTCCCGCTGGTCCATAAATGCCTGCAAATCCGTTTGCTTCAGCACATGTAAAATTATTTTGACCAGGAACTTTATGTGTTACCGGATCAGTAACTACGACAGCAATATGTTGACAGCCCGATCCGCTCCATATTGGTATATCACCAATTTGTATTGTATCATTTGCGAAGGCAGTATACCCAGCATTCCAATTATCATGCCAGGTATATCCAGGAATTTTTTTATTAACGGGAGGATTTCCATTAAAGTCTCCAGCGTTTCCATCTCCAATTGGTGCACCCACTCCAATTGCGACAGCCTGAGCGAATCCTACGCACTGTAAAGCAGTATTAGAACAGGTGCTTAATCGCAAATTTTGTTCAACAGCAGCACCTGGATTTGGACTTAATGCAGTCAAACAATCTTTCACGTTAGGATTCGGCTGATTACCTGTACAAGCAATTTTTGTTTTATCTACAGGATTTTTACATGAGCCTTGAATAGATAATACTAATTGTGTTGCAAGATCAGAAAATTTATTTCCAGTAGCACTAAATGTCGCAGTAAAATCGGAATACGCTGCGTAAGTAAAATACGAAGCAACTCCTTCTGCTAAACAATCGGTTGCCGTTCCCGTTGTTACCGTACCATTTTGTGGAGCGGTATCCTTGGTACATTTTGTTGTAGGAAGTAATCCGTCTTCAGCTAACGGAGTTTTAAAACCATTAAGGACATCAAAGTTATTATTGGGATATGCAGTGCCTTTTGATTTCATATAATTCTCTTGATACACAAGCGAATATCCTAAGGTCCGAGCAACAAGATATTGTAATTTTGGTGTGGCTTGCGCATCTGATAATGTTCCCGTAACACAATTCTCTGTTCCATAAAATGTCCATTTCACGAGATTTCCACTTAGTGAGGTTTGTTGAACACTACAATCTGTATACTGAGGAAGAGGTGGAAAAACTGTAATAAAAATTTCTTGAGTTTGGACTCTACTTATTTGATCTTGATTTCCCACAACATCAGTTCCAAACGTATTATATTGATATTGCGGTAGCGTTGATCCTTCTTGGTGGCCAAATAATTGGCAAATTGTATCATAGATAGCAACCATGTCTGATGCGCTCGCTGTTGTTTGTGCATTTGCGCTTGTTCCTTGATTTGAAACAATTGCCGCAAGATGAATATGATATTGTTTATAAAATTCGTTCATTAACGTTTCCAGTTTTATATTATTCGTATCACTCCCAAAGTCATTAACGATATATCCATGATCACTTGAGCCGCAGGTAAGGTGTACTGATGGCTCATAATTAGGGATACCAAATAACAAAAGAATAATTATGATAATCACACCAACAATGAGAAGAAGAATCAAAAGAAAAATTCCACCCGCAATTCCTGCTAATGCTCCAATTGCCGCTCCAATAAGTCCGATAATTGCTGATATTGCTGCACTGATTGCAGCAGTGATAGCGGGGATAACTGTACCGACTAATCCACTTATTGCACTACTCAATAAGTTACCTAGAGCCTGAATTCCTCCCATAAGTGCATTCAATAACGCCGGGAGTTTCGATAATAATTGACCGGCATTTTTAAGAAAATTGAGAATGTTTTTCGCTGCGTTGAAAATATTTTTAGCAAGTTTGGCAATATTTTTCGCAAGTTTAATCGCATTTTGAATACGATTGCGCCATTTATTGATATAATTTTGTAATCCTCCTTTAAGAAAACCAAGAGGGTCTTTGAGAAACTTACCGATATTTCGAATTCTGTTAGCCCATGTTCTCACTCGATTCATGGGGTTCAAATTGTCTAACCATTTTTTCGGATTAAGATTTTGAATACTTTTAATTGGATGGCGAACATAGTTATAAACTTTTTTTGTTGTTTTCCAACGTTGTTGCCATGACTTAACAGTATCTTGCCAACTTTGATTCATCGACATTGCTATGTTATTCCGATGCATTCGCAAGGTGGAGCGTGGATCTCGTAAGAATGCACCAACATTTCGAACTCGTGCTGCTATTCTTTCTCCTCGTTGTTGTACATGAATGGCAACAAATCGTCTTCTAACATCACCGATTCTTGTTCGGAGAGCTGGTCTTGTTTGTTTAAGCGCCCGTAATTTGGCGTTTTTCTCATCTTTTGAAAGATCACTGTTTTTAATAATTTCGCGTTCAATAAAATATTGGTATTGCGAGAGCTTAAACTTTCCGAATCGATCTTTTGCATTTGTCCAACCAGCTTTTGTTACATTTTCTCGGAGTTCTTTGAGTAACGGCGCTTGATCTTTCAGAAATTTCTCCCAAGTCAGATTAGGGTTTACTCTTCTTGCAGCTTCAAAGGCAGCGTTTCTTCGTTGTTGGAAATTCCTTTCTATTTGTTGTTGTGTTAGCTGAATGTGGAAATCATTTGCAGCAAAGACGCTCGCTTGTTTTTCAGCATTAGCGTATTGACTCAATTTATCTGCAGCTTTTTTTCCTTTTAATGTATTGGGATTATTTCTCGCTGTTTCTTCGAGTTCTTTGAGATAATTTTCTCTCGCCTCATCGTCAATTGTCTTTACCGATTGGTTTGCATATTTTGCTCCATAGAAACGATTTAATGTGGTATTCTGATCAACTCCTTTTTTTGCTAGTTCAGAATCTAATTTATTTTGATAGATTGCTAACTCTTGTTTGTATCGTTTTTGATCAGCCTCATATTGTCGGACTCGTTCCCAATATTGCACAGATGCAGACTTATTTTTGTCGTTATAGGTAGCATCAAGCATTTTTGGCTTTTCCATAGGGGGAGTTGGCGGAGGTATTCTATCTTTCAAAGACTCGATCGCATCAGAACGCTTTTTTAGATACTCATTTCGTAATTCATTTACATGGTGTGCATAGCGAGGATCATCTTCCATAATACCTCTCCCAGAGCCAATACTTGTTCCATGAGCATGTCCATAATGTGCGGCATGACTGCTTGCTTCATGCCCGTGTTTTTTTTCTCGTGCTTCCGATATATCAGTAATGTTATCTCCTCTTCCTTCACCATGAAGAGAAATCTCAGGATGTTGTTCGGCAAAATCTTCCCAAGAAAAAGGACTCCCTCCAAGAGCTACCCATTCTTGTGGTGTACGAGCTGATTGGAGTTTGGGATTATTAAGATCCCGCATTATTTTTCGGCGGATTTCAGGAGAATTGCTATGTATCTTGGCTTCTAAGTCTTCTTTTCTCAGTGCCATAGGTTAATTAGTTACTTCGTATTTATTGTATCACTTGATTTATGTTCTGCTAAGGTTTGTTTTTCTCGGTTAGCCTCTTCTTCATTTTTTCTATTCAGTAATTCTTCAGGATTTGATGTAATAATCTCATGTTCAAACGGAGCCGATACTATCTGAATAGCAACGTGGTTTTGCCCTGCGAAGAACAATCCTTCTCCAATCCCTGCTGACAATAATAATTCTTTTTCTCCTTGGGAAAGATAGAATGTTTTTACTACCTCATCAATAGAAGAAGTACCCTGTTTTAAAAGAATTTGTAAGGAGGAATTCGATAGAATTGCCTTACCATAATCAGTTGCTAAAAAATCAGCAACATCTTGTGTCGCGGTTGTTAATCCTAAATAATATTTACGTGCTCGTTTCGCAATACCAAAAATAAAGGAAGCACTATCTTCATACCGCATAAGGTACCATGCCTCATCAACAATGAGTAGACGTTTTCGTAATGATCTTCGTACGCGAGTCCAGACAAAGTCGAGAATAATATGCATAGCAATTGGTCGTAATTCATCTTCAATCTCTCGCAGAGAAAATACGGTTAATTTATTTTCCAAATGAAAATTAGATTGCTGATTAAATACGCCGGAAAGACTTCCTTTCACAAATTTTTCCATTCGAAGTGCTAATTCTCGTGCCTCAGGCTCAGACATACTAATAAGAATGTTATATAAATCTTCCATAATGGGGGGTTCAAGCGTTTGTGTGGTTGGATCTTGTGTAATCCCTTTCTGACGATAGGTTTCTACAAGCGCTCGGTCTAGAATGGCGTCCATTGCAGGAGTTAACGTACCAAGAGCAATTTTAAGTAATGCATGAAGCGATAAAATTTTTGAACCCAATTCATTCTCTCCTTCTTCATACATACCTGATAGGTCGAAAGGATTGATTTTTACTGGGGATGAAGGGGAGAATAAGACATATTGTCCGTTGAGTGTCTGGGCAACTGCTTGATATTCATTTTCTGGATCAATAACAATAACTTCAGCGCCGAACATATAGGTTCGCAGGATCTCGAGTTTAATTAAGTAAGATTTTCCTGATCCTGATTTCCCAAAAACAATTTCATTTGCATTTTCCATAGAAAATCTATCGAATACAACTAACGATGCGTTTTGTTGATTAATGCCATACAAAATACCTTTATTTTGCGTGAGTGTTGCTGAAGAAAAGGGAAACGTCGAAGCAAGTGAGGTCGTGTCCATATTACGAGTAATGAATATTTTATCTTGTCCCATAGGTAAACAAGTCCGAAATCCTTCTTCCATACGTAATGTTGCATTCTTGGCGATAATGAGTAAGGAAGAAAGTGTTGCGCTTAACTCTTTTGTTACTTTTTCAAGGTCTGCTGCTGTATCTGCAGAAAGCGAAATATAGAGACCAAGTTGAAAAAACCGTTCAATGCCTTTTGCGAGTGATTCTTGAATGGAGAGTGCATCTTCAAGTGTTGCCGTTACTTTTGGATTTACCACTTTTCCTCGTTCAGTCTCAGAGGCAATGGTTGCTTCCATCTCTGCTATTTTTCTTCGCAAATCAGAGAGAACATCTTGAGCAACAACGGGATAAATGAAGAACGAAACATTAAGTTCATGATTGAAGTCAATTAATGGTTGGAGCCAATTGATTGATGCAAAACGAGGATATCCAAGAACAAACAGTGTTTTATAAAATTTTTCACCGATACGAATATAGTTAAAATCGGTCTCAATTGAGGAGGGAGCGATAATATCTGCAACACTCAACGTTCCTTTTGTAAATTGTTCAGAAGGAGTAAGTGGTGTAGCCACTTTTTTGTCACTAGCAGCTTTTTTCTTGCCTGATGATAAGAAGGGCAGTTTCATAATAATTATTTTTCTTTACTTATATTTTTATCCACATTCAATTGTGATGTATTAAGCATGTTTGGTACTGCAGAAACACTATTCTCAGGGTTGTACATTTGATGGAAGAGTTTGATTATTTCATCTCGTTGGAGAATTTTTGTTTGGAGATTAATCCGAGCTAACTGATTTCGAATACCATCAGCTTTTGAATGTAAATTTGCGCGTGCTCCAATGAGGGATGTATCTTGTCCGCTTTGCCGTATCGTCGCTTGTGTTGCTGTTGAAATAGTTTTAACTGCACCTGCTTCAAGAAAAGAATAGGGAATAACAATATAAAATCTCTTATCTAAAACAATGTTTTGTTTTACTAATTGTTGAATAAATGATTTATAGAGTTGCATATATTGGATAATAATAGGATCATCTAGTTTATTGATTTCACTATCTAACAACGTGATATATGAAGTAATATTTACTCGGCGATTGTTAATTAATATTTGAATAGTAAAAGTCAAGGAATTCAGGAAAGCTGCGTACGCTTCAATTTTTGCTTCTTGTTCATCTCCTGAAAGTAAGGCAAAGTTTGTTGAAGAGACTTCAATAATAAGACAAGCATTCCCTCCTTCTAAAATAACAATATCATCAACGATATCTTCAAGCTGGGTAAATTTTTGTGTTGATGCCTGAGCTTTTTGTGTGTTTTTTGCCATATTATGTATTAAAAAGTGATTTTCTTAGATCTTCTCTCTCGTCAATTGAAATAATTTCAAGAGGAGGGAGAATCGTACCATCCGCTGTTAATTCAATAGTATCAAATCTCTGTTGTTTTTTTGGGTCTTCAAAAAGTATTGTATATGTTCCATTTAATAGCTGAGTAGCAGAGATAAATTGTCCTAAAGCATTAGTCTTAAACGCACGAACTGGATTATCATCTTTATCTTTTACTTCTACGAGAATGTTTGGCAAGACGTTACCTCGTGGATCTTTCACAATTCCTGCAATAAGATTGGGAACCTCAGGCATAAAAGAAGCAGGAGCAACATTTTTCTTTGGTTGGTTTGTAACCTTTTTATAAGGGTTTTCCGGTACTTTCGGTGGAGTTACTGAGTCAATCTTTTGTGTTGTCTCTTGCGGTTGTGGTACCGACACCGCTGGTGCTGTCTGTTGTTGTGTGAGTTGTTTTAACTGATGTTCAAGCTCTTCTTTCTGTTTCAAAATATCTTGAAGTTGTTTCTCAAATGGATTTGGGCTTGGAGTGGTCACTTGAGCTGCGGGCAAGGAAGAAGGAGGAATAGGCGCTGAAGGAAGCGTTTGTGGTACAGGAGGAGTTGTCTGTTGCATAGAAGGTGATGGTTGTTCTTTCCTTTGTATGACCGGTTGTGAGAGAACTGCTTTTTTTGTTTCTTTAAAAATAACTTCTGTTTTTGGTGCTGCCGTTGATTGTGCAGATGTTGTCGT
>CAYQEE010000005.1:45678-121218 GCA_964416445.1 uncultured Gammaproteobacteria bacterium
GTTTGCGAAGCATTTTTTGGTGTTGCTGCTGGAGTCATCCCAACTATTTGTGCTGTTTCAGAAGAAACATTTTGGCCTGGTTGTGTTGTTGCGGTAATGTTACCCTGTTTTTGATAAACATATTGGTTTGGGCTAAATAATGCTTTGAAAAATAAGAGAAATAACGTATCAGCTGGCACACCTTGAACTGGTACAAAGGCAAAAATTATGCCCGATAGTACAGCCCCTGCAGCTAGGGGAAGTTTTATAAACAGATAAATGGGCATGCTAAATAATATCCAGCCAATAACAAGACCAACGATAACGTACGCGAATTGTTTTACGGTCATATCACCGATCAGTCGAAATTGAAATCCTGTAATATCTTGAGGAATAGGATGCCCCTCGATCATGTCAACCATATACTACAGTTTATTACGTGAAAAATATGTATGCAAGATAATCAAAGTAGGTCAACTCTTTTTAATTATGTATAATAAATTACATATGTCATTTTTTCTTTTCTTTATTATTGAACTTGTCTGCTTATTCCTTTTATCTCGATTGCTTACTGAATTACTTTCACATTTGTTGTTGAAACTTACACATAGTGTGTCGGTCACCATTCATATTTTATCGTTTCTTTTTCTTCCTGGAGTTGTGGTTCATGAATTATCCCATATGTTTATGGCAAGTTTACTTTTTGTAAGAACGGGTGCAATTGAATTTTGGCCACAGGTGCAGGGAACAACGGTAAAGTTAGGAAGTGTACAAGTCGCAAAAACAGACATACTTCGTCGGTTTATTATTGGTGCAGCGCCGCTTATTGGTGGTATCGGATTGCTTCTCGTTTTATTTATTTCACTTTCTCCTTCGTATGAAACATGGTATTCATGGAGAACCATTATTTTTATCTATTCATTATTTGAAATCAGTAATACCATGTTTTCAAGCAAAAAAGATATGGAGGGAGCAATTATGCTTTTTGTTATTCTTCTCTTGTTTATAAGTATTTTTTTGCTCCTTGGATTCCGCTTTGATATACAAACCTTTGCAAATTTATTTTCACCACCTGTTGCTACTTTTTTCCAGAAATTGGACGGCATATTTATTATTCCAGTTATCGTTAATATCGTAGTTTGCATAGGAATGAGGCTTTTTTTACAAAAGAGGTAACCTGCTATTTACATCCTAAGAAAGACATAGATCGGATACAACTCACGCCAGTAACATAAGAAATAATATTAATAATTAAGTAGGAAAAGAGAACAATACTCAACCCAATAATGGCATAGGTGAGTGCCTTCTTAGCTCCTTCTACTTGTTTATTATCACCTCGGGATGAAATGAATTTCGTTCCAGCAATGATGATAATAATAACGGTTACAACTCCAACAAGTAAAAATGCAGCATGAATAATATTAGGGAATACCGTTGTGGTAAAACAATCAAGGGTTGCTGGAGAATTACCTGAGCCACATGCTGGATTCATATTCTATGTAATGTATTGTGAACCATGAATTAAATTCCGTTTATTGAAGGGAAAGTAAGATTTCCGAGGTCCGTCCCTAAGAAGAACTTTAATAAAATATTAATAATTAAGTAGGAAAGGAAAGTAACTCCAAGACCTACTGCAGCTGCAATAATTTGATTTCTTGCTGCTTCAACATTCTTCGTATCACCTTCAGATGTAACCCATTTGATACCTCCTAAAACAAGATAAATAAGAGCAATAATCGCAGCAATCAAAAAGACAAAATTAATAACTGCACCAAGAATTTTTCCTATATCTCCAGCACCAAGATTACAAAGATTATTAAATGACCCACCGGCACAAGTGTTTCCTAAAGTATTTTGAGCAAATGCTAATGGGGCAAAGGATAAAAATGCTATTGTTGTAATGACTGGGACAGTTATCTTTTTCATTATCATATATTATGCTAAAGATGTTTGTGTTGTTTGTCAAGACCCATTTTGTTACTTCGATTATGCAGTCTCGAAAACACGATCAACATATATTGTAAATCAAAAAAAATGAATAATTGTTCTTGTGATATTACGAAGGACCAAGAAGATTTGCTCCAAAAAACTGCGCAAGAAAATTGATAACTAAATACGAGAAAAAAGTAACTCCTAATCCGACGCAAGCATAGATAATTGTTGATCTTGCTTGACTAACACTTTTTGAATCACCTTCTGAAGTAATCCATTGAATTCCTCCCCAGACAAGAAAAAATGTTGCGAGAACAGCGGCAAAAACAAATAATATGCCAATAGCTAAACCGAAAAGATTACCTCCATACCCATTGGTTTTGCTGACGATATTTTGAATTTCTTGCGGAGGAGTAATTCCACCCGTCAAGCCAGGAATTGTCAAAGCAAGTTCTCTCATAACTATTTTGTAAATATCCCTAGAATGTTCACTCCGATTACCTGTAATATTGTAAGTGATAGAATAATAAAAACCAATCCCACAATTGCCGACGTTAATGTCTCTTTCGCAGCATTTATTTTTTCTGGGTTTCCTTGAGACAAACTCATACTAAAACCAGAATAAATGATGAGAAGTAATGCTATTCCTCCAGAGAGGCTGAGAATAATACGGAATAAGAAGGTAACAAAATCTTGGCCAGAGCCGACATTAATTGGTCCAAATGCCGTGCTGCATGAAGAATTAGGACAAGGATTTTGTACCGTAGCTGTTGGAGCTACAGGCGTTGGTGTTCCTGAGGTCCCTGCGTTATTTATTACACTGCAGCAAATTGCTGTATTCGACGTTCCATCTTGGGCAAACTGGTCGGTACAAGTTTTATTAGAAGTTGAAATAGTTTGCATTCCACTGCAATCATAGGAACTGTCGACGCATAATCCATTCGTTTGATTGTTACTGTTTACTCCTGCACAGGTATGGTAAGGGTAAAAGCAGGTCTCTCCAGAATTAGGGCAATCACTATTCCCAGCATTATCAATTTGATATCCAGGTGTTATTGCTCGATGGCCCTGGGTATTTAAACAAAAACCAAGTTTAAATTGTCCACATCGAGGTAATCCCGCAGGAAAAGCGTTTACTGGTTGACTCGAGAGAAGAAAAAAGAAGACCGAAAAGAGAGACAAGAGCGTAAGTTGAAAATATAGTGGTCTCATATATATTGAACAACGAGATAAATACTAATATCACTGAGAGTGATTACGATAAAAATATTGCTCTCTACTCTATTAAACTGTATTTCCGAAGTCTCGTCAATTAGTTTATGGGGTAAACGTAACGCCTCTTCCTTTTACTGTCTGTATATGAGTGGGGTTATTTGGGTTATCTTCAATTTTCTTACGAAGTCGAAAGATTAGTTGATCGAGAGCTTGGTCTGTTACACCTAATGTTGAAGCACTATCTTTCCAAACTTCATGAATTAACGCTTCTCGATCAAGTACTTTTTTAGGGTTGAGAAGAAAGTAATATAATAAGCGAAATTCAGAAGAGGTGAGCCTATCGGAAAGAACAATTTCTCCTTTTCGAATGGTATTCGTTGATTGATCAAATGTTATTGGTTGTTGCATGATGGTGATTTGTTGATAGTTTTCTGTTACATACTCTGCAAAAAGAGGAATAGTAATGGTGCCTTGATGAATGAGGTGAATTTTTTCTAAAAATGCGTTTTGAACTTTTTCCTTATGTTTTGTTATCGTAATAATACTTTCTTGCTCAGCAGGAGTAAGATATTCCCAAATTTCTTTTACTCCACTTTGTATCGTTTTTTGAGCAAGTAGATAAGCGAGAGAAATGCATTCTTCAGGATTCTTACGGTTTTTACCGAGAATAAGTTCAACAGTGAGTCGAGTTAATTTCCCGTGACCTGCTGTTATCTGGATAATTTTATCAATATAATCTTTTCCCAGAGATTTGTTGACCAGTCGTTCTAAATAATCGATTCTAAATTGCATTCCTGTGGTATCCATAAGCGAAAGATATACTTCATGACCTGAAAAAAACTCAAAAAAGTCAGCAAGAATTGCTTCCTCAACGGTATCTTCGAGAGGACGTGTCACAGAAAAAATAACAGAAAGTTTATATTTTGCTCTATTCCGTAAGCTTCGTAAATGAGTAAAAAAATCTCCAGTAAGTTGTGGAAGATATGTCTCAAATCGTTCAAACAAGAGCGTAATATGAAGATTTTTTTCTGCAGTAAGATAGTCAATTGCATCTTTTAATCCTTGAAACAAGACTAATTCATCGTGATAGCTTAAGCTTGTTTTGAAAATAGTATCAGTTACTGAAAATGATTCTTGTAAATTCCGTTCTTTGAGAGAAGATACCAGTTCAAGAAAAATAAATTTTAGTGCATCGAACAGAGGTCTATGCTTAATCTCATCAAAATTAATAAAAACAAAATGGTAGTCAGTTTGCTTCTCTCCAAGATGTTTTATTCGGATATTCCGGTTATATGCCAAGAATTTCAGTATATTGCCTCTCCCAACACCAGGCATAGCTATCATTTGGCAGGAATCGCCTTTTTTGACATAGGTGAGAAGGGAATCAATCTCTGAAAAACGAGTTGTTTCTGGGTAGAGTGATTCTAAATGTTGATGTTGTGTTTCCATAAACCAATGTTTTACAATGAAGTATATAATGATCCCTAGTAAGTCTAACAAAAGAATTCTGTTAAGTAAATGTCAAGCTAAAATTATTCTATTTGCTACTATTGACGAAGGATAAGAAAGGAAAAGCATATGACAGATGTAGCTGAATTAGGAGGATCACCACGAGGACAAAGTCCCCTGATTTCAAATGAGCGATATGAACCATCCAAAGCTCTGGTTAAAGGACGTTTTGTCCATGTTAATCCTGAAACTCAACAACAAGAACCAGTGGACCCGCACTCAGGAAGACCGTATGATCCTTCCTCGATCATTCTTGAAGCGGGAAAATTTGACTTTGGGGATGAGAGAAAGGCGTTGGAATTGTTTGATGAGACAAAGGATTTACCTCCGGCTGAAAAAGAACGATTAGTTGCTGAAGCAGAAGCTACGAAAAAGAAGCTTGGTATTTCCGAATCAGATATGAATAGAACGGCAGAATGGATTCTTTCGCATAATGAAGTTGATGCTGGTCTTGTCGCTCGATTTAATAAGGTTCTCAGACAAGCAACGCTTATCATGAATGTCATTGGAACTGGGAAAAATGGGGATAATCCCTTGGTACAAATTGAGGTCGTTGATCCAGAAAAAGGAGGATTTATTTATAAAGCGAGAGATGGATATATGGTTATTGACCAAGGACAATTGAGTAATCTTACTGCGCAACAATTGTCGAAATTAAAAGATAAAGATGGGAATCTCATGTTAGAGATCATGAAGGATGATGCAGGCAATTATTTAGCAGTTCCGCCTCATGCAACACAACAGCAGCAACGGGAGATATTTAGCGGTATGGCTGCGCTTCAAATTATCAACCAAGATTTACAAACAAAATATATTGATCGAATCGGTGGCGTTATTAAAGCTGTTCATGAGCTTGAAAAAGTTCCTGGAGCTCTTGGTATTAATCAAATGCATGGGTTTATTGCTTCCCTGATTATGTTTGATTTGCAATATCAAATTGATAAAAAACAGCAAGATTTAGAGCAAATACAGAAAGATCATGCACAGGAACAAAAAACTTTGGCAGAGCGAATGAGTCAAAAAGAAGAGGAAATTACTGATCTTAAAAATAGAATGAACAAAATAATAAACAATAATGTGGTTCGAATGTTAGAACGAGGGGATAACAGTGAAATAGATGGTTTTCTTGATGATCTTAAGCCAGACCCTAATAAAACTTTGGAAGAAAACGCACAAGCTATTGGAAGTAAGTTTGAATCACTGTATGTCGGTTCCAGCGGTGTTGCGCATGACGTTTTTGATAAAGCGAGTCCTATGCAAACATTTCGTGATGTCGAGCAAAAAATAAATGATTTTATGATTAAAAATAACTATGAAAATCTTACAAACCCGCAATACTTCGAAGATATCTTAGGTCTCATTATGTTAACGTATGGGGAAGAATATGGATTTGATGGAGATAGAAGCCTTATGGATCGAGAAGGAAATGTGCATTTTCATAATTTCCTAAAATGGATTGAAGATCAAATGTGGTATTTTAGTGATTTTCAGGATGATGATAGTTTTAGTGGTTATCAATTTATTGCTTTCTACACAGTCTTCCGCCAAATTTCTTTATTTGAAATGATTGTTACGGAGCCAAAAAAGTACTTTAGTAAACGAGGTGTTGGTGCAAAAAATAGGTTAACTGGTCAGATAGAGTATGAGCATGATCATTCTGATGAACGATATATGAATTTACGAAATTACTTAGTCTCATTAATTACTCCGGCAAATACCATTCATGATGCTGATGTCGAATATACGAAAAATTTCCAGCTCCGTGGAGAAGAATTTTTGAATATGATGCGAAAATTCTATGGTTCGCAAACATTAACCTTCAATAGTAGATTGCTTCGGTTTATGAGCTTACTTTCAACAGACCCTGATGAAGTAGAAGAATTTTTAACCAGTGGCAGACGACAAAATAGAATTGGTGGTACTTTAGGAAGAGGAATGAGTGGTGCATTGCTTCTTCATTACCATCTTGACCAGCTTGGTCATCTTGGCGAAGCAGACTTAGTGCATGGCAAAAGTAACTTTATTGATGGATTAGGGGCGAATGTCCATGAAAATGGAAAAATGGGAGGAAGACGAGCCTTCTTTCAGTCATTATTATACCAATCAATTGCTAAAAGCAAATATGCGTCAGCAATTATAGAAAATGGACAACTAACAAATACGATGAGAAAAAAAGGTGAAGCGATATCCGAAGAACGAGATAGGCAGGGACGTCTCCTCGCAGAATTTGAAAAATTATTGAATACCTCAAAGGATTTAGACGAGCGAGGAAGAGCAAGTGAGAATAGCTATTCGCACATATTTGACAATATTAAAGCTGATCTCGCAAGAGGAGAAGAATCAGTGTTAGAAAATATGATTTTTTATACTACAAAAGATCTCGCTCTTGCTCAGGATTTACTCAAGCCAATTCGCTATTTATTAGATGAAAATAATCCCGATACGAGAAGAATACTCGCGGCTGAACAACAAAATCCAGGTACTGAAGAATTTGCGGTGCTTGAACAAAAACTTGCCCTTAAGATGACAGAACTGTTTTTAGGTATTACGCGGAAAGATTTAAATTTCTACAATGGACCAAAAAGTAGTAATCGATCCACCAGAAATGTTGTTCTAGAAGCAATAGAAGCTTCAGTTCAGGCACAGTATAACTTAAATTATACAGATGCTCGATTTGGAGCACATTTTGTCTCGTTAATGCCATCGTTTATGGGAATTGGTGCAAAAAATGATACGAATATTGACAGTACGCAATGGTGGTCAACGGTTATGCAATTTAAAGAATATCGCATAAGAAATCCTAAAAAAGTTGATGTCGGAGATCCTGAAACGTTTAATACCGTTGAACAATTCCTTACTTTTATGGAGGCAATTGCTATACAGGTGGGAACGGAAACCACGCCAAAAAGAGATAGTGATGGGAATCTTGTCGACAAGAACGGTAAATTGATTACCAACGATGGCCAAGTTGAGTATGAATCAAAAGCAGTTGTTGTGCCTTTTTATCGATTTGTTGAATCGCTTCGTGATAATGTTTCCCTTATCAAAACAAAAGCGAATCCGGATCAATCTGAAAAAGGACCTGATGCGAATAAAGTAGGAGATCCCGTGATCATTGATAATGGTATGAAAAATTTCGTAGAACAACATTTGAAAGGTATGGTTGATTTAGATGGTATTATTAAAAAACATAAATTTGACTTGATGGATGTCATGAAACAAGAAGGGGGAACAGGAAAATGGGTTGAAGATTCACAAAAAGCTGATGATAACTTTTTTAAAATGCTGGGCGCATTGCGTAATGTCATCTCAAAACCGGCATTCTCAGCATATTTAAATGATAAAAACTATACCATTCCTGTTCGCGAATTAGTCCTTGATGAAAATGGAAAATCGACAGGTAAATATCGATTTGTTAATAAAACATTAGCAGAAATGATGTTTCATAGGAATATTCGAAATACCTTTGTTGATCAGCTTCCTGATGAAAAAGGCAAAAATACCATAGATGCAAAAGAAACATTGGTAAAACAAATGATAAAGTTTTTAGCTACCATGAGTTATGAAAGACATAAATTCGACCTGTTTGGGGGATGGACTGAAGCTGGTAGACAAAGAGAATCCAAATGGCCAACCTGGACCATTGAACGATTCCAGGCAACAGATTATTTCCTGATGTACAATTTATTAGCAGAAGCAAGGCAATATAAGGATAAATATGGAGAAGGATTAGAGGACTTTATCGAAACTTACCATCAAACAAGAGGGTACTTTAGTAAAGCCGATATTGCAGACACGCATAAGGTTTCTCATACCGAATATTGGGGATCAG
The DNA here is from genome assembly GCA_964416445.1 of uncultured Gammaproteobacteria bacterium. Classification (GTDB taxonomy): domain Bacteria; phylum Patescibacteriota; class Microgenomatia; order Levybacterales; family UBA12049; genus CAYQEE01. Next base: position 54,146 of record CAYQEE010000005.1, read on the forward strand.
GCTTTCTTGGTCTTGGAGGAATGGAAGCGAGTTCAATGTGGACTGGTCTCCTTGGTGTTATTTGGTTAGCAATGTTCGAACAATTTTCCAAAGGACTTGGAGAAGCAACAAAATTTAAATAAAGTTCAAATGTCTCTCAAGGGTAGCTTCTACGATCTTGGCGTTGATTCTTGTGTCATTGCATTATAGAGTCTATCTCGAGGACTACCTGCTCTCCCTAAGAGAACTCTTCTCCCAATACCACGGCTGGTTCCTTGATAAGGATTCTCTCTTTGCCATGCTTTTGCTCCAAACTTTCGTAATCCAGCTCCAGCAGCCCCTGCCCCAACAGCAAGGGATTGTCCAACTGCTGATCCTAACGCTCCTTTGGATTTCAATGCTTCTTTGACTGCATCAGGAATTTTCGGCAACATAAGAATTGCACAGAGAGCAATAATAGGTCCGACACTGATTCCCGGCACCATGGGTAAAATAAACGATGAAGTATTTGCTCCAATTTTTTGAGCAATTGCTCCTGCAATATACAAATAGCAGAGAGATATAGGGAAGATAAGCAAATTAGCCAACATATCCCTAAAGAATCCTCCTACTCCGCCACCAGGTGAACCGGGAAGACCACCAAGGAGAATTCGAAGCGGACTTAAAATGACGTTAAACAAGATCGTAATATAGGCATTAATCAAAGACATCCAGAAGCGGAAGAGCGCGACAAGTACTGCAACGGCAATGGCAAAGAATACAATCAGTTGAATTAATGAATCAATGCCCCATGGAAAAGGACCATTTGGGCATCCATTTCCTGAAATGGCACCAATGAAGCAAATAATACCTGAAATGATATTCAATGGAATCAGTAAAATCAAACTGATTAACCCGGTAACAATACGTAGTGGGCCAAGAAACGGACCAACAGTTCCTGCAACTGTCTGCGCACCGGTCATGATGGATGCACCGACACCTCCCGAAGAGCTAAAGGCGAGATTTGCCGCATCAAATGGTGTTGTTGTACTAAATAAAGAATTTGTCACATTTGTTCCTCCAACGGCAGCGGCAATAACATTTAAAAAGACAAAGGTGAGAACATAGGTAAGGTCAATGAGTAAACCTGCAATTGCGTAGGAAAAAGTGATCAAAAGAAGCCCAACGATGATTTTTGGTATTTGGTTCTGAAGTGTCATAACTGTTCGGGGATCGATCTTGATTCGAAGCATAATACCTAACCCAACAACAATAAAAACAACAACAATCATTAAATAGGCAATATTTCGAAACCCAATCCAAATTGACAAAATAGGATCTAACCCTTGTGCACCTATTCCTACTTCATTTGGATTTGTCGCAGCATACGTGCGAGAGACTCCGTTAGCATGGAAATTTTGTGAAAGATAGTTAATATATGAATTCGTATGGATTGGAATTGCGTATGTTAATGCTAAGGTGTGTACCATGAATCCTAAAACGCCTCCACTTGGTTGTGTGTAAGAAATGTTGCCCGTTTTCACATCATATCCAAGGCACTGTCCGTTTGGTTTAGTTGGGTCGGTTCCTGTAAGAATACAAAGTCCTTCAGAAAGAATACTTAACAGAAGTCCATGGGTTACTGTTTGAAGATTGTGTGGTACATCAGCGTTTGTGTTTTGAAAAAGAAAATTGTTTCCAGAAGTTACTTGAGCATGTGCGGGTTGTGTAAATGATGTGAGAAGAAAAATATTTGAAGAAAAGAGAATGACAAGAAAAGTAAAAATGGACAATACTTTCTTCATGTTAAATCTAGTGTGAAGTTTTTCTGAAAAAATGTCAAGGGCCCCAATGAACAATACAGCAAGATGGTTACCCATAAAGAATATTTATTTAAACGGCATTTTTTAGTGGAGAATGTTTCTGAAATGGAAACTGAGAAGGAGAGGGCCTTTGTGGACTGATCATATGATATTGATGCATAATTTTTTGTAATTGGCCAGATTGAGATAAAGTGACCAAAAGAGTAATAACCGAGGCAACGATAATGATTCCCATGATCCAACCGATAGCAGATATAATATATATCCACGTCAATGATGTCTTCTCAACCATGTTTGTGGCAGCTGTTACTTGTTTATATAACAGAACAAAATAAACTGATATAAACCAACCGAACAAAATACTGATAATAAAAGATAGAATTCCCACTATCACATGTAACCCCATTTGATCTTGAGGAATAATTCGAGGAAGAAACTGGATTGCTGTTTGCAGTAAACAAATGAGCAAAATTCTGACAAACACTTCTCCAAAGTGAGTTTTAACCATATGGTAACTATTTCGCAATGCAGTAAACCCTCGATGATTTCCCAGAATTACTTCGTAAGGGGTAAACACAAAAAAAATTGCAAAAAGGATACCTGGAAGAATCAGTAAGAAATATCCACCAAGGGTGACTAAACCAGTAAGAACATCAATGATAAAAAAGGGAAGAAGAAAAGGATAACTTTTTTTAATTGCTTCAAATACTGGTATCCTCCCCGAGGAATCAATAACAATTATGGTAGCTATTTGTGAGATCAGTCCTATGATGATGATGGATATTGTTAACAGAATTATATCAACAATAACAAGAGGTATAAGTGCTGATATATTATGAAACAGAAGCAGATAAATGAGTGTAAGAAGTAACAAGATGACACTAACGCACACAAAAGAAACAATACTCAAAATACTAATGACAAAAAGGGGGAGTAACGATTCTTTGCAAGTGCGGTATGTTTCTTCAAAAAGTGAACGTAATGGCGGTATTTGATGCTTTTTATATTGGCTATTATGCTCAGATTTCTTTTGCTCTTCCATATGTTCTTCCCCCCTCAAGTATTTCAATAAAATTACAGTAAGTCAAATGGTTCTGTGAGCAGGAATATTCTCTTCATATCTTTGCGGAGGGAGAGGGATTTGAACCCTCGATACCCTTGCGAGTATACAGCTTTTCCAAAGCTGCGCACTAGGCCACTATGCGACCCCTCCTTGTATATCATTATACCGAACTTTATGTGAAAGTAGGTAAAATTGTTTTAGCTTCTTCCCAAACTTGTTTATCAGAATCAAACGTTAATCGTTTTGCAACTTCAGTCGGTGGTAACCATTCCACCTTTTCCATTTCCCAATCATGTTGAGAAATATCCCCACTTTGATAGCGCATGATAAAGTAATAGACTGTCTTTTTTCGCTTCACCCCATCCATGTGATACCAATAGGTAACGGGATGTAAAGCGGTAAGTATTTTCCCTTTGACTCCTGTTTCTTCCTCAACTTCCCGTAACGCTGTTTCTTCTTTACTTTCACCTTTTACCTTATCTCCTATAAATCCTTTCGGGAATACCCATCCATGATGTTGCGAGTGCTGGCTAACAAGGATTTCTATTCCTTGTGCGCCAGTTTTAAAAACTACCCCGCCTGCTGAAAATTCTTGCTTCATACGATTCTTGTTGTAAAGTTATTGTTAGCTCTCTATCAAGCATGATATTCAAATGAGAGGTACACTACTGTCGACCATTATACTGTATTTTATACCTATTTGCAGACATTCCAAAATACAGTATACTCTCAATAACAACAAGGTATGGATATACAAAAGGAAATAGAGGATATCAAGAAAGAGCTTGTTGAGCTTATTATCTCACATTTAAAAGCAAATAAGATGGAAGCACAACAAGCGCAAAAAATGGCAAACGATTTTCTTGGCATATTGCCAGTAAAAGATCAAAAGGATTTATTAGAAAAATTGAAAAAATTAGGGGACAGTTACCAAGAAATGCGGAGCTTGTATGTGAAAGAATTAGCTAAATTTAATGAAGAACAACGTGAGCATGCGCTCTTAAAAATGCGAAACTCGATAGCTGAAGGAAAAATTGAAGATGCTATTAATGTTGCGAAACAATTGCAAGTGAATAGTGTAGTATAAAGACTATGACTGAAATAAAAATAGCACCGAATGGACAAACTGTGGCAGCAAAACCTGAATTAAAAGTGGCGGCAGTCAGGATTGCTCGTGCAATTGAGCCAGATAGAAAAACGAAACCGCCAGTAAAAGATGCAAATCATCCTTATTACAAAGAAGGATTATTTGGACCAAAATCTCAAGAGGATATTGATGCTGCATTCATTTATATAAACCGAACAAATGCACAAGCTGAGTACTATAGAGCTCGTTCGTCTTCTGATAAAGCAGCTGATATTACTCGCGCAAATGCATTAAGTCATGAGGCTGCTGATGTGGAAGATTTATTCCTTATGAAATATGATGCAGTACGAACTGATTTAGAAACAATACTTAATAGTATTACTGATCCGGACTATGACATACAATTACAAAAACGAGTTGATGCGAAAATGGAGTACTTTAAATCCCATGCTGAGGCATTAGAACAACGTGCGCAAAACCAAAGTACCCGCTTAGCCCAGGAAATGGAGTTTTTTACCGAGAGTGAGGCAAATGCTGCAATTCTTTTTTTAGAATCCGTTCCGCTTACTCCGCAGGATGTAGGCTATGATGATCCATTGAAATATGAACAAGCGTGCGTGCTTGCTGCGAAAGATTTTGCCCAATTACCTTTGGATGATCAAGGTCTTACGGACGATGCGAGAAGAGCTAAAGTTAGAACTCTTGCTGAACAAATTTACGCGAACGCCAACATAAATCATATGACACCTTTTGAAATGAGAGGAAAACAAAATGTGAATGCGCAAATAGCATCAAATAATGCTCGAATTGATGCTGTCTATTTAGCCGTCGCAAGTGAACTGAGTGCAAATCCTACAAAATATGCGGAAGCAGTACAGGAACAAAAATTTGACGTTTCTGAAGCTGAAATAGATCAAGAAATACAACGAGTTGCAGCAAGTGCTGGAGTAACCCAAGCGTCAAATTCATATGAATATCAAAATATCGTTAATAAAGTGTATGCCAGTCATTTGCGCGGAAAAGCAGAATCATTGTTAACTATTCCTCAAGCCTATCTTGATGCAAACGGAGATCCTGAAGCGTATCGATTGAAATATCACGAAATGACCTCCCAAGCAACAGCACCTGTTCCTGCAGAAGCTATCATTGAAGCGGTTCATCAAGATGCTGTCGCAAAAGATCAGGAACTTATTCAAAAAGGAATTGAAAAGGCATATAACGATGTTTATATTGCTCAAGCGATACCATTACTTGACCAAGCGAAATTGATAGAAGCACTTGATAATGGAAAGTTTGACGTGAGTGGTGCCTTTCTTCAGCAAGAAGTCTCTGATAAGCTGAATGCAGATGGGATAGATCCTGCTGATGCGGTGAAAGTTGCTAAAGTGAAACAAGGCGTCTATGCTCGTCATTTACGTGCAAAGACCGAGTCATCCTTGCACGTTCCGCAAGATGTTGATCAAAATGCGTATATATTAAAATGGAAAGATTTATATACACGGAATAAAGGTACAATTCCTTCAGAAGCTGAAGTGAGAGCGGCGTTAGGTATTGATCAAAAAGTTGCAGATGCGCTTAATAAGACACAAGATCATGTAAAACTTACCTTTGAGGGTAAATACGCAAGCCAGTTACTTGATAATGAAGAAGTAAAAAGATATGTTGAAGCTTCAGTAAAACTGATGGACGAAATGGCTGCAATGCATAATGATCCTGCGTATAGCGAAAATGATGATGTACTTCGGGAAAAGTTAGCTCCATTGCAACTGATGAAACAGTTATTGGAGGCAGAACAGCAAAAAAGAACTCTTACTCCTCAAGAGCAAGCTCAGTTAGATCATGCGACTAAAGAATTATCGTTAGGCAATGAGTTTCTTGCCAAAGATGATAAGGTAAAAAGAGAGGAACGAGCGCAATTGCAAACACAATTGAGACAAAAGGATTCAATTTTCCAGTCATATATTAATCATATTGGAACATTGCGAGGGATGACCCCAGAGTTTGCTCAAAAAATGAGAACTGCTATGGAGGATAAATGGTATCGGGGTAATAGTGAAAATTGGGATGAGCTGATGAGACAAAAAGAAACACAGAACTGGCTTTGGCTCTTAGGTATGTTAGGTGCAGTAATCATGAATGCTTCGGGAACTATTATGCTACAGGGTATCGGTCAAGCTGCTTCAGTCGGTCGACAATAATTTTCTTGTAAGCTTTCTATCATCTCAATATCAAGCATAGTCAGTTGGTTTATGACATGATTCCTGCGTTAAGGAGGGATAGATATGGTAGAAGTACAGGGTCTTCCAGGAATACAACAGGTTGCTTATCACGTAGCGCGTGATGAAGTAGTTCCTCGTGCATTGGGGTCTTCTAGTGAAAACCCTTTTTCTAAAATTGAAGGCAAGGCACAATTGATGAAAGATGAACCTATCTTTTCCTCTCAAAACTTGGAGCAAAATAAAACAAATTCTTTTAATACAAAAGAGATTGATGTGCATGAACAAAATAAACAGGATACCTTGCCAAAGACTCATATTCCAAGGGATCTTGTCATCTTTAAAAAAGATCAGCAGATAAAAAACGATCACCGAGTTGAGGAAAGAGTAAACATGAGTTCTCGTAAGAGAGATTTATCTGAATCTATGGAAAAGCGAAAGGGTTTATCAACACAGTCAGGAGTACAAGAAACACTGACAAACGTACTCCCTCAATTAGAAAAAACATTTGGAAAAAAAGTTCATACGATCACTGCTGATGCCGATTTCCTGTCGCTTCTTGTTGGTGAGACAAGAAGGGTAAATAATCAAGATGAGGAACATAATATTGTCTCATTATTTTTCAGATTACTTGTTTGGCTAATACAAATGGTATTAACGCAAGGTTTTTGGAAAGGAGAGAAGCTCGTAACACAAACGTAATATTGAAATTTGCGCACTCGAGAGGATTCGAACCTCCAACCACAAGATCCGCAATCTTGCGCTCTATCCATTAAGCTACGAGTGCTAATATTCTGAGCGTATTGTAACTGACTTTTTCCTATGAAGCAACTTTGTGGACTTTTTTTACTTTTTCAACTGGTTCGAGAGGAAAATTTTTTGTCATCCAAGTACTTGCCTTATCAACAAATGTCGGTGGGATATATTCCCTGAAAGGTAGATAAGGTAACAATGCTTTTTTAATGCTTTCAATGTTAACCTCACCATTAGGAGTCAGAATAATCTCACCGGGAAAAATTGTCCGAGTTCTGACGACAATAACTTCCTGATTGTTTTGATGATCAATAAAAAAATCATATAATTCTTGCCACAATGAATAATGGTCTTCAACAAAAATACCCTCACTACTAATTCGAAATTTAAAATTATGGGGAGGAACAGCAGAGAACGTAAATGCTAAAAATACGAAAGACAGAACGACAAGCATTTCGAGGTACATTGAAAATAAAAAAAGTATTACTTCAACGAAGAACATGATAATGAGTACCGTTGCATAATACTCCCTTGTACGTTTTTTAAATGGTCTTCCTGGTGCTTCCCAGGTAAGAATCGTCTTTACTTCATTGAAATTCGCATGAATTTCTTGAAGATCTTTACTACCCAGTTCTTGACTTGTCTGTTGCTTGGTCATAATTTTACTGTATATCAGAAAGTTATATTCGTCAAGAAAGAAAACAAGCAGTATATTTTTGACAAAGTTTTATCAAAAACGTACAATTATAAGATATATTTTTCTATGACAAAAAAGCTTATTATGCTAACAGCATACGATTATCCAACAGCCAAGATACTTGATGAGATTGGTATTGATTATATTCTGGTCGGTGATAGTGTGGGGATGGTAGTTTATGGTTATCCAGACACAAAATCAGTTACTATGACAGATATGGTGAGACATGTTCAAGCTGTTGCTCGAGGAGCAAAACATACACCCATTATTGCTGACTTGCCAATCAATACCTACAATACTGTTTCTGATGCGCTACTCAATGCAAAAAAACTTATCCAAGCAGGTGCATATGCGGTTAAAGTTGAAGGAAGGAAAGACGAAATAATTCGTGCCTTACAAGCAGACAAGATACCCGTCGTTGGACATGTAGGGTTATTACCACAAACGGCTCTCCATTATAAAGTTCAAGGGAGAGATGTTCAATCTGCAGAACAGATTTATGAAGATGCAAAAGTACTTGACGGCTTCCATATGCCAGTTCTTATCCTTGAATGTATTCCTCAGGAATTGGCAAAGAAAATCACGAGAGATATTAATACACCAACGATAGGTATTGGTGCAGGGAAATATTGTGATGGGCAAGTACTTGTGCTTCATGATGTCCTTGGCCTTTCTGATTTTCAAGGGAAATTTGTTCGGCAATATTTTGATGCAAAAAAACAATTCAAACAAGCGCTGCTTAATTTTAAACATGATGTTTTTACTGAAAAGTTTCCCGAAGAGAGAGAGAGTTTTCAATGATAGATAGTCATCATCCACGTGCTGAATCATTACAAATCAGAGATAAAATTGTCCACGGCGTATCATTGGGTATTACATCGCTCCATGGGCTTGTTGCACAGGGAAGAGGAGAAGCGTTTGATTATCTTATCGGAGAAAAAACACAGAGCTTTGCTCAAGAATCTCTCCGTGCTGCTTCAGCACTTCTCTTGCTTGCAGAATACCCAGTATTATCAGTGAATGGGAACACTGCTGCATTATGTGCTGCGGAATATGGAAAACTAGGAAAAGTACTTGATTGCCCAATAGAGATAAATTTATTTCATCGTACACTTGCAAGAGAAAAGGCAATTCAAACATATTTATTAGAACAAGGAGCAAATAATATTGTTGGAGTGGGAGATGATGCAAGTGAAGTAATTACGGGTATTGCGAGTCCTCGAAAGTTTGTCAGTCATTATGGCATTAAGAAAGCAGATGTTATATTTGTTCCATTGGAGGATGGAGATCGCGCTCAAGCATTAATCAATCAGAATAAAAAAGTGATTACCATTGATTTAAATCCACTATCCCGCACTGCACAGCAGGCAACCATTACTATTGTTGATAATATTGTTCGTGCGCTGCCTTTGCTCATTTCTATAACAGAACAATTACAGAGAAGTCAGAAATCTGAATTACAAAAAATCATAGATGAATATGATAATAAAAAAATACTTTCTATTGCACTCAAACAAATGAAAGAACAAATTTAGAAAGCCTCATCAGGACTTGTTACTACCCTATAGAAACAGCCATGTAATGAGAGTTATTGGTCAAAATATGGACGGGACTTAATGTAATCTTTCGTGTCATTTCTTAAACTCTACTAATGTATCACTGTCGGTGGTAACTTAACATGAAGCTATGTATCTAAATATCCATGAGCGGAGAGGGCGAGATTCGAACTCGCGAAAGGCTTGCGCCCTTAATAGTTTTCAAGACTATCGCACTAAACCACTATGCGACCTCTCCAAGATCCTCCTATTTTATCAAAATCACCTTTGACATGCTAGCCAAACACCTTGAAACGCATGATATAATTAGTTTATGCCCGAGCCTATTACTCCTGTTGAAGTAAAAATTGGATTCAGAAAAAAAATTACCCCAGAAATGAGGTCTGTAGAAACTCTTGATTTCGCAAAACTTGATCCAAATTCTCTTCGATATCTGTTAAAAAGAAATAAAAAGCTTGAGAAAATTAATTATAAGGTTGCTAAAGAAAGAGTGCGTTTCGATGAATATGAAGAACGAAGAAGAAAACGATTCTTACAACGGGAAGCAGGAGGGATGCCAGCTATTCGACTTCGCGATCTCTGGTATAGTTGGCGGGATAAGGCTCCTTCACATCAGGTTATGAAAAATATGCTACAGGTGGCAAAAAATAGTAGCGAATTTAAAAATAAATCGGATGAAGAAATATTAAAAGCAATATCTATTGGTAAATTACCTCCAGAGGTAAAATATGCGCGAAAAGCGCTGGGTAATAACATTGGGTATTTAGGATCGATTCCTCAGGGACTTTATAACATTACAGAAGTTCGACAAATCTTAGATGATTATTATCCTGCTAAACGGATTGCAGATGTTATTAAACAACGAGATGCAGAGGCAAAACTGAAAAATTCTATTCGAGTTGAAGAACTCAATAAAGAATTAAAAACATTAATTAAGCCTCAGACATCTGATCGAATGAATGCGACAATCGCTAAATTACGTCCCGTTATTGATAATCTTGCGGTAAAAGCAGGGAATTGGCAAAAAGGAATTCCGACACAAGCGCCGGCTGTCCCTTCTCCTGTCGCACCATAATTACTTTATTGCTTTTGTAAGTATGCGAAATATTCAGTATTGCCTCCTTTACCGCCAAGTAATGGCGACTGTATAAATCCTTTTATTTGTACCCCCATTTTTGCAATCTCTTCTACCGTTTGCTTCGCTACTTCCTCGGCAACTTGAGGTGTTAAGACCCCTTTGATTAATAATCTTTTATCTGCTTCGTAATGTGGTTTTATCAACGTAATAATTATCCCGTACTCCTGAGTATTTCGTAAAATATTAGGAAAAATATTTTTTTGTTTTGTCCAACTGGTATCGTTGGTTAATAATGTAACTTGTTCAGGTAATGTCACGTGCATTGCGTTTGTCCTCTCTAAAACAACCACTTTCGGGTTATTTCGTAACTTCCAAGCAAGTTCTCCATACCCAGTTTCAACTGCATACACTTTTTGTGCATTATTTTGCAATAAACAATCAACAAAGCCTCCCACTGAGCTGCCAAAATCTGCACATACTTTATCGGAGACATTTATTTTGAATGTCTCAAGGGCAAATGCTAATTTGTCTCCAGCTCTACTTGCAAATGTTTTTTGCATGACGGTATTGTAACAAAAAAGACAATTTTTGCCCATATTAGGTACAAGGAAAAATTGTTATTATGAAAAAATGCATAAGTCATTAGTTCATCTATTGCTTGTTTTTTCCCTTCTCCTCATTATTGGGTTCTCCGTATTTGCAAATGCACTCTCCAATAGATTTGTCTATGATGATATGGTGCAAATAGTCAGATTGTCTATGGAACATTCACTTCGTAATCTGCCTCTTTTTTTCATATCATCGATCCGCAATATAGAGAAACATGGAATTTTTTTTGATTTCTATTACAAACCGATGATGTTTGTTGACTTTTCTCTGTTATATGCACTGGGGAAGGGTACTGCACTTCCCTTTCATTTGTTTCAAATTGGTGTTTTTGTTTGCAATTCCTTACTTGTGTACCTGATTTTAAAGAAAATTTTTCCTTTTTCACTCGCTTTGTTCTTCTCATTACTCTTTCTTTTACATCCAATTAATGCTGATAATGCGGTTTATATAGCAAATACTCAGGATGTTTTATTTTTTTTCTTTGGTATGATAGCCCTTGTTTTTGTTATCTATTTACCTGAACGAAGAAGTACAAAAATTAATATGAGTTTCTGGTTGTTTCTTTCGCTTCTTTCTAAAGAAAGCGGCATACTATTTGCCGTGATTTTATTAGGATATATAGTCCTTTTTGAAAAACAACTTCTGAAAGATTACGTTCCTTGGTTTGTTGGCGTAGGGGGTGTGTATGGAGTATTACGCATTGTTGCTTCACAATTTTATTTTATCTCTATGATTACGCCACTTGTTGCAAAAACGACGTTATCACAACGGTTAATTTTTATTCCGCGTAGTCTCGTGTTTTATTTACAACGTTTTGTTCTTCCGAATGATTCAATCTCACAGTCCAGTAAAATACTGCCACATTTTTCTTATTTCTTTTCCTCTCTCGGTATTCTCGTTCTCTTTCTGGGGGCTGCTCTATATTTGGGAAAATATCTAATGCAAAATCGAGGCGACAAAGATATTCGTTGGTATGGTTTCTTCTGTCTATGGTTGTCAGTTGGGTTAGTATTTCATCTTCAACTATTTCCCTTTGATGATTTTGTACAAGATCGATGGTTTTATTTTCCTTTTGTTGGGCTTGTGGGAATACTTGGATTTGGTATTGTACAGATTCGTTGGCGTGCAACGTTAGTAAAAATTGTAGGGGTAAGTATTGCTCTCGTTATTCTTATTTTTTGCGCTCAGAAAACTGTGCAAAAAAGTTCATATTATCGAAGTCCTGCTTCTATCACTGCGCATCGAAGCATTTTTTACTAAATTAACAAAATATTCATGAAAACGAGTATCACTGGTCAATTCAGGATGAAATGCTGTTGCAATCATAGTCTTTTGTTTTGCAGCAACGATTGTTCCATCAGAAAGCGTGGCCAATATTTCGGTATCTGAAGAGACACTCATAATAAGAGGAGCGCGAATAAATGTGGCATGCAATGGTTTTTTCCCTAACACATGAATTTCAAGACCTGTCTCAAAGCTTGCTATCTGTCTTCCAAACGCATTTCTATTTACCGTAATGTCCATAACGCCTAGAGGAACTGGTTTATTTTGGATTAATTTTTTTGCAAGTAAAATCATTCCTGCGCATGTTCCCCATACAGGCATACCCTTTTCAATTCTTTTTTTCAAAGGTTCTCTAAGATTAAAGACGTCAAGTAAACGAGCCATGGTAGTACTTTCTCCTCCCGGCAAAATAATTGCATCAAGAGTATTGAGGTCTTCGGATAAACGTACTTCTTTTGTTTGTATACCTATTCGTGAGAGCGTTTGGATATGCTCAAGAAAGTCTCCTTGGAGAGAAAGCACACCGATAATAATGTCTGATTGTTTCTTCAGAGAATTCTGATTCTTTGCTAATTCCCACGAAATGGGTGGAGGTGCAGAGACATATTTCATATAGATTACCAACCTCTCGTTGCTAGCAGTTTATCAGGAGTAAGTGTTCGAATGTCGATACTTTGCATTGCTTCACCAAGACCTTTAGACACTTCCGCGATTATTTCTGGATTCTTATAATGTGTAACTGCTGAAACGATTGCTTTTGCTCGTTTTTCTGGATTGCTTGATTTGTAAATGCCAGAACCAACGAAGACACCATCGCTTCCAAGTTGCATCATTAGCGCTGCGTCAGCAGGTGTCGCAATGCCTCCTGCAGCAAAATTGACTACAGGTAAACGGCCTAATTTCTTCACTTCGGAAACTAATTCTTCTGATACTCGCATATCCTTTGCTATTTGATGTAATTGTGTTGCGTTCATTTTTTGTAATGCAGCAATTTCTTTTGTTACTGCTCGTTGATGTCTTACTGCTTCTACGACATTTCCCGTTCCAGCCTCTCCTTTAGTGCGAATCATTGCTGCGCCTTCTTGAATACGCCGAAGAGCTTCTCCAAGATTTCGACAACCGCAAACGAAAGGTACTTTAAAGTTATGCTTTGCTACATGGTTTTCTTCATCAGCTGGGGTTAACACTTCAGATTCATCAATATAATCAATTCCCATCGACTCGAGAACTTGTGCTTCGACAAAGTGGCCAATTCGGCACTTTGCCATAACGGGAATACTGACTGCATCCATAATTCTTTGAATCATTTCAGGATCAGACATTCTGGCGACACCGCCAGCTGCACGGATATCGGAAGGTACCCGTTCGAGGGCCATAACTGCACAAGCACCGGCTTCTTCTGCAATTTTTGCTTGATCAGCAGTTACGACATCCATAATAACTCCACCTTTAAGCATTTGTGCTAAGCCTACTTTGACTTCCCACGTAGCGCGTACTTCAGTATGGTTAGTTTGTTGTGCCATATCCATTTTCTAACATAGGCATTATACAATTTTTTGAGTGAAAAGAAAATGTTGTATGGTTGATTTATCGAGCGAGGAGAGCTCTCCTAATTCCTGTGCTTACATATTGCATGTAATGTGAACCCGTGAATCGATTACGAACACTTCTCTCAATAGGTGTATTTGCACGCGATCTATGAGAAATTATGGGAATACTTCCTCGTGCTGTATAGTGATCTTCAAGCAGATTCGTTAGTAAAAGATTCATTTTTCCTCTCGTTAAGTGATTAATTGTTTCTTGAACTGATTCTTTCGATTCTTCGTGAGGTTGGTCTGTCTCGTAACCAAGTATTCCCGCGAGACTAACGCCGATTGTTCTTTGTGCTGGTTTTATCTGCAAAGAATAAAATCCTCCCAAACGAGATATTCCATCATGGCCTATATTGCAGGATAACCCACTTTCCACATACAAACCTTCATCAACGACTGAGATAGTAACTCGATCAGGATGTGTCGGAATAGGTGTGCTATATTCTATCCATTCCTGTTCTCGTCTATATACTTGATCAGGAAAGATTTGTTGATCTTCTTCTGTCGTTAAACTAGGAGCTTGATTGCTTCGAAATGAGAGCAGAATATGAGCTTGTTCTGAAGTTAAAACAAGAAACCGTTCGACTTCTCCAAAGCCTCTCTGATTGTTTTTATGCAGAATGGTAAATGCACCCTCAAACATTAATGCTTGCCTTATGGCGCTCTCATCAAGTAATGATACATTTTTTTCTCGTTCCATGAGGCAAGTATAGCACAAGAATATCACCTGTTTTAAACATAGAAGTGAACAAAGAGAAGAATTCTGTGCGGAGGAGACAGGATTCGAACCTGCGTGAGTCGGTTTAAAGACTCAGGAATTTAGCAAACTCCAGCAATGGGCCACTATGCGACTCCTCCAAGTTTTTTGAGTATACCATAGAGAAAATGTAAACTAAAGCTAAGGGGGGTCGTTATTGTTAGGTGTTTTCTATCTTCTGTTGGGAAAAGGGTTTTGAAATGAAAAGCCCGTCCATCGTTGTTGCCCATACTGCATAAGTTTTCCTAAATATTCGGGTAAAAGCATAGGATACGATGGATCACTAATACCCGCGTGTTCAAGCAATAATCTTCTCTTATCAGTGATAGCTCCTGAATGTACAATTGCATAGTCAGCATTAATACTACTTTTCAGTTCCATAACTTTTAATACTGAAGTTATGGTTGTAAGTGTTCCAATTCCTTGTTGTTGTACTGGGTAGCCATTGAGGGGGTAAAAGCTATACCATCGCAATAATTTATCCTTATCATATACATCAATTTCTCCTTTACCTAACGCTATCGCATCAAAGAAATAGTAAAGAGTAGCTCTTTGAAAGTCGGACTGCCCATACGTGGGTTCAAAGGTGCCTGTTGTAACAATTCTTCGTTGTAATTCGTCTTTCGGTATGTTTTTTATTTCATTTATCAAGGCATCTCTCTTTTCTAGCTCTTCAGGTCTCATATCATTGATGGATAACAAGTATATCAAATATTGTCAAAACGGAGATTCTAAAGATTAACAAAAATAACCCTGAAAAAATCAGTTGAATTGTGGAGATGTCCGGCAATGAACCGGAGTCCAAGAAATTATTTGGAAACGTCTACAAGCATAGTTGATTTATTAATGTCGCTCTTTATAATTCCAGTCAACAGGATATAAAAAGCCTAAGGTTTATTAAAATAGCATAAGAAGCTAAACCAATTTTTCTTATGTTTTCTCAACTGGTTTATGCTCATATACTTTGTTGAGAAGTTAGGTATATGAACAGGACATCAATTAATGTAATTAATTGATATAAGCGGAAGCAAAAGATTGCTTTCGCATTGCAAAAGCACCTGCTACTAACATTCCTGCCTCAGAAAGAGGAAGGGCTGTTTTCTCAGCTGCTTTTCGCACCATGCCGAAATAATCAGCATTTAGTGTTTGATTTGTTTTACGACTACTATCAAAGTCGGCTTGCCGTTTATCAAAGTGCTCTCTTGTCGAATCAGTTCATCCCCATGTTTCTTCATCGACTTGTCTCTGTAAATCCCTCTGCTTGATCGCTTCTTTCTTCTGGTACTGTTTTTTACCTTTGGCGAGGGCGAGTTCAAGCTTAATGAGGTTGTTATGAGTATATAATGAAATAGGCACGATTGTCAAGTTTTGGCCATCAATTTTGGACTTTAATGCAATAATTTCTTTCTTGTGAAGGAGGAGCTTTCTCGTCCGTCGTTCATCATACGCTTCTGGACGAGCATACTGATAAGGGTAAATCTTCGCGTTAATTAAATATGCCTCGCTCCCGACGATTCGAACATGACTACCATTAATATCAACATTGCCCTGTTTCACTGCCTTAACTTCTGCTCCAAGTAAATTAATACCAGCTTCGAAATGTTCGAAGATTTGGTAATCATGATATGCTTGTTTATTCGGTATTTTCATGCAATTATGATACTCCAATAGAAGTGAATTGTCATGGGTGAAATTATATAGCTCTTTTTCCTACTAGTTCTTTATATTACACTACAAGATATGGGGAAACATGCGACAGAATATATCTTTATTGTCCTTTGTCTAGTGTATGGTATTTTCTCTATTGTTGTAACACAACATATTTTAGAAACGAGCTCAACTCCTTATTACAATTTTCTCATTGATGCTTTTTTTCATAGGCGAGTTAATGTTATTCTCCCTATCCATTATGATTTGTCTTCATATCATGGGAAATGGTATTTGAATTGGGCTCCTGCACCTATATTATTTATCCTTCCTTTTTACTTTATTAGTGGAAAGTATACAAGTGATATTGTTTATACGCTTATCGCTGGAATGCTAAATTTTTTTTTATTTTACCTCTTCCTTACACAATGCGTAAGATATTTCTCTTTAAAGATATCAACCTTTTCAAAATTATTTATTCTTATCGGGTTTGCAATTTGTTCACCTAATTTTTATTTATCACTTTCAGGACAAATATGGTCAACGGAGCAAATTATCGGTGTTATGTATTTGTTACTTGCTTATACACTTTTTTTCTATTTTTTACAGATAAAGAGCGTTTTTGCCTATCTACTGGCGATTATATTTTTCTCTTTTGCATGGTTATCTCGGTATACCATTTTTTTAAGTTTTTTTGTCTTTCTTTATCCTTTTTTCCTCTATAAAAACTATACAAAGCGACAATTATTCGTATTAGGAGGTATATTGGGAGGAGTAACAATACTGAGCGTTCTTTTTTTATTTGATTATAATTATATAAAGTTTGGGAATATCTTTGAAACAGGATTGCGTTATCATATTGCTGCTAAGCGATATGATTCTGTCGTAAAAAGTGGAAAATTCTTTTCAATCAATTATTTGCCCGGAAATTTCTTTACCTATTTTTTAGATTTTGTTACTTTATCACCGAGATTACCATTTTTGCGTATACATTCAGAAGGGAATAGCATCATGTCACTTTATCCTTCCTGGGTATTTCTTCTTTATCTTGGGAAAACAGCGAGGAATCTCTCGAACAAAATTATAATATTTTTGATGCTTGCCAGTTTACCTATTGTATTGACGTTAGGGGTATTACTTTGTTATTTTGCATCAGGATGGCAGCAATTTGGAGTGCGGTATGTGCTTGACATCGCTCCGCTTGCATATCTCTTACTGTTATTTGTTATCGAGCGCATTCCAAGGAGATTACTTATGTATATACTTATCTATGAACTTATTATTAATTTTTATGGAATTATTGTTTATTTTTACTTCCATACGTAACGATTTATGAAAGAAAAAGTAGTGCGGATAAGTATTCTTCTTCTTTTTTTTCTTTTGTTTGTATACAGAGGATTAGTTTTACTCGATCCTGATTTTGGTTGGCATATCCAAATGGGTAGAATAATTCTGTCAACCGGTATTCCAAAAACCGATCCGTTTTCCTACTCAATGCCCAGTTATCCCTTTGTTGATCATGAATGGTTGACCAATGTTTTTATGGCAATTGGATATGAAAAAATAAGTATGATTGGTCTCGCAATAATCTTTTCCTTACTTACAATTATTGCCGTAGCGACTATTACTCGGTGGTTATCTACGCCAGAAACAAAACTATTTTTTGTCTTAAGTATCACGTTACTTTTTCCGTTTGCAGGTGTACGAACACAAGTTATTACATGGTTTTTCTTTTCTCTTTTTTTAACTATCAGTTTTCAACAGCGTTGGAAGAAATATAAATATATTCTTCCATTCCTTATGCTTCTTTGGGTGAATATGCATGGAGGATTTGCGATTGGGATTGTTTCTCTCTTTATTATTTTGATTGCCAGGAGTGTTACGGAACGCAAGGTACAAATTGCTGATGTTATGATCTTTCTTCTCTGTTGTCTTGCAACATTTTTGAATCCCTATGGCCATCGAATCTGGTGGGAGGTATGGATGCAAATGTCAGATTCCTCACTTCACTGGACAATAAGTGAATGGTTGCCCGTTTTCGTAACACCAATAGATATTGGACTCCTTTTCTTTTTTGCTTTTTCACTTGCTCAAATGGTTATTACGGGGAAAAAATACACAATGGATGAGTTACTTCTCTATGGAGGTTTACTTATTGCCGGGTTGTCCAGTATTCGGCAAATTCCCCTTTGGATACTTGTTGCTAATATCTTGTTACTGAAAAGTTATTCTGTACTACAACAGGAAGCAAGTCGTTATCGTTACGGAGCACAACGATTCCAGCAATTATCACGTATTCTTGGCATCATGATACTTTCTGTAACTATTTTGCAAGTTGTGTTTTCTCTTATTAATATTCAGGGTGCGCTTCAGGATACTATCTACCCGAAGAAAGCAGTGAAGCTATTACAAACAAAACTTCCGCATGGGAATATATTTTCTATATATAATTGGGGAGGCTATCTTATTTGGCAATTACCTCAGAAGAAAGACTATATTGATGGAAGAATGCCTAGTTGGCGGTGGAATGCATCATTACCGCATGAGACAAATTATGCATTTCAAGAGTATCAAAGAATAGGAGATGGAAAAATTCCTATACAAGCATTAGTGGCAAAATATGGAATTACGACATTTCTTTTACCTACCGAGAAGAAAACACAGAAAAGAATAAGTTATTTTGCTTCGATAGTCAATAATTTGGATCAACTTTTTTCAGCAAATAAACAGAAGCATGCATACAATTTACAAAAAACACTTCTTATGGATGGGTTTACAAAGATTTATACTGACTCAGTTGCGACCATTTATTCGACAGAAAGACAATAATTATTATTTGAGATCTATTTCCCACACTTTACTAGTACTCAGTACATAGACCTTCTTTTGTGGTTCAAAAACTTGAAAATCTTGTGCAGAATTAATAATTCCTGCTGGATATTGTGCAATGAAATTACCTTTTTTGTCCAATACGACAATTCGTTTATTACCGTTATCAAGAATATATACATTGGGGCTATCTATTGATGTGTATATGCGTGTTGGATTTGAAAGGGGTTTATCAATGCCTTTTATGGTAAAGGTATCAGCAATTCCCCGGGTATACTTTGCGATGGAACCATCACTCGATATGATCCAAATAGATCCATCAATAGCAATACCATTTGCTTTGGATACGTCGGGAGCATTTCCAGGAAAATAATGAGATTTGCTAAATCCATTTCCTGTTGGTACATATTTAAGGATTCCACCACTTCTATCTAATACATAAAAATTGCCTAAATAGGTTGCTAAACCTCCAACATCTTTCCAGTCGGAATTGTTCGTTATTATCGCTGTTGTCTTTGCGGTTGATTTATCAATAGACGTTATTCCTGTAGCATCTACAAGGTAGATTGCCTTTGTGTCCTCAGTTGCATATTTTGCATTTGCATGCTGCATAAGTGCGGAAAGTACCGGGCTATTTGATGCATCAGTTTGTTTTGCGTCTTGAGGTGCAGTCTGTGCAATTTGCGATAATGCCGTATCTATTTTCTGCATGAGCGTTGTTGTTTCTAGGCTCTCTTTTGAATCAGCAGGAAATTTACCAACTGCGGGCGTAAGAAGATTTTTCGCGCTTTGGTAATCTTCCATAGCTAAATTTTGGTTGAGAGACATGAGGCTTTGTGCTTCATCATATTTTTTTTGAGCAGGTACGACAGTCTGAGTAAAAAGTTTTTGATCTGCGACTTGTTTTTGTTTTCGTGTTGAAAAAAAGATACTCCCAATAAGTACAACAATTAGAATGACGACGATGGTAATAAAAAGTTTTCTTGCATGTGAAAAATGGAATGATGAAAATTTTCTTTTCTTTGGTTCCTCAATCGTAGCATCTTCAATAGCAAGTTCAGCATTTTTTTCATTGGGTTTTATATCTTGATTTTCTGGGATAACTTCAGGTTCATTTTGTGAAACATGTGGGTGAGAATGTAGTTTCTCCTCTTTAGGTGGTTCTGGCATTGCAAAAGAATCTGACGCAATAGTTTTTTCTCCATGCTGCGTTGTTGCTACTGAATTGTCTTCAGAGTATGAAAATGCAATAGCAGCAGCACCACCCATCTGGCTTTCATGAACAAGGGGAGATAATTTATCTGCCATTTCTGATATTTTATCTTTATGTAAATACGGAGAAATGGTGTCAACAGGTACTGTTTCAGTAAATTTCTGTGTTTCAAGAAGAATAACATCCCCATCTTCAATGAAACCAGAACCTGCAATTAAATTTTTTTGTTCTGTTTGTTCAAGCAAAACACCTATCTTATCTTTGCGTTTCATAACAATTTTACCTGGTCCATACTGATAAAGATATAAAATATTTTCTATAATGACTGCTACTCCAAATGAGAGCAAAATATCTTGGGGTACTTTCTCAATAGTCGTCGAGATAGCTTGTTTTATTGTGGTGAGATTTTTTGTTTCTAACGTAAAATATTCAGCTTCAAGCGTATTGATCAGATCTTTTCCCAAAATGGGAAGAGATATTTCTGTTATTTCTTGTGTTCCGTTTTGAGAAGATTGAGTCAGAGAAATAATAGCAATTAAATTTCCTGCAGTATAGCCTTGTGTCCATGCATGGAGAGTTGGAGTAGAAATAATTTTTGCAAATCGTAAAGGTGTTTTCATATGTTTGATGTATAGACAAAAATAAAAAGGCCAATTCCAGCGGTAATAAAGAGAATTGAAATCATTCCGAGTATAGCCGAAGAGGAAGGTTGGGAAACAACTTTATCCATCGAACGTATTTGATTAAGCACCACAAAGTGGAAGATAATAAATCCGATTATCAATAATAAGATAACCCATTTATAAAAAAAGGATGGTTGTAAGTTTTGTATAAAACTAATGACATCTTGTGGTGTGAAGTGTATTTGTGGCATATTGTTATTCTTGTATATCGTTACTCTCTTTCTTTTTACCAATCAAGCTCTCAACTATTTGAACAACCAACTCTGGATTTGGAACGGCGTCAGCAACAAAATTTAATTCTGTACCAGCTGTTTGGATGATAACGTCTCCATAATTAAATATCGTCGGAATCGTACCTGTTTGTTTAAAGTCAACATCCTGAACTTTTGATACTTCTGTTGCTGATACCTTTTTACTAACTAGATCTTGTAAATAGATATCGAGCACATGCTTGGTCGTTATAATACTTATATTATAATACCAATCGATGAAGTTCACAAAAGCATTTGTTAATACTAACAAATAATAGAGGATAAACACAATTTGCATGAGTCTTGTCGGTAAAAATCCAATGGAATAATTGATGGTGTTCAGGAGAATAAAGGTAAGAGGAGGCAAAATTAATAAGACTATGGTAAAGAAAATCCATGGAGAATTGGTAATAAAATGACGCCTAAGAAATAATAAGATATGTTCATCTGGTTCTTGTGTATCGAAATAAACGCTTTTAGGATTTTCCCAAAAAGAGCTAAATAAGGGGAGTATGCCGTTCCTTCGCTCCGTTTCGTCATCTGCGATTAATGATTTTTCTTGTAATGGATTTGTGGTCTCGCTTGAATCATACGGTGGCTCTCTTGGTGGTTGAGATGATGGAGGTGTAATTGACTGTATAGAAGGTGGTGTGGAAGAGGGTGTTTCGTTAGGTTGGGAGTTTTGCAAGGACTGAGTTACTTCTGGTTGTTGAGGTGAGGAAGGAACAACAGTATTATTAGCAGGAATTCTGCTTCGTACTGGTTTTTCATCAGGTGCGATAAAAAGATCTGGCATACGTATTCAGCTTCTTATTGCTGAACTATATTATACAACGGACCGACAATTTGTATATTAGCAGGTGCTCGTAAGTCAAAAAAGCTTTTAAAACTGCTTCCATCGATACTTTGTGAACCCCCATCACCGTTAATACTTACGGAAGTAACTTTACCCGATCCTTGATCCCAGTTGACGGACATGCTGCTGACTGAGTTGTAGGCTGAGATATTTCTATTCTGTAGTTCCTGTCTCACTCTGCTTGCATCCCAGGTATCAACTCCATCGGGATTTGGTTTGTCAGGTTGAGATAAATGAGAAATTGTACTTGAATCAGCTTTTGCAAGGAGTATAACGTTAACGATATCAGCAACTTCAGAAGATTGCAGCCAAGCAGTACCATTATATTGACTTCGAGATCCCCAGTCACATTCAAACCACGGCGAATCTTTGTCATAGGCGTAGTTTGCCAAGTCAGAAAAGCTAGAAACACTTTGCGAAGTATCTTGCATACCTTTCGTGTAAGGAGTGCTATCCCACCCAATATCGCCTGAACTAAATTCATATCCGCCGAAAGTCGAAGAAAACCATGCTTTAATTGGTTGTCCATTATTTGTCATAACAATTCCTTTCGTCGCGTTTACTGCGTCAATCCAGGCTTGGCTATTTAATTCAGTTTTTACTTCCTGACAATGTTGGTCTGAGCAAATAGCATTCGCACCATTGTTTGTTGTAGCCATTGCATATGATCGGGCTGCGATCGCTTGTGACTTCAGTGCTTCTGCAGGCCAATTTGTTGGCATTTCATAAATATGCTGTACATACGTTTCAAGATCCCAGTTTGTATTAAATGATTCTCCATAATCATTCGTGCCGGTAACATGGATTGTTGGGTTACCCATGGAAGTTAACTGAATGTTTTGGTAATAGGCGTTGAGAATTTGTGTATAACTTTGTCCAGCGCTTGCTCTACCTTTCGCTCCATATTGATTCATCCCAACTCTGTTAGGAACTCCGAAGGTAAAGAAACCAAACCGAGGACTAAAGCCGGGATTTTTCCCATTCGTAAGGTCGCTCGAACAGCCTCCACCAATACCTCCATATGCTGTCTGAGGAATTCCTAAACTAGCATACTTTTGTGCTAACAATTGCTGTTGTTGCGAAGTTAACGAAGCTATTTGTGAGCTCAGACTTGCTTGATAGGCTTTGGCGCCAGCTATAACTTTGTTCAGTTTTGTTGTTTGATCGTCTAGGTTTGATTGGACTGTTGCAAGTCTGTTCTTTTCGGATTCTAATGCCTGCTTTTTATTTTCTAGATCAATAACTGATAACGCTATGTTTGTAATAATTGCTTTATCTTGATCTTCTGATGCTTTTTGATATGCTAATACATTTGTTAAATCTTGCGCAGAGGAAGCTGAGAGAAGTTCGAAAATAGGACTTGAGGATGAACTTTTAATATAATAATCTCGAATTTTTGCATGAATAATTGTCTCTTTCTGTGCAATATTTTGGTAACTGTCATTAATATTTTTTGTTTTTAGTTCAATATCTTGTTTGATACCGACAATCTCATTCTTAATCTGTGCAATTTGCTGTTGCATGCTGGTTACTTCAGATTCAAGTGGCGTTGTTGCTTTAATGGACATGTTTAAAGCAGTATTTAATGTATTAATTTGATTAGTAATATCATCGAGTTGATCGGAATATGATTTAACGGGATGAACGAGTAAATTAAGAGCAATAAGAATAATGACAATAAAAAGAATACTCAGGAGTTTTTGCATAGTCATTTGATTATAACAAAGTTTTCTGAGAATGATGGAAGCCAAAGAATTGCAGTTGCTAATGGTGTCATTTTTGTTTATAGTAAAGGAATGATAGAAACCGCCTTAGCAATTCTTGTTATTCTCTTTGTATTAGGATATGTTAGTATTCCAGGTGTTACCATTCCAAATTATCATATTTATACCTTCAATAATCACCAAATTACGTTCTATGAAATTCTTATTTTCTTTGTTATTTTTTGGCTTTTGAAACTATTACCACGATATTTACGAATTGTTGCAGGAGCACTGTTAATTATTTGGATTATTTCGACTTTAGGATTTATTGCAATTAAAGGATTACCTCTTATTATCATTGCTGCATTAATTTTGGTAACGTTATCACATCGGTCATTTCATTATTATCATCGATATCGAAGAAGATATTATTAAATTCTTCATTTTCAGCCTTGATCAAACTGCTTTGATTGTGTAGGATAGAAACATGTTAATCGATGTTCTTGTAGTAGGAGATGCATTAATTGATTTTTTCTTAACATTAGATCCTACCAATGAACATTGTCGACCTGAACCCGCACAATCAGAAATTTGCTTTGTAAGTGGTGCCAAAATTCCAATTGAAGATTGTGAATTTTTACTAGGAGGCAATGCGTGTAATGTTTCTGTAGGATTGGCTCGATTAGGACTGCGCAGCGCGCTTGCAGCTGAAATTGGAGTTGATGAATTTGGGCAAAAGATCATTGCGGGGTTAAAACAAGAAAATGTCGATTTGTCATTTCTTCTTCGTGCGTTAAATCAACAAACATCTTTTGCTATCGATTTAACATTTATGAATGATCGAACAATATTTTCAAGACACGTTAAACGTGATCATGTTATTCCTATTGAAAATGCCAATGCAAAATATATTTATCTCACCTCGTTAGGAGATGAATGGAAAAATTTGTATCGTCGAGTTCGAGATTATAGTAAGGCGAATAATATCAAACTTGCATTCAATCCGGGGAGTAAGCAACTGCAAGCCGGGCTAGAAAGCTTTCAATATATTTTGGAAAATACGGAAATCCTCTTTATTAATAAAGAAGAAGCAGAAGATATTGTGTATGGTCATGATCAAAATATTTCTGATGCAATGCGGGAACCAACAAATTTGTTGAGAGAAGTGAAAAAAAAAGGACCGCATTTTGTCAGTATGACTGATGGAACCTTTGGTGCATATGCTATCGATGATCAAGGAAATACTTATTTTCAACCAACTCTTCCATCACATTTTCTACAAAAAACAGGTGTTGGTGATGCTTATGCAAGTGGTTTTCTTGCAGCAAGAGTTGAAGAAAAGAGTATACAAGAAGCCATGCTTTGGGGAGCGCTTAATAGTTCCTCTGTTGTTGAACACAAAGGTGCCCAGGGTGGGTTATTGACAAAAAATGGGTTACTCGAGAGAATGGAACAGAACAAATCCGAGAGTAGAGATCAACGAATATGAAAATATATTTAGCAACCGATCATGCAGGGTACGAATTAAAAGAAAAGATAAAAAAACATTTACAGAAAAAGAACTATTCAGTTGAAGATTGCGGAGCTCATACTTTGAATAATGACGATGATTATCCTGATTTTATTTCTAAAGCAGCAAAAGCAGTCTCTCAAAATCCTCAAGATCGAGCAATTATTCTCGGTGGATCAGGACAAGGAGAAGCGATTCTTGCCAATAAGTATCCACAAGTGCGCGCCGTTGTCTTTTATGGTCCGTGTCTTCCAAAATCAGCAGTAGATAATCAAGGAAGAAAGAGTGATGATCCTTATGAAATGATCCGATTAACGCGTGAGCATAATGACGCAAATGTTCTCTCTTTAGCAGCACGATTATTAACAGAAAAAGAAGCACTAGAAGCAATCGATTTATGGCTTTCTATTTCATTTTCTGGTAATTCTCGGTATTTACGCCGAATTAATAAGACCTTAGCAATTGAGAAAGCATTATGAATTCATTATTTCCTAATAAATTAGCACATGAAATTATTCCTGGGATTTTAGAAAAGGATTGGGATGCGATTGAAAAAAAAATAGAGATAGTAAAACCATTTGCCAAAAAAATTCATATTGATCTTCTTGATGGTAAATTTGCGCCAAATGAGACATTCTTTGATCCTCAACCGTTTAAAAAATATTCAAATGACATTTTTTTTGAATTACATATGATGGTTGATAATCCTATTCAATATTTACAACAATGGGCTGATGCAGGGATAAAACGATTTATTGGACAAATTGAACGAATGCCGAGTATGGAGGAGTTTATTGCGGAAGGTCAATTGCTTGGGGAAGTAGGACTTGCGCTGGATACCCCTACCTCACCAGATGCGATTACGGTAAATATTGATGATTTAGATTTTGTCTTTGTTATGACCGTTAAAGCCGGCTTTTCCAGGCAATCTTTTATGCCAGAAATGCTTGAAAAAGTAAAGTTGTTACGAAATCGTTCTCAATTTATTCCTCTTGAAGTTGATGGAGGGATTAATGATCAAACATTACCGCAAGCAATGGACGCTGGCGCTACACGGTTTGTCAGTACCGGCTTTATTTTTGGATCTGAACATCCTCATCTACAATATGAAACCTTGAAGGGACTTATTCATTCAGGTGCTAGTGCGTCCCTGTCAACGTAGGAGATCCTTGATAGAATGAGCAATTTGCGGTATTTTCTGTTCCACGTATAAAATATTCATCCTTCCCAAAACAAGATCGTATTATGACATCATCAGGCATGGGGGGTTTACTATCTGGTTGATTTTGTAATAAATTAACCATAATAGTATGCCAGATCGGTGCTGCACCGGTAATTCCTGATGCCAATGAGGGACTCATAGGAGAATTGTCATTGTTGCCTACCCATACAGTAGTAAGTAAATTATTAGTATAGCCAATAGTCCAATTGTCTCTTTTATCGTCGGATGTTCCCGTTTTTACTGATACCGTATGACCTGGAATCACAAGAGGAGAATTTGGTCCAAACTCAAGACTTCGTGCATTATTATCTGCCAGAATATTTGAAATGATAAATTCGATACCTGGATCAATTATTTGAGTGCTTTTGGGGGTAGTTTTTTCTTCAAGTATGGCTCCTGAGTTGTCAGTGATTTTGAGAATTGGATTGAGGTCAACTCGATTTCCTTCATTTGCTGCCACTCCATAGAGAGTTGCCATATCAAGCATGGTTGTATCCATTCCCCCCAGGGTTATCGACAAACCATATTCTCCATTAGGGTCAAAAGTATCGATCCCCATGCGTTTTGCTAAATCGAGAAATGTGGGTACTCCTATCATATTGAGGGTTTTTACTGCAGGAATATTAAATGAATTTGCAAATGCTATCCGAAGAGGTACTCTCCCATGAAATTTGCTATCATAATTAACTGGAGCATATACTCCTGAACCTGAAGGAAAACTAATAGGGGAATCATCAATAATTGTCGCTGCAGTCATACCATGCTGTAATGCCGCGCTATATGTTACTAATTTCATTGTGGATCCTGGTTGTCGAAGTGATGTCGTAAGATTCACATTTCCGTCTTTTGGGTCATTATAATCATGACTTCCAACCATTGCTAAAATATCCCCGTTTTGTGGGTTGGTAACGAGTACTGCACCATTGGTAAGATTTAAATACGTATCATGATTCACCTCATCTGTTACTACTGATTGAGCCATATTTTGCGTTTTTAAATCAAGCGAAGTAACGACATGAAGACCACCTTTCTCAACGATGAGTGCTCCATATTTTTTTTCTAATAAATCCTTAATATACATGACGAAATGAGGAGCGAGAATTGGTGTTTGTTGTACCTGAAAGGTTAATTGTTCTGCATCAGCTTCCTTTTTTTGCTCTTTCGTAATATATCCAAGATCTTGCATTCTTTGGAGAACTTCTTCTTGTCGCGTTTTCCATAAGTGTGGATAAAGACCGTAGGGCGAATAAGTCGTTGGAGCTTGAGGCATACCTGCTAAGAAGGCTGCCTGTGCAAGATCTATATCTTGTACATCTTTTCCAAAATAGGTTTGTGATGCAGCTTCAACTCCCCAAGCCGTACCTCCATAAGGAACGTAATTGAAATACATAGTAAGAATTTGATTTTTGGAATAGATTTGTTCTGACCAGAAAGCAAGTACTGCTTCTTGAAGTTTTCTCATGAGACTTACCTGAGGCGTTAGTAAGGTTGACTTAATGAGCTGTTGAGTAATGGTTGAACCTCCTTGGAAATTATGGGTAGTAAAATCCGCAATTGCTGCTCGGATAATTGCTTGAATATCAAATCCTGGATTTTTATAAAAGTTTTTATCTTCGATTGCGATAGTTGCTTGTTGAAGCGTAAGTGGGATATCTGATAACGAAACGAGTGTACGGTTTTGATTTGCGTAAATTGAATAGAGAAGCGTATTATTTCTATCATAAATTTTTGTGGTTTGGGGAACAAAATTTTGTGATAGCTGGTTTAAATTAGGTAAAGATTCAACAAACACGACTGCAAGTATGGGGAAAAAAATGAAAATTGCTGAAAAAATACAACCAATAATAAAATATTTTAACTTGGTAAAGACAGAAAGTGAAAAGACAAGCAATCCTTGATTTCTTTTTTTTACTCGTTTTGTTCGTTTTTTACGAATAAAAGGTTTTTTAAATACGAAGAAAGCTTTTCGGAACAATGAGACAGATAGCGAAACGAGTAATAAGGCCGCTGTTCCAATATAACTAATTTGTATTAATATAAAAAAGAACGCTTTTTGAAGTAAGCGCATAGTTTTTTAACGAGCAGGGAATAATTGATTGCATTATACAAAATGCTCATTTTCTTTGAAAGAGGAAGTTTAATGTCCCGGTGTTGAGGTAGGTGTCGGTGTTGGATGAGGGCAAGTAATACAATACCTATCTCCTGTAGGGTCTGTTACCACGTCTTCAGGTTTTTGGGAAACATTCGTTGTCTGATTTGGTTGAGCAAGATCTTGAGTCGTATTATCAATAAACACTTGTTCTTGTGGATTATCAACTTGTTTTGGTTCAGTGCCTTTTATAAAGTATTCAAATCGGGTTGGGCATTTGTTCGGAGTTCCATCAGCAGGAGGAATGAGGCCAGATGTACTGCAAACCGCTTTTTGAATGACGTTTGTTGGTTGAACATTTGTTTCATCTGTTTTCCCACGAAGCATAAAGGACATAATATCATTCCAGATCGGCGCAGCACCCGTAATCCCTGAGGCAATTCTGCTCATTGGTGTATTATCATTATTGCCAACCCATACAGAGACAAGATATGAAGGCGTATATCCTATTGTCCAGTTATCTCGAAAATCATTGGTTGTACCTGTTTTTACTGATACCGTATGATGGGGTATAACAAGTTGTGAACTTGGTCCAAAATCCATCATACGTGCTCCATTATCAGCTAAAATATTTGAAATAATAAAGGCGACCCCATCGGGAAGAACTTTTTTCCCAAAAATAGGGCTTTGGAAAGGCCGATATTCTTCTAATATCTTACCGGTATGATCTGTAACTTTGAGAATAGGATGTAAATCGATTCGGTATCCACCATTTGCAAAGACAGCGTAGGCAGTTGCCATATCAAGCATGGTTACCTCTCCACCTCCGAGGGTTAATGAAAGACCGTATCGGTCAGGACTTCCAAATGTGTTGATTCCCATTGCAGATGCTGTTGCGATCATGTTTGCAACTCCGTTCAGCTTTAACATTTTTACAGCTGGGATATTTAATGAGTTTCCCAATGCATATCTCATTTGCTGAACACCATGCCAAGCGAAATCGTAGTTTTGTGGACAATATTTTTGACCTCCCTGGTCTGGAAAACAAATGGGCTGATCAATGAAAGGAGTGGCTGCAGTATACCCATTGATAAGTCCTAATGCATAGTTAATCGGTTTTATGGATGATCCAGGCTGGCGAAGCGAAGTAGTAATATTAACATTACCGTCAGTATCTGTTGTATTGAAATAATCTCGAGAACCTACCATAGCGAGAATTTCTCCAGTGCCAGGTTCAGTAATAAGAGCCGCTCCGTTGGTTACATGATAGGCTGGTCCAAGTTGTGAAAGCTCTGAAGCAACCGATGCTTGTGCAGTATTTTGTATATTAAGGTCAAGACTGGTGACTACTTTTAGTCCACCTTCTTCAACCATTTTCTCTCCATACTCTTTCACTAATACATCTTTAATATAGAGTGAAAAATGAGGAGCCAGAATATTATTTGCAACTTTTTGATAATGTAATGCTTCGTTGATCGCCTGTTCTTCTTGTGATTTTGTAATATATCCTTGTTGTTGCATTGCCTGTAAGACGAGTGTTTGTCTTTGTTTTGCCAGTTCAGGATGAGCACCAAACGGAGAATATGTCGTAGGAGATTGGGGAAGACCCGCAAGAAGTGCACTCTGGGCAAGATCTAATTGATTCGCATGCACTCCAAAATAGGTTTGTGATGCTGCCTCTATCCCATATGCTGTTCCTCCGTAGGGGATTTCATTCAAATATAATTCGAGAATTCGAGGCTTTGAATAGAGTAATTCTGTAGCGAATGCAAGGATAGCTTCACGAATCTTTCGGGTAAACGTTTGTTCTGAGGTGAGGAGAGAATTTTTTACTAATTGCTGAGTGATTGTCGAACCGCCTTCAATTTGTTTATGGAAAAGAATTGAAAAAGTAGCTCGAAGTATCCCTTTAATATCAATAGGACCATGATTGTAAAAATTTTGATCTTCGATTGCGATAGTTGCTTGTTGCAATTTAGTTGGAATTGAATTAAGAGAAACAAAACTTTGATTTCTATTATTATAGATAGTGTAAAGGAGAACTCCATTCCGATCAAAAATTTGCGTTGATTGTGGGATATTGGTATTGGAGAGAATAGTTGGTGAAGGTAAGTCTCGGAGGATATACCAATAAAAAAGGGCACCTAAGATAAACAACGGAACAAGGAATTTCCAGGATTTTTTTATGAATTGAGAACCGAAGAAGGTCGACTTCTGTTTTTTACTCACAGTATTCATCATATCATGAGATCTCTCTTTTTCGCAATAATTTTCTGTTTTTTTGTAAGCAAATTATTTTTTGATAGAAACAATCCTATTTATATTTGAATAGCTTTTATATTCAATTTATTCTTTTGCCGATTCTCTGGAAAATACACAAAAAATGAAATGTTCCTGCTACAATGAGTACCATGATAGCGTTTATTACGTATTTTTTAATTCAGTTTAACTGGATCGATTGGGTTATTATCCTCGTGTCGATGTTTTACGTGATTGAAGGTTATGCAGTCGGAGCAATATCAGGTCTTTTTGATATTGCCAGCTTTTTGCTTTCTTTTGCTGCTGGGTTAAAAATGTATAAATTCTTTGGTGACTTTATTCACAATACAACACATCTTCCCTTAGGATTTTCTCATATTAGCGCATTTGTCTTTGCTGCGGTTGTTACAGAAATGGTTTTACGGTTAGCGCAAGGGAAACTCACCGACCAAATACGAAAGTTTTCTTGGCTGAATGATTCAATAGCTGCAAAAATTAACCGATTTCTTGGTATTATTCCCGGATTTTTTTCAGGATTAATTTTACTTGCATTTTTTCTGACAGTCTTGATTGTTTTGCCTGTATCGACATCCATAAAACAAGCAATTAATGCATCAAAACTCGGAAGTGTTCTTGTTGGACAAACACAGACGTACGAACGAAATTTAGCAGGTATTTTTGGTGGACGTCCTGATGATTTGTTGACGTTCTTTACTGTTGAGCCAGATACAAATGGAACAATTATACTTGATTTTAAAGTTGCTGATGGGATTATTGATCAAGATGCAGAACAACAAATGCTTTATCTTGTTAATGCTGAGCGAGCAAAACAAAATTTACCGCAACTTGTCATGGATAACCAGTTGCGTATACTTGCCCGTTCACATAGCCAAGATATGTTAGCGAGAGGATATTTTTCTCATTATACCCCAGAGGGAAAGTCGCCATTTGATCGTATGAATGCTGCCGGAATTACATACAATTATGCAGGAGAAAATTTAGCATTTGCCCAAAATGTTAATCTTGCGATGCAAGGACTTATGCAAAGTCCAGGACATCGAGCAAATATCCTTTCACCAAATTTTAAAAAAATTGGGATAGGTGTCATTAATGCAGGAGTTTATGGCGAAATGTTTAGTCAAGAATTTACTGACTAATATGCTATAATTCAGCCATAATGTTTCAATTTGATCCAAAGATTCTTGTCGCAGCTGTTATCCTTATTGTCGTTGTCTTTTTAGCATTTTTTGGAGAATTCCTTTTGCCTTTAGCAATTATTCTTATCCCTGTCGTGATTGTGTTTGCAGTAGCACAGTTAAAGAAAAAAGCGTAATAGGTAAATAGTTATTGCTGATTGAAAAATATTTGTGTATACTAAAAATCACTTATGGTGCGCGTAGCAATCAATGGGTATGGCCGAATTGGAAGAGTAGCTCACCGTATCATTCTTCAAAAACATCCTCAGGAAGTTGAAGTTGTTGCCATTAATGCAGGAACATCGACAGATTTAAAAGGTTGGATGTATCTTCTGCAATATGATAGTAATTATGGAGTGTTGCCAGGATTTCAGATTTCTGTTGAAGCAAATACAGATGCCACGAATCAAAGTTTGCTGGGATATTTGCATATTAACGAGAAAAAAATTCCTGTTTATTCTCAAAAGGATCCTGCACTCCTTCCTTGGAAACAAATTGGCGTGGATGTTGTCATTGATTGTACAGGAAAATTATTAACAAAAGAAAAAGCACAACCACATATTACTTCTGGTGCAAAGGCTGTTGTTATGTCTGCTCCTGCAAAAGATGATACGCCTACCTATGTTATGTCAATTAACTCTGATCAATATGCAGGTGAGGCGATTGTCAATAATGCTTCGTGCACCACAAACTGTATTGCTCCTGTTGCTAAAATTATTGACGAAGCGTTTGGTGTGCAAAAAGCAATGATGACTACAATTCATGCATATACTTCAGACCAAGAACTTCTTGATGGGGGTCATAAAGATTATCGTCGAGCTCGAGCTGCAGCAAAAAATATTGTTCCAACTTCTACAGGTGCAACTCAAGCTGCAGCAAAAGTAGTTCCTTCATTACAAGGACTATTTAGTGGTTTGTCCGTTCGTGTTCCTGTTTCCGTTGGTTCTCTCTCAGACTTTACATTTCTTTTAAAGAGAGATGTTACGAAAGATGAAGTGAATACTTTATTGAAACAAGCTGCACAGAAAGAAGTTTTCCAAGGAATTATGCGAGTTACTGAAGATCCAATTGTATCAGGTGATATTGTTGGCGATTCTCATTCCTCAATCGTTGATCTTTCACTTACCCAAGTTGTTGGAGGGAACATGGTAAAAGTAGTTGCTTGGTATGATAATGAATGGGGCTATACCAATAGACTAATTGATGAAGTAATTCTTGTTGGACAAAAAATGACTCCTGCCTAAGCTTCTGTATGGAGAGACACGAATTGCCAGGTACACGCATTATTACAGTTTCAGGTCGCATTGCCTCAGGGTCAACGACGCTTGCTCGTGGATTAGCTCATGCGCTTGGTTGGAGGCATATTGAAGGAGGAGAAATTTTTTGGGAAGCTATTCGTACGAAACTTGGCCTTTCGGAAAAAGATACAAACTTGCGTCCAGATAAAGAGGATGAAGCTTTTGATGAATCTCTTAAAAAAGTTTTGCTAAAGGGAAAAGATATTATTTTAGAAACAAAGCTTGCAGGATTTAATGCGCAAAATGTTCCAGGGATATTTAAAATTCTTGTCCTCTGTGTTGATGCTAAAGGAGAAGACCAAACGCAAATTCGTATAGATCGATTAGTTAACAGAGAACACATGTCGATTCAAGAAGCTAAAGAAGAAGTCCTTGTTCGTGAAAAAAATGATATCGAAAAATGGCGACGATTATATGCTCCTGATGATCCTGACTGGACATATTGGAATCCCAAGTATTATGATCTAGTTATTAATACCTACTCTCATGATCAAGAGGGTGTGCTATCGTTAGCATTATCAACAATAGGAGTAGAAAAAAAATGAAACAAACTATTATTTTTCTTATTATTATGGGGATTTTTACTATCCCTTTTTATCAGGTCTTTGCTGAAACTTCTGTCATTCATATCAGTACTGATTCTTCAGCCCAGGCCCCTCTCTTGGTAACTCCAATCCCGGTTGATTACCAGCTACCGTATCCCGGTTTATTACCTGATAATGTCCTCTATAAATTGAAAACGTTGCGAGATAAGATTATTGAATTTCTGATATCCGATCCTCTCAAAAAAGCTGAATTTGATATCTTACAGGGAGATAAACGATATAACGCGAGTTTATTTCTCTATCGTCAAAGCCCTCAGCAAGAAGGTTTAATTGTCTCAACAATATCAAAAGCAGATAATTATATGACTGATGCGATCAGTCAGTTAACTCTGGCAAAAAAACAAGGGGAGAACATTAATGATATGTATACGAAATTTCTCTTAAGTAACCAAAAACATCTTGAAGTAACCCAGGAGATTGAAAATACAGCCTCAAATAGTCTGAAGACACAACTCATGCGAGAAGATCAACGACTCGCTCAATTGAATAGAACAGTAGTGCAGATAGGACATAAATAATAGCTAGTTGATTTCAAGTATCATTTTTTTCGATATATTTGTTCTTAAGATATTCTTACGAATAGTTTTGAAGCTAATAGAAGCCCGGGAAGCGTTTTGATACAGAAATTTCTAGTTGACACCACACAAATAGTGCTTTAGTATAGATTTTGACACTACATATAGTTTGAGCTATAATTATAAGAAGGCAGGTAATTATAGATATGAAATGCCCATATTGCGGTAATAATCAAACTGAAGTAGTTGAAACACGAGATAATCAGGATTTAGGGATAATTCGTAGAAGACGATCATGCCTAAATTGTGCTAAACGGTTTACGACGTATGAACGAATAGAAAATGTTAATTTATACGTTATAAAGAAAGACGGAAGAAGAGAGCAATTTGATCGGGATAAAGTAAGAAAAGGATTGCTCACTGCTTGTGAAAAAACCAGAGTATCAGTCGATACCGTTGAGAAAATTGTAACAGATCTAGAAAGAGATCTACGTAATCGAGATACGGTAGAAGTGAGAAGTAAAGATATTGGGGACATGATTGCAAAACGATTAAAGAAATTAGATAAAGTAGCATATATTCGTTTTGCGAGTGTATTTAAGCGATTTGTGGATGTTGAAGATTTTGAAAAAGAAGTAAATAGGTTAATAAAATAACATATGACACAAGTAATACAAACAAAGCAAACCAACTTTGCAGGTACCTTACGAGAGAAAGTATTTTTAGATAGATATGCTTTAAAAGGTAAAGATGGTGAATTATTAGAACATACTCCTGAAGAAATGTGGGCTCGTGTTGCAAGAGGGATAGCAAAGAACGAAAAACTTGCGGTTCGCAATAAATGGGAAAAAGAATTTTATCGCGTTATGGAAGATTTCAAGTTTGTTCCTGGAGGAAGAATTAACTCGGGAGCAGGTACTGGATATCAAGTAACCTATTTTAATTGTTTTGTCATACCCTCACCAAAAGATTCTCGAGAAGGTATTCTTGAATCACTGAAGCAGTTAGTAGAAATTCAATCACGTTCGGGAGGAGTTGGATTAAACTTATCATCCCTTCGTCCTCGAGGTGCTCGCGTACGTAAAGTAAATGGAACGTCATCAGGTCCAGTAACCTGGGCTGGATTATTCTCATATGCAACACATGATGTGGTGCAACAAGGCGGTACGCGGAGAGGTGCAACTATGTTAATGCTTTGGGATTGGCATCCTGATATCGAAGAATTTATTACCGTAAAACAAGATTTGTCAAAAATTAATGGTGCTAACCTTTCGGTTTGTATTTCTGATGCCTTTATGGAAGCAGTAAAAAAAGATGCAGACTGGGATTTAGTTTATCCCGATTTGGACGATCCTCACTATGATGAAAAATGGAGTGGAGAAATTGATCAATGGAGAGCGATGGGTGGTAAAGTAAAAGTATATAAAACAATCAAAGCACGTGAATTGTGGGATTTGATTTGTACAGCAGCGTGGAGATCAGCAGAACCTGGTCTTCATTTCTTGGAACGATCGAATAAACGTTCTAATACATGGTATTTTGAGCGTCTTGTCGCGACAAACCCTTGTGGTGAACAGCCGTTGGGGCCATGGGCAGTATGTAATTTAGGTGCAATGAACTTGTCAGCATATGTCAAAGATGCAGATCTTGCAAAAGGACAAGCTGGTTGGTTTGATTATGATTCTTTTGGAAAAGATGTTCGGGTCGCAATGCGTTTTCTTGATAATGTTATTGATCAAACATATTATTTCTTTAAAGAAAATGAAAAATGTGCAAAAGAAATTCGAAGAACCGGTCTTGGTATCATGGGACTTGGCGATACCCTCATTAAAATGCACTTGAAGTATGGAGGAGAAGATTCTGTGCCTGTCCTTGAAAAGATCTTTAAAACGCTTCGAGATAATGCCTATGAAGCCTCTTCTGATTTGGCAAAAGAAAAAGGAGCTTTCCCACAATTTGATAAAGAGAAATATTTGGAAGGATATCATATTAAGGCACTTTCTCCACAGCTTCGCAAAAAAATTATAACAAATGGCATTCGCAATGCAGTTCTCTTAACTATTGCTCCTACGGGAACGACCTCATTGGTATCAGGAGTGACATCAGGTATTGAACCTGTCTATGAATTTACCTTTATTCGGCGAGATCGGACAGGTGAGCATACGATTTATCATCCATTATATGAACAATGGGAAGCTGCACATCCTGAAGAGGATCGACCAGAGTATTTTGTAAGTGCCAATGATTTAACACCACTCGAACATGCTCGTGTGCAAGCAGTAGCTCAGGAATATATTGATTCTTCTATTTCAAAAACGGTCAATGGGCCGAACAAGGACTCCATTGATGATGTGAAGAACTTATACATGATGGCGTATGATATGGGATTAAAGGGAGTTACCTATATGCGTGATGGGTCTCGTCAAGGTGTATTAGAGCGGGTTGAGGAAAAGAAAGAGAAAAAAGAAGAAGTTCCAGCCATTCAACATCAGCCAGCTCTTCCAATTATGCCAATTATTTCTCGTCCACAACGTATAGAAGGTGCAACGTATGAAGCGAAAACTCCTGTTGGAGATACGTTTATCACTATTAACCATACTGATAATAAAGAACCATTTGAAGTATTTATTACGATCGGAAAATCCGGCTCAGACGTTGGTGCTATGGCTGAAGCAATTGGTAGACTTATTTCTCTTAATTTACGTTCCAATAGTATGCTTCCACCTCGAGAGCGAGTAAGACAAATTGTTGCACAATTAACGGGGATTGGTGGTGCACGAAGTGTTGGATTTGGGCCAAACAGAGTTCGATCTCTTCCTGATGCAATTGCAAAGGTGCTTTCACAACATTTTGATTTCTCTGTCAACGGGAAAGTCGTTGATAAGACTGTGCTTCAACAATTTAACAATACCAATGGACATGCGGCGTCAGATAATGGTAGTAAGGCTTCATCTCATTCAGAAAATGCAAAACAACTGCTTTTAGAAGGTGGACAAGAAACACTTCACGCGAGTACCAATATGTTTGATATTTGTCCAGAATGTGGTGTGAATAGCTTTGCTTATGAAGAAGGTTGCAAAAAATGTTATAGTTGCGGTTATTCAGAGTGCTAGGATACAGTAGGCTGCCTCGTTGAACTTGTATGCAACTTATTAAACATCATCGGATAGTTTTTTCTAGTGCAATCATCTTTCTTATTATTCTTGGTGTGTTTTCATTTGCTGTAGTAAAGCATGCAGCTTATACGGATGAGTCAATAACTTCTTTCTCAACAAGGAGTGTACAACAGACAAATATACTTACCTATAAAGGAAAAAATGGTATCGATGCACTAACTCTTTTAAAACAAACGGCCTCGATTACACAAAATCAATCAGGATTCGTAATAGCTATTAATAATCGAGTTGCTAACGCATCACACCGCGAGTATTGGGAATTTTTTATTAATGGAAAATTAGCTACTGTTGGTCCAGCAAGTTATTTGACAAAAAATAATGATATACTTTCCTGGAAACTTGCTCGCTATTAACGTATGAAAATTTACACGAAAACAGGTGATAAAGGGCAAACATCTCTTTTTGATGGAACAAGAGTTCCAAAAGATAACATACGAGTTGAAACCTATGGCACAATCGATGAGTTGAATAGTTCGATTGGAGTAGCCCTTGCACAATTACCAAAGTTAGCAACGCTCAATAAAATGAGAATAGTACTTAAAAATATTCAGCATGATCTTTTCGAAATTGGTGCAGTATTAGCAAATCCTCAGGAAGAACCATCTCCTCACATAAAGCAAGCGCTCTTAAAACATATTAGTAGTTTTGAAAACTTCATTGATGAGATGACCAATGAACTTCCTGAACTTATGAATTTTATTCTTCCTGGGGGAAGTGTTTCTGGTGCAAATTTGCAACTTACTCGAGCAGTAAGTCGGCGAGTTGAACGAAACGTTATTGCTCTTTCAAAACAAGAGCGAGTTGAGCGAGAAATCATTATGTATTGTAACCGGCTATCAGATTTATTATTTACGATGAGTAGGTTTTGCAACTTTAAAGAAGGAAAGAAAGAAACCCCCTGGGAAAAACAGCTTGGGTAAAGCTATTTATCTCGTGTCACTACATAATAAAAGTTTTCTTATTCATTTGCAAAAGGAAAGAAAAGATGTATGATAGGAAAACGAACTTTTCATTTATTTTTCTTCACTGCCATGCAAGAATTTACTACTCCCATGATGAAGCAATACCAGGAGATAAAGAAGCAATATAAAGATTGTTTATTATTTTATCGAATGGGTGATTTTTATGAATTGTTTATGGATGATGCCTATATTGGTGCACAAGTGCTGAACATTACATTAACAGGGAGACCAAAAGGCAAAGATGGACGAATACCAATGGCAGGAGTTCCTTATCACGCTGTTGATAGCTATCTTGCGAAGTTAGTTAAAGCAGGGTATAAAGTCGCAATTTGCGAACAAGTCAGTCTTCCGAATAAGTATGGAATTATCGATCGCGAGGTAATTCGTATTGTTACACCAGGAACAGTTCTTGATGAAAAAGCTCTTGATAAAAAGGATAATAACTACATAATCAGTCTCTTGGTTGAAAATGACATGATTGCAATCAGTACTGCTGATATTTCAACAGGATATTTCTCCTCAATACAAATGCATACTCGCAATGTTGAACAAACAATAAAAGATGAACTTTCTCGATTACATCCATCAGAATGTATCTTGTCTGAACAACTTTATAATACTCCTGAAATTTTGCGATATTTAAAAACTGAAAATACAATGAGCATCTGTTGTTTTAAAGATTGGGAGAACTATGCAACATCAGCAAAGCAAATATTAAAGAAACATTTTGGTGTCTCAACATTAGCAAGTTTTGGTATTGAAGATAAGCCGCTACTGTTGCAAACAGCAGCTACTCTTTTGGGATATCTCCAAATGACTCAAAAAACAACCGTTGGACATATTAAGAAAATTGTTGTTCATCATGCTGAAGATAGTATGATTTTAGATAAATCAACCGTGATTAATCTTGAATTATTTTCAACAATTCGTGAACATACGCTACAAGGAACATTACTTCATATTTTAGATCAAACAATCACCCCTATGGGTGGACGATTGTTAAAACAATGGATGAAAAAACCACTTATTCATCGTGATGAAATTATCCAACGATATGAAGCTGTTGATGAATTTCTACAATACTCTCAAGAAAGATTTATGGTGCGAGAATCGTTGCAAGCAGTTATTGATATTGAGCGCATCCTTTCTCGACTGTCTGTCAATATTGGAAATGCAAGAGATTTAATCAATTTAAAAACCTCATTGAAAACAATCTTACATGTGAAAAAGCTGCTACAAAATAGGGAAGCGAATCTGATTAAAAACGTAGCAGCAGGTATTTCGAATGACGTTACTACCGTTATTCAAGTTATTGAAAAAATGATTCTTGATGAACCCAAAATTGAATTGCGGGAAGGTGGACTGATGAAAAATGGTATTAACGCTGATCTGGATAAATTGAGGAAAATTGTTAAAGGGAGTAAAGATTGGATAGTTAATTTAGAACGGAAAGAACGAGAAAGAACAGGTATTGCTTCTTTAAAAGTACGATTTAATCAAGTATTTGGTTTTTATATCGAAGTGAGTAAAGCAAATCTTCATAATATTCCTGAAAATTATATTCGCAAACAAACATTGGTAAACGGAGAACGATATATTACTCCAGAATTAAAAGAGCAAGAAGAGATTATTTTAACTGCTGAAGAAAAAATTAATCAATTAGAATATGCACTATATCAAGACGTTTTACATTCCGTATTATCCTATACAGTTAGTTTACAAAAAGCAGCAGAAAGTATTGCTATTCTTGATTGTCTCTCAACGTTTTCAGAACTGGCAGAAAAAAATAGTTATATACGGCCAAATCTTGTATCAACAGGTGAGTTAACGATTATTGGAGGACGACATCCTGTTGTTGAAAAGCTTTTGGAAGAGAATGAATTTGTTCCCAATGATGTAGCAGTTGACTCAATTAATCAACAATTGCTTCTTATTACTGGACCAAATATGGCAGGAAAATCGGTATTTATACGACAAGTTGCTTTAATAGTTTTTATGAGTCAGATCGGTTGTTTTGTTCCTGCAAAAGAAGCGACGATTAGTATTGCAGATCGTATTTTCGTTCGCAGTGGTGCATCCGATGTGATTACATCTGGTCTCTCTACATTTATGGTCGAAATGGTTGAAACGGCGCATATCCTTCATCATGCGACAAAAAATAGTCTTATTATTATGGATGAAATTGGAAGAGGAACGAGTACGTATGATGGAATTAGTATTGCGTGGGCAGTCGCTGAGTATCTAGTTATAACAGAAGATATAGCTGCAAAAACTCTTTTTGCAACTCATTATCACGAACTACAATCGTTAGAAAAAGAATATCCAGGCAAGATAAAAAATTTTCATATGGCTGTTGCAGATGAGAAAGGGGAACCAATATTTCTCCATACCCTTGTTTCTGGAGGAGCATCTCACAGTTTTGGTGTCGCTGTTGCAAAACTTGCTGGTGTTCCTGATCCAGTAATCCAAAAAGCAACGGAAATATTACATATTCTTGAAAAAAGGCATATGGAAAATACCACAGAACCTGAGACAATGGAACAATCGAGTACAGTCCATCTAGTGGACAAATTGTTACATAAAGAATTAGAAGATATTGATATTCATCAGACAACCCCTCTTGAAGCATTAAATAAGTTAGCAGCGCTCAAAGAAAAACTCAAAGTATTTAAAGGAACACAAAGTAAATTTTTAGAGGTAGATTAATTTGTTTGTTTCTTGCTATTCAGGTAAATATTTTTTACAATTTTGATATGGTAGATCCACTCCAACCGAATACATCTTCCTTACAACAACCGACAGAACCTACCCCACCTGTTGCTCCACCAGCGTCTCATCCAAATCTTATCGTATTAATCATCTTTGCTATTATTCTTTTCGTTTTTTGTGGTGTAGGGTACATTTTATTACAAACACGCAAACCTTTTCCCCAAGCTGCTCAAACAGTTAATTCGCAATCTTCACCAACTCAGCCAATAATTGTTACACCCACTCCAGAGATTGTAGATACCGCACCTGGATTGCCAGCAAAGCAGAAGGCACAAGTTCAAATTCATCATTCTGACAGTACGTTTAGTACCTATCTTGTACCATTAACTAGTGTCTCCGCATATATTCACACATTACCCAAAGGTGATTCTGTTGTCAAAGTTGTAAACCCGTAACAGCTTCTTAATTTCGTTGCATTTTTTATTTCGTGTATATTATGATGGAGCATACGTATGAAAAAAATTCATCAGCTGTCTTTACCAGTTATTGCAAAAATAGCAGCAGGGGAAGTTATTGAACGTCCTGCATATGCAGTTAAAGAGCTTATTGAAAATGCAATAGATGCGCATGCTAATTATATTACGATTCAAATTGAAGAAGCTGGACTGAAAAAGATTGTTGTAACTGATAATGGGGAAGGGATGGAAAAGGAAGATATTCAAGAATGTTTTAAACCTCATACGACAAGTAAACTGAGCTCAGAAGAAGATTTGTTAGCAATTTCTTCACTCGGGTTCCGAGGGGAAGCACTTGCGAGTATTGCAGCGATAAGTACGTTAACAATTAAAAGTAAATCTCTCAACGCAGTTGCAGGGACAATGATAAGAATTCATAATGGGAAGGTTTTGGAGGTGTTACCAGTTGGTATGCCATCAGGAACAAGTATCCGAATTGATAACTTATTTTCTTCAGTTCCTGGAAGAAAGAAATTTTTAAAAAGCATCCGAACTGAATTTCGACATATTGTTGATGTCGTAATGCATTATACTCTTGCTTACCCCACTATTCGATTTTTTCTCACGCATGATAAACGAATTATTTTAGATGCTCCCCCAAATCAATCGATAGGAGAACGCATATCCTTAATACTCGGCAAACAAATATTTAATCAACTGATACCATTTTCTTATTCTGAAGAAAATATTACTCTTTCTGGTTTTATCTCACATCCACAACTGACGACGCAATCAACGCAAAAACAATATCTTTTTGTGAATAAACGGAGCGTCGTTGATCGACATATTAGTTCAATAATTAAAGAAGTGTATGGGAATCGTCTTGCTGCGACAACTTATCCTATCTATATCATTTTTTTGTCGATTCCTTTTGAGATGGTTGATGTCAATGTGCATCCTCGAAAAGAATATGTATTATTTGTTAATAGTGGCGTTGTTTCAGAACATATTGTAACTGCAATGAATCGTGCGCTTAATACTGTTCATGCTATTTTTTCGGCACAATATAAAAATAGTGAACTTGTTCTGGGAGATAGTTTCCGTTCGGGGAACACCACTTCTTTTGCGGGAAGAACATTGAAAGAAGTTACGTCTCCTTGGCAATTAAAAAGAGAGCTTCTCGATAGTACGTTAATCATGCAACTTCATAATGTTTATCTTGTTGTATCTACAAAATATGGCATGCTTTTGGTTGATCAACATGCTGCTCATGAACGAATCCTGTATGAACAATATCAAAGAGCTTTTATTAAACAAAAGCAAAGCAAAAAAATCTTTACGTATTTAGAACCTATCCAATTTGAGGTTTCTCTGTCAGATGCAGAACTTGTTCAGGAACATAGAGCTCTTTTTACTACACTAGGATTTAATCTTGAACATTTCCACGATACAACATTTCTCTTGCGGAGTGTACCTTATCTTTTTCAAGATAGAGATTGTACGCAATTACTATTAGATGTTATTGACACTATTCGACAGGAAAAATCCACTGATGATATTGATAAACAAACAAAACGAATGATTGCGTATCTTGCTTGTCGGAGTGCAGTGAAAGCAGGAGATAAACTTACTAGGGATGAGTCAAAAAACCTGATTGAACAGTTGGAAAAAACAGAAAATAATGCGACTTGTCCCCATGGAAGACCGACAAGAATCGAAATGCGACTTGAAGAACTACATAAAATTTTTAAGAGAAAATAGTAGTAGCGTATTTAGCAATAATTCACACTACCAGTATTGTTCTCTTTGCAAAAATACGTTATAATTTTTTTATCAGAATTCCGAAGTCTGTGAAACTCAGACGCTGTACCGCAACCGTTATAGTCGGGTCGCAGATTTTGGTGGGTATCACACGATCCTCGAGTTAAGGATGCGTCAAGAAAGGAACCTTCTCGATTAGGAGAAGGTTTTTTTGTGGAAAATTATGTTTAATGAATCACCCAGGAGACAACAAACAGCAACACTTACTCGAAATGCCCAGATGATTGGTCTTTATCTTAATCTTTATAGAGTTCCTCTCAACAGGCCAGGTATAGCTCTTCCCAGATCACAAGAGGCAAGGCAGGATTTAATAGATGGTGGATTTACACCCGAACAGCAACAAATATTACAAAGACAACGATTACAATTTCGCG
This sequence comes from uncultured Gammaproteobacteria bacterium, assembly GCA_964416445.1. Lineage (GTDB taxonomy): Bacteria > Patescibacteriota > Microgenomatia > Levybacterales > UBA12049 > CAYQEE01. Next base: position 97,992 of record CAYQEE010000005.1, read on the forward strand.
AAAACTATTTGACGATCGATGGCTCTCATGATCAATTGCCCCTACCATCTCATTCGCCGTTATTCACTGATGGACAATGGCAGCATTATGAGAAAATGCGAGAACAATATAGGTATGGATTATATGATACGGTACAAACTGCTTCTCCGACAGACACCTCGCAATTTACCCAAGAACAATTAGAAAAGTTAGTAGAGCTACGAAATCAAATACGAAGAAGTACTCGTAATGAATTTGCGGGTGATATTTCACAAATTAAACAGTTACGAAAACAATGTGAAGCTGCAGGTATTACCTTTATTAAAAAAAATGAAGATGGAACAAATCAAAAAATAGCGTATGATCCTATCTTAGATGTCTTTAATTTATTTAAAATACAGGCAGAAAATCCCAGTGCATTGAAAGATTTTCGTCGGGAAATCATCAAAAATTCAATTACAAATTTATTAGAACGGTATCGTTCAGATAGAAGTGTGCATCGATTTCAATTAAAAGAGGGAAAATTATTTTCAGAATATTTTCAAAACGAACCTTTTACAAAAATTATCGCTCGAGGAATTAGCCATCTTCAAGAAGAAGGATCATTAACACAAATACGCGAGAGAAGAGAATTAGAAGGATTTGAATGGAAGGAAAGATATCTTCAAGCCGCACCGATTGGAGCGATGGTGCTGTTTCTTTCTCCACCATACTTGGAGCGATATCCCGAAAAATTTGTTGATATCTCGATAAAAAAACAAGATCATCTCACCGGAGAAACATATATTGAAGAAATTCGGTTTAAATATGATAGCTTAACAGCTCATGATTATTGGAATATTGCCACAAGGCTTGATCCACGGTATTTTGATGGATTTATACCACCTTCTCTTGATGCAAATCCTAATGAGGTCATGACGCTTGATGCATGGTGCGTTGGAAAAGGAATTCCCATTGTGGGAGAATCTCCAGATGCAGTATTTAAATCATTAATTGGATCAATTGATCCAGAAAAAGAAGCAAAGATAGATTTTATTTTAAAATGTTCAGAACATCCAATATTTGATTTCTATCTTCCAAGTTTGTTAGAATCACGATTTACAGCGAAGCAAGATTGGATACGATTAGGCAAAGCTTTTCAATCAATATTAACTTTCTCTCAAAATGCAAGAGATTTATATGATACTTATGGTAATAATCATACAGTCTTGGATAGAATGGATTTTGAGACTGCAAAAAAACATGTCTATGCATATATTCAGAGTCAAAAGCATAAATCAGTAAGTAATCTTGCTCTTCCGAATACAGTGGACATTTCTTATGAAAGGTATCTTCAACAGAAATTACCTCCAACACAGTTTCAAATGGATACGTTAAGCAAATTACAAGCAGAGGAGCTTGCTATTGGATGTGGAAGATCTGGGAATGTCCTTATTAATGAAGGTACTAATACTGTTTCTCAAGAAATGGAATCTCGAGCAATGGGTAGCCTTAATAGATTAAATAAATATAACACTTCGAAAGTGGTAAACAAAGAAAAGTCAGGAAGTAAAGAATCTGAATTATTCCAGTGTCCAGAATGTAATCAATATTTTGTTCCTCCTGTTGGGGAATCATGTCCACCAAATAAATTGTCTATCGAAGGTTTCCTTGGATGTGGATATAGTAAAAAAGAAGCTATCGCTCAAGGAGCGGCTGTTTGTTAAAATATACATATGGAAACAAAAATTGCTTGTCATGATTGTTTTCAAATTATATGTAAGCAGTGTGGCTGGATTGCCACACCGGAAGATGTTATAATGATTCAACAAGGAAAGGTGACTGCTTGTCCTCTCTGTGGATGGAAACCACAACCATCACAAGAAAAGCGTACATTATAAACATTTTGTAAGGATTATTTCATTGTCATAGATTCTGCAAGATGGTATCATGAATCATATGGGTACAACAACAAACCAGCAAGATCAATCGAATCAAACATCGCAAGGGAATACTATTGTTGAATTTCCTGATTTCAATACTGTTGCTAAAACACCAACGACACATCCCCTTGGACCAATGCCAGTAGTAAAAACTCCAACTCCAACTCCAACTCCAACTCCAACTCCAACTCCAACTCCAACTCCAACTAGTCAACCTACGAGCAGTTCAATTCAGAAGGAACTCGAACCAATGCCATCATTGATAGCAAAACCTGACATAATACACGAAACTGAACATGTTGTTGAGCTTGTTCCAGAAGTGAAAGCAGCAGGAGTGGAAGCTGTTTCAACTATTCCACAGTTAACATTAGAAGAAAAAAAGATTGGTGTAGAATTAGCAAAGGAAGCAGCATTAGAGGAAAAGAAATTAGAGCCTGATTTAAAAGCACCAATATCAAAAATGGAGGCAGAAAAAATAACGAAAGGACAATTACTCTTTAAGGATACTTCAAATCCCATGTTGTGGCTAGCGATGCTTCTTTTGAGACAGATTCAAATTTTAACTAGACAAAAACAGTCTAAAGAGAAAAAAATATGATACCTGATCAATTATTTACCCCACAGGGGATGATAACCCTTTTTACTATTTTATCCGTCATTATTCTTAGTACTGTAGGAATTGGATTTTTGCTAATTTTTGGAGGATATTTACTCTTCTTGTATTATAAATATCGAGATCGAGAAAAAATCTCATTAGAGTCGACGCTCCTGTTAGTTGCGTTACCTCGAGATAATGAAATTAAAATAGATGCCGCAGAGCAAATGTTTGCTGGATTTGCTTCTATTCGTAAAAGCGGCAGGTTTGCATTTCTTAATCCGCAACCACATATTTCCTTTGAAATCGTAGGGACACCTGGTGACATTCGGTTCTATGTTCATACGCCAAATAAATTACGTGATTTAGTAGAAAAGCAAATTAACGGAACGTATCCTGAAGCTGATATCCGTGTAGTTACTGCCGATGATCCGAAACAAAAAAATATCATTGGCAATGAATATAACTTCTTTAATGAAAACGGTAAAGTCGCATTTGCTCCTCTTAAATTAAAAGGTGCTTCGTATTCTCCGATTCGAATCTTTAAAGATTTGCCGGTAGATGGGTTATCCCTTATCACTTCAGTACTTGCAAAAATGGGTGAGGGAGAAGGCGCTGCCATCCAGATTCTTGTAAGTCCAGCAGATCCGAAATGGAAGAAATTAGGGCGAAAGTTTATTGCACGAACAAAAAAAGCAGAGTCAAATCCCGAAACAGCAAAATATGCAACAGATCCAAAAGAATTAGAGGGAATTGAAAATAAAATTAGTAAACCAGGATTTAATGTTACCATTCGTGTTGTTGTTTGCTCTCCTAATAAAGAAATGGCTGATGCTCATTTAAGCAACATCCTGAGTGCTTATGGACAATTTAATGCAGCAAACTCATTTAAAAAAATGAAACCATTGTTAAAGAATTTGCTTGTCAAAGATTTTGTCTATCGTTTCTGGCCAATGCGCGGACAAACGTCTATTATGACCAGTGAAGAGCTAGCAACAATTTTTCATTTCCCCAATAAAAGTATTACCACTCCTCAAATTTTTTGGTTAACTTCAAAGAGAGCACCTGCTCCTGCACAGATCTCAACTACTGGACTATATATTGGGAAAAGTATTTTTAGAGGTATTACAAAACCTGTTCATATTGGTCTGGATGATCGACGTCGGCATATGTATATTATCGGAAAAACAGGTACTGGAAAATCCGAGTTTTTGAAAGATATGATCCTGCAGGATATCCAAAATGGGGAGGGAGTTTGTGTAATTGATCCTCACGGTGATTTAGTTGAAGGAATTCTTCCTCGAGTTCCTGCAAAGCGCGCTGAAGATGTTATTATTTTTGACCCTTCTGATACTTCTCGTCCAATGGGGTTAAATATTATGGAGGCTGATACTGAAGAACAACGACATTATGTCGTATCGTCCATTATTGGGCTATTTTATAAGTTATATGATCCAAACAATACTGGTATTGTTGGTCCTCGTTTAGAGCATGGTATTCGAAATGCAATGTTAACATGTATGTGTGAACCTGGTTCTACTTTTATTGAGGTCCAACGCGCATTGACAGATTCTGCTTTTGTACAAGAGATTCTCCCGAAGGTCACGGATCCAATTATCCGTAGATATTGGACAGATCAAATAGCGCAAACAAGCGACTTCCACAAATCGGAGGTACTTGACTATATTGTCTCTAAATTCGGTCGTTTTGTTACCAATAAGTTGATGCGTAATATTATTGGTCAATCGAAAAGTGCTTTTCAGTTCAGAGAGATTATGGATCAACAAAAAATACTATTAGTTAATTTATCAAAAGGAAAAGTTGGAGAGGAAAACTCTAACTTTCTTGGATTGATTCTCGTTCCAAAGATTCTTGTTGCTGCAATGAGTAGACAAGATATTCCGCAAGATCAACGTAAAGACTTTTTCCTCTATGTTGATGAATTTCAGAATTTTGCAACACCTGATTTTGCCGTTATTCTTTCAGAAGCTCGTAAATATCGATTAAATCTTATTGTTGCAAATCAGTTTACTGGACAGATGCAGGAAGAAGTTAAAAATGCTGTTTTTGGTAACGTTGGATCCATTGTCTCCTTCCGTGTCGGTGTTCAGGATGCAAACTATTTACAACACGAGTTTCAACCCACCTTTAATGAGGGAGATTTAATTAACATAGATAGATATAACGCGTATATGCGAACTCTTGTCAATGGAGAACCAGTGAGTCCTTTCTCTGTCGATATGACGCGAGATATGACAAAAGAAAAAGCATTGGAAAATCCTCGAATCGCAGAATTAATCAAAGAGCTCTCTCGATTGAAATACGCGAAAGACGTTAAACAAGTTGAGGTTGAAATTTCCACTCGTGCAAAACTTTAACTTTTCTTTCGTATTCGCTTTTGCTACAATGCAGATTACTTGAGGGCCAGTAGTTCAGCGGCTAGAACATCTATCTTATACATAGAATGTCGAAGGTTCGAGTCCTCCCTGGCCCACATGTCAAATTATTTTATTGCAATTATTGAGAAATATATCTGCTCATTTTGTTATACTAATTACCAATGATCACTGATATTTCCTCTGTTATTATCTGGTCAGAAGATTATAAAAAACTTGCAGCATGGTATAAAGAGAAGCTTGCATTACCAATGGGAATGGAATTAACTCATCCGCAAGATACAGCAATACAGTTTCAAGTTGGAAAAACACGATTATGGATTGGGCAACATTCACAAGTAAAAGGGAAAAACAGAGATAGTCATCGTATTATGATTAATTTTGTTGTTGATTCAGTAAGTAAAACGTACCAGTCTTTATCCCAAAAAGGTGTTGTATTCGTAGCGACACCGTTTAAAGCACCAACGCTTGAGAAGTATTTTGCAACTTTTTATGATTTAGATAAGAATATTTTGCAGATTGTCGGGGGAGAATAGAAGAATGATCATGAATGAAGAAATGCACGATAAGAAAGGCTTACAACAAAATGCAAAATCTGTACGTTTCTATTCATGGCTTGAAATGATATCAATTGGTCTTGGAGTTTTAGGGATTGGTCTGCTTATTGCAATTCTTGGCTATGTGCTGGTAACATTCCGCACGAGTCCTTCGTCCTCAGTAACGCATCCTTCGCCAACTATACAGAGATAATCATATTATCCGTTTGTTACTGCACTAAAATTCGCTATAATAACCAAATGAGTAAATTAGTGTCTGAACGCTCGTATCGACATATCGATACAATCACAGGGCTTTTTGTTGCTGTTCTCCTTATTGCAAATATTATATCAAGTAAAATTATTCATATTGGTATTTTCCCCTTTACCGGAGGAATTGTTATTTTCCCACTGAGTTATATCTTTGGTGATATTCTTACTGAAGTATATGGGTATAAAAGATCAAGAAAAGTAATTTGGCTTGGTTTTGCATGCAATATTCTTATGGCAATTGTTCTCATTATTGTCGGTGTGTTACCATCTGCTCCTCAATGGCATGATCAAACTTCCTACGAAAGGATTCTTGGGCAAACTCCTCGAATTGTTCTCGCTTCTCTTCTTGGATATTTTGCAGGTGAATTTAGTAATTCTTTTGTTTTGGCAAAAATGAAAATAATGACGAATGGAAAATGGCTATGGAGTAGAACGATAGGATCAACAATTATTGGAGAACTTCTTGATACGATAATTTTTATTTGTGTTGCTTTCTGGGGAATACTTCCTCTAAGTTTGTTAGTGATGGTAATTGTGTCAAATTATATTGTAAAGACACTCATTGAAGTTATTCTTACTCCTATTACGTATGCAATTGTTTATTGGTTGAAGAAAATTGAACAAGAAGATTACTTTGATACAAATACAGATTTCAATCCTTTTCTTTTGAAATAAGGTAAGTGTTATGATTTTTATCCCAATGATATTTCGCATCTATGGCAATACCGCCACGAACATTAAAGTGAACAGTAACATCAACTGCTAAGGGTTTTACAAACGTTATAAAATCTTGTGCTATATCAATAGCGAGATGCTCATGAAAGACTCCTTCATTCCGATAGGTTTCTAAGTATAATTTGAATGATTTTGATTCAACAATGTAGCCGTCAGGAACATAAATGATATCTATTGTTGCATAATCTGGTTGTTTTGTCATAGGACAGAGGCACGTAAACTCTTTACAGAAAAGGGTAACGGTGAGGCTCCCAGGTGCATGGTTTGGAAATACCTCAAGTGTCCGTGAAGGAATTGCTGGCTTTCCTAATTTTTTTAATGTTTCTAAGTCCTTTTTTGTTGTTGGCATTGTGGTATTATACCATAGGAATATGCATGTACTGGATTGCATACTAATGACTTGTCATTTCTTTACAATCCCAAAAAATTGATTTATACTGCGATTCACAGAAGATAATTTGCTAAGAATATCTATGGATAAACGAATTATACTTGGAATTGGGGCTCATCCTGATGATATTGATTTTACGGCAGCAGGTTCAATAGCAAAATGGGTGAAGGAAGGTGCAAAAGCATATTATCTTATTGCCACTGATGGAAGTAGAGGCTCTGAGGATCCTCATATGACTCACGAAGCACTCATTTCTCTCCGCAGGAAAGAACAAGAAGACGCTGCAAAGATTATCGGAGTGAGCGATATCTTCTTTTTATCGCATACAGATACGCAGCTAGAAGCAAATGCGGTGCTACAAGAAGAAATCGTGCGGTATATTCGCAAACTAAAACCAACCACTGTCATAACAATGAATCCCACATTCTTTTTTAAAGCAGATCGAGAACCTGGATTTATTAACCACACTGATCATCGTGCCATAGGTCTTGCAACAATGGATTCAGTATTTCCCTTAGCTCGTGATCGGTTAACTTTCCATCACCATGAAAAAGAAGGACTTAAACCACATAAAGTAAAAGAATTACTTTTTATGAACTTAGATAAACCGGAATATGTTGTTGATATTACTCCAACCTTTGCTATAAAAATCGCTGCCTTAAAAGCGCATGCAAGCCAATTTCCTGATTTTGTTTTAGTAAAAAAAAGGATTGCGGAGCGTGCCCAATTTTATGGGAAAACGAAAGGCTTTACTTATGGAGAAAATTTTACTCGTATTATCTTAGCTTGAACTTATAGTTCTGTAAGATGGGTTGTTTCTTTTCCTCGTTCTTTTACGTATTCTAAGTATCGTTCTGTTGTAGAAAGTCGTTTATGGCCGACTACTTTAGAGAGTAAAATGAGAGATACCCCATGTTTTAAATGATGAGCAATAAAGGTATGGCGAAGATCGTTTACTTTGGCATTTTTAATTTCTGCTAACCGGAAATAACGTTCTACTGCAGTTCGAATATTTCGAATAAGGAATGGTCTTCCTGATTTTGTGACAAAAACATGATCATCTTGTACTTGTGGACGAATTTTAAGATATCGTTCCAATGCTTCCTTTGCTGATGCATTGAGAGGGACGATTCTTTCTTCATGTTTTTCCATTGGACGAATTCGAATTCCTTCAGGAAGAAGGTCGTCTAATCGAAGTTCAGCTAATTCTCCAATACGAATGCCTGTTTGAAGCAATAATTGAATAACGGCATACATACGGGCATCTTTGCGACTTGCATCTCGAAGTGCTCGATATTCTGTTGGAGTAAGGATTCTCGGTGCTCCTAGTTGATATTGTGGATGAGAAATAAGTAACGATGGATCGTCGGTAACGAATTCATTTACCTTTAAGAAGCGATAGAAGGTACGAGTAGAGTTGATTTTTCGGGATATTGATTTTGGTGTATAACCATCTTTTGTCATTTTTGCTAAAAATGATTCGATATCATCTTTGGTGATATCATGGACATTTTCTTTTCGAAGTTCTTCAAGGAAATTGATGAGTTGGGCAATATCTTTCCCGTATGCTACAATGGTTGCATTCGAGCGACTTTTTGTTTTTAAATAGTTTTTAAACTGCTCGTGGGCATCTCTGAGCTTAACTGTGTTCATAAACTGTGATCCTATAATACCACAAATTGAGGGTAAGAGTCAATGAAAAGAATTATTTTCGCATTTATCATCCTTTTTGCCTTAGCTTCTATTGTAAGCTCAGTAAGTTCAATCTACCAACTTCTCCATAAACGAGATCTCCTAATAGCTGCTCAGCAAGCCTTGGAGAGAGTACAGAAACAGAATGTTGGACTTAAAAATAGGCTCAAAATTGTGTCTGGACCAGGCTTTATTGAAGAAGAAGCTCGGAATAAGCTCTACTTTGTAAAACCTGGGGAAAGTACTGTATATATCGCGAAAAACCTTGTTGTCCCGAAGATTGTGAAAGTACAAAAACCCCAAGAAAAAACCAATTGGCAGCAATGGATAGACCTCTTTTTATAGTAAAAATGTCAGATATTTTAGTGGAAAAAGCTATTTTTGCAGGAGTTTTTGGTAATAGGCATCCTGATAAGGAAAATAGGAAAAGGTATTTTGAGTTGTACCCAAATAGCCTAGATAATGGTTGGCAACAAAGACATAATTTTCTGCATTCCACATCTGCATATCGGTATCGGTGCCAAGCGTGACTCGTTGACGGTCAAGGGTATAGGCGTGCGAATTATCATAAAAATTGATGGTACATGGCTTTTTACAAAGGTTTTTCTTTAAATAGAGGGCAGTTTTCTGCAGGGTAGATTGTGAAGTGTCAGCGGAGGTATAAAGGTAATAATAGTTCTCTAATTGTTGGAATTCTTCGTGCTCTAATTGACGAAACTGCTCATTTTTGTTGGGTAACGTGTTTGGGTATGCTGATGCAATCTGTTCATCCTGAACAAGCATATCATTTGGTTGAGGGAGAATATGTTGATGAATAAACACAAGCAGAAACCCATAAAAGATGCCCGTCATGAGCGAAAAAATAAGTCGAGAGAGGTTACTTCTGGGAGGGAGTTGTAAATACGCATTCAGCTGTTTTTTGTGCTTATAACTATAATAGATGCCAAATTGAAGAACCGTAAGCATACAAATTGTTAAAAGTACGTATAGCATAGAATTTATTATATTGTTAATTATCCTTCAGGTACAATTTCTGAAATTTGAATATACTCCTTTCCATTAGCATCGACTGCCTTTACCCCTTTTACCTGAGCAAACCCCTCTTTTAGTGTTGTTCCTTGATATATTCCAAGCAAATGGTCATTATCATCGATAAGTGTTACTTGCATAGAATTGTTTGTTTGATCAACGACACCCGGCTTTATATAACATTCTTTATCGAAACTTGTATCGGTATTTACCGCAGGGACTGTCGCTGACTGTCTTCGAGTTTGCTGTGCTTGATCTATTGGAGATGATTGTGGAGTTTCTTTTTTCCCTTTCCCAAATACTTTTTGAAATAATTTACTTCGAATAATGCCAAAGATAATTACTAAGCAAAAGATAATAAATATAAGCAGATCAAGTATTTTACTTAATCCAACAGCATTATTACTCATTGCTGCAATAAATGTTTTATAGAGAGGTTGTTGACTCTGGGAAGGAGTTGGTGATAACTGTTTTTGGACTATCTTTGTTGGAGAAGGTGGTGTTGTTGGTGTGACAACAAGAACATTTGTTGGGGAAATTGTTGGGACTGTTGTAGATATGGTTGTTGGAGTGGGTACTGATGTCGGAGTTGGAGTAGCAGAAGGTGTTGCTGTAGGTGTAGGTGTAGGTGTAGGAAGGATATTATTGATAGTATCGTATTGCTTGAGGCCAATGAGGAATAAGTTGTAATCAATACCATCTATGCTCCCATTGTCATTTAAATCAGCTCCACTTTTATTGGTACATGATGATGAAGTAATTTTACTTCCAAAACAATTAATGATGTCATTATAGTCATTAACATTAATAACATCGTCACCATTTGGTGTGGGGTTAATATCCCCAGGGATAAGATTGAGTGGAGGAAGCTGTGTTGGTTGGCCATTGGAAAGAGTAAATATTGAAGTATTATCCATAGGATTAATTGCTTCTTGACGTAAATATTGGTTGAGCTTCACAACAAACTGATATTGTCCTGCAGGAACATTTCCTAAATTAAAGTTTGGATTGACAAAGTTTCTTGAAACAGGATCGTACGTTACCATATCCGTTGCAACTGAAACTGCTGAAACAGATGCGCTAAACGGATTATCAGTTGGCTGATACATTGCAATACTTGCCGAACGTGTTGGATGAAGTGGCTGTGGGTTTCCACCGTCGCTAATTCCAGGCAAAACAAGAGAAAGGCTAATAGTAAGAATACTTGGATTTTGAGCACTTACTGATGTGGTTATTGTTGGTGTTGGTATCGTATTACTCGGTGTTGGTGAAAGAGTTTGGGTAACTTTAGGTGAAGGATTACCTAAGGTTTGTGTAGAAGAAATGTTACTTGCAAGGAGTGAACTTGTGGGAGTTGAAATAGTCGTTGGGGTTGCTGTGGTGGAGTTAACAGTTGGTGCCTGTGTCTTTACTGTTGGGGTAGGCGTTGGTTTTTGTATTGTTGGGATTGGTGTTGCTGTTGGATTTTGATGAATAATAATTGAGCTTACTTGGGGAGTTGTTGGGCTCGGAAAGGACCTTGCTTGGGTTGGTATTGTGGTTGGAACTAACGTAGGTACTGTAGTAGGTACTGAAGTTGGTATTGCTGTCGGAATTGCCGTGGGTACATTTGTAGGAGTTGGTGTAGGGGTTGGTTTGGGAGATGGAGTAGGGGTTGGGAGAGGTGTTGGTGTTGGTGTTGGTGTTGGTGTTGGTGTTGGTGTTGGTGTTGGAGAAGGGTTTGCTGAACAAATATTTGCGATATAAAAAGGAGAACTTTGTAAAAGTCTGCCATCTGTTTGATGATTACCTGGCATAACAGAGGTCACATCAGTACCACATTGATGCCCCATATGCAGATTGGATCGGGAGGCACCTGGAGGAAGATACACCTGATTGTTCCAAATATAGAGACATCGACTATCAGCCTTTACTTGTGCAGTAGTCATACAGGTACTACTTGCCGCAACATAAAAATGGAATACGTATGCTATTGCAATGTTGACAAAAAACAAAAGTAAAAGAATATGAAATCCATATTCTAAAACAAAGGACGTGTAAAGTGCTTGTTTTCGTTTCGTTTTTTTCATATTATGATTTTGCATGGAATCCAATAAAAATAATAATAAAAAAGATTATCCAAAAAACGATAATTGAATAAAAAACAAGTTTTTTAATCATAGAATTGAAAATTCTTCTGTGTGAATATTCTTTTTCGGAACATGCAGAAGAAGTAATTGTTTTTTGAGACTTTGCATCATAGGTGGAGGGCCACAAATAAAAATATCTTTTCCAGATAACTCACCACTTATTTTTTGAATGCTTTCAGCAGTCAATCTCCCTTGACTTTTTGAGAAGCAAGGAGTAATTCTGAAATTAGTATGCGTCGTTGCTATTTGTTGTAATTCTTGAAGGTAAACAGCTTCAGCTTCTGATCGTACCGAATAAAAACAATCAATATGGAAGTCATCACCAAGTGTTTTTGCCATACTCAAAAAAGGGGTTATTCCAATTCCTCCGGCAATCCAAATTTGCTTTTTTCCATGAGAATGTTGATAGGAAAATCTACCAAACGCTCCTTCAAGAGATGCTTTCATACCGGGTTTGAGATTTTTTAGTTTTGAGGTAAAGTCACCTTCAGCTTTTACGGATATTTGTAGTTGGTTTTGTGTATTTGCAGAGCTGACCGAAAACGGATGTGTCTCATTTGTTATTCCTTCACCATGAAAGCTAAGAAAAACAAATTGCCCAGGCGTAAATTTCATTTGCTTATTTTCAGGTGTAAGAGTGATTTCAATAACGTTATCTTGAAGAGGTTTTACATCTGAAACGGCGTAATGATATTGAGGAATTAAAAACCTTCCAAAAACTGTTTTATATAAAAATGCACCCAAGCCTATACTGAAAATAAGTAACATATAATTTCTCATTAAAGGGTAAGAAGAAATATCACTCGTTACGAAAAAACCATGAATTGTAGCAAGGAAAAAAACTAGTCCTAAAAACTTATGAGTAAATCTCCAAAATTCATAGGGAAGCGAGACAAAAAAAGTAAGAATCATGAGAGCCATAAAAAAGAGAAATGCAGCAATGCCTAAGTTTATTGTCCAATCAACTCCAGGTAACATATAAACAGATGCGGCTTTCCATGAATACGTCGCAACATCAAATGTGAGGAGAAGAGGATGAATAAGTAAAACAATGAGTGCAGTTCCACCAAGAATATGATGCGCTATGTATACACGATTCATTCCTCCAAAATAATCTTCAAAAAGCTTTAATCGGACACTCAGTATAAGATTTAGACAAAACATTGTTGCGCCAACAAGGCCAAAAATTTCTCCAAGACTCCGAAATATGTTATAGTTAGTCGCAAAACGTAAACTTAGTGGTTGTACGGCTAACATCCATGGAAGAAGTGGTGATAAAGATAAGCAAATCAACATAGGCCATCCTAATTGATATTTTTTAAGAAGCATATACTTATTGTAGTAAAAAAAGGGAGAGGCAGCTATAGACAGAAAAAACGAAGCGTACTATACTAGGCAAATTCTATGAAGGGAAAAACAAAAAGCAAGATACTTCTTAAAGAATTACCCGTTAACGATCGTCCACGAGAAAAATTATTCCGTAAAGGTTCTGAAAATCTTACCGATTCAGAATTACTTGCGATCATTTTAGGAACAGGGGCAATGAAAAAAGATGCATTGCAACTTTCTGAAATATTTTTACAAAAATTTCCTTTATCGAAGCTTGCTCAAATAACTTGTGAGCAAGTACCTCACATTTATGGAATTGGGAAAGGAAAACGTGCAAGAATTTTTGCAATGCTTGAATTAGGAAAAAGAATGTATGCTGCACCGTCTTTATTGAAGACAACGTTAAAATCACAAAAAGAAATAATACAGGAATGTAAAGATATAGCTAATAAGAAACAAGAATATTTGCTTGCGTTGTATCTTAATGCGCGGAAAGAATTAATTCAAAAGGAAATTATTGCTATTGGAAATGTGAATACAATGGGAATAGAACCAAAAGAAATTTTTATTCCTGCAATAGTTACTCCTTGTTCAGAAATTATCTTGGCTCATAATCATCCTTCTGGCAATGTCATGCCTTCAACTGATGATATTTATTTTACCAAAAGAGTTCAAGAAGCAGGAAATGTTATGGGGATTCAATTACAGGATCATATTATCGTGGCAGCAGCGCATTATTATTCTTTTCGGGATAATAAAATGTATTCGCCATAATTGAAAGCTTAGTGATGAGGTATGAGAAGAAGAAGAAAGCTATGTTGCGGGGTCGGTATCGAAACCGAACTATGAGATTATGAGCCTCATGTGCGCCTTACACTACCCCGCGCGTGTAGGCATAGTATCAAAAATAGACAGATTAAGTCAACCTATAGAGTCCTTTCATGAACTCTTACATTCCTATTACTGCTTTTTGCGAACCCATTTATGCTAGCTACTTATGGTGTCTGTATATGACTTCGTTGGATGTCTTGTATTATGCTTTAGCTATTGGTTTTCTTTCTGTTGCTGGAGCGATATGGTATTTAACCGTTTCAATTGTTGAATTAGTACAACAATTAAAACCGATATTCCATAATATTGAGCTCCTTACTGCTGATATTGAAGCAGTGGGAAGTGCAGTAAAGAATGCACAAAGAGGGATAGTAGGTAAATTAATTGGTATAACAAGATTTTTTCATAGAACGGAGGTGAAGTAAAATGGCTACCATAGTAAATAATCCACAGCCAGCCAGTAGTGATAATGGTGTGGGATTTCTTCTCGGAGTACTTGTGTTGATTGTTTTTGTTATGCTTTTTCTAGTATATGGTGTACCATATCTTATGAGTTATTTGCGTGGTCCTCAAATCAATATTCCAAGTAGAGTTAATGTGAATGTCCATACATCGGGGAAATAAAAAGATCGTAATGGATTGTGTATGAATAAGCAGAAAGAACTTGAAAGAATAGCATTCGAAATTGAACAATGTATCATTTGTCAGCAAGGGAAAATAGGAAAAGCAGTCCCAGGTGAAGGAAATCCTGATGCACAGATTGTATTTATTGGAGAAGCACCCGGAAAACAAGAGTCTTTAACCGGAAAACCCTTTATTGGTCGATCAGGTAAATTATTACGATCAGCGATACAAGATATTGGATTGTCAGAAAAGGATATCTATATTACGAGTCCGGTGAAATATTTACCAAAGCGAGGAACACCAAGTCAAAAAGATATTGAACATGGAAAAATTCATTTAGACAAACAACTTGCTATTATAGATCCACAAATAATTGTTCTCCTTGGTTCTGTTGCTTGTAAGGGAGTTCTTGGACAAGCAATACCTGTTCTTGAGAAACATGGTACAGTTATAAAAAAAGATTCAAGAACTTATTTTATTACTGTGCATCCTGCTGCAGCTTTACGGTTTCCTCCTTTGCGAAAAACGTTTCTTGAAGATTTTCAGAAGCTGAAAAAACTTATTACGTAAAATTCAGCAAATATTAAGCATATTCTTTCATAATTCTTACTTGGCTATTAAGCGAATATAGTTTCTTCTTGGTATGTTCAATAATAAACTCGGAGAAGAATAAATGAGAGTATTTCTTTCTACAATCTTACTTTTCTTTCTCTTTGGTTTTACCAACCGAGTATACGCTAAATAAATAGATTGAAAGGAGGTGAATGAATATGGCAACAAAAAAAGGACGAGGATGGCACGGAGATCCAGATGGACATAAAAAAGCAGGCCAAAAAGGAGGTCAATCAACTGCTCGAACACACGGACAAGATTTTTATAGTACCATCGGACGAAAAGGTGGTAGTGTGAGTGGAGGAAATTTTGCAAAAGACCCACAAAGAGCACGTGATGCTGGACGAAAAGGTGGTCATGCTCGAAAATCACATCAAAATCGATAAAACGATTTACACTACTTCAACAGATGGTGCAAATGCCATCTGTTGGTAGTAGCGTGAGGTTGATTTGTAGGAGAATATTGATTTATTCTGTATATGATAGGGATCATATACAAGAATTTTTTCCAATAAGAGTATTGCCTTATTGAGTGCATGAGGAAGGATGTTAAGGTCAGTAAGACCAATATTAATGGTTATGTGAAAAACGCCATAAGGATCTTTAATCCAATTCCATGCGGTTTCACCTTTAATTATAATTCGATAGTTATTTTGCTCTACTTTTAATTGATAAAGATATTCTAAAAGGATATGTTCAAATAAATGTCCTATCTCTGTTCTTTTCACTTCTTTGGAAAATGGTAATCCTTTGTCATTAAAACATTTTGAAGTATGAATACTGGGCAGTAATTGCGTTAATATTTCATAGGTTTCGGGAATTGCAGAAGTATTAACTGTTTGAGAGAATACCTGCATTTTTAAATATGTTTTATAAGGCTTGGGGTGAATAGTAAGAGAAAAATATTTATTACTTATTGATGGGTAAGAAAATAAAACCATAAAATAAATGCTTCTTACGAGTCTATTACAGATCTATTACTAATAATAGTAAAGAATTTTACTTAGGTTGTCAAATAAGGCTAAGCTAGCAATTTAGCCTTAAATTCTCAGCAAATTCTCAGCATTTTCATACAAAAATCATACAGTTCATCTGAGCTATTTTTATACCTGATAATGAGAAAAACAGAGCATTATTTTCTTATATTATTTGTAATATAGTAACATATAAAATGCTTGTTAAGAAAAGCATCAAATGTAACCTTCTCAAAAAATGGTTTTCTCTATATACTGAATAGAGCTACTTTATTATTTATGGATCAACTAAGACTACCCCCAAAGCATCATCTGAAGTTGAATCAATGGTTTGCCACAGCAATTTGTGGGAATGATATCTTAAGTTCTACCTTTTATGTTTCAGGAATTGCTATAATTTTTGCCGGTATCTATGCCCCTCTCGTTCTCACCATTATCGTTCTAGTGCTATTTTTTTATAAATCAGTATATATTGAAGTTGTCGAAGCACTCCCAACGAATGGTGGAGCATACAATTGTCTGTTAAATGCTACTTCAAAATCCATGGCTGCTGTCGCAGGTACAATTACAATTCTTTCCTATATTGCGACATCTGTGATATCGGGAAAAGAGGCAATTGCTTATCTTCAAACTGTCATTACAAAACTTCCTATTATTCCTTTGACGATTGTTCTCTTAGTATTTTTTGCCTTGTTAGTTATTGCAGGCATTAAAGATTCTGCGAAAGTCGCATTTGGTATTTTCGCATTTCATATCTTGGTACTTGTATGGTTTCTTATTTTAGGAATTGCATATATCTTTTATGGTCATTCATATTTTTTGCAAAATATCACGTATACGCAGTTACTCATACCAAAATGGGGTGGACTTATGTGGGCACTTTTTTTTGGATTCTCAGCATCGCTACTTGGAGTTTCCGGATTTGAAACGTCAGCAAACTTTGTAGAAGAGCAGCATAAGGGGGTTTTTCGTAAAACACTCCGTAATATGTTGATTGGTGTTGCTGTTTTTAATCCTTTAATAACACTTATTGCATTGAATGCGCTGTCATTTCCGACTATTATTAAGGCACAAGATTTTCTTCTTTCAAATACAGCTCAGGTGATAGGGGGGAGTGTTTTTAAATATATTGTTGTTGGTGATGCTTTTCTTGTTTTAGCAGGAGCAGTATTAACTGCATTTGTTGGAGTCAGTGGACTGATCTATCGCATGACGTCAGATGGTTGTTTTCCCAATATTTTAACAACTGAGAATAAAAAAGGATCTTATCCATATATTGTTATTACATTTTTTCTCTTATGCTTATCCATTTTGCTCATCACAAAGGGTGACTTACTTTCTCTTGCAGGAGTCTATACCATTGCTTTTTTAAGTGTGATGAGTCTTTTTGCATTTGGCAATCTTTTAATGCGTGAAACGCGTCGTGAACTCAAACGAACATATCATGCTCCACTACTCTTCGTGATATTTGCACTTTCTGCGACTTTACTTGGAATTGCAGGAAATATACGAATTGATACAAGTAACTTACGTTATTTTCTTATCTATTTTATTCCTTCCATAACAATTGTTTTCATACTTCTCAAGTTTGATGTTATTCTACGATTGCTTCTTCGGACTTCACGGAAAGTTCCAGTAGTTCATCGGTTTCTCTATAACCGTTTTCAACACTTAACCGATGGTACGTTTGTTGTATTTGTGCATCATATCAATCGACTTTTCCAAGTCTTTGAATATATTGACCGTAATGAAACAGGAAGAAATATCTATCTCGTTTATTGTGGTGTGCATCACGATAAAGAAATTGATCGGACCTATGAACAACTAAAAACGACGCTTCCTGCGTTAGAGCATGCGGGAGCGTTCCCTGATTTTAATGTTCATATTCTCTATAAAAATGGTACGTTTGGAGCTGACATGATTGACAAAGTAGCAAAAGAACTCAAGGTGAATAAAAATAGAATTCTTATTGGATCTATTCATGATGAACATGAATTTGACTATGAAGATCTCGGTGGGGTTCGTATTATTTTTTAATACCTTGATATTAATTCCCGGTTGATTGTTTTCCTCTGTAACGGTTTTATTGTGAAGGAACGGAAGTAATACTTGGTATTGTGTTTCCCGATGTAGTTGTCTGTAACCCTTGAATGATTGATTTCGCATCTTGATGCGCTATTTTTAAATCCTGTTGTGCGGTTTTTAAGAGAGTCCTTCCGTTGCTTAACGTAACTTTATTTCCTGGATAGCCGGTCGGTGCAAGGGGAGCAATAGTAGTGAGAACGTTATTTGCTTGCGTTTGTGAATCAGTTACTTTATTTTGTAAGTCAGTAAGTAATGCTTGGAGGTTAGTAACTGTTTTTCCTTTACTTTGTGCCATTTGAATTCTTGTTTGTAATTTTGTTGCGATTGTATTCAATGTTGTGTCGATTGTAAGTATTTTATCAGCGGTTGAAAGTTCGTAGATTTGTGGTAATGCAACAGCGTAAATACGATATGAAGAAACAATTGATTGGACGTCGGTACGTAATGTTGCTAAATCTGTATCACTCGCTATTTTTGTTTGTAATGTGGTCAGGCTTGCTATTTCATTTTGTATTTCTGAAGTAAAACTTGCTTGCTGCGTACTATTAAGATGTTTCATCGCATTAATGCGAGTGAGTAGTGTGTTCAATGAGGTAATTCTTCTACTAATTTCTGCATTTGCTCTCATTTTTAAATTTGTGATTCTTGTTTGAGAGCCAGAAGTAATTGTTCCACTTACTGTTGTTCCTGTTGCCGAAGTAGGTGTTTGCGCGTACGTTACTGATGGAATTACCAACGATAATGAACAGGTAATGGTGAAAAGTATTGCTAGTTTATATCTCATAGGTATGTTATTGCAATGATGGTTGTTGATCACTGATACCAGAATCAATATTACTCAATTCAGTATCAAGAGAATTTAATGAATCATCAATACTTTGACTATCTTTATTTAGTTGTTGATCACTAATATCATTTTGTGAGGGATTTTGTGTGGGTTGTTTTGTTGCCTTTATTTGTGAGTTTGATTGCTGTTGTGAAATAACTGGAATATCTGCTTGGGGTGCGCGTTGAGGATGGGTAAACATATAGAAAACTCCACCAAGTAACCCGATGATTATAAGAAAGAATATAAAGATGAGGAGTTTATTAGAAGCCATGATATATAAATGGTATACCAGGTAATCATTTCTCTGTCAAGTTTACGAGATTGAGAATAATAGTAAATAATTATCCCATACTTTTTCGAAGGATTGCTGCTTGTTCAATAAAATCAATTACGGTTAGATTATTTTGTATTTTCTCGTAAATGGCTCCTGCTAATGCATGATGTTCTTTCTCTTCAGTGGTAACTGGCTCAAGAGAAATTTTCAATACTTTTTCTATTGCTGTTACATCTTCTTTTATTTTTTCCCATGCAAGTGATTTTTTTGCAAGATCTTGGAGGACTCCTTTATGGAGATATCTTCCTGCACGAGTAATATCTTGCTTCATGTATTGATAATGCTTTTGTAGTAGGTTAAACTGTTCTTGTTTTTTCATTTTTTTTAGTCCTCGTCCAGTGCCAATAAGCTCAGGAGGAATACCAATTGAATAGAGACTCGCGGTAAAGGAAATTGCTCGAGGTAATTTTACTTTGCCAATTCCTCGAGAATATCCAAACAAGCCGACATGTTGGACACGTTCTCTCCGTTTTGGTAAGTGTTTGGCAATTTCATTAACCAGAGGTGCGATATCTTCTACTACTTCTTGATAACCTGTCACAAAGAGTGGAATAATTTTTTGTAATTCTTTTTGTTCAGAAGACGAAATTATTGTCGCATCTTTTTGAGAAAGGTGTTTCTCAAGGTATGAAATTGCTTTGATAACATCGTCTTTTGGATAATCATATCGAAAGGCACTCTGTATTGTTGTTGTCCGAATACCTTGATATTCCTGAGCGAATTGTTGCACGGTATCGGGAGATATGCCACCTCGAAATGGAAGAGCAGCTGCTCCAATAATAGGATAGAGTGGTATCTCTCTTTTTTCTGAAAGCGTTTTATATCGAGAAAGCGCTATCTTAATTGCTAACACGGTGGGAATAAGTCCGGCATTAAGTGCTGGATCAGAACGTGCCATATAGGGACGCATATAGGGAGGAAGTTTTTTAAATCGCTTTTGATAGTGAGTTAAATATTCATCTAAAATTTCATCAGAACGAATAATGGTTGATACTTGTTCAAAAAGAGGAATAACTCGTAGATTTGTTAAGAGATGTTCCAGTCGATACATAGGATGAGTTAGCTTATGCATTTGTTCAAATGCAACTTGAATATCTAGTAATTCTTGTGAAGTTTCGGTCATAGGAAGAATAACTTCAAATAAGGGAGGTGTTGGTAATTGGAAATGTTTTGCAACTGAAGCAGCACTCGCTAAATTCATAAATGCTCTTCCTACACGAAATTCAGTTTCGACCTTTGGATTGGGTAAACGAAAAGTTAAAAAGACTTCTTGTCCAAGTGGCCGCTTTTTAAAAAAATCAAAGTGCTGTCCAAAGAGTCTATCTAATACTGATTCATCAACAAGTTTTCCTTCCCAATCCCATTTGTACTCGTTAATTCCCAACTCCGAAAAAGAAAGAAATGTTTCTTCTGCTTCATGTTGGGTGCTGATAAACGCTTCAGTATGCCAATAGGGGCTCGCTGCATGATCAGGATGTTGTGTTGCCATGGTAGCTGGAATTTTTCTTTGTTTGTTCATAACCAGTTACGATAGTAACAAAAATTTTCACATTTTGTAAGTATGAGATTAAGTTACCAAAAAGTTGCTTAGCGTATTCTTACAGACTTTTCATCATACTTTTATCAGCCAAGCTAATAATAGGGGAACAATGACGATACATAGAAACAATATTTTTTTTGAAAGGAGGTGAAATATTTATGACTATTCTGGCATGGATAATTATTGGCATAGTCGCAGGATGGATTGCATCAGCAGTTATGCACACTGGTCACACGTTGCTTGAAGATATGATTCTCGGAATCATAGGCGCATTAGTTGGTGGATTCATTATGAATTCTTTCGGCAGTGCTGGTGTAACTGGATTCAATTTGTACAGTGTTTTAGTATCTGTACTTGGTGCAATTGTTATTATTGCAATTGGCCGTGCAGTACATCATGTGTAATTCACATGATGTCTGCATTTACTGGAGATTTTCTCCAAGAGAGGAGGTGAAACATAATATATGATAAGTAGTACCCAAAAAACAAGAAAAACAATACATCCCGCAGCAGCAGCTGCAGCAGGAGTCGTTATTGGGGTAGCTGGTGCAGCAGTAACTGCAGCACTGGTACATGAACCCACACGAAAAATGATGGGAAAAAAACTCAACGACGCAAAACTACAAGTGAGTAAAACTATTAAGGATTTACAAACATCTTCAGAACCAGTGGTAAAAAAAGCACAGGATAAAATGAAAGAAGTATCAGGGAAATTAAAAGATACTTCGAAAACACTAGACGATACTGGCTCTGAATATATGGAATAAGTGCTTACCGAGCAAATTTCAGACTAAGTATTTGTCACTTAGTCTGGTTTGCGTTTTTATAAGTAACTTAAGACAATAAAAAAGGTGAGTTTCCTCACCTTTTTTCTTATGAAAAGAACAAACTATCATGCGGTTTTTCTTTTTGTTCTTTTTGATTTTCTTCCTCCTTTCGCTCCAACTACAGCATATGAACGTTGATAATGTTGAGCAGTAAGTGGAGGATAGTCATTCGCATCATCCTTTTGTACCTCAGTACGAGGAGAGGCTAAATTTAACGTACGAACGTTTGTTGCATCGTATGCTTCTAATATCTCTCGTGCTTTTTCATAGGTTTCTTCTGTCGCAGGAACTGCAATGAGAATACCACCGTTATTGATACTCTCTTCATATACTTGTGCGTCTTCTCTTGGAACTCCAAGTCCCATAATTG
The DNA here is from genome assembly GCA_964416445.1 of uncultured Gammaproteobacteria bacterium. Taxonomy (GTDB): domain Bacteria; phylum Patescibacteriota; class Microgenomatia; order Levybacterales; family UBA12049; genus CAYQEE01. The sequence goes on from CAYQEE010000005.1 coordinate 120,024, forward strand.
CACCAAGAATGCCACCTGCAACTGCACCAGTCACAGCTCCTGAAGCAGTGGCTGCGGCTGCACCAGTTAAACCTAATGCTGCTGAAATAGGGCCACCAATAAGAAATGCTCCAAGTCCTGGAATGACAAAGGAGCCGACTAATCCTGCAAGACCACCGACTACCGCTCCTGTTGTTAAGCCAGTTATTGTTCCTCCTGCAACATCAGTACCAGTATTTTGCGCAAGTGTTTTCGCCTCGCCACGGTCACGCATAATAATGGACATGTCTTTTGCATTAAATCCTTGATCTTGAAGATCATTAATTGCATCCTCTGCATTTGTTCTTTCTGAAAAAATACCAATTATTGTATATTGCATTTTTTACACCTCCTTTCATTAATACCTGTTAGTCTAAATTCTGATAATTAGAATACAAAAAACTAATTACTATAAATACGTAAGAATTATTTCTCTGAAGTTATGAACGAAATTTCTAGATAAGTAAATAAAAATAAATGAGAAGGAAAAGCGGAGAATATTGAGTTTACAATTAGAGAAAAAGTTGCTACCCTAACTAAAACATGCTTTTTTTGCTTTTAAATTTATTTTTACTTTTTTGTGTCATTATTCTTGCTCTTGTTCTTTCAATGATTTGGCCTCCTGATAGTCCTTGGGCACCGTTTTGGACGACAAATGCGTCCACAGCACGTGTTATGTGTACGCTAGCAAAAGTTACTGAGAAAACCGTTGTCTATGATTTGGGTTGTGGTACAGGAACTGCTGTTGGTGTTGCTGCAAAAGAGTTTGGAGCACGCTGTGTTGGTATTGAAATTGATCCACTACGATTTATCAATGCGTGGATAAATATTCATTGGCGTTGGCGAGTGAGTACCAACGTAACGTTAGTTCGCGGAAACTTTTTTGACACTTCGTTTACTTCTGCTGATGTTTTTTTTATTTACCTTATTCCGAATGCATTAAAACGATTAACGCCAAAATTTTTAAAAGAAGTAAAACCGGGAGCGTTATTTGTCAGTTATGTGTATGCATTTCCCATGGACTTATTTAAGGGAAAGTTAACCCTACTCAAACATGATGAGGTACATAGAATTTATGTGTATCGGTTGAACGGAAAATAAAGAGAGCAACAACTTATATGTTAGATCTCATTCGTGGTTCAGAAGGACGAGCAAAATTATTAGCCCAGGAGCATCG
>CAYQEE010000006.1:0-12723 GCA_964416445.1 uncultured Gammaproteobacteria bacterium
ATATTAGTGATTTTACCATTGCTGCAGCAAACACCCTTCGTATGGTTCACCAAGCTGCATCTGATGAAGGCATGCAAGCCATTCAAACGCAAGATAGACAACTGATTGGTGATTTAATACGGGCAAATTACGCAAAGACCCCTCAAAGACTCCTTACTATGGTACGAGAAAAACTTGTTCGAAGAAAAATTGATGAGAATGGTCCCAGCCCTGAGTTACTTCAACCAATTGCAGACGAGGAAATACAAGTTTTGCCAGAGGCTGTTCTCCTCGGACAGGATTATGAGTATGTTTCGCGAGCGAATAGAATTATTCGTATTGGGCGACAAATAGACAGTGAAAGCTTGCTCGATGCAATTATGGATCAACATTCTCTTTTTCTTCCACAAAGAATGATTATTGAGATTCCTGTTGGAAGTCCATTGCTTGAAGACAATAAGGAAACTCGGGAGTTTCGCCATGATCTTCTGTACGTCACAGACGATATGGACTCAGTCATTTTTATCGCCCCGACGAAACTAAAAATAATAAAACCCAAAGATAGCGACAATGATGTGAATTATCCTACTTTTTCATCCTATGCTGATTGTCTTACGTATTTTCATAAATATCCAAAGCCTATTGCTGAGGTGGGTTCTCGGTTTGATAGAAATATTCAGGGGAGCGACACAAACTTTGGTTTAGATAAGTATATATTTTCCGCTACTACTTCAGAGCATCAAGAACATTTTTCGTTACCCAGCGAATTAATAACTCCAGTTGATCCAAATAGTATTGCTGTCATACCAGCACCTGTTCTTTTGGGAGATAGTTATGCAGATAGTAACAGTACGCGCATTGTTCGTGTTGGGAAAAATATTCAAGCAGCAGTACTCTTGCAACGAATAAAAGATTTCAGGAAAGAGGGAGTATGGAATGTGATTTTGGAAGTCCCTCTTGGATCGCGCGCAGTAAATACTCAAGATGAGGCAGCAGATTTTCGGCTGCTCAATGAAAAATACCGTATGGCTGTTCGGTTTATTAGTGATATTCCCGGGTTTGATGGAGCGCTTGAAGGGTCACTGTACAGGAATTGGCAAGATTGTCGAGAAACAGTTCGAGCGGATAATACGGTTCTTGGCACAATTTCTGCCCGACCAGGAGTTGAGCAGGAAGCTACTTACCAAAACTTGATCACCGAAATTGAACAGCTTGATGCGTTTGAAAAGTATGTCTTATATGCAACTAATACAGAAACAGGAGAGAACCCTTATCCTATAAGACAACAGTGGGAGTGTATTGCAAATTTTGCAGCCTTTATTATGAAATCGAAGGATGATAGAAGCCCCGTTTGGAAATGGGCAGGAGGGCCATTTAATGAGGAGGCAGCAAAAATCTATAACGCCAATCCGCAAGTATGGGATGCAATTATGGATGCACGACAAAGAAATGATCGGATGATCGCAATACCTTTAGAACTATTACAAGTTGAGGGTAATTTTTATGATTTTTATAATTTCATTGAACATTATCGATGGGGAAACAATAGAAAACTCCACTCATTAATGGATCCTACTCCATCTTGACGCATTATTGTTTCCGCACTATCTCTTCAGACGAAGGTAAGCCCAACGTACGGTATTCGCCATTTTATACAGTTGATACGCAAATGGTTGAATGACAAAGTCATAACTTCCAACAAACTCAATAAGTTCGGGATGATAACCCATTTTGAAACGATGAAATCCATACCAAGGATCATGCGGATTAGGATTTGCTCCTAAGGATCCCCACATATCAAACTTTTTCAGTCCCAGTCTTTTGCCAAATTTGATTGCTTCCCACATCATTAAGTTTGAAGCCATGACTTCTCGATATTGGCTACTTGATGCACCGTATGGATAGTACAACATATTCTGGAAAGCAAAGAGAATCCATGCAGTTAAGGGAATTGGTTTTGTTTGCTCCGAAGGGGTATAATTTGCAATAAATAAATAGGCAGTCAATCCCTGTCGATCTTTTTTCTTTCCTAATATTTCCCACATACGTTTATGGTATATTTCAGAATGCGCAAAAAATCCTTGTCTTTTTGTTGTCTCCTTTGTTAATTGAAGATACGTATTGAATCCTTCGGAGGAGGTGTCTTCGATAACTTGTACGCCATGTTTTTGCGCAACACGGATATTGTATCTAGTTTTTGCATGCATTTGTTTCAGTAATGCTTCTTCCGGCTTTGTGATATCTAATTGAAATGTATACTTTGTAAAAAGGGGATGTGCTGACGGGAGAAGTCTAAACTTGTTATCATTTTGGAATGCCTCTATGACTGTTTTCCCCGTAGCTTGTTCGCTATTTGGTTCGAGTTGAATAAAAATACATTGATTTTTTTGCCCTATCACTTGCAATTCTTTCAACATCTCTTTTGTGGGGAGAGGACCTTTTGGGATATATCCAATATTCCAAGGAGTATGGGGAATGGGGTGAATTGTCATTTGAAATCCTGTTTGCAGGATATTGTGATCAAATAATCCTTCTCGAAGAACACGAACACCCGTTGTCTTACGAAATTCGCCCCATTCATATGATTGCAAAGGATGCGTAGCAATCGCATTAAATGCATGCTTGTTTTCTTCGGTTATTGGTTTCCATTCCATAGAAAATACTCTTGGAAACTATTATAGCAGGAAGCAAAGAATGATGATTAGAGGTAGTCAGGAAAATCATCTTCTTCGGTTTTATAGAATGATTTTCCTTTAATATTCTTCTCCAATACTTGTTCTGGTAATTCGAGTATAAAACGAGAAATGACATTTGTATTTCGTTGACCGAAAAAGAGTCTTCGTTTGGCATACACAAGAAACAGTTTCTTTTTTGCTCGTGTCATACCAACATAGGCTAGTCGACGTTCTTCCTCTAATTCATTCTTATCCATAAACGCTCTACTATGAGGAAATAATCCTTCTTCCATGCCTATCATAAAAACAATGGGGAATTCCAATCCTTTCGCCGCATGTAATGTCATTAATGTTATTGCATTTTTTCGTTCTTCTCCAGCTTGTGTTGGCAATGATTCTTGTTCCACAAGCGTTACATTTTCGAGAAATTGTCCGACATCAGGGAATGCAATCGCAACGGATCGAAGTTCTTTGATATTTTCTAATCGTTCTCTATCTTCTTCGTCATGCTCATCATATAAATCTAAATAGCCTGTTTTTTGCAATGTTGCATCAAGGAGATCAATAGTTTTTATCGTCAAATTGGGAATGGTATCTTCTGATAATGATTCAGGAGGATTGGTAATAATACCATTATGGATCGTATCAACATAGGCAAAGAATTTTGCTAATCGCGTTTTTCCTAATTTCTCGATTCTTCGTAATGATATCGCGTCTTTTGGATTTGCAATAACCCGCAGATAGGAGAGTACATCTTTGATTTCTTTGCGCTCATAGAACCGAGTTCCTCCGACAAGATTATAAGGAATACCAAAATGGAGTAATGCTTCTTCAATTACCCGCGATTGTGCATTGGTACGATATAAAATAGCGATATCATGGAGTCGTTCTTCGTCATAGCCTTTAATAAAAGAAATGATAAAATTTGCTTCATCTTGTTCATTTCTCGCTTCATAGATAGAGAGATCTTCCCCATCAGGATTTTCTGTCCAAAGCGATAACACTGGATGTGTTGTATTGTTTTTAATAACACTAGAAGCAGCATCAAGAATCTTTTGTGTTGATCGGTAATTTTGTGACAATTCAAAAGTAACTGTTTCAGAAAAATCTATTTTAAATTTTGAGAGATTGCGGAAATCTGCTCCTCTCCAACTGTAAATACTTTGCGAAAAATCTCCAACAACACAGACATTTCTCCATTTTTGTGCGAGGAGTTTTGTTAACACATATTGTGCTTTATTAGTATCTTGATACTCATCAATGAGAATATATTGAAAAAGGTCCTGATATTTTTGCAAAATATCAGGATGTGTTTTTAAAAGCTGAACAGTTAAAAAAATAAGGTCGTCAAAATCGAGCGCGTCGCTTTCTTGTAAAATTTTTTGGTATACAGCGTAGATGACTGCTGCGGCATCTTGGTATCTTCCTCGTGATAGACCATGTAATTCTTCAGGAGTAAGTAATTCATTTTTCGCCTGAGATATTGTTGCATGAATTGCATGAGGTTTAAAATCTTTGATAGAAATATTGGTTTGTTTCATTGCTTCTTTAATAGCTTCAATTTGATCTTGTGAGTCGTAAATGACAAATTGAGGAGATAGTCCTATATGTTTTCCTTCAATTCGGAGTATTTTGGCACAGAGTGCGTGAAATGTTGCAATATGAGGTTTCGCACTATGAGGAAGAAATTTTGCGATTCGGGATTTCATTTCAGCGGCACTTTTATTCGTAAATGTGACCATAAGTATACGTTCTGGCCGAATATTCATTTTTTGCAAAAGATAAATGACTTTATAGGTAAGAACACGAGTTTTTCCAGACCCCGCTCCTGCCAAAATGATCATTGGCCCGTCAATATGAGCTACCGCTTTTTGTTGTTGAGGATTTAAGTCCTTGAGAAGATTCTGTTCCATAGGATATAATAAACAAATATTTGATTGTTACGAATAGGTAAAAATCTATTCAGATGAATGCTGAGCAATGTATCTGATGAGTAACTACCATTGTATCATATGAAAAAAAAAATTATTGTCGGGAATTGGAAATCAAATAAGACAATTGCAGAAGCGCAAGATTGGCTTGTTACGTTCAGCACACTGAAGTTATCCGTTGATGATCAAAAAACAGTGGTGCTTTGTCCTTCATATACATTACTTGCATTGGTGAAGTCTTTTATTCAAGAACATGATCTTCCCATAATCGTAGGTGCACAAGATATTTCTCCGTACGATGTTGGTTCCTATACCGGTGCAGTCAATGCGAAGCAAGCAAAAGAGTTTGCTTCATATGTTGTTATTGGACATTCAGAGCGGAGAAAATTTTTTGATGAAACCCCTGATGTCTTGAGAAAAAAAATTACGTTAGCAAATACCTATGGATTAACTCCAGTCTATTGTATACCAGATCGTGATGCCATTGTTCCTGAAGGAGTTACTATTGTGGGATATGAGCCAGTATTTGCCATTGGAACAGGCGAACCAGATAGTCCTGTAAATGCTAATACAATCGCTGAATATGTGAAGAAAAAATATCCATTTGTTCAGTATGTATTATATGGAGGTAGTGTTACTTCGGAAAACGTTGCAAGCTTTACGAGTCTTCCTTTTATTGACGGGGTTATCCCAGGAAGAGCAAGCCTTGATCCGACAGCATTTTTCCAATTAATTATGCAAGCCTAATAAATTTTTCTTAAGCGTGTTCTTTCGCATTTATTTCAAAAGTTAAGGGTGTATTTGATAGATCGTTGTGGTTCCTTTCTGAAAAATTACTTTTCCAAAGGTAAGGAATTTATTATCATTCATACTAGGGTATTTTTTCCGTTCCATGTCACCAACAAAGACAAGCGAAACATTATATTTTCTCAAAAGTGCTCTTGCTTCGTTAACATCATTTGTTTCGTAAATTCTTTGAATATCATTGATTCGTTCAGGTAGTGGATCGTAACTTCCTCGCCATAACCATTCATGAACAGTCCATCCTAACGGCGTTGGTAAACCAGTATTTGCAGAAACTCGTGCATAATCAGTGTATGAGTCTCCTTGGGCTTCAAGAATTACTGGTTGTCCATGGATGTTCGTATTCAACCATTTGATCGCTTCATAGTCAGAAGGATAGAGGCGCTGTAGATATTTCGTTCCGTCAAGACCGTAATAGAATTGCAGGTTATTGTAATAAGAACTAATAGCAAAATACGGATAAATTAAAATAAGCGTTAGTAAGGCAGCTCCTATTGGGAAATACAGAAGCGAAAAGAAAAACGATGTTTTCTTTCCAAGAATACGGAAATTTACAGACGTTAACAAGCGCATAATGGTATATCCAGTGGTGAGAGAAAACATGATAAATGCTTCATAAACGAGTTTAAACATCGTATTTGCTCGATAATACGTTGGATAAATATCTTTCAGATAAACAATTTCAGGGATAATGATTAAAAGGAAAGAAACAATGTTTAGTAAAAGTACATACATATCAGTTTGATAGATTTTTCCTTTTTTGCCTTGCATGAAGAGGAAAAAAACTAACCCAAGAACCCAATAAATCCAGAATCCGTGGAGAATAACTAATTGATACAATGGCGAATGTAAACAGTGATCAGTTTCAAAAAGGAACGGGCCTAGGTGACCTATTTTCGTAAGAAATGAAGGCGCACAGAGGAGGCCAATTTGTGATGCAAAGGGTTTGAAAAATAACGAAAAAGGAAGTGAGAAAACAATAAAACTAATAAAAGTAATAGCGAGGTAATAGGCATTATTAATGAAATAATCTTTCGTCCATATAATTTGAAAAATTGTTTTGTTTTTATCAGCTATCTTTTCTGCTTGTGCAGTAAGAAAAACAGTCAGAAGAATAACTAATAAAAAATAAATTAATCCATCCCACGCATTCGTCATATACATAACCCCAAGTAAAAACCCTGAAAAAATGCTATAAAAAAGTGTCTGTTTGCTCGTCAAGGTTCTATATCGAGTAAAAAAGGAAAAAAGTACCCCGAGAGTAAGAAGAACAAAGGGAATATCTAAGACATGTCCATGTAAATCTGAAACAACAAATGAATAACTGGGAAATTCGTGGATAGTATGATAAATAAATCGAGTTGCATTAGGATACCAATAGGAGTTTGGGTATGTTTTTGGAGAAAATGCTAGATTCCAAAAGGGAGCCGGCGTATCATTTGGGTACGGTTTAAAGAATGTATAGATCGTATGAAGATTTCCTCCAAGCGTAGTAAGATAGGCTGTCAGAAAAGATCCAACAAGCACAAATATTGTATTTCTTTTATTCCATATCTTTGTTCCTGTCGTCTCGATTGTGTGTCTTGCATTATTTCTTCCTTTTCGCTCATTTTGTCCTTTATGATTTTGATACGAAGCAAATTTTTCCACAACATACGATCCTAAAATATTCAATGCAAGAGAAAATGCCCCCGTAAAAGTTAAAGAAAAGAGGGTAGCGAGCATAAGGTTGAACGATATCTCTGAGGGAAGATCTGACAGTTTTGTCAGTACTGCGGTAGTGAAATGTCCGAAATAATAATAGTTGATGGAGAATGGCGGGTACCACATATCTTTTGGCGGAAAATAGGTGCTTCGAAGAATAGAATTAACAAAACCATAATCCATGAACTTTTCTAATCCATGAATGTCAGGACTTGTTCCTCGTACAAAAGACCAAAAAAACAATCCTCCAAGGAAAAGAAGTTCTTCAAAAACTATTACTTTCCACACTCTTCGAAAACGAGTAAGGAGATAAGGATTTTTGATAAGGAAAAAAACGTTTATGATAGCAACAAGCACTAATAAAAAAGTAACAGTGGGTGTAGTAAAAGGGACAATATGTAATTCTCCGAAAACAAGCAGAATATACGAAAGGAGCATCATTCCAATAACTTTTCCGAAAATATATCCTCTATCAAAAAAACGAGGAAAAAGATAAAGTACCAAGGGAAAAGCACTCGCTCCAACGAAAAGGAGTGTGATCCACCACTGTAACACATAGATAATTTCAGTTGATGTCATATGAATTTATTTTGTTATGGCAGAAATGTTTGTTATGGCAAAAATATTTTCTGTAATTTGTTTTTGTTGGTGACTATTTAACCAATAAAAAAGAATTTTTGGATTATGCTTTGCCAAATACCGAATGAGTGAAAAATCATCATCAATGTATCTCTCAATTCCTAGTTCTTTCATAATACGATTTTTAAACTCATGTGGTTGTTCATTATTATAATTTAAATAAAGCTTTTTAAAAATACTATCAAAATGGTGCTTTTTAGCTATTTGTTCTGTTTGCCTTTGGAGAAATCCAAATCTACTGGTAATCAAATACAGATTATACTGTTTTTCCTTTGCCAATGTTTGAAGAAACGCAAGATTCTTGTTTATTGAAGGACGAAGAATCGATGAATGAGTAACTTTTCGAAAAGCTTGCTCGAATGTTCCTGGTATTCGATAGAGAAGAACGCCATTATCTTTCTCTTTATATAACCGTTCAATGAGAATTTTGGGGACAAAGGGAGGGCCTTTGACAAAAATACCATCCAGGTCGAAACCAATATTCATAGTATAATGATTGTATTGTACAGTAATATGAGAATTTTGATAAGTCTTTCCTATTACTATCCTAACGTGAGTGGATTAACTCTCTATGTGAAGAATCTCGCAGAATCTTTAACAAAGAAACATCATGTCACTGTTGTCACATCACAATTTGCTAAACAAATTCCCCAAGAAGAGTGTATTCATGCAGTTATGGTCAAACGAGTGCCAGTATTTTTAAAATTTGGGAAGGCACTTCTGATGCCTTCTTATGCATTGACCATATGGAAAGAAATTCAGAAAAACGATATTGTCATCATAAATCTTCCTCAATTTGAGGGGTGGATTCTTGCAATACTGGCAAAAATCTCACAGAAAAAGATTATCTGTATTTATCATTGTGAAGTTACCTTAACACAGGGTCTTTTCAATAGGTTTATTCAATATGTTCTTGATGCTGCTAATTCTCTTTCATTAGCTTGTAGTGACAAAGTCATCACGTATACAAAAGATTATGCTGAGCATTCTCGGTTACTCTCCCATGTTTCACACAAAATTTCCTATACGTATCCTCTGATTGCCGAACCAAAAATTGATACAGCACTACAAGAATCATTACGTCAGAAAATTCCACAAGGGAAGCCACTCCATATTGGGGTTGCTGCACGTGTTGCTGCTGAGAAAGGTTTTGAATATCTTCTGGAAGCAATTCCTTTCCTTGAAAAAAAATTGGGAAAAAACTTTATCATCATTGTTGCAGGACCAAAAAACCCCGTTGGTGAAGAACGCTACCTTGCTACGATTACTCCGCTTATTGAAAAATATCATGATTCTATTTGTTTTCTTGGAACAGTTCCCTATGAGTATTTAGGATCCTTTTATGCAATGCTCGATGTCTTAGTACTTGCGAGTATTAATGCAACAGAAGCATTTGGAATAGTTCAGGTGGAAGCAATGTTGTGTGGTGTTCCTGTGGTTGCAACGGACCTTCCTGGGGTTCGTGTTCCCATTCAAAAGACTGGTATGGGTGAAATTGTTCCTCCAAAAGATGCCGAACAGTTAGCAAAGGCAATTATCCACGTGCTTTTACATAAGAAAATGTATCAAAAAGATAAACTATTTATCCAAAAGGAATTTGCTTGGAGAGATACCGAAGCATTTATCGAAACACAGCTTGGTACTTTGATACACCAGTAGATTATTCTTGTTGGAATATGATAACTTTGGGATGATCATAGACAACAAAAGCTTCTTCTGCCCAATCATCAGGAAACGTAATTGGTATTCCGAGATAAGCGAGCGAAGGATAGGAAGTAAATTCTTTAATTTGTTTATACGGTAATTTCCCAGCAAATAAATCATGATAGTACTGTGTTGTTTTTGGATATCGTTCGGGAACGGTAGGGATATTATTATATGCTCTTCCTGATGCAAGAATGAGATAGTTCCCTTGTTGTAACAGTATATTCATTTTATTCCATTTTTCTGTAGTATCGGGATCAAAAACGGGAAGTTGTTGCGAAGCAAACGTTTTTCCATAGGTATTTTGCATTGGCAAAGGAAGTCCATCATCCCAGTGTTCCAGAAGCAATAAGCTTCCTGCAGGAATATTCTTATAAATCCATTCTGAAGCAGTGACCCGAGTATTTGGTTTGGTATAAATTGACATGAAACTGAGAGGCCATATGAAAAGCAGCAGTATGGCAAGCACCGACACTATTTTTGGTGTTTTTCGAAGGATTCCAATAAATCCCAAGCTGCATAAAAGAGCAAGGAATGGATATAACAGAATAAAATATCGCATTGTTTTAACAAATTGAGTTGATTGATAAAGAAAAATGATAAGCATCCAGGCTATAATAAGAATGAGTTGTTTATAATTTTTTTGTTCTCTCCAGAGAAAGAGTAATCCTGAAAAAAGGAAAAAGGTAGTCGGTATGCTTATACCAAAAACTAATAGATTCACTAATGCATAGATAACAGGAGTTTTATGAATCCATTGAATTGAAGGAGGAAAAGTTGTTGTGGGCATATCAAGCGCGTCAAGTGTTTTTATATCCTGAATAAAAACCTTACTGATGGTTGGGTTGAAGAGATTTGCTGATTCAAAAAGATATGGATCAGCAATACGGACGGTAATATAGGTAATACTGCCAAAAATGAGAAGTATTCCCAATATTGGAATAACTTTCAGCGTGTGTAATTCCTTAAATGATATGCTTTTTTGCTTTTGATAGCGTTCGAGTATCATGAAAAGCAGTAAGAGGGGAGCAATATAAACAGCGGTTATTTTTGAAGCAATTGCTAAACCAAAAAAAAGAGCGCTCATCACTAACCATGCAAGGTTATGTTTATTAGCGAATCGTAGCGTACTGTAAAAACTGACAATGACAAAAAAGTTTAAAAATGTATCAACTGCAAAGAAATGGGAAAGCTGAATTGGTAAAACAAAAATTGCATAAAAAAATGCTGCAAGAGAGGGAAGATATCGGAAGTTTGGTGAATCTTTTTGAAGAAGTGATGCAATAAGATAAATAAAAATGATGACAAGGCTATCACTTAACGCAGAAAGGAATCTTCCAAGTACATTAAATCCATCATAGGTATTTAAATGAAGATTAACCGCAAGTAATTTTGTTACGGTTAAAGGGAAAATACCATATACATAGAAACCAAAATTATTATTATTTGGATTCAAAGTTGATGTTTGTGGGCTAAGATAATTACGCAAAGAATTGGGAATTTTAATAGCAGTTCCTACCATCGTGAGGAAGCGTTCGTCGGGTTGTAAATGGAAATTACTGTCCCAATTTATTTGATATATTCTGAGAAGTAAGCCCAGTATAAAGATGGCAATGAGCAGCAGGATTTGTTTTTTCTGCATATTAATGAATTAACGAGTAATATTGGTTGAAAGTAAAAGCACGATCTTTTCGAAAAAGAAATACGGTTGGTCGATCAAATACTGTCGCAGTTTCTTCTAAGTGATAAACAGGATCGTTTGTATACGTAATCTTACAAAAGGTATCGCAAGGAGTTTGATAAATCTTTGTAAATCCTAATTTACCATTGAATAAATTTGTATAAAAGTTATGTCCCTCAGGAAATTGCGAGTTTTCAACAATACGTGTTCGAAGTAATCGTTGGCTTGGAAGCAGAATGTATTCAGAAGTTGTTAAGAGACCTGCTAATCGAGAGGGAGAATCACCAAATGCTGAATTCTCAAGATCATAAAAGTCAAAAGAAGTAATATTTGTAAAGTATCCGGTAAATGCTGTTCCTCCGAGATCAAACGCTTCTGAAAGAATTGGTGCATTCTGAGGGACAACTTGTTTGGCATAGGTACTTGCTGCAATTAATGTATTTGGGTGAATATAGTCAGTAATGAAAAAAGAAAAAGCAACAATAATACTTACAACCAGGGGAATAGTAATGAAAAGAAAAGAAAACAATTCTCGATGGCTCCTTTTGTTTTTTGCAATCTGTACCCAATCATCAAGCGCAATGGCTAAAATAGTGTAAATAAATGGGAGTGTAGGAATCATGTAACGCGTCCACTTCACGAAAAAAAATGATTGTGAGACAAAAGTAAAAAGGAAGAAAATGCTTACTAATAAATAAGCATAGTTACGTTTCAAAATACCAGCGACGATAACATAGAGTAACGCAAAAACGAAAAGAATTGTGATTAAAGGATTCAGTAAAAATGGGTATACGTGAGTAAATTGAAAAAGGATTGGAATAGTATGGTAAAATCCTTGAGTATAAAACGCAGCTGTTTTCCCTAACGCAATATCCGATTCGAAATGGACTCCACTATAAACAGTACTGAAGTTGGTAAATATTTGCGAGAAGGTGACAAAAAACGTACAAAATGCAGAAATAAAGAATACAAAAAAAACTAAACCTAATCGTTTTACTATTTTGAGAATATGGGTTTTTGATCGGTGTTGGTGATAAAAAAAGAAGAGAAATGAGATACATATTGCAGGAATAAGAATTACACTCAATACTTTTGTTGATATAGCGAGCCCTAATAATACGCCACACATTACTCCATCAAAAATTGCTGCGTTTTTTGCAATTCGCCAGGAATAATAAAATAAAAGGTAAAAAAAGAACGCTTCCCAGAGCTCTATCGTACCGAAATGACTGAACTGGATAAACCCAATACTAAATACAGCAAATAAAAATGTTATGTATCCTTTATTTTCTCCCCACACCCGTTTCCCAAGCCAGTATAATAAAAAGAGAATGCTCACAGAAATGACTGCACTGGTAGCTCTACTAATCAAAATACCAAGCATCGTTTGGTCCATGGTGTTATGGATGACAGAAGTAAGAAACACATACGCCACTCGGATAACTATCAACGGAAAAGTTCCATTATCAAAATCTTTTTGATCAAGCATAAAAAGTGAATTGCTTTGAATAACAGGATATACAACATTTTGTCTTTCATCAGGGTGGAAGAAAAACGGAGCTCCCCACGAGAGATTATAGAATCGAAAAAAAAGTGCTACGGTTAA
>CAYQEE010000006.1:12823-89541 GCA_964416445.1 uncultured Gammaproteobacteria bacterium
CCTATAATATTTTTTTTATAATCAGGGTTAATCTTTATTAATAAGGGATTAAATTCTTTTAATAATTCTTTTTCTGTCATATGAAAATATCGATGATCTTTTGGAAGGTAATTTCCTAGGTACACAATGTGTTCATTATTATAATATTTTTTATCCATAAAGTTAGTGTGTTCAACAATTGCAAGTACTGGTGCTTTTGTGTCACATACATTGAGCCAATAGGTATTATCTGAAAAAAATGGTTTCTTGAGACGTAGTACAACAGTAATTGCTCCAAGACCTTGCAACGATACGAGTTGTTTTTTGTATACTTCAGGAAGTTGTGGACAAAGTTTCAGAAAAGCAAACGAAGGAAGGGTAACGATTGTTTTATCAAATTCACCATATTTTTTCCCAACTGTTATTCCTTGCGAAGTTGTTGCTATTTTTTCAATTTCAGCGTTATAGGTAATTTTCCCTTTCATGGAAGTGATTTTTTTTGCAAGTGCTTCGGCAAATGCTAAAAATCCTTTTTCTGGATACGCAAGTGAAGGAGTTCTTTTTTTAATACGAGCCCAAAACCATGCCAATGAGATCGTATCTGCATAGGTTCCAAATTTATTTTTTAACAACGGTTCCCATAAGAGTGAATATGCTTCTTCACCCATAGTTTTTGGTAAAATGGATGCAGCGGTCACTTCCTCAAAAGGTTGCCAATATGGATCATAGCGAAGCATTGCAAGTACAGCAGTCATACGAATACGTTGCATCAAGGATAGTTTTGGAAACGTAAGGAACGTACGAGGAGAATCAAGTTGGTAAATATGATCCTGGATATATGACGATGTTTTTGGACGAGTTATTACGACAGGATAGTTAATTTCTTTTGCGAGATGTAAGATAGACGCATCATTGGTAAACCAATGATGGTAATATTCCTCTAAGGTCCAATCCCACTCTTTCTTCTTAAATCCCAAAGCAAGTCCTCCAGGGAGTGAAGCTTTTTCAAAGATAGTTACTTGATGTCCTCTGCGAAGTAACTCATATGCTGCTGTTAACCCGGTAAAGCCGGCACCAATTATTGCTATTTTCATATAAAAAGGAATAATACAATACCGGTAGCTGTTGTGACAAGCATGGCGATTCCTGTTGTTATTAATGCGTTACTTCCGGTTGGGGGAATAGTTGGTTTTGGAATAGGACTTATGGTAAGTGTCGGTGAAGGTATATTTGTTGGTGTTGGTGTTTGTGTTGGTGTAACTGTCGGTGTGAGTGTTGGCGATGGTGATAGTGATAGTGTTGGTTGTGGTGTAGGTGTATTTGTTGGGACTTGTGTTGGTGTTACCGTAATCCCGACAGTTGGGGTAGCAGACGGTGTCGCTGCTTCTGCTACTTGCGTACCTGAGGCAAAAATACTGAATGCTTGTTGAATTGTTCTCAGAATGCCGCTTCCATCAGGAGTGGTAACCGTGATGGTATGTTGTCCGGGAGGTAAGGGTGAAGACGGACGATATGTCCAATTGCCATATTGATCTGTGGTAACAGTTACTGTTTGCACGACTTGTGAATGGATAATAATCTTTACGGTTTGATTTGGTAACGCTTTTCCATGCAGTACTGGTTGTGAATCCGAAAAATTTTGATTGTTACTTGGTGTTTCGATAATTGGTTCTGCTTGAATAGTTTTATCAAGAGCAAATGCAGGAAATCCAATGAATGATGCAGCGGTTGATGCAAGGGGTGTTGTATTCAGGGTAAAATCATAGTTATTTGAAAGCACAATGAGAGGAACAGGATTACCTTTATGGGCAAATAATGTGATTCGTGATTGTGAAGAAGCATCAATTGCAAGGACTTGTAATGTTGTGGCATCAGAAAATGATATATATGAAGATAACATAATATTCCTCATGCTTGAAAGAGGAATACTATATGAACCATTTGATTTTGTTAGCGTTGAAAGTGTCTGTCCATTTTGCGTGCTGACATACACAATTGCTTCAGGGGGACTTTCTCCCGTAGGTAGTTGAACAGATCCAATTAAAGGAACCTCCGTTGAAGGAGCAGCGCTGATATGTGGTGCGGTAATAATGACAAATGGATTATTTTGATTAAGGTAAGTAGTACTGCCAGAGGTAATTGAAAAAAAATATCGGGTTGATGGACGTAAGTTTCGAACTGTAATACTATGCAAGGTATATTGTCCAGGAATTCCCGTTGCTTGATCTCGATCATCAAGAATGACGGTCCCTAAATTTGTATCAGGTCCACTATTGAGAGAACCAATAATCGGTATGCTTGTTGTATAGGTCACCGTGAATGAAGTATCAGTAATATTTGTCATTCGAATAGCCTGAGGATTTTCTCCTGCAGAAGCATGAGAAAAAGGACTTATCCCCTTCAATGTGAGATAGGATGTAATTCCGATGCCAATCAAAATCACGGTTAAGCCAAGAAATGTTGGTATACGTCGGTCCCAAATACTCATTGGTTTCCTCCTTGTATTGGTGATGGTGTTGGTGAGAGAGCTAAAGGAAGAGTAGGGAGGCTTGTGGGAAAAGGAGATGGACTGGACGTTGGCACAGTTGGTTGCGCTGAATTGGATGACGCATTGGGAATTGACGTAATTGGTGCATTTGGAATGGTTTGAAATGTATAGATAGGGGTGATCGATTGACGGGCTTGCAATGTTGTTATTGTTTTCATATCGAATGTTGCTGCAATTGGTTCAATTTCTTTATTAACATCTGAAGCTATTGTTGATGCTGTTGACGCATGAATAACACTAAAAATTACCCATGCAATGGATAAAATAACAATCGAAGTCAGGAGGAAGATAATGTCGTTTCGTTTCATATTATTGTTTTTTAAAATACGCTTTTCCTGCAATATTGACATCGACAATATTGGAAGAATTGCCAACTTTGGTGAGTGAAATATTATCAATTGTTGTTATTCGATTAAAAGATTGTACTGCGTTAATAAAATGTGACATGTTTGTGAGTGACCCTTCCGCAGCGATATTAAACGTATACGTGAGAAATCCATTTGTTGGAGCATCACTGGTTAAGAGAACGGGGAGTGTGGAAATTCGACTTACTGAGACTTGACTTGCTTGTCCAATCGCTTGGATATCAGCTGATAAAAGAGGAATATCAGGATTGACTGGAATTGCAGAGAGAACATTTGGTATAGATCCTTGTATTTGAATATAATTTTGCTGCAATGATGAGACATTAGCGATTTTTTGCACGAGTTTTTGATCTACGAATTGATCATCGGATAATTGTTTTTTCAGTTGTGCAATGGTTGTCAATGTTGGATTGATTGCAAAAAAACTAAAAATGCTAATAGCAATAAGTGTTGTCGCAAGAGTAAGAAAAGCGCGTACTCGTTCCTCTTTAAATCGGGGTAAAAGAGTTTCAAGATACGTATCTTTTATAGTTATTTTTATTTTCTTTTTGGGCAGTACTTTCATAACAACGAATTATCTTGTGATTTAATATTTGCAGTGATGCTAATATCAATTGTGCCTGTTTGCGTATTATTATCAATCTTATCCAAACTTACACTCGATATGTTTGTGTAGTGTTTTAAGTCATTGGTAAATGTGGCAATTGATGCAATGGATTTAGTATTTGCTTGAATAACAATATTGGTACTTGAATAGGTGAAGGTTTGCATCGTCATATCTGCAGGAACAAAATGGAGAATGTCTTGGTAAATTTGTATTGTTTGATTTTCTTGTTGCATTGCGACTTGTGCAATTTGGAGTCTATTTTGTAGATTGCGGAATTTTGTCTCGTCATTTTGCAAGAAACGAACGATGTTTTGGTCTTGGGTAATTTTGTCATGCAAATCAATGATTTGCCTATCAAGGCCAAACCGATATAAAAAAGCACTTAGAGCAATAGTTTCTGTAAGGATAACCAGTGCCCGACCCACCGTTAATGCCCAGCCGATGAACTGGTCAATGAAATGAGGTTTTCTTCCTTTAACAAGGTTAACAGAAATAATATCTGACATGGTTATTTTAGTCTAGGAAGTTTTGATGCGTTTGTCAAAGAGAAAGAAGCTAATTTTATGTGGTTGCTTGAGTTGCTTTTTTTGCTTTTGCAGGAGTTTTTTCTTCTACAGTTTGTGTCTGTGTTTTGAGTAATTTTGATAAGGTCGATTTTATTCTTGCAGCCTTATTTTTATGAATAATTCCTTTTTTAGCAGCTTTATCAGCAGTTTTTACTGCTGCTACAATTGATTTTTCTGACTTTTCAATTTTTGCTGTTTTAATAACTGCTTTTAGTTGATTTTTTACTGCTTGATTTTGATTTTCACGCTTTCTGTCTTGGCGCAATTTCTTCTTTGCAGATTTTATTACTGGCATGGGATAATTTTAGCATGCTATACTGTAAAACACAATATGCCGACAGACCTAATTAAAAAAGGGCTCAATTTACTCCTTCGTCGACAGACAAATATTTTGTCCGCAGCATTTATTATCATGGCAACGGTGATCTTATCACAAGCATTAGGCCTTATTCGTCAGAGACTCCTCGTTTACTTATTTGGTGTATCGAACACAGGACTCTACCTAGTAGCATCGCAACTCCCTGATTCGTTATTTCAATTGGTAATTGCTGCAGCGATATCAACTGCTTTTATTCCTGTTTTTACCGATTATTTAACAAAAGGTAAAGAAAAAGAAGGTCATCAAATGGCTTCTACGCTTATTTTTTTAAGTTTTTTTGTTTTTTTAATTCTTTCGATCGTATTATGCGTTTTTGCTCCCTTTTTCTTGCAACTGTTTAATCTAGGATCAGGATATAGTGCTTCGCAAATGTTGCTGATGGTGAATTTAATGCGAATTATTATTTTTGCGCAATTATTATTCATCGTTGCTATGTTTTTCTCGGCATTATTGCAATCATATAATCATTTTTTTATTCCTGGTATTGCAGCTGCGCTTTATAACTTAGGAATTATTGTTGGCATTGTTACCTTATCTAAAACAGGTATCTATGCACCGGCGATTGGTAATATTATCGGAGCACTTTTTTTTATTTTAATGCAGCTTCCGCTTGTTTGGAAAATTGGTTTTCGGTTTCAACCTGAATATACATGGAAGAACTCGGGAGTTCTTAAAATTTCTCGAATGATGTGGCCGAGAACCATTGCTATTGGTGTTTCTCAAATAAGCACGATCGCAACTGTTACCTTAGTTTCATTTCTAGCTTTTCCTGCAAGTAACTATACGATTCTCGATTATGCGCGAACATTAGCATTTGCCCCCGTTGTTCTCTTTGGGCAGACCATTGCTCAGGCAGCTTTTCCAGTCCTTGCTCGAGAGAAAGATAATCCAGAAGAATTTAAATTAACGTTAATTACGAGTATTAATCAAATGCTGTATCTAGTTCTTCCTATAACGGTACTCATGTTGGTCTTACGTATTCCAATTGTTCGTCTCATTTATGGAGCTTCTCCAAAATTTGATTGGCCTGCAACGGTGCTTACTGGTAGAACGCTCGCTTTTTATAGTTTATCAATTTTTTCTCAATCATTAATCAATTTAGTTTCACGTGCATTTTATGCATTACATAATACAAAAATTCCGTTACTTGTTAGTTTTATTACAACAATTTTAATGTTAGTATTGGCATATGGTGGGATTATCTTATATAAAATGGGAGTTGAAAGTATTGCCATCTCCTATTCGTTCGCTAGTATTATTCAACTGATCATTCTAATGCTTCTGTTAGATAAAATAACATTTGGATTTAGTAAAAGAAGATTGCTTTTTCCCATGATAAAAATTTTTGTTGCAACATTTTTTACGGCAATTGCGTTATATATTCCAATAAAGCTTCTTGACCGGTTAGTTTTTGATACCACAAAAACTATTAATTTACTTGTTCTGACGGGCATATCAAGTTTTGCTGGGTTGAGCCTCTATTTATTTCTTACGTGGCTCTTTAATGTTAACGAAGCAGTTGCTTTCTTTATGTTATTCAAGAAAATGGGTAACTGGAAAGAAATTCTTCGAAAAGTTGATGAAAAGCTCTGATATTTGGTAAAAATTGATTCATTTGAAAGAGTATTCTTCCTGGAATCTGAGTAACATGTTTTGTTTTGAATACAAAGGTACATTGTATTCCAATGGTTACTACGCAGTACATGCTGTGTATACAATGAAAATGATATTATTAGCTTGTATTTTCGTTCTCTTTTGAAGAAATCTATGTTACAATCGCACGTACAGTATGGAACAACAATATATTCGTAACTTTGCTATTATTGCCCATGTCGATCATGGAAAATCGACCTTGTCTGATCGATTTTTAGAAATTACTCAAACAATTTCGAAAGATAAGATTGGCAAACAGGAACAATTTCTCGATCAAAACCCTATTTCGCGAGAACGGGGTATTACTATCAAACTTGCACCGGTACGCATGCATTATGCAGTAACGGGACAGACATACATGCTCAATCTGATTGATACCCCGGGACACGTGGACTTTTCCTATGAAGTTTCTCGAACTCTCGCTGCTTGTGAAGGAGTAATTTTACTTGTTGATGCAACAAAAGGTGTTCAAGCTCAAACGGTTGCGCACTTAAAAGCAGCGAGAAAGGAACAACTAGCAATCATTCCTGCGATTAATAAAATTGATGCTCCTGCAGCTTTTCCTGAAAAAGTTACGAAGCAATTAGCTGCTTTAGGATTTGCAGAAAAAGATATTACTTATATCTCTGCAAAAACAGGACAAAATGTTGAATCACTTTTGCAGCGAGTCATTTCCGAAATTCCTGCTCCGCAAGGAAGTAAAGAAAATGCACTTCGTGCATTAATTTTTGATGCGGTCTATGACGAACACAGAGGGGTTGTAGCGTTTGTTCGTATTAAAGATGGTCGTGTATCAACCAATGATGCAATTGAATTACTCCAGACGAAAACAAAAACCAATGTTATTGATACTGGTTTCTTTACTCCGGCACTTGTTCCGTCAGGAGAGTTGTATGCTGGGGAAATAGGGTATATTGTTACTGGTATAAAAGATATTCGTTTATGTCGAGTTGGAGATACAATTGCTTTAAGTAATAGTAAGGTAGTACCATTGCCTGGATATACGACTCCAAAGCCAATGGTGTTCTTTGGTGTCTATCCAAAATCTACCGATCAACTAGTCCCTTTGCGAGAGGCGATACAAAAATTAACCCTTATTGATGCTTCCATATCTTTTCACGATGAATATTCGGCGTTTCTTGGGAGTGGATTCCGTATCGGATTCCTCGGTCTTTTACATGCCGATATTTTTCGGCAACGATTAAAACAAGAATTCTCATTAGAACCACTCTTTACACTTCCTCATGTTTTGTATGAAAAGAAAGCTGATGGTTCGTATAGAGAACCATACATGCATTTAACGATTCATGTTCCCCAGGAATATATTGGAGGAACTATGACGGTTTGTCAAAAAAAACGCGGTGTGATGACTCATATGGAATATCAAGATACTAATGTTATCTTAGAATACGATATGCCATATGGTATGTTTCTTCAGGGATTATCTCCTGATTTAAAATCAGTATCAAGTGGTTTTGCCAGTATTGATTATGAATTGACTGAATACCAATACGCAGATCTCGTAAATATTGAAGTACGAATTAATGATACGTTGGTTGATGTTTTATCGGAATTTGCGTATAGGGATGAAGCTGAGTATGTTGCACGGGCGAAGGCAAAGAAATTAAAAGAAGTGCTCACGAGACAGCAGTATCGCCAAGTCATTCAATCAGGTATCGGGGGCCATATATTAGCGCGAGAAGAAATACCACCTTTTCGAAAAGATGTTCTTGCAAAAATGAGCGGAGGAGATAGGACAAGAAAAGATAAATTACTTGAAGCTCAGAAAAAAGGAAAATCAAAAATGTATTCAATTTCGAAAGTTGAAATTCCTCAAGAAGCACTCTTCTCCATGATTGAAAATTAACAAGGAATTTCTTTTTGTTTTCCAGCGACCGTCATTAGAGTCCAAAAGCAGCAACAGTGATTCCTATTGCAGTAATGACCGCACCAATGATACCAATATTTACTAAAATATCTCCAGGACCAGTTGGCGGTAATGGCCTATTTACTGGTATGGTTGGCGTTGGAGTCGGAGTTGCATATACACCATTAGTTGGCGTTGGAGTCACACTCCCAACACTAATTGTTTGGGTACAAGTTGAAGGGTTACTGGTACTGCCACTTGAATCATATAAGGTTGCTGTAGCAGAATACAATCCATTTGATTGATACGTATGAGATACTTGTGCATTTACTGTTGCTGTTCCGATACCGCCCGCACTGGTAATATCTTGTACGGAACCATCTCCAAAATTAAAGGTAACTTTTGAAATAGAGCCATTCGTATTTGGATCAGTGCCATTTGCGGTAAAGTTAACGGTCAATGGAGCTGATGCTGTACTGGTGTTATCGGCAGTTAAACTTGTACAGATGGGATTCTGTGCTGTTGGTGTGGGTGTTGTTCCTCCCCCTCCACCGCCTCCGCCAGGTGTAACTGATGGAGCATTGGTAGGTGTTGGTGTGTTGGTTGGGGTCACAGCACCGGTAGGTGTTCCATTTAATGTTGTCGTAATAATAACATTCACCGGGGCAGGAGCTGCTGAAAGAACATTTTCACTTGGTTGGTCGGTTGATGCAAGGGACAAAACTTGGGTTCCATTAGCCACTCCGATAGGTGTTCCGGTCGTAGGATCAGTTGCAGCGATAGCGTTAAAATTTAAATTAGCTATCGTTACTGGACTTCCTGCTCCTTGTATCGCTTTTGTCACTTCGGTACCTATGGACATTGTGATTGATTCCGTGCATGCAGTACCAGTACATTGATTATACGTTGGTCCCTCTAAGGTAACAGGGAAAACACTGGTGTTCGGAACGATTCCTTGGCTTGTTGGAGTAATTTTAGAATTATCATAGGAAATAATCAGTTTGACAAATGAGACTTGATTTTGTCCTGGATCGAGTAATACATTTAAACTAAATGTTGATCCTATACCTACTGGTCCGCTTAATGTTGAAAAAGAAAGATTTGTTGATGCAGCTGCTTTGGATCGATTGTTTGTTTGTTTCCCAATGAGAAATATCGTAAGTGGTACCGCGACAAGGATAACAACAATAAATCCAAGTAATAAAACTTTTTTATTCATACGAGCAGTAATATAAAATCCCTCCTTCTATCGTATGGTAGTTAACAAGAAGTGTCAACTACCGTAAGAGCCTTTATAGGAAACTGATACTATATTGAGAATATGATGATATTGTTTTGTCACAATTTCTTGATTGTAGGGTTATCAATCTTTTTTCTCACACTAATTTTCTATAGGGTATTGACAACTGTTTGGGAAATTTGTTATAAATTAGCAGTCACTTATTCACAGTGATTTTTTAGTTTCCTGTTAGAAGAAATAAAAATATGAAAATTACACCATTATTTGATAATGTTTTAATTCAAGCTGTTGAGGCAGAATCAAAAACAGCAAGTGGCATCATTTTACCTGATACGGTTAAAGAAAAACCACAAATGGGTGTAGTAAAAGCAGTAGGCAAAGGTAAAACTGATAAAGAAGGTAAATTTGTTCCGATGGCAGTTAAAGTTGGCGATAAAGTCTATTATAAAAAATGGGGAGGAACAGAAATTAAAGTGAATGGTGAAGAATTAACCATTGTTGGTCAAGAAGATATTCTTGCAGTTGTAGCATAACTAAATAATATATGGCAAAACAAATAAAATACGGTTCAGATGCACAGCAAGCCCTTATTTCAGGGGTAAATCAACTCGCGAAAGCAGTTGTTACTACTCTTGGACCAAAAGGGAGAAATGTTGCAATTGATAAAAAATGGGGAGGACCAAGTGTTATTCATGATGGTGTTTCAGTTGCGAAAGAAGTTGAATTACCAGATCCATTTGAAAATATGGGAGCACAAATGGTAAAAGAAGCTGCATCAAAAACAAATGATGTTGCTGGAGATGGAACAACAACCGCAACAGCACTTGCACAGGCTATTATTAACAACGGATTCAAAAATGTCACTGCGGGAGCAAATCCTATGGTGCTTCGTGTCGGAATTGAAAAAGCAGTCGAATCAGTAATTAAAGAGATTAAGAAAATTGCAAAACCAGTTAAAGATACCGACGTCGCAAAAGTTGCTACTATTTCAGCTCAGAATGAACAAATTGGACAGTTGATTGCGCAAGCATTAGAAAAAGTTGGTAAAGATGGGGTCATAACAGTTGAAGAAAGTCGAGGACTGGAGATGTCTATCGATTATAAAGAAGGTATGGAATTTGATAAAGGGTATGCATCACCATATTTTGTTACAAATACTGATCGAATGGAAGCAGAAATTTCCGACCCCTATATCTTAATAACGGATAAAAAAGTTTCTAATCTCCAAGAATTATTACCTTTCTTAGAAAACCTCATTAAAGTTTCTAAAAATCTCGTTATTATTGCTGATGATATTGAAGGAGAAGCCCTTCCAACGCTCGTTGTCAATAAACTTCGGGGTACCTTTAATCCATTAGCTATTAAAGCTCCTGGTTTCGGAGATCGTAGAAAAGAAATGCTTGAAGATATTGCCATTCTTACCGGAGGAACAGTAATTTCAGAAGATACAGGAAGAAAGTTTGAATCAGTTACCGTTGAAGATTGTGGAAGAGCTGATAAAGTGTGGGCTGATAAAGAAAATACTCGAATTATTGGGGGTAAAGGAGATCCAAAAGCATTACAAGCTCGAATCGCTCAAATTAAAAAAGCAATTGAGGTATCGACATCAGACTTTGATAAAGAAAAACTTCAAGAAAGATTGGCAAAGCTTGCTGGTGGCGTAGCTGTCATTAATGTGGGTGCAGCAACAGAAATTGAAATGAAGGATAAAAAAGAACGTGTCAATGACGCTGTTGCCGCAACAAAAGCTGCACTTGAAGAAGGCATTGTTCCAGGCGGAGGTGTTACTCTTTTGAAGGCACGAAAATCATTAGTAGAATTGAAAAAAACATTAACGACTGATGATGAAAAAACAGGTGTTGATATTCTCTACCAAGCATTGGGTGAACCACTTCGAGGAATTGTACGAAATGCCGGTATTGATGATGGATGGGTTTTGCGGACAGTTGAAGAACATACAAAAGAAGCAGATTATGGTTATAATGTTATGACCAATCAATTTGGCTCAATGATTGCAGCAGGCGTTATTGATCCAGCAAAAGTAACAATCTCAGCTGTTGAAAATGCAGCATCAGTTGGTATGATGGTGTTAACAACAGAAGCGCTTGTTACAGATATTAAGGAAGAAAAAGCACCCGCTGCTCCAGCAATGCCAGGTGGTATGGGAGGAATGGATTACTAAAGAAGATCGCTATTCTTTTCCATAACCGCCACTGAAGGCGGTTTTTTTATACGAAATGAATTATTTAAAACGAATAAGTTGAGTATTTCATATATACTAGAAGTATGAAAAAAGTTGCCGTATTTAGTCTTCCCGCATATGGGCATGTAAATCCGACGCTCTCTGTCGCACAGGTATTAAGCCAAAAAGGATATGATGTTATTTATTACTCCTCCGAAGAATTTCGCGAGCGAATTGAAAAAGCTGGTATTCGATACCGTTCCTATCGTATTCAAGAACGAGTTGACTTGCGAATATCAAATGTTGTTGATATTGCAACCACAATCCTCGCCATATCTGAAAAATATATCCCTATCCTTATCCAAGAGCTTGAAAAAGAAAAACCTGATTATATTATTCATGATCAACTTTGTTTTCATGGCAAAATTGCTGCCCATTATTTTCATATTCCTGCAGCATCATTACAAACATCATTTCTCATAACGAAACGTGTCACCTTTACCTTTCCCCAAGTAGCGCTTATGTATCTCAAGCAAATTATGCGTCAAGGAAAAAGACATATAAGAAATATGAATAAGTATCGGAAAATCGTAAGAAAATATCATCTGAAAACGCGTGGATTTGATGATCTATTTTTAAACGAGGAAAAACTGAATATCGTTTTTACTTCACGATTATTACAACCGAAGGGAAAATTATTTGGAAAAAAATATATCTTCGTTGGGTCATCGATATCTGCTTCTTCTCGATTAGATAAAAACACGATTGGTACAAAATTAAAAACAAATAAACCAATAATTTATATCTCCTTAGGAACGATTTTTAATAATGATTTATCTTTTTTCCATACGTGTGTTCAAGCTTTTAAAGATTCTCCCTATTTTGTTATCATGTCTATTGGTCATCGTTTCACGGAAAAAGACTTACCTGCAGTTCCTTCTAATATGTACGTCCAAAATTATGTTCCCCAACTTGAGATTCTGAAAAAAGCATCGATATTTATTACTCATGCAGGAATGAACAGCGTTACGGAAAGTCTTTCGTTTTCTGTCCCAATGATTTGTATTCCTCAAACAGGAGAACAGATGCTCAATGCATTACGAATTCAACAGATTGGTGCTGGAGTTGTTTTGGAAGAAGAAGAGCGAACTCCAGAGCGATTGCTATCGTTAGTTACACAGATGCTCAATACAAAATCATTTGTGCAGCATATCCAACCAGTGAGAGAATCCTTGCTTGATGCAGGAGGATATGAACGAGCAGCAGAAGAAATTATCACCTATTTTCACAAGTCGAAATAACCGGTATGATTCCAAAGCTTTTATTGAATGAGAAAAGTTTTACGATAACTCCGAACGATTTGCCTCTTTTTATTCATGGTGAAGTCCAATCTGGCGCATCTTATTTTAGCATAATAACGTTCGCATCGCTTGTCCTTCAGGGAGAATCGATTCTTTTTTATAGTGCATTTTTCAGAGGACTCGAAGCATTACAACAATTACTTTCTCAAGAAAAGATTGCAGTAGTGAGGGAAAATGAAGAGAGTGTAGTGATAAAAAAGAGAAAAATTCTTGCTGTGCAGAGTGGTGATGAACCACTGTTGATGCAAATGTTGACATCATGCAAAAATACTCAACGGATTATTTGTATCAAAAATATTGAGACACTTACCAAAAATATTACTCCCTTTATTTCTCATCATAAATTCTTTATTATTTCTGGAGATATTGAGCGATACCGATACAAACAGGCGTTACTCAACGAACCATTTACGACAAAAATATTATTTTCTCACCTTCCTACATTATTGGTACAACTACCAGCTCTTGATAGATTTCAAGCGATTTTCTTAGGTGCAACTACCAGTGGCGTTACACAAGCAACTAATCAAAAACAACACTAATAGGTCGTACAAAAGTACGTAATAACCAAGTATATATCTCTACCTCGTTCCTACTAAACAGACCAACAAGTACTGCAAGAATGATCATTTTTCATGATCTCTTTTTTTGGTCAGCATGGCAAACGGAAATTTTTTCTCAAGAAGGAGAGCCTATAAAATTTTCAAATTCTCCTGTATAATTGCAAACAAGTTTATACAAAAAATCCTAGTAATCATAATTTTCTATAAATAGAAGAACAAAATGCAGATTGGCACAAGCGAAAGTTATTACTTATTTAATTGAGAATAGATACAAAATTTACATCGGTGGATAAATTATCAGAATCATGAAAATTGAAATGTGACAATATCATAATCTAACGAAAGGATAAATATTGATAAATTTAATAATAGCCAGTATGATGTAATTGCTGTTTACATAGACTCAAAAGACAAAATTATTTTGGTTGATGCTTTCAAAGTTAGAGCAAGAAGTTTGTCCATACGATATTGAATGAGTTATATGGAGAGGTCGCATAGTGGTCGAGTGCAGAAGTTTACTAAACTTCCAATCCGTAAGGATTCGTGGGTTCGAATCCCACCCTCTCCGCAAACAGTCATATAGTTTGAAACTTGGTTTCTACTTTTGTATAATCCGTATTTAATGGATCGTAAATACGAAAAAAGAACAACAGGTTTTTTAACTCCTGATAATTGGCTGACTACATATTCAACTGCAGTAAATAGAACTGCTATGGCTCCTGTAGGAGTAGATCCAATTATGCAAAGATTGCTCATTCAGGCTACAACATTCTTACCGCAACAAACCAGATGGCGAGATGTTTTACATTCAAGTTTAAATCCATCTCAAAGACTAAAGCTCGCATCAGACATTTCACATTTTCATATAAGTATTTTTGTACCGTTATTGGGTGAAGGTTTTGACACAAGAACACTTTCTTCAAGACAAATTGAAATATTGAAAATGGCGTCACATCATTACTTTGTCGAACATCAAAGTCCTTCAGAAGTACCAGGTATCTATTTTTCTTCTTTCTCTGAACAAGACATACAATTAGGAATAATCTATCAAACTCATATAGAGAATAAAATATGGAAAGGAGGAATAATTGGAGGAACGTTTAAAGCATTACTTAATTTAATCAATAATGTAGAAGGACTAAACGGCAGAGCACTACTAAAATATAAACAAGTGGATTCTCATGATTCTTTATTAACCGAAGACAACGCTCGTCGTCTTGATGAATTCTCTACGAGCGCAGAATACGCCGAAATTATTGGAATGACATTAAACAGGTATGATGCTGCAATATCCGCACTCGATAGTGATGAAGGGAGGGAAATTGCACTCAGACAACGAAATGCATTTAATGCCCACCTTGGGGGTAATCCGCGTACAAGAGCAACTGATGAATTAGAAAAGTTGAATACCTTAGTAAAAAATGCTGTATTAGGAATCCAAGATGATTTACCAAATGTTGCAGTAATACAATTATTAAAAAATATGATAAATCTAAATAACTTTAGTAAATAAAAAATGTTATTGTATTATTAATTTTTTTTTAATCTGATGTTCTTGAATACAAAATTCACACCTCGCTTAAATTATAGTAGTAAGAATGCTAGATTTGCTTGTTTCTTCTCCAAAACTTCCATAAATACGTTCCAACCTGGTCAATCAGACACCGCACTTTAAAGATCACTACAATGTTCGTAAATGAGAATGCCCTTTGAAGCTTTTTGGTATAATCAATGCATGAGTATAGAGGATTTAGAAAAAAGAATTGAAAGAATTGAACTGAGGAACGGAAATGTAGAAGCAAATAAAGCATGGGAGACGAGTATTTCAAGAAAAATTGTCCTTGTGCTTATGACGTATTTAGTCATTGCTTTAACTTTATTGTCAATACATCATCAAGACCCTTGGATAAATGCGCTTATTCCTGCAATTGGTTTTTTCTTGTCCACCTTATCACTACCACTTATCAAAAAATACTGGATAAAACACGTATATCACAAATAGCATTTTAGAGAATTGACTAACCTCATGGAATATTTTCTGTTAATGAAAATAACTGGACATTTTGCAAAACTTGCACTGATGTAACTAATTTATTGAATAGATTTTATGATGAATTATTACCTTGTTTTTTTCCAATGCCTAATAATACCATGCCAAAAAACATAGGAATAATTGAGCATAACTGCCAGACAGTTGGTACATTTTGGAGAAATATCCATGCACTGAAAAGCGTTATGAGTGGTGACATACTTGATAACGCATTGGCTTTGACGACGCTGATTCGGTGAATTCCTTCTACCCATAATGCTTTGGAAAGACCGAGTAAGAAAATTCCATTAATTGCGAGAAATAAAAATGAGTTTTTTATACTTCCATACGAAAAGGTATTGTTGAATGCACCTGCGAGCAGAAAAATAACGGACGCACTGATAATACTCCGGATAAACATGATGGTGTCGCTACTCACTTTCGTTCGCGCTTTTCTGACATAGAAATTGCCAAATGGAGCAGTGAAAGCAGCAAGGAGAATAAGCAGATCACCTAGTTGAAATGTATGGATATTTGGATATAAAACAATACAAGCTCCTAGTATCATTAGCGAAGCACCAATGATATGAAGAAATGGTAACGGTTGTTTTTTCCATACTTGAAAGAACAGGTAGCTAAAAAAAACTTCTGTTAAAGCAACAATACTCGCGTTACCTGCACTCGTTGATCGTAATCCGAAATAATAAAAAAGATAATAAAGGATACCCAGAAAAAATGTTGCGAATAGAATATCTCGTAATGCCGCAATATTAGTGATCTCAAACCATTTCTTTTTCAGCGTAAGCATGAATGCGAAAAAAACTCCTGCAAGCAACGTACTGATTGCGAGCGATACCAAAGGGGATACTTTCCCATAGGATAAAATAGTTATTACGGGAAATAAGCCCCATAACGCCGTTTCACCTAAAATAAAAAGTTCTCCTTGCTTTTCATTATTCAATTTCATTCCTTTAGTTTATCAGATATACTACTATGTATGCCCGAACAAGGTTCAAAAGGAATATTTGCAAATTGGAAAGCACGTTTGTTGAGACCTCCCACCAATGATAGATCGACCCCAACTGTTTCTCAACGAAGGTGGTATATTGAAGGTATCGCTCCAGAATCTTTGCCTGTTGGTATTGAATCAATTCGTCTGAAAAATCTTCCTATTGGTTGGCAACAATTACCAACGCTCGCGAAATCAATAAATGCGTTAAAAGAAGAGCCTTTTGGAGCAGGATTTGAGCTTGCTCAACTAAAACCTTTAGAAAAGGAGGCGATTGTCATTCCAATGATTGCAAGTGTGGTAGCAAACCATGCGGATCCTGCGATACCTCTCAATTTACCTAACTCTGAAGAAGTGAAAACAATTAAACCTTGGCTAAAAAGAGTATCAGTTTTTGTTGGGAGATTTTCGAATGGTCTCGGACATAGGTTTGATCGGTTTATAGAAAAGAAGGGACAACAGACAGTTCAAAAAACTGGTGAGAAAATATTCGAGGCAGCTCACGCACTTGGACAAACAGAGAATCCACAAAGCAGATTTGTTACTGAAGTAGCTCAATTATATACTCGTTTAACGCAACCAGAAACGTATTTTGATTTTGAAGAAAAAGAGCGTTCAATTGAGCAAAAGATTAGCGGGTTAATTGGTCAAATGGATCGTGCAAAACGGGGAAAGCCGTTTGATAGCGATTGGTTTTCAAAGAAGCACTTTCCGCTCTTGGCAAATGTTTTTGCCGTCGTCGGATTTCCTCCAACGTCTTTGTATATTGAATCTGGTAACGTTGGTATCGTTGGCGCTGAATTGATGCAAGGAATCGAAATATTTTTACGCCAATCAGATGTCTCAAATATTCCGCAAGCACCACTACCAACAGAGTTTGATTTATTTAATATGAATACGTGGATGAGAGGACTTGCTGAGTTATTTAAAGCAGGTCAGTTAGAAAAAGTGAAAAGAGAACTGCCAAGTGTTTTGTCTCAAGTACGTGAAGTCCTTCCTCATGATGGAAGACAATTTGAACAAGAGATCTATGGGATTGCAAAAAATGTTGTTGCTCTCAAAGCAAAGGGGATAGAAGATCATGCATTAGTTAATGGACTTTTTGCTGCATAATGATTAAGAAAAATCACACGATGACTCAGATATGCAATACACTTTTGCTATAATCACCGCATGGAAATAAAAAAAGTAGATCTTCTCGCTGAAGCAAAAACGTTACTTACCCTAGATAATAAAGCATTTCACCGCGATTATGATTTACCTTCAAAAGATACCAACGAACAAATAGCATATTTGCGAGATTGTGAAGTATATATTGCCTATGAGCACGAGCAACCAGTTGGATTTTTTGCCTATAAACTCTCCGAAACGCATTGTGATCTTAAGTCCATAGGAGTAATTCCAGAAAGGCAAGGGAAAAAGTACGGAAAGGCAATGATGAAAAAATTATTGGA
The DNA here is from genome assembly GCA_964416445.1 of uncultured Gammaproteobacteria bacterium. Taxonomy (GTDB): domain Bacteria; phylum Patescibacteriota; class Microgenomatia; order Levybacterales; family UBA12049; genus CAYQEE01. The sequence continues at coordinate 30,626 of CAYQEE010000006.1, forward strand.
TATAACCAAAAATAACACAATAACTCTTGTTACCCATCCAAAAAACAGTGTTGCAATCCGCATGTATTTAACCTGTGGGTTTCATATATACGGATGGAAAGATAACTTCTATGGTGATAATGAGCCAAGACTCTTGATGAAATTAACCAGATAACTTTTCAAGCAATCGTAACTCTTTTTCTTCATGTCTCTTTTGCGTATAATGAGATGAACGGCTATTGTTGGAAGATTATATGGCAGAAGTAAAAATAGAAGCATCTTGGAAAACGGCATTAGAGTCTGAGTTTACAAAGCCATATTGGGAAGCGTTAACGACATTTATTCGCCATGAATATACCACACAGGTGGTTTTTCCACCTCCGCGAAATATTTTTCGAGCGTTTGATCTGTGTCCTTTTGCATCCGTAAAAGTTGTTATTGTGGGGCAAGATCCATATCATGGAGTCCGTCAAGCAAATGGATTATCGTTTGCCGTTAATGATGGTGTCGCTCTTCCGCCATCGCTTAAAAATATTTATCAAGAAATTCGTTCAGATATAGGTATTACTCCATCCTCTTCAGGAGATCTTTCTCGGTGGGCAACGCAAGGAGTACTTATGCTCAATAGCGTTCTTACCGTTCTAGCAAATAAACCAACATCGCATAAAGGAAAAGGATGGGAACAATTTACGGATGCAGTCATACAAGCACTCAATGCTAAACGGAAACATATTGTCTATATGTTATGGGGAAAATATGCACAAACAAAAGGAATGGTTATTAACACCGAACAAAATTTAGTTCTTGCATCTGGACATCCGTCTCCGTATTCAGCAAATCTCTTTTTTGGGAATCATCATTTTAGTAAGTGCAATGCGTATCTGGTACAACATGGCATGACCCCTATTGATTGGCATTAAAAAAGCATTATCAACAGAACATATGTTCTTCTTGTTGAATTGTTCTCCTCATACTATAATTTCACTATGCAACCACTGATCATTCGAAAAGCAACCGCAGATGATCTTTCGTACGTGCAACAGTTATGTGATGAGCTTATCCAGGTGAGTAATACCTTTGATCCTCATTATAATCTTCGATGGTCTTTTGAACCTGATGGAATTAAGTATCTTACTTCTCGAATTTTTGATATACAGTGCGTTTGTTTTCTTGCGATTTGGGAGGAGAGGATTGTTGGCTATGTAACAGGTGCAGTGTTACCCATACGTTTATGGAGGCCGATCAAACAAATTGAGCTTGAAAATTTATACATACAAAAAAACTATCGCAAAAAGGGAATTGGAACACGATTAGTGAAAGAGCTTTTTTTATGGGGAAAAGAACAGAAAGCACAACGGGTTGTGGTGACTACTGAAGCAATTGATAAGCATGCGATTGCTTTTTATCAAAGAAATAACTTCTCACCCTTACATCTAAAATTAGAAGCAGTACTTGATACAGACGAAGCGAATGGATCTTCTTAAAAGGTGAGAAGTTATTTCTTACGAAATGAAGGCCCGATTTGGCACGGAATAACTTCATAAGTTTCCCAGACGTTATTAACGACATATGGTTCTTTTTTAAGCCACGCCTCAACCTCTTTTTGAGATGGAAACTCAACAATCATAACTGATCCTTGCATATTTCCGTGCTCATCTAAGAGTGCCACACCCATATGATAATTTCCTGCAGCTTTCATATTCTCTCCCAGTGCAATATGTTCATCTCTCACTGTTAATCGTCTGGCAAGCCCATCCTTTTTATAATCTCGAGCAATAATAATAAATTGCATAACCTTAGTTCAACAAATATTATATCGAAAAATTTCGGAATACCTCAAGAATGCCATGATCATCCACATGAGGAGCAAGAAAATAATTTCCTTCACCTTTTGTCGTAATCATTTCTTTTAACTCATTTGTTGCATTTCCCATGGCAGCAACGTACTGGCACAATGACATAAATTGCCAATCACCAATGTTATCACCAACGCCTAACACATGGTCAAAAGTAAGCCCGAGACTTTGTATGACTTCTTGTGCACCGTAGGTTTTTGAAATACCTGACGCGGTTATCATTGCCACCTCAATTGGTAATAATGCTGGGTTGCTGCTCCATGTTGTCGTTGTTGTTTTCTGATAGCGGGTAAGAATTGTTTTAATGGTATTTTTTTGGTGGTTGTTATGAGAGAAGGCATTAATGCGAATAATATTTTCATTTTTTGCTAACTTCGTTAGATCATCAGAGAGGTGTGGTTCTTGTTGCATAAAAATTATTCTTTTTTGCGTGAGTGCTCCAGATTGACTTGTTTGGACAAAATAGTTTTTGTCAGTAAAAACTTCGAGATAGATATGAGATTTGATAAATGCAGTAAGTAATGCGTGAACAATTTTTCTATCGAAGGAATGTTTACTCAGTACCTTATTTGCGAGCGGATCAATAATGAGAGCTCCATTATCCGTAATATGAGGATTATGCAACTGGGCATGGTGAATCGTTGGTAATTTAGCAAAATAATAGCTTCCGGTACATAAAATTACGGGAATACCTTTCTGCCGAATTTGTTTCAATTTGTCAATAACAGAACGATGAGGATTTGGGTAATTGATACCTAATTGTGAACCGACAAGAACACCATCAACATCAAGAATTACTGCTTCAATCATCGCAAATGCTTTCGTATTTTAACAAAGTTTAAAAGAATTAGTGAATGTACTCTGTAGCATTATTTGTCATTGGAGTATACTATGAGTATGAAAAAAAATTATCAAGAGTTAACGAATGAAATTGCCCGTTCAGGGGGGTTACAAACAGACTTACGTCCGTATTTTGATCCAATCTATACTTCATGGATGCAGGGAGATTTCTTACGAAAGATATGGCATTCGAAAAAGTATCCATCTATTAAAATTTTTGTAGGTTTATTTTTCTTTATTCTCCCAAGTAGTATATGGATTATCGGAGGATTTTTTTCTCAAGCAGCACGTAATGAAGCTTTGGTAGGAACATTATTTCTTCTCTCGCTCGTAAGTATGTATGGATATATTGGAATACAATTACTACTTCGTGGGCTTCGTGATCTGAGAACTACAAAAAAATAATTTATTCAGTTGTCTCAGGTGCTTTGTTCTTTCGTCCCATTTTTTGGGTGATGTTTATAAAGAATATTTTTTTTGCAAGGAGAAAACTCCAAAGCAGCCCAATACCAAAGAGGAGAAATGAAATACCAGAAATGAGATTACTGATTTTTCGAAGGGGTGTATCAGTCAGTTGTAACGTAATCGTGTGTGCACCTGCTTGGGTTGTTAACTCAATAAAACCAAATAAGTTATCAGATCGAATTGGTGTTTGTTTTCCATCAACATATGCTTTCCAACCAGGATATTGATGGACATAAAAAATAAACTGAGTGGGAACTTCAGAAACAAGGCGGTATTCTTTTTTCGTGGTGTTGTCCGTAAAACGAGTAATATGCGCTTTTCCTGATATAAGTTTAATTTGACTTTGTGGTGTTGAAGCTTTATCAGGATTGATAATAGCACCTTTAGGCATGTATCCTATTTCAGGAACGGTCGATGAAAAATCTTGCGTTTGTGCCATATCAAACGAAGAGGCAAAACTGCTTAACCATTGCGCCGGATGCAAATACCACGCTGATAACAGAAAAACGATGATGACACTCACAAAGTAGATGCTATATTGCACTACGGTGTTTCGAATATTCCAGAGGAGATATCCCCCAAGAATTGCCGAAAGAAAAATGGTAACCGATAAAAATCGCCAAGGGTATTGAATAAGCGCAACATACGGGTTACTTTCCCAAATTCGTTGTGTTACTGGTAATGTTAAACAACATACGAGAACAAAAATGCTTATCGTGCCAACAAGCAATATATTCATTGCCTGCGTTTGTTTTTCCCACCGCCACCAGAGAATACCAATTGCTGTAAAAAAAATAACCCAATTACTTATACCGACTTGAAAGGATAAATCATCTGAACAATCGGGAACGGAAATACCATATCCCCAATTGGGAGTAAATAATTGTTGGATGCAGACAAAATGTTGATGAAAATCATAGTACCCACTATGGAGATACATTGGTTGAATAAAGGATTGTTCAAATACAAGAGGAATAAGAAAAAAAGATGATAAACACGCACCAAAAAGAAAACTTCCGAGAAACAAAAATAACAGCATAAAATTCTTATCAACAAACGCAAGATAGAAAAGGTAAAAAAAGATAAACGGCAAAAACATAATAAGTGTGGGAGGATGGGCAGTCAAAAGACTCGCTACGGAAAGACTTGTTAGGAGAAAATAAAACAGTTTTTTTGTCGTTGCATATCGTTTCATTGACCAAAAAAGGAAAGGGATAATGGTTAGTGCTAAAAATTCAGGAAGCGCTGCGCGGACAAAAATATCCAGAATATGATAGGGAGCATAGAGGTAAATAATCCCTGAAAATAATGCAGGAACTTTTCCAAAATATTCTTTTGTAAATGCATACATTGTGATGCCCGATAATACCCAGAGAATACCAACTTCTATTTTAAGAGACGTAGTATTTGCGAACCCAAGCATTCGAGGAATTTGGAACAAATAGTAAAAAAGTGGTTGATAAAAAGTGAATAAGGGTTGATTAAAACCAGGATGTACCCAATCAATCCAACGAACAGGAATTTGTCCGGCGATAACTGCTTTCGTAAAAAGAAGGAGATAAATAACATGGGTTTGAATATCATGTCCTGAAAAAATACCATCGTGGGAAAGCAGATAAAAGGGAATAAGAAACAGAAAAAGAGACAAAAAAATACCTGCTTTTAGCATAACAAGTAATCCAGAAGTATTTTTTTGTTGCGCTGGTTTTTGTTGTGTCCGATAGAGTTGTTGCTGGTGTTTTTTCTTGCGTTTCATATTACTGTATTGGTTGAATCGTATTTAACAGTTGATAAAACGATGCCATTTGTGGCGAATCTGCAGGGGATGCCGTTATTTCATAAATTACAGTATCTTTTTGTAAAACAAAAAAGAGCAATGCTTTTCCTGTTGGTAATCCGTAAATTTTTACTGTGGTTTGGAATCCAGGAATAGTATAGGGTTTTGTAGCAAGAAGCACACCTGTTGGAGGTTGCAAAGAGGAAGTTGCAAGGTACGAATCAACTGTTTCTTGACTGGTGAGTTGGTGACCATGAATAGCTATGGATAATTGGGGATTTGTTACAGTACTAATATCCCCATTTGCATAAGAGAAACCAGGAGGAACTTGGAAAGAGAGAACATTTTGTTTATCAGTAATTGAAGTCCACCCATTTTGTGTCGGTCCATTCCCTGTTTGAGAAATTGGTTGGTTAGTTAGGTGAGCTAGTTCGTTTCGTGCATTTTGATAAATTTCTTGAGATGAATCAGTTAGTTGTAACACTGCTTTAAACTCATTCACTGCATTCTGGATAGCTCCTGATTTTTCATACGATAATCCCAAATTATAATGAATTTCAGGAGTTTGTGAGGTATGCAGTAAGGTATTTTGATAGAATGAAATAGCTGAACTATATTGATTCTGCTTAAACATATAATTCCCAATATCACCGAGAAGGTTTGGTTCATATTGGGAAATAGCTAGTCCTTTTTTAAAACTCGCAATTGCTTGCGGAGAATTTCCATGATCAATATACCAATCGGCAAGTGTTTGGTAAGCATAAATATAATCATCTTGAATATTTTGGAAGGCACCAATATAATTCCGTTCAATATAAAAAGGTGACGTTTGCATTGCTGAGTGGATTTGAAACTGAAAAGCGTTGAAATTTGGTTGTTCGGTGCTTGAGGCGTATACAACTCGTAACGTGAGTCCATTGGGTATTAGCTTAAATCGATTATCTAATTGGAGTTCGCCTGATGTTGTCCCGGCAAGTGCTGAAGCACGAAGTGCCAGGGGAGTAATATAAATAGGGTGTTTTGCAATATTATCTGCAATTAACGTGTTCATTGCTCGATTATATTCATCAAAATGTTTGTATTGAATAATATTTTCAATTTTTGAAGAAACATACACAGGTGTTGCATGACGGATATCATCACGATACCATTTATTCACATAAAATGTATTTACCGTGATGGGAGTAATATCGCGACGATAAATATCTGCCTCATGCAGATAATAGGTAAGTGAATTAAAAAAATCTCCTGAACCGAGAATTATAGCATTTTTTTCAAGAGGAAAGTATAAATTATATCCATAATCTTTGCTGTAATAATGATGGCTTCTATTCAAGGCACCAATCCATACAAGAAGCGGGAGAATGCAGAGACATGTTAAGAGAATTTTTTGGACAGGTGTTTTCGTGATGTATTGGAAAGAAAAATAAAACCCAATTCCAATAAAAATTGCCATAAAAATCCAAACAGGAATAAACCATGATTCTTGATTTCCTGAGAAATATAATCCCGCATAAGTAACATCGGTCAATGGAGCGAGTAATAATAGGATAAGTATTGTCTTATTTTTTTTCCACAAAACATACATTCCCAGAGGAGCCAGAAGAATAACAAATGGAGTAAATTGAATAAAGAAGAGATAAAGAAAATAGAATACTGATTGAATAAAAACTAACGGGGATCCTGTAAAACCGTTGATGGTATTTGTTTGGGGTTCATAAATATTGAGTCCTTTTCCTTGAAGTTGTCCAATAAAAAGCGGGAGCGTTTGTGGATTTCCCCAGTTTACAAAAGGATAACTTCTTGCACGAACGGGAAGATAACTATATATTACCAAAACAGCAAGAAAAAAGCTTACTCCTACGATTAGTAATTTTCTTTGAGTTAAACTGTCACGAAAGATAAATAATAAGTAAAGGTAAATCGGGAGAAATACTGCGATTGTTGGGTTTGCACCAGTACCAATTCCGAAAGCAACAGCAATAAGGATAATCCATCGAAATATTATTGCATCAAATGTTTTATCAGGATTTTTTTGCATTTTAAAAGCTACATATTTTTGTAATAATCGCAAGCAAATGTATACAAAAATAGTCAGTAACGCATAGGTAAAAATGAAGGCTTCGGTATTTTCTGATTGTGACCAATATTCGTATGAGAATGCTAAGCTCATTGTTGCAAAAAATGCTGCAAGATGGGAAAGATAGGGATGACTTGTTGCGACTGATTGCGTTTCCGTATCTCCAGTGCTTGTTAAGAATTGAGTATCGATGAGAAGTAAAATAATGTTGTACAAAAAGAAGAGTAAAATAAGCGACCAAACAATTGTAAATAATTCCAGTCGGGTTAATACGGAAGCAAATGGTAAAATGGCGAAAAAGTGAGAAATAAGCATATACAGAGGAAATCCGGGAGGATTGGGAATACCGAGTGACTTTGACGCTGCAATCATTGTTCCAGAATCAATCCAAAGAATTGATGGAGGTTTGGTGAGAAAGTAGACAATTCCAGCAAAAATTAAAATAAGAGGAAGAAGATAGCGTATATGCACTATAATGAACAAGTATATTTTTTGAAAAATTCTTTCACATTGTTCTGAAAATAAAATCCAATACTTTCTTATTGCTTCCATAATTAAGATGCGGTGAGCTTTGTTACTAGTTATATCATATATTGCTGAGTGAGTGGAAAATATTTTTACGTATTCACGAAGTCTACTAAGTACTGCTGTTTGCACTCCAATCCTGAGGGCAGTTAGTCTTTTCATGGTAATAAATTCGTTAATAATTGCAACTATCTTTTTTCAATACTTTTATAACCTCATAGTATTTTCTTCATACCATAAATAACCTAATCCATTCATTAGGTCTCCCTCCAGCTTCTCAAATAGATAATCAATTGTAAAGTAGAACGTTTCTCAAGTATTTTATGAGAAAGTATTGTTGGTATAAACAAATAAAAAACTAAAAAAAGAAAGAGATTAATTTTGGTTGGTTCGATGTCTTATAATACTCTTTTTATACAGGTAAGGGTTTTTGGATTTTCTCAGGAACTGCTTCAATGCCAAGAAATATCTCAACGCCTTTTCTGGTAATTTTAATAATCCCTAGTTCTATCGGTATTTCTTTCGTTTGATCGTCTAGAAGATAAATAATAATTTTTTCTCTAATTGCTGAAATAAAATTGGTATGTTTTTCAACCACATCAAACGGACCGAGTTCATTAATCAATGTTGCTGCCTTTACATCACCTGCAAAAATTGTTCCTGTTGGACCATTGACTTCCAGATGAAATTTTGATGGTTTTAGTATATGTACCATAAAGAGTTATTTTTGCAATTGTTGTAATGTCCCAATATTTAAGAAGTTATCGACATCTCGTTCATCGTACTGACCATCAAGAATACTTTTCACATCATTAACAATATCAGTAATAGGAACAAAGACACCCTCTTTACCTGTTTGTGCTTTCGTAACAAAGAAGTTTTGTGTCATGTAATTTTTAATAATTTTTGCTCGTTTATAAATAATCTTATCTTTTGGTGCAAGTTCTGATTCTCCAATTAACGAAACAATACGTTCAAGACCAACAGCTTTTTTTAATAAACTTTGTGTTGCAATGAGAGTTGCATAATGAAGTTCACCGACAATTTTGGGAGTGAGTGCTATGGATGTTGATGCAAGAACGTCAATTGCAGGAAACCGTCCTTCCTGATAAATATTACGAGATAGTTTAATCGTTGCGTCAAGATACGGGAACACTGATTGGACGCCATAATCAGTAATATCGTCTGAAGGAACATAAATTGTTTCAAATGAGGTGATAGCATTTTTCTTTGTCGAAATGAGCCGCTCATGGACTGATGCCATTTCTGATGCGAGTGTTGCTTGATATCCTCCTTCGGATGGCATGCTATCAATGAGCGTTGACAATTCATATCCTGCTTGGGCAAAACGATACATGTTATCGATAAAGAACAGAACATCTTTTTCTAAAATATCTCTAAAATATTCCGCTAATGCAACGCCTGCAATAGCTGTTCTGAAACGAACAGCGGGGTTTTCTCCCATTTGTCCATAGAGAAGCGTAATACTTTGCATGACGCCACTCTCAGAAAGCGTTTCATATAATTCTTGACCCTCTCGGACGCGCTCTCCAACGCCAGTAAAAACAGATACATTTTTTTCTTGGTTTTGTAAAACGATATTGTGAATAATTTCAGTAAGCAGTACGGTTTTTCCAACGCCAGCTCCTCCGAAGAAGCCAATTTTTCCCCCTTTTAAAATGGGAGAAAAGAAATCGATTGCTTTAATTCCCGTTTGGAGGAGTTCTTTTGGTGAAAGAATTTCTTTTAACGATGTTGGTTCTTTAAAAATTGATTGATTGGTAACATCAATTAATTGTCCTTTTTCATCTTGCGGGTCGCCAAATAAATCAACAACTCTTCCGAGAATTCCTTTTCCCATAGGAAATTGGAGAGAAGCGTGAGTATTGATAACAATCATTCCTCGATGCAAGTCGTTTGTATCAGTAAGACCAATACAGTAATAGACAGCGTTAGATGAGGGAACATGGACTTCAAGTTTTACTTGCTCGTTATTTTCGAGTACGAGGATATCATGGCGAAATGGTTTTTCACCTAAAAATTCTACTTCAACAATTTGGCCTTTAACGCTAACGATTTTACCCTTTTGCATATTGCATCCTTTTCTGTTTGAAAAACTTAACATGAGCAAGTTGCTGCAACTGTCGTTTATTTGCTTCAAGATTTTTGATGCGTTTTTCTTTGCGAATTAAATGTTTTATACGTATATTAATATTCTCGTTCGTTTTTTCCATTGCTTGAATACGAGATGCGTATCGTGCAAGTTCAATTTCATGTAACGTCTGTTTAAACAATGCATAGAAAATCTGCATTTCAAAGACATTGAGAATATGAGGAATATTTGGCTCAAACAGAAATTGTTCTTTTTCTTCAGGAGCAACATGTTCTTGCAGTTCAAAAGGTTTATCTCCTGAAATATCTGCAATATCTGCTTGTTGATTTAACACACTCACAAACTTTCCGTAGTAAATATACACTTTTTCATATTGGAGTAAAAATTGCATAACGGGCCGCACTTCTTCAATTTCAAATTTTGTGTCTGAGACATCAAAGTAAGTAAATGGTTTTCCAGGTGCCCGTTCTTTATATATTGCTTTTCCAACGTTTCCTAAAATAACCACGTCAGCATTTCCTTTCTCCGTATTTTCGTAGAAAGTGTTAAACACTTGATTAATAATATCACCATACATACGATTATTTGCAGAGAGCAAGACATGCACCTCTTTACCATTTTTCTGGCTATTAGCAATTAGTAACGGATCAACTTTCTTTTTGCCTTCCAAGAGAGCAAGTAACTGATTTTTATACGACAACTTAATGTTATAAAAAACTGTTGATAATTTACTCACAAAATTACGGGTTATCAAAACGGAATTTTTTGTCGTATTAATTCGCATAACGGCAATTTCTTCATATACCACGGTTAAGGTTTGCAAATTTTGTACTAAACTTAATTCTTTTGCTGTCGCTCGTGTTATTGCCATAATTTCATAATTTGATCTTTATGAGTTAAGACATTTTGCAAAAAATCATTAAAGGTTTTTGCGGTAAAGCACGAATCGAAAAGTGCTTTTGTTTCAGGCGTCTCAGCAGCTTTTTGTAATTTGGTACGAATTTGTGGAATTTTTTCAATTTCTTTAATTTGATCCACCCAAATGAGACTAAAGAGAATGAGTTGTACTTGTTCTTCAACAATGGCCATAAACGGTTGTTCGAAAAAAGAAAATATTGTATCGCCTTTTTTGAGAATATTAATCACGTTATCAGTCAATTCGGTACCAAAATGGGAAAGATCTTGCATGCGTTCATACAGCGTTAAAAAAGCAGTTAACTCTCGGGTAATATCTCGATTGAGTTGTGATTGGGTTTGTCTTCCCGCACGGGTAACAGAAATATGCACATTAATTGCAGGTCGTCGACCGTTATAGAATATTTCACTATCAAATAAGATGTGTCCGTCTGTAATACCCATTAAATTGGTTTGAATATATCCCGTGATATCTCCCTCAATGGTTTCAACTACAGGAAGACAGGTAATAGAAACTTCACCTTTTGCCGGATGTTTGAAGTTCCCTGCACGTTCAAGAAGTCGAGCGTGGGTATAGAAAATATCTCCCGGATAACTATCTCGTCCCGGGAAATTATTGGAAACTAACGATAACTCTCGGTAGAATCGAGCATGGGCATACAGATCGTCAAGAATAATAAGGACATCTTTACCTTGCTCAGCGAAATACTCAGCTAATGTCATGCTCGCAAACGGAGTAACATAAATCGTACTTGCGGGATCATATGCACTGGAGGCGACGACCACGACTTTATCTCGTAATCCTTCTTCAATTAGTAACTCTTCAATTGCTTTAATATCGCTTTTTTTCTTTCCAATAATACAGTAAATAGCCACTGTTCCTTCTTTGATTTGTTTTTTAATCGTATTTAATACAAATGCGGATTTTCCTGTTTTTCGATCACCCATGACTAACTCTTTTTGACCTTTTCCCAGCGGAATCATCATATCAACAAGTGTTGTTCCTGTTTTAAATGGTCGAGTAATTCTCGCTCGACTTTTAATACCCGGTGGTCTTGTATCAACTGGGCGAAATTTCACATCTACGGGATGTAATTTCGTGTCATCAAGGGAATTTCCTAAAGGATCAATAAGCATTCCCAATAAATGATCACCAACAGGAATCGAGAGCGTGGTTTGTGTACGAACAACCTTTGTCCCAACAGGAATTTTTTCCTGAGAGAACAGTAAAATAGTGACACTATCCCGATTGAGTCCGATTACCCAACCTTTTTGCCCTGTTTCAAATAACACGAGTTCTCGTAATTTAACATACGGGAGTCCTTTGGCAATCAGAATAGGAGTATTGACTTGATCAACCTCACCATATTCACCAAAGGTGGTTAAATAGTATTGATAATCTTGCATCGTTTTTATTCTTTTTTATCTTGAATATATTTTTTTAGTGTGTAATCTCTGGCAAGTCCTCCGGAACCAATAATTGCGCCCGCGATGAGAGTTGGATCTACTTCGATTTTGAAAAGAACTGATCTTTGGTAATTTTTTCGGAACCACTCTGCCATCATATCCAACATATTTTCTGTAGGTTGGATTGGCAGAGAGAGTTCAATGAGAGGAAGTGCTGATATTGTCTCTTTGAGAGAAGTAATAAAGTTTTGCATATCGGTACTATTCGTTTTATTGATTGCATTTGCCGACATAAGTTGTTCGAATTGTTCTTTTTTTTCGTATGACATTATTGTTTTTAAATAAGAATCTAGATCCATTTTTTGTGAATAGATACTATTGACCAGTTCATCAAGTTGCCAAAAAAACGCATCAGCGTCTGCTTTTGTCCGAACTAATTGCGTCAAGTTTTCTTCAGCCAATTTATATGGTGTCACGTAATAATATATCCTCCTTTTTGGCTTTCTCTAAGGAATCGAGGAGTAATTTTTCATGGTCAGATGTTGAGATTGCTCGGCCTAAAAATTCTAATGATACTTTGTGAACGACAGACGTGACATCATTAGCAATTTTATCCATTTGTTCTTTTTTATATGCCTGAAGTTCTTCCTGCATTTTTTTGAATGATTCATCTGCTTGTTTAACCAAGGTCTCTTGGACGCTTGAGGTTTTATTTGAAAATTCAGCGAGATATGCGTTCATATCATCTTGAGTGGTTTTGGAAATATTAGTGAACATATCCTGCGTTTGTTGTTCCACAGTCGCATGGAGCGTTTCTAAGTTTTTCTTATATTCACTAAGCAAATCTTGCACTGTTTTTGCAACAGTTGCGTCTGCATTATCAACAATTTTTTTATTCGTCTCAACAATTTCTTGTTCGAGTTGTGTTCCTTTTTCTGAAGCTTCAGCTAAAATCCGTTCAGCATCTTTATGGGCATGCAATAATACTTTTTTATAATTGTGAATTGTCCGTTTTTCTTTTTCTTCAAATTTTTCTTCAGCGTCGAAAACTTTTTTAAAAAAAAGTGCAAACCCGCCAATAGCAACCACTAAAAAACAGGTGAGTACCAACAATAATAAGCCTTCAGAAAGTATAGGCAGATTCATATACTTTTATAATCTTAACACAAGAAAACCCATAACAAAACCAGTTGCTAAAATAACAATGGCGATAAAGACATTCAGTGCCATACCAATATGAATTTCAGTACTTGAAAGAGGGTTTCGTCCTAACGCATCAATACCTTTATTTGCTGTCCGTGAAATTAGCACAAAAGCAAATAACAGTGCTAGTGCTACAATACCCCCAGCGAGAACATACTTAAAAACTAAACTTGGTTGTTCATAGGTTGCCAAGGTACTTAAAGCAAAGATATCAAGTAAACTGGAACGAATATTTGCATTGCCAATGAAATAGTGAATATTAAGACTGATAGGAATTTTCCCAATTGTTTTCGGATTACTTGCTGTATAGTCACTGAGCGCAACGCCAATAGTATAACCTGGTGCGGAAGCTTTTTGTCCAATACCTGAGATAGTGGAACTCGTAATAAAATCACCTTTTTTAATTGGTCCATTGCTTGTTGTAACAAGGATTTGTCCCTGCCCTGTTGCAACCACGGGATAGAAGGGAATAGGGCCTTGAATGTCTTGGGTAATTGCAGGATTTGCAGTAATAACGCCAACCATAAATTGATCACCGGGAGTTTTACTTAATGCATAAGTACCATCAGTAAATGAGACAATTTCTCCCTCGCGAATATTCGATGTGCCAATAGGATAATAGTTTGCAGGGGAATAAAGGGTGTTCGTATCAGTTGCTGCATAGGTAAAGTTTTTTAGTATGGAAGATTGAAAGGAAAAGAGAATAAGAATGATGAGTGAAGTTTCGAAAATTACAAATAACGATCGTTTTATTCTAGTTGGTTGTCTCATAAGTACAAGAATAATGGATAAAAATATCCCTCTCATAAGCAAAGCATATTTATCAAAAAAATGCAAAGAGGGTTTTTATTGATTTGGTAATCAGAATCATGATCCTTTCATAAAGAATGGATCTTTTATAATGGCCTATAAAATGGTAATTATTTGATTATTATTTTTAGAAGGATCTTACGAGAGGAAAAAAGGTGCTAAGACAAAAAAATAAGATGAGAAACTCATCTTATTAAAAACTCAATTTATACCTCAAGCTATTCAAGATTATCGAAATCTTCTGGAGTGTCGATATTTGATTTATCTGATTGACCAGACTGATTGGAAACTTCACCACCTTTTTGACCGATTGATTGATCATCGCCCGATGATTGTTTTTGTTGTTTTGTATCTTCTAACATCATAGAACCTCCTTTCTGATAAGTTATACTAATTGGTAATCTAGTAAAAAAACTCGTTTCATTTTCTGTTTACTTATTTGGAAAATACGCTTTTCATAGTTATTAAGGAGGGAATGATATTTATGGATATAGGTAAATGTCTTTGCTTTATACATAGTAATAAATCCTATACCCAATGGTAATAAAAAAGCTAATGTAATCTCAAAAGTTTGTAAAAAATCTTGGGTCATAATGACATTATCAAGGTTTACTTTTCAAAACAATATAAAAGTTATACAAGAATGTTTTTTTAACAATTTGAGAAGTAGCTCGTTTTACTTCAAACAATGGCGAAGTAGATAATGAAAGTTGCGGAAGCGAAATTCTTGGCAACGTTCGTGTACCTAATGGTAATTGGACAGTATTCATGATTAATTACTATTTTAGGGCGGAAATGTAAAAAGAGTAATTTGGTATAGTAAGAGTTTTGCAAGAGGGAGAAAGGAGTAACATTAACGGAAAAAATGACCTATCACGTCAATTGTTCTTATGAAAGAACTACCCATGGATCCACTTGTCCTAATTGCTCTTCTGATTGTACCTTCTCTTAACCCCGATTCGTTGTCACGCGGACGCAGTAGTCTTCTCGTTGCGTTCTTTATTCCATTTTGTGTACTTTCACAGCCAACAGAGAGTGACTCTATTCCTGTTTGATCAAAACGATATATTTCCATAGTATTCTGATGAAGTTGGTATAGTCCTTTTCTTTCTTTTTAGCAAGAAGGAATATAAGCGCCTTGTAGGGACAAGCCAACGAGATTCTTTTATAATTTTATGCTAATAGATGTTATCTTATGAGTACTTTGCTATAATGCCCAAGCTATTAAAAAAGCAATGTATGGCAAAGATCTATTCTCAGCATGAGAAAAAAAGCGAAGTAGTAAATGTTTGGGCAACAAGAAGAGATATTCCTCTTGCAATTTTGGGCTGGATTGTGTTACTCATCATTATCTTAAGGGGTCTCAGTTATATTAGTGGAACAATCATTTTACTGTTAATTGCTGGTTTTTTAGCATACGCATTAGTTCCTGCTGTAACCTTTCTGGAAAAGTATATGCCTCGGTTTCTTGCCATTTTTTTTACGTACCTTGTTATCTTGAGTGGGCTCGGTGTTCTTATTTATTTTATTGCCAGTACTGCGGTACTGCAGTTCGAATTATTTGCTCATAATGTTCAATCGTTACTTACTCCGCGAAACGGTTTAGGTACGCCACTCTTTATGACTCTGAAACGATTTGGTATCTCTCAGCAACAAATATCACTTGTGGGACAAGATCTCACTGCTTCAGCGGAACAACTCACCAGTAGTATTGTTCCTTTTTTGAGCAGTATTTTTACGTTTGTTCTGGATATTTTAGTAGTGGCCGTTTTAAGCATTTATTTACTCACTGATGGCATCAAAATCACGGAATGGTTGCGAAACAATACCCCTCCCGCCCAAGAAAAACGAATGGAGTTTCTGATGAGACTTATTGAAAAAATTGTCGGAGGGTATATTCGCGGACAAGTTACCTTAGCATTTATAGTCGGTTTTTTAGTTGGCATTGGTATGGTAATCTTGCAAGTGCCTTATGCAGTACTCTTAGGAGTTTTAGCATTTTTACTAGAATTTATACCTATTTTAGGAACACTCATTTCTGGAGCAATTTGTGTTGTTCTGGCCTTATCGCAAGGGTGGATTATTGCAGTAATTGTACTTGTTTATTTTATTATTGTTCATGTTATTGAAGGAGATATTTTAGGTCCTCGAATTGTTGGAAAAGCAATTGGGCTCCATCCATTAGTTTCTCTTATTGCACTAATTGCAGGTTCAGAGCTTTTTGGATTGATTGGCGCGTTATTTGCTTCACCAGTTGCTGGAATTGTACAAGCATTACTAATTACAGTTTGGACAGAGTGGAAGTCTACGCATACTGAACTTTTTGCAAAACAAAAACGCAAAGTTGTCCAAAGTATCAATAAAAATCTTTCTGATGATCCATTGCAGAGCAAGAAAAACACGTAGTTTGCAAATTTCTTCTGTACATCTTTGTTGATATTCTTTATGATAATAAAATCGAATGCAGATACAATTTTTTGGAGCAGCGGGAACAGTGACGGGTTCATGCTATCTTCTTTCAACGAATTCTCAAACTATTCTCATTGATTGCGGTATGTTTCAAGGAAGTGATGTTTCGCATCTTAATTTTGAGAAACTTCCTTTTGATCCCACTACTGTGTCGCTTGTGGTTCTTACTCATGCACACTTAGATCATTGTGGACGGTTACCTCTTTTAGTTAAGGAAGGGTTTACGGGGAAAATTTATATGACTCAAGCAACAAAACTGCTTGTTGGTATTGCTTTGTTTGATGCAGTGAAAGTTGCCAATGAGCATACAGATCGTCCAGCAATGTATACCGAAGATGACGTGCATAAAACATTACAACATATTGAAATTATTCCGTACGATCAAGCAATTATTCTTGGGCAGCTTCGTATTTCCTTTCGAAACGCCGGTCATATTTTAGGGTCGGCGAGTATTGAGATTAATGACGGTACGCAAATTGTTTTATTTTCTGGTGATTTGGGAAATCCATTACAAAAATTATTACAACCAACCGCTTCTGTTCCACAAGCGGATGTGGTTGTCATGGAAGCAACCTATGGCAATAGAATTCATCCAAATATTGACGCCTTAACGCAATTACAGCAAGAAATTACGCTGATAGAGCAATCAAAAGCAGTCTTATTACTTCCTGCATTTGCCTTAGATCGAACCCAAGTATTATTGCATTTATTAAACCATTTAAAACGAGACGGGAAGATACCACGTGGGATACCCGTATATTTAGATAGTCCGATGGGAATTCGAGCAACAGCAGTCTATAAAGAGTGTAAAGCATTATGGAGTGATGAGTTACAAAGCCATACTGATGATCCGTTCTCCTTTCCTGACCTTTTTGTGACAGAAGAAGCAAAGGAAAGTGAAAAAATAGTGAAAGTGCCAGGACCTAAAATTATTATTGCGGGAAATGGCATGATGAATGGAGGAAGAATATGGCATCATTTACTGAATTATTTACCGCTTCCTTCAACACGATTACTGAGTGTTGGGTATCAAGGAGTAGGTACGGTAGGGAGAGAAATTTTAGAAGGCGCAAAACGTATTACCTTGTATCACGAAACAATTTCAGTGAACGGAACAGTTACCAGTATGGAAGGACTGAGTGCGCATGCAGATCAAACCGAACTTTGTTCGTGGTTACAAAAAATTCGTAACGTAAAAAAGCTTTTTATAACCCATGGGGACGATGAATCTCGACAAACGCTTGTTAATACCATTTCTGAAACAATAAAAATCACTGATATTATTCTCCCAACAAAAGATAGTATCTATTCCTGGTAATCATTATCGATCATCACGAAACGCATTCTTTACATCTTGCTTTAAACGCGATGCTGCTTCATTTGCACTGCCTTTAATTTCATCCCATGTTCCACCTGCGTCATCACCAGTTGATTTTTTTATTTTTCCTCTTCCTTTTTGAAATTTTCCTTTAATATTTTGTGCGAGATCATCAAGGTCTGACATATTGGTTACCTCCTTTCTTTGTTTACTATATCCTATGTGATTGGTAGCGATGTAAAAGAGAACGAAGAGATTGGTAAGAGTAACTAGGTCTCTTGCTGCAATTGAGGAAATAAATCATAATGTGCGGTTTGTGCAGCAGTTGCTCCTTCATGGGCTGCGGTGATAACTTGATGATTAAATAATTTTGTTACATCTCCCGCTGCATAGACAAAAGGAATATTTGTTCGTTGTTCCGCATCAGTGAGGATATAGCTTGTTTCTGAGAGACGAACACCAAGTTGTTTTGCGAGTGTGGTATTTGGTTTTGCTTCATGTTCACTAAAGAGGTAATCAAGAGGAAGTTGTTGACCATTCGAAAGGGTCACTAAAGAAAATATTCCATTGTCTCCTGCTATTGCGGTAATTTGCGTGTCATAGAAGGGAATATGTGTTTTTTCTAATCGCCTTATCCATTCTTTTGTTATTACGTGTTTTCCTGGGGGAGTATTCGTCACAAACACTATCTGTCGTGTAAAAATAAGAAATTGTAACGCAGTACAGACTGCCTCATTTGTTTTTCCTATGACGATAATTCGTTTTCCCCTCGTTTTATATCCATCACAGGTTATACACCAAAATAATGATTTTCCTAAGTATGCTTTCCAATTGGTGAAATGGGGGAAAAAATCAGTGACACCTGTTGCGAGAATTAGCGAGCGGCTTCGATATGTTATGTGTTTTCCTTGCGAGATAAAAATCTCTTTTTCCTTGTATGTCGTTTCAATAGTGTCATCACCAAATTGACTACCAAACATTCGTGCTTGTTCTATTCCTCGACGTCTCAGTTCTTGCGATGATATTCCTTGTGGAAATCCTAAATAATTTTGATTGACTTCTTGAGAATTCCATCTGCCTGTTCCATTATCGAGAACGATGGTTGATCGATTCAATCGTGTCGTATAGATTGCAGCGGAAATACCAGCAAATCCCCCACCAATAACGACAACATCATAGAGTGGCTTCATACTATGCTTGTACGGTATTTTTGTAAGAATTAGAAAAGAGTGTTGTTTGCTATAATTGAGCAATGCCAATTGCCTTTCTCTATTGTGATCTTGCTGGAGTGCACTATGATTTTCAAACTGGTCTGACGAAGCTCTTAGAAAATGAAGGTATTACCTATGCATCTTTTGCCAATGATATTGAACCACTTGAGAAAAAGCTTAATGAAGGATCGATTTCATTGGATCAAGCGCTTCCATCATACGAAAGATATTTTCACCATTCATTGGCAAAGAAGGAATTTATTAATTTTCTTACTGATCAATTTCAACCAATTACCGCAATGCATACTGTGCTTCAAAATCTTTCAAAACACTATCCGATTGGATTGCTAACAAATATTTTTGATGGATTATTTAGCGTATTACAAAAAAAACATCTTATTGCATCTCTCGATTATCAACAAATTATTCAGTCATACCAAGTAGGAGTAGTAAAACCTGATCCACGAATTTATCTTCTTGCTACTAAAAAGGCACAAGTAAATCCAGAACAAATCCTTTTTATTGATGATTCTCCAGTATCTGTTGCCGCAGCAAACCAAGTGGGTTGGAATACCATTTTGTTTGATGTAAAACGAGTTGATACGATTCGTGAAGAAATTGCCGCAAAGTTGTGATACCCCAAAACGTATGGAATAATATGGATAATGAACGTTCATGGGTGTCTGAAATTTGTATTGTCCTTGTGATCTTAATTATTGCGGGAAGAGTTTTTTTTGGCAAATAGTTTTTCAGAAAGCATATCATTACCTCTGTTGCATGTATGCAATATCCTAATAATGTCCAAAAGGATAGGTAATATCTTTAGTAAAATATTCAATACCATAACGCCACAGTCCATAGATTCCTTTCAGATAAAATACCAAAAAGGGAAGAGGTCCCATTTTCCGAATTCGTCGTACAGAATGATAAGCAAGAGGCGAGAAATAAAAATGATACGAGGCACCATTTGCATAGGATCTTCTTGCATAATCAATATCTTCTGCAATCAGTAAATCAGTTCGGAAACCATTTAACTTCTCATGATTTTCTTTGGTGGTAAATAGAAAAAACCCGGGTGCATAATGTCCGAAGAGACAGAATAGAATTCCCACAGGAGCAAGAATCGCAATAATGAGCGTTGAAAAGAAATCAAATTCTGCGGCTAAACATAAGGTGACTGCGAGGGTACGTTCCTGAGGAGGAACTTTTGGAAGAAAAGATGCTAAAAAATGAGGAGGTAAAATCATATCTGCGTCAAGGAAAAGAATATGATGAAATGATGCTTTTTTTGCACCAAAGTTTCGTTGTGCTCCGATATTCTTATTGATTTCATAAACAGAGAGATTTGGTAACGTTTGCTGGAACTGTCTAATGACCTCTCTTGTTTTGTCGGTTGATTTTCCATCGACAACAATGATCTCAAGTTTTCCGGTATGGGTTTGGTTTTGAAGTGAGTTCAGTAATTTAGGTAAATATTTTTCTTCATTAAGTGTTGGAATAACGATGGAAAGTTGAGAAATCATGAATTTTATCATAAATAAAAAATGATTAGGTGTCAAAAATACTTTTTTTATTTTCACATCTCTTTGTTTATGGTATAGTTTTACTATCCGCCCTATGAAGAAAGTATTGCTTTTTCTCTTACCTGTTGTCTTAGCGATTCTTGTTTTTCTTGGAGTTGTGTATTTTTTGCAAAAAACAACCGTGAGTAAAGGTGCTTTACAAGTAACTTCCCAACCACAAAGTACGGCGTATTTAAATGGACAAATTGTTGGAAAGACACCGTTATGTGATTGTGACCCGAAAGATATGCTTCCTGTTGGTGACTACACAATTCGACTTGTCCCCACAAGTGGGAATGCAGAACCTTATGAAGAGAAAATTACACTTTCCCAATCCGTTTTAACTGTTGTTGATCGGACGTTTGGCGATGTGGGAAAATCAAACGGAAGTGTTATCTCCTTAAGTCCGATTTCTGATCCGAAGGATGCACAAATTTTTGTTTCGTCCTTTCCCTATGGTGCAGATGTTTCATTAGATAGTAATCCTTCAGGAAGTACCCCGTTGGTAATTGATCATGTCACGGAATCTGACCATGAGTTAACTGTTTCCAAAAGCGGCTATGATCAGAAAACAATTCGAATTCATGGCGTGTTAGGATATAAACTCAGTGCCATTATCTCACTAGCAACTGATCTTTCTCAGCAACCCGTTGCGATTACTACTGCTACACCTTCTGCGTCAGTAACTCCTACGGGGAATCCGACACCGACGAGTATCTTACAAGGTCCCCAAATTACTATTTTAGATACACCCACTGGTTTTCTTCGAGTTCGAGACTCAGCGTCCTTAGGTGGTACTGAAATTGCACAAGTTCATCCAGGAGAAACCTACCCGTACGTTGGAGAACAGGATGGGTGGATGGAAATAAAGCTACCAAATGGTCAAAAGGGATGGGTAAGCGCAACCTATACCAAAAAGCTGTAATTATCCTCGGATGAAGTAAATGACTATAATAACAAGAAGAATCCATGAAATAACACTGATTAATAATGGCGTATCAGATAAGAATACTTTCTCCGGACTCTCTCCTTCATGTTTTTCATAAATATCTTGTAAATAACGCATTAATCCGTATACTACGGGGAAAATAGTTATCATTAACCATTTTCTTTGGAAATAGTCGGGAAGAAAATTGGGAAGCAAAGCGTTAATAGAAATTTTTATTCCTTGAGGGTCTTCAAAAAACGTAAAAAATGAATAGAAAATCAGTGTACACGAGACAAAGATTGAAGCATAAACATCCAAGAGCCGTTCAGAATAATGAGATAATGTTTTTCTGGTAGCTTCAATTTGTTTTTCGGTAAATCGGGAGATGAGGGTTAACTCGGAACGTCGTTTTCCAACAGCTAAAAACAGCGATAAAGAAACCGTTGTGAGTACAAGCCAAATGGAAATATGGTATCCGCTTGCAACTTCGCCACCATATACTCGTAAAATATATCCCGCAGCAAGTGCAAGAATATCAAGAATTGTAATATCTTTAATAAACATGGAATAGGAAAGTTGGAGTGCGAGGTAAATAGTGACAAGAAAGAAAAATGCTGGATTAATAGCAATACTCAAAATGAGTGATCCAATGGCAAGAATAAAAAAGAGTACTAATGCATATGGTATCGAAAGATCTCCTGCAGCTAACGGTCGAAACTTTTTAAAAGGATGCATTCGGTCTTTTTGAATGTCGAAAATATCATTGATAACATAGACAGCACTGGAAAGGCCACAAAAAATAATAAAAGCAAAACAGACATTTAAGAAAATTGGGAGATTAAAGAGTTGACCAGTAAAAACAAGAGAGGGAAAAACAGCAAAGTTTTTAATCCATTGCTTTGGTCTGAACAACTTTAGCGTTTTAATAATTTTCTTTTTCATGGTTTGCTTTTAGCGTAATATGCAAGAAAAGCAATCCGCCACCTAACACTACTCCCAACATGACAATCGCGAATATTTTGCCTGAACTCGAGAGTGTTAAGGAAGCTGCTCCTAATATAGCAGAAATTATCCAATAAAACAAAGCTACTCCGCGTTGTCCCAACCCTTTTTGCAGTAATAAGTGGTGCAAATGTTTATTATCTCCCCAAAAAGGTGATCTGCCACTGAGTAAGCGACGAATTATCGTAAAAATACCATCAATCATAGGAACTCCCATAACTAAAATAGCTGTAGCTAATTTTGCTCCCGATAAAATCGAAACAGCACTCAAAAGAAGATAAATAGCAGTCGCTCCATATCCGGGAAAAATCCGGGCAGGATAGTAATTATAGACAAGAAACCCCAGAGCAGCTCCAGCAATAATAAATGATAATTTTACTGGTAACGCTGTAACGGGATCACTCAGAAAAAAGCGAAGACTTAACAATCCAATAACAAATGCTGATATTGCTACCACTCCTGGCATTTGTCCATCGACTCCTTTACTCCAATTCAACATATTCATTACCCAGACAATCCAAATGAGAGATAAGATGTCAGAAAGATGTAATCCCACTCGTACTTGAAAAAGTGTTGTGGAAAATCCAATAGCGTTTAAATGAAGGATACCGCCTAATGGATTCGTGATAAAAGGTATCGTGACTCCGCTATTAACAATAATTAAAGCACAAAAGATATTAACCGCAAATCGAAAATAGCGGGATATATCGTACTTATCATCGAGAGTTCCGGTTACTAAGGCAATGAGCGATGAAACAAAAAGAGCAACGGTTATTCGATTAATAGGGAGAAAAAAGATGCTTGCTCCAACAACTCCGAGGAATAAAGGAATGCCACCTCCACGAGGAATTGGTTTGGTATGTACCATTGCCGGATGTTTGTGTGTTTTTGGATCATCAATAAGTCCCCATTTTCGAATGAAAATAAGACAAAAAGGAGTAACGAGGAGCGTTATGAAAAAAGAAGAAAAGAGCGGTAAGAAAATTATCATTGTTTCCATTAATCGTTACCTCATTAACAGTATTATTTGAATCACATAGATAAAAACGAATAGCCAAAACATTACGGTTGTAATTCCAAGAAATCGGGCAAGTAATGCTATTCTTTTATATACTTTTGATGCAACAACAAGGTTGATAATAAAGAAGATCATGGCAGTTCCCAGATAGATAAATATATCTATTTTTTGCCCGATCCGTTCATATCCCCAAGGCATTTTATTATACAAGGGAAGAAAAGGGGGGAGTGCATTATAGGAAAACCCAATAAAAAGAAAACTTGCAATTAACAGGAGAAAGCTGATAAGAAAACCCCAATAGGTAATTTTGTCTTGTCGTAAATGTTTAAAGAATTTTTTCATAAATTGTTGTCCGATCTATAGTAAGTCTAGGTGTATATTGATTGAGCGAATAAGGTAAGGCTGGTTCATTAGGAAAAATTATTATATACTTTGGTTTGATTTGTGCAAGTATCATTGCAGTTTCTTTCATATTACTTGCACTACTGTCCATATGATAAGCGACAATAAATCGTCCTAGTGGAAGGGTATTGGTTATCATATAGATCTGAGGGATATCCCCCCAAATGAAAACTCTATCGTTTGGTTTTTTTGTATTGTTAATATATTGGGCAAGTGTTGCATTACGAATAGTAACTTTGTCGAAAAATGTATCATATTGTGCTGTTGATTTTTGTTGCATGGTATAGCCAATGAAGTTTCCATAGTATCCAAACAAATACTTAGGTATTCGTGTATGCAGTCCAAATGGTATATCAATAAGGATAAGTAAACTCAGCATACCTAGGGTAAAAGGGCGTGAAGTTCTTTTCTGAGAAAACCAAAGTCCAAAACCTAATGATAAACTGGAGAGAATCATGAGAACGTAATGTGTATATGGCCGTTGCGAAAAGAAAATATCAAACAGAGAAAAAACAATCCAAAGAAAAATGAATAGCTGTGTATGGGTAAACTTTTTACGGAAATAGAAAAGCAAGAGAGTCAAAAGGCAAAGAATACCAAGTTTTACCATAAGAAGGCCACGAGGAATAACGAAGGTATTTCCATAGGCGACATAATTAACATTACTAAAAAATGCTGAAATAAAGAATGCATGGAGATTCCCTTGAAAGAAAAAAATAATACTGGTAAGCAGAAAGGGGACAAAAAAACCAGCAACAAAGATACCCAGTATTTTCATTTGTTTTTGTATTTCTGAAAGTTTTGTATAAGAAATAAAAAAGAGATAAATAAAAAATGCCGTAAAATCAAAAAAAGCAACAATTTTTGTAAGAAATGCAATGCCAAGGGCAATACCTGCAATGAGTAATAAAATAAGGTGTGCAAAAGATGGTTTAGTTACTGGTTTCTGTTGAGCTACCATGTAGACAACGATTGCTGCCAAAAGAATAGGTAGGAGCATGAAATTTTCAGCATTTGCTATATTTCCCTCCAGAAAGGGTGTTGCAAAGAGAAACGCAAATATTCCTGTTGTAATAAATTGTATCTTTTCCTGCAAAAATAATTTTTTCGAAAGAAAATAAAATGCGATGACTGTGCAAAGTCCTACGCATAAAGAGAAAATTCTGACGCTTGTTTGATCGCCATTAAAAAATGCATAGAGTACATATAAAAGTGGTGGTTTATTATCCCAAATGCCTGTATATAGGATTCTTCCTTGTTTGAGTGCTGTCCCAATCACTTGATAGATTCCCTCATCCCCATACCAATAAGGTTCAAAAATAGAGGGCAATCGAAGAAGAAAAAAAAGAAATACCGTGAGGAGAAGAAACCATGTAGATTTTTGCTTCTCAAGTTTATGAAGAAGTTTCATAATTTTTCAGTTACTTTATATTCAATTCGTTTCCCAAACATTAGTTGTGTATGAGAAATAAGGGCTGGAAGAGCGCCAAGGAAAAAACCAACAATAGGAAGTAACACTAATTCAAGCGGAAAAAGGAATTGCTTTGATTTAGAGACGACATGTCGATCTTTTCTATTTCGAAAATCAATAACAATCATGGTTAACGTTGCAAATATACATGATGTTAAGATAAATCCTGCAAGTCGAGGAAGGTTATAACCTAAATCAGTATTCACAAACACAGGATTAACAAGAGGAATGACGTTGGCAGCGATAGTAATAATAAACCAGTTTACCGGCCACAAAAAATGATCAAGTAAGACATGATATAACATGAGGGTTTTTCGAAAGAATGGTATTCCAGGAACTGTTAACCACCACTGAATAAAAAGTGGGTCGTCTGATACACCCCACGACCATCGTCGTTCTTGGTCATATTTATTTTTGAGACTTTTCCAATAATTTGAAGACAAAGGTGCATCCATTGAGGTTTGCAGAAAAATTGGATCTACCCATGTATTTCCTCGCAATTTATAAAATGCCTTAAAAAAGATACGGTAATCTTCTGGAATAACATCGGTATCCCAATATCCAATATCAACGAGCATTTTATATGATAATGAATACGTGGAATTTGAGACTAAACGGTCTCCTTGAATAAGCAGTGCTGTTCGCCATAAGCTACTGAAAAAAGCAAGTACCCGAATAGGTGCCGGAACTTCCCAGAAATTATTATAGTTTACATTTGCTGATTGCCAAAATTTATGATTTCTTTTTGGATCATGCAAGAAACTATTGGAAAGATAGGAAAAATATTGCGTATCAAAAATGGAATCTGCATCAACTGAAGAAATTGTTGCATAGTCAAGATCAATTTTTTTTGTTTTGACTAATCGTTCATATGCTTCTTTGGCGGCAAATGATTCATTGGAAGATTTTCCTTTTACCTCTCCGGCAATGTCAGGATGAAAGGTCGCAAAAATATCACCGAAAAATGGCTTAAATTCATGAATCAATTTGTCTGCTTTTTCAGGTCCTTCCGTTTCTCGTAATTCCATGGCCAGAACAATATATAAACGTTTTGTGGGAAAAGTTTGTTTGGTTATTGCGGCAAGCGTATGTCGTAACTTTTCATAGCGTTCACAATAATTGGGAATGACAATAATATGCGTAACGTTTTCAAATTGAGCATGAGATTTTGCTTTTTCTAACCAATTTTGTGCTTCGGCATCCCGTATTTTATTTGAAGCAATCCACGCCATAATTGCTAATGAAAATGAACGATAAAGCCAATAAACATCAAAAAGTAAAATGAAGTAAGCTAAAATATTTGGGAGAAATATCGATCCCCATAACGGGAATAAAATAAGCGTCCATGAAATTAAACCAGGGATAAGTTCAAGGGTTCGTCTTGTTTTAATAGGATAGCGTATGAAAAGTTTATTGAAAAATGAATTCATAGGTGAAATAAAGTTTTTGCATTGAGAACTGTTTGCTGTTGAATCTTTTCAAATGAAACTCCCTTGATTTTTGCAAGAAACTTACCTACAAGTATAACATGGGAAGGAAGATTTCTGCTACCTCGGAATGGTACCGGAGTGAGAAAGGGTGAATCTGTTTCCGTTACTATTCGATCAAGTGGAGTTGCTTTTGCAAGATCAGTAAGTGTCGTAGTCTCTCCTGGGGCTAATCCCTTATACGTAATATTCCCATCAAAACCAATAAAAAATCCTAAATCTAATGCTCCCTTAAGAGTATCCATATCTCCTGCGAAACAATGAAACATACCAGGTTTTGTTGCGAGAAGGTTTTTATGATGTCGTAAAATAGCGAGGATATCCTTTCCCGCGTGTCGATTATGAATTTGCAGGGGAAGGCCAACAGTATGAGCTAATACAATTTGTTTTTCAAAAACTTCTTTTTGGAGTGTTGGATCAACAATGCCATTTGATTTATAATGATAGTAATCCATACCGATTTCACCAATTGCAACAACTTTTGGTTTTTTTGCAAGGGCTTCCAGTTGTTTTTCCCAATCAGATGATAAATCATGTTTATCTGCATGATGTGGATGAATACCGACAATAGCATACAAATAGGGATAATGTTCAGCAAGTGCAACCGCTTTTTCACTTGAATCTATTTTTGTTCCAACATTGATGATGGTATGTACTCCTGTTGTGTGTGCTTGATGAATAATTTCGTCAACATCTTTTTCATAGGCGTGAAAGTTGAGGTGACAATGAACATCGATCATCTCTCTATTATAGCAACAAAACGTTTCTCCTTGGGCTTATTGATATATTACCAGCAAAAGTTGTAAATGAATGACCTTCGTTACCAGGAAAAGAAAAAAGTGGAGAACCTTTTGAACAGTAGAGACGAAGGTTAGGTAATGCGAGGAAAAAGAGGTTTTTGTGCTTTTATTTCTGGTCCTTGAAATTGTTTTTCAATTTTTTCTGCAGTTTCTGGAAGGAACGGTTCAAGAAGACCGGCAATCTCAAGTAGTTGGTCAACACAGTGTGCAAGAATAGGTTTTAATTTACTGTCTTGTCTTTTTAATAAGTCCCATGGTTTTTCTTGATCAATAAATTGATTGAGTTTTGTAATTTTATCCCAAATGAACCCTAAGGCAATGTGGAATTGATAGGTTGATAAGCTTTCTGTATATTGTGCAACATCAAGTATATGTCCAGAAACACGATTCTCGGATCCCATCGTTTCATACTGTGATGATTCACACAATTTTGCAACTCGAGCAACAAGATTTCCCAGACCATTTGCAAGGTCAGCATTATAAACTTCTTTTAATTTCTTTTCAGAAAAATCCCCATCTGCAGTTGATAAAATTTTCCGCAAAAGAAAATAGCGAAGGGTATCAACACCATACTGTTCAATCAGAACAAGCGGATCAATAACATTCCCTAATGTTTTTGACATCTTCTGTCCATCAACCGTTAAGTATCCATGAACGAAAAGTGATTTCGGAACTGCAAGTCCAGCTGATTTGAGAATGGCAGGCCAATAAATAGCATGAAAACGAATAATTCCTTTCCCAATGACCATAACATCTTGGGGCCACCACTGCTGGTAATGTTTTTCATTCCAGCCAAATCCAATTCCCGTTTGATAAATGTTTAACGCATCAAACCAGACATACATGATTTGGTCAGGATCATTGGGAACAGGAATTCCCCATCCACGAGCGCGTTCTTTACTGCGAGAAATAGAAAAATCTTCAAGACCTTTGCGAACGAATGCCAGTGCTTCATTTTTGCGAATTTCAGGAGTTATTTGAAGCTTATCATTTTGTATTAAATCTTCTAAAAACGATTGATATTTTGATAATCTAAAAAAATAATTTTCTTCAGAAACAGTATCTAACTTTCTTCCAGGGTGTTCAAAACATTCTCCGTTTTCATTTAATTCTTCGGGTTCATAAAACTGTTCACAGCCGACGCAATACAATCCTGTATACGATTTTTTATAAATATCGTTGTTTTTTGCACATAATTCCCATAACTTTTGTGATGAAGGGAAATGATGTTTAACATCGGATCCCCTTTGCCAAACATCAAACTTAACATGCAACTTCTTTGCAACTGCTAAAAATTCTTCATTATGTTCATTCGTAAATTCTTGAGGGGCTTTCCCTGCTTTTTCAGCTGCTTGAAAGATTTTTAATGCATTTTCGTCTGCACCACATAAGTAGAAAACGTCATCTCCAATAATTTTGTGATATCGGCGAATAACATCTGCATAAATAAATTCTTGCGCATGACCAATATGTGGTTTTGCGTTAACATACGGAATTGCGCTCGTGATATAAAATTTTGCCATGGCCTCATTTTATCAGAAGGGGTAAGCTGAAACAAGGTTATTGTGTTTTGAGAAAAATAATTTCAAGTAAAACAAATAAAATTGTTAGCAGTAAGAGAAAAAACCAATTCGTAATTTGAAAATATCGAAAAAGTAAAAAGCAAATAAAGAATATACTTACCAGTGTTCCCTGTAGTTTGCTTTTGATTAAATATCCCACCAAACCAAAGATAAGAAAAAAAAGTAAGATAAAAAACAAAACAATAAGTGAAATGCTTACTCCTCCCAAGCCGATAGTATATTGAGGGGGGAAAGCATACGTCATATAGAGTAATAAAAGAAGTGAGAGTATACTAATTAACAACAAGGTAATTTGCTTTTTGAAATATACCATTGGATTAGTCTAGCATAGTCGTTTGGTATCTTGGTACAATATGCAGGTAGTATGGTACGTTTTTGGGGAAAAGTTATACATGGGAAAAAACAAGGGAAGTCCTTTGGATTTCCAACAGCAAATATGGCATTGCATAAACCTATTGCAGAAGGTATTTATATTTCAAAAACGAAAATTAATGGAAAACTCTATGCTTCCGCTACCTTTATTGGTCCTGCTCGTATGTTCGGAGAGAACAATACGAAAGCAGAAACATATATTCTCCATTTTCAACAAAATATTTATGATACATGGATTACCGTAACGCTTCTTAAAAAAATTCGGAATAATGAGGTTTTTTCATCAGAACAAGCATTAATTGCTCAAATGCATGATGATATTCAAAAAGTGAAGGAATATTTTTCAAATGCTGAATCTGCATTACAGTAACTCGGTTAGGAATGAGGAAAATCTTCTGCCAGTTCTGCTTTTTTCCCACGAAGAGGTTTTGTAATATTGTAGATAGCAATAAGAAGGACAATGATTCCCAAGATCTGTGTGATTGAGAGTGATTTGTGAAAATAGAAATAATCAGTAAGAACTGCTGCAGCAGGCCAGGCAAGTTCACAAAGTGTCGTAATGCGAGCAGGAGTGCGTTTCAGTCCATAATAATAGAAACAGACGGCAACAAGTCCTGTTGAAAAAGTAATTGCAAGTAACGTAAGCCACTGTGAAGAAGTGATTGCAAACAAACTGCTTGTTTGGTGTTGTCCAAAAACAAAAAGAAGTGCAAAAATAGGAGCGATGTAATATCGTAAAGCCGTCGCAGTAAGTGTTGAAACTTTATTTAATACATATTTACTAATAGCGGTAGATGCACCCCACATGAATCCTGCTGCTAATGCAAATCCTGCTGCAATAATGGTTCCTTGTCCTGTTGAAAAATTCACTCGCATGTCTTTAAAAGTAACAAAATAAACAGCTAGTAATGCCAGTGCAGCCCACCAGAAAAATTGTCTGGTAATTTTTTCTTTGAGCAATATAGCAGCAGTTGCAATTGCCCATATCGGTTGCAATTGCTGTTGTAATAGCACAACGACAGAATATTGAATATAGTTAATTTTTTGTAATGCAGCAGTATATAAAATAGTACCAAGTGCTCCAGAAAAAATAGCAACAAGAGAAATTGCTAGCCATTCTCTGCTAGTCATTTTTTTCAAATCTTTCATCCAAAGGAAGCTGAAGAAAATAAGGACCAGTGCTCCAACTGCATGTTCATAAAAAACAATTACTGCAGGAGGTAAAGAATAAAGGGTAATTCGTAAAAATCCATCAAAGTTCCACAATAGTGCGGTAATAATAATAAAGAGTGGTCCAAATTGTAATATTTTTTTCATAAAAAAACACCCATTTCGGGGTGCACATAAACATATTCTCATCAATTATGATAAGAATCCATTCTTTCTTTTATCCCGACTTTACGGTCGCTACTAGATATTCACTAGTTCCTGCAAGAAATCTTGCTCGTAGAGTTTACTACCGATTTTGACTTACACAAAACCCCGAAAGAATATCTAGATAGTAATAGCTTATGATAAAAAAGTCAAGATGAAATGAAAGATAGACAAGAAAGAATGAGAAGAAAAGGTCAAAAAAAGTCTTCCTGTTATTTTTCCCATTGTTCATGCGAAATTGCGGCACACTAAAAATAATATAGGTTATTGACAGGGCTTGGCAGTCGTGATAAATTAGTGCTAAGTCTAAAAATATATGCACGATTTAACTCAACGACAAATACAAATATTGAAAAGTCTCATTGAGGAATATATTGAAACTGCAGATGCAGTAGGTTCAGAAACGTTAGAAAAAAAACATAATCTTAGTGCTTCACCGGCAACCATCAGAAATGAAATGGTTACGTTGGAAAAACTCGGTTATTTGAAAAAGCCGCATACTTCAGCAGGTCGTGTTCCTACTCCAGTTGCAATGAAATTTTATGTAAAACAACTAATGAAGGAGAAAGAATTATCAGTAGCTGAAGAAGTTGCGATGAAAGAGCGAATTTGGGATTTTCGAGAAAAAGAACAACAATGTTTGCGAATGCTCACCAAATCACTCGCTGAAAAAACAAAAGCACTTGCTATTACTACTACGCGTGAAGGCGATATATATGCTGCAGGATACGCAAATATCTTAGATATGCCGGAATTTTATGATATTGATATTACTAAAAATCTTCTTGCAGCATTGGATGAATATGATGCATTTGAAAGTATGTTTAAAAACTTAGAACAAGATGAAGAAGTACATATTTTGCTTGGTGAAGAGTTGGGAACGCGGTTGAATGGACCATATGGATTTGTGTTTACTCGATATCATACACCATTGAATTTGACCGGTGAAATTGGAGTTCTTGGTCCAACACGATTGAATTATACAGCAGTCATTCCTGTTGTAAGATACTTTGGAGACCTTATTGCAGAAATTGCAAAAGGATGGTAAAAAAGTAACAAACATTATGGATAAAAAACATGAAATCGATTTAGAAGAACAAACCTTAGAAGAGATCGTTGAGAATACGAAAGAAGAATCTGATGAACTAGCACATTTACAGAAGAAAGTAACGGATTATGAAGAAAAATATAAAAGAGCAATTGCTGATTATCAAAATTTACAACGTCGAACACAAGAACAAAAATCAGAGTGGATTAAATCAGCAAATAAAGATTTACTCTTGAAACTTTTGCCAGTTTTGGATACACTAATACTAGCGGAAAAACATATAAAGGATAAAGGCATAGCGATAAGTATCGATCAATTTATAAAAGTTTTACAACAAGAAGGATTAGAACGAATAAAAACAATTGGGGAAAAGTTTGATCCCCATACAATGGAAGCAATTGCTACGGCAGAAGGAGAAAACGGAAAAGTTTTAGAAGAAATTCGGGCTGGTTTTCGATTATATGATACGATTCTTCGTTCTGCGCAAGTCATTGTTGGACAAAAAAGTGCGTAAGAGATTGTTTAAAAAAAGTGAAGCGTTCACTTTGTTTAAAGAATAAATTACGCTATAATAGAAAGAAGGAAAAATATATGGCAAAAATAATTGGAATAGATTTAGGAACAACAAATTCATGTGTAGCAGTAATGGAAGGTGGATCGCCAAAAGTGATTCATTCCGCAGAAGGAAGGAATGTTATTCCTTCAGTCGTTGATCCAAAAACACATGTGGTGGGAGATGTTGCAAAGAGACAGTTAGTCTTAAAACCAAAAGAGACAATTTTCTCAGTAAAACGTCTCATGGGCCGGAAATATACTGACCCATCGGTAAAATATGATCTTAAATGGTTACCTTATACTGTTAAAGCTGGTCGTGATGGAATGGCGGTAGTCGAAGTAGATGGAAAAACCTATACACCTCAAGAAGTATCAGCAATGATTCTCCAAAAAATTAAAGCAGATGCGGAGAGTTATTTGGGGGACAAAGTAACACAAGCTGTTATTACTGTTCCAGCGTATTTTGACGATTCGCAAAGACAAGCAACCAAACAAGCTGGTGAAATTGCAGGGCTTGAAGTACTGCGTATTATTAATGAACCTACAGCGGCAGCTCTTGCCTATGGACTTGATAAAAAAAATGCGCATACGATTGCTGTGTATGATTTAGGTGGAGGAACATTTGATATCTCCATTCTTGAGCTTGGTGATGGTGTTTATGAGGTAAAGTCTACCAATGGTGATACCCATCTTGGAGGCGATGATTTTGACCAAGCTATTGTTAACTATATTGCTGATGAATTCAAAAAAGAAAATAATATTGACTTACGAAAGGATCCACAAGCATTACAACGATTACGAGAATCTGCAGAGAAAGCAAAGATTGAATTATCATCTTCACAAGAGGCCCAAATAAATCAGCCATTTATTACCGTAGGTCAGAATGGTCCTCTTCATTTGACCATGACCCTTACCCGTGCAAAACTTGAACAAATTGTTGATGGATTAATTCAAAAAACGCTAAGTCCAGTACAAAAGGCACTTGATGACGCAAAAATTAAAGTTTCCAATATAGATGAAGTTGTTCTTGTCGGTGGTATGACGAGAATGCCTAAGGTTATTGAAGCAGTAACGAAATTTTTTGGGAAAGAACCAAATCGTGGAGTGAATCCCGATGAAGTCGTTGCTGTTGGTGCTGCAGTACAAGGTGGTGTGTTAGCAGGAGAAGTGAATGATGTATTATTACTTGATGTTACACCATTAACATTAGGTCTTGAGACATTAGGCAGTGTTTCCACGCCATTAATTCCAAGAAATACAACGATTCCAACGTCAAAATCACAAGTATTTTCTACTGCTGCTGATAATCAAACACAAGTCGAAATTAATATTCTCCAAGGTGAACGTCCAATGGCGGCAGACAACAAATCACTTGGCCGATTCATTCTGGATGGTATTCCTCCTGCACCTCGAGGTGTACCACAAATTGAAGTAACCTTTGATATTGACGCAAGCGGAATCTTATCCGTAAAAGCAAAAGATAAAGCTTCTGGAAAAGAACAAAGTATTAAAATTACAGGAAGCACTGGTCTCTCAAAAGATGAAATTGAGAAAATGACCAAGGAAGCAGAAATGCATGCAAAAGAAGATCAGGAAAAGAAAGATAAAATTGAAGCACGAAATCACGCCGATTCTCTTATCTTTACTTCAGAAAAAGCATTAAAAGATGCTGGCGATAAAGTGAATGCAGATATTAAAAAAGAGGTTGAAGATAAAATAAAAGCACTCAAAGATATTCTTGATTCAGGAAGTAAAGAAGATATTGAAGCAAAAACAAAAGAGTTATCAGAAAGTCTTTCAAAAATTGGCGAAGCTGCGTATAAACAAGGACAACAGGCACAACAAGAAGAGGAAATTGAGAATAAAGAACAAGAAGGAAAAACTGACAACAAGCCAGGTGATGAGCCTGTTGAAGGTGAAGTTGTCAGCTAAACAAATAGAGTGTCGTGAACAAAAATGAGCGCAGAGATGCGCTTATTTATTATCAAGAAGGAAAAATGACTTATGGCAACAAATAATGATTACTATGGTGTGTTAGGAGTTACCAAAAGTGCAAGTGAAGATGAAATTAAAAAAGCGTATAGAAAATTAGCACTGCAATATCATCCTGATCGAAATAAAACACCTGAAGCTGCAGAAAAATTTAAAGAAGTCACTCATGCCTATGAGGTTCTTTCTGATCCGCAAAAAAGACAGACATATGATCAATTTGGTGCCAGCGCGTTTGAACAAGGTGGTCCTGGTGCCCAAGGACCATTTGGGCAAGGACAAGCCGGACAATATGGTCCGTTTAGTTATTCATATTCCACAAATGGTGAAGGTTTTGATTTTGGAGGGTTTACTGATCCCTTTGAAATTTTTGAACAATTTTTTGGAGGTGGATTTTCTCGGCAGCCGAGAAGGCAAGTCTATTCAATAACCATTGATTTCATGGATGCCATTAAAGGAACGACAAAAAAAGTATCAATAAATGGCAAAGAACAAACGATAAAAATTCCTGCAGGTGTTGATACCGGATCCCGTATTCGGTTTGGTGACTATGATATCCTTATTCAAGTTGCTTCAAGTGACACGTTTACTCGAGAAGGAGATGATATTATTTCTCAGCAGGAAATTACTTTTGCCCAAGCTGCGTTAGGGACTGAGTTAATAGTGGAAACAGTTGAAGGGAAAGTAACTGTTCGTATTCCTGCTGGTACACAACCAAATGCAGTCATTCGATTACGCGAAAAAGGCGTTCCTCATGTTAGAGGAAATGGGAGAGGGGATCATTACTTACGAATAAAAGTAACAATTCCTAAAAATTTAACTACAAAACAGAAAGAATTACTGAAAGAATTTGATTCGGTCAAAGAGAAAAAAGGCTGGTTTTAATCTTTGTTTATTTGTTTGATTGCGTTCTTTGCTAAAAGAAGATTAAACATCCCCTTCGAATAAAAATATCGTCAATATGCGGCAACAGGCCCAACGAGTATAGGTCAGTACGAGTAGTTTGAACTTACCTACCCTTATTCTGGTAACTATAGCAATCCGAATAATCTTGCAATTGCTGATTTAGAAGCAAGGTCGAACTTAAATATATCTGATCGTGTTGAAGCAGTTGTTAATTGGTATGGTTGGAATAATATGTCACGGCCATACCTTCATCCGATGATACTCCAGTTCTTATTCAGCAAGGACTCAACGATACAACTGTTCCTCCACAAATGTCTACCGATTATTTTAACAAATTGGTTGCTGCTTATATTTTTACGAATATTCAGTATGTAGCAAATGCAGGACATGAATTTGCAGGAAATAATACCAATTCTGATTATGAGCAAATTGCGCAAACTGCTGTTCAGTTTCTTAATGTCCATGTAAAGAACAATGCAAATCCATCACCGCAATAACAATGCATGTTTGTATTTTCCTGTAATTCTTTTTATACTAAGTGAGCATCTTCTTATGCCAAACTTTTTACTGCTTGCCATTGACTTCATGAAATTTTGGTACATTGATGCACCAAAAGGATTAATTGATTATTTTTCCTCATTAAACGCTTCCTTTTTAAAATTATTTTCATTGAGACTGTTATTAGCAACATTTTTTAAACCATGGAAGAATGAGTATAGACAAGGATTAGTAGGATTTTCCATGATTATGGGAATGGCAATAAAAAGTATGATTATTGCTTTTGATCTCATTGTGTTTTTTGTGCTGGTCGTTTGTGAGATATTTGCTATTTTTCTTTTTATTACATGGCCAGTAATTACTATATTATTGTTATTTATTCCTAACTTATGAAACAAGAAACATACGCAGTTTTATATCATGCCTATAAGTCGCCTCTTGCTCGGTTTTTCCGAATTCTATTTGTCTTGCTAATGGTAGGTATTAGTGTTGCTTTTATTTTGATGCACTCGATACCTCGAGGTCCGCTATTCTTCTTATCAATCTTTTTTATGGCCGAAGTTATCTATCGATTCAAAATATTAAAAATTACTCCACTTATTTCGGTGAACGAAAATACGGGAAAAGATATGTATGCTTCCTTTACTATGCAAACGCTTGATGCATTCTTTTTTGCTCAAGATCCGCAAGGAGTATTAAAAAATCTTCTGAAAGCAACGAGTGTGCGGTTTATTTTACATAAAGCAAATATAACAGTTCATGAAATATCCTATGCAAATTTAACTAAAGAACAGATTGGGCAAAAAGCCCTTGAAGTCGTGAAACAAGTAAATGGGAAATTTGTTACCCGTATGGATCTCATTGCCGCTTGTCTATTACTGACGGAAACGCAAACTCGTTTGCTTTTTTCAAAACGATTGAAAGAAGAGGAATTTATGCATATTCTGTATTGGGCCCGCTCTGAATTTCCCCAAGAAGAAATGCCGGCAAGATCCCGAGTTACCTTTTATGGTGAAGGATTGTTTGATAGTTTTACCACAGGATGGTCCCTTGAAACTGCGAAATATACAGCTGATATTACGTATAAAGTTCTTGATGAGAAACCAATTCTTATTGGCAGAAGAAAAGAATTTGATCAAGCAGTTTCCATTCTCTCTCGTCTCTCAAAAGATAATGCATTGTTAGTTGGCGAACCGGGAGCAGGGAAGAGTTCCCTCGTTGATGCAATTGCTTTAGATAGCTATCTCGGCTACGTACAAGGTCCTCTCGCTCATAAACGTGTTTACGAATTGATGATTGGGTTACTTGTTGCTGGCGTAAAGGAAATGGGGGATCTTGAATCAAGATTGCAAAATATCATTGAGGAAATTTCCCATGCTGGAAACGTTATTTTATATATTGCTGATTTAGAAAATATTCTCGGATCACAAACATTTCATTTAGACTTAACTGGCGTATTAATTCCTTATTTAAGGGGGAAACATGTTCCTGTTATTGCGACAATATCGGCGTCAGCATATCGGAATTTTGTGGAACCGATGGCAGCCTTTGCCGATTTGTTTGAAATTGTTCGTATTGACGAGTTAGGACGTGATGAAGCTATTCAAATGTTGCTTGAAAAAGCAAGTGAAATCGAAGATAAAAATCGAGTAACGATTACGTTTAAAGCAATTATTGCTGCGGTCGATTTAAGTCATAGATATTTACAAAATAAAGTATTACCGGGAAGCGCAGTCTCATTATTAGACGCTGCAGCTGCAATGAAAAGTGGGAAAAATGCTATTGTTGATGAAACAGATGTTATTGCTAAAATCGAAGAAAAAACGCATGTTGCCATAGCTACTCCAGGAGAGAAGGAAAAAAGTCTCTTACTCCATTTAGAAGATAAACTTCACGAACGAATTGTTGATCAAGTAGAAGCTGTAAATGCCATAGCAGAAGCGTTACGGAGATTACGATCAGGTATCACGTCACAGAATAGACCAATTTCGTTTCTTTTTTTAGGGCCTACGGGAGTTGGAAAAACAGAAACTGCGAAAGCGTTAGCGGCCGTATATTTTGGCGGAGAAGATAAAATTGTTCGATTAGATATGAGTGAATATACGAGTAGTGATTCAATCAATCGGTTACTCGGTTCGGCACCAGGGGGAGGAACCGAAAAAGGAGAACTTACCGAAAAAGTCTATGAGAATCCATTCTCCTTGGTACTTCTTGACGAATTTGAAAAAGCACATCTTGAAATCTTGGATTTATTTTTACAAGTCCTCGAAGATGGACGATTAACTGATAATCATGGAAAAACCGTTTCCTTTGCAAATACCATCATTATTGCTACTTCTAATGCTGGAGCTCTCTATATTCAAGATGAATTACATCAAGGAAAAAAAGTTGATAAGGAGTTTAAAGCGTCACTGCTTCAAGAAGTTGAAAAAGAGCATTTATTCAAACCTGAATTGTTAAATAGGTTTGATGACATTATTGTCTTTGCGCCACTTGGACAACCAGAGATTCAAGCAATTGCGCAGTTATATTTGCAAAAAGTTATCAGTAAATTGAAAGAACAAGATATTGAAATTACTTTTGATCCACAGGTAGTTCAATTAGCTGCGCAAGAAGGATTTGATCCGCAATTTGGCGCTCGTCCTTTAAGACGGTTCATACAGGATAAAATTGAAGATGCAATTGCGCGCGCTATGCTTGAAGGAACAATTGGAAGAGGAATGGCAGTGAATGTCTCTCTTGATCCACAAGGAAACATTACTTTTATCCCAAAATAAGCAATATTCTGTTAGAGATTATCAAGTTCGTAGTTGCAAAATACTGTCCCCTGCGTCCCACTTCCGGCACATTGAGTTGTTGGAATGCCATTTGTACAAATACTTGCACATGATGAGGCACATTGTGAACCTATGGTACAGGCTTCGGAATCTTGGGAACCCCGTTCAAGAGATGCGTAGAGTGCGTATTGGCTACCTGTACTATAATAAACGTATTTTCTTTCGCTGCTCTCTATTGGTAAGATATTAATATATGGTGGCCAAGGAGATCCCCAAGGAATAACTTTATTTGCATCTTCGTCTTTAATTTCATATTGATTATTCATAGGAGGATAATGGCCATGGGTATTGCGATAGAGTTCAAGAGCTATTTGGATCTGTTTTAAATCAGTTTTTCTTTTCGAGTCATGTGCTTTTTGTAATTGACCGAGGGGATTAATCAGGAGAATTAAAACAACACTCAAAGTTCCAATTACCCCAATTACGACAAGTAATTCGAGTAAGGTAAAACCATAGGATCTATTACTCTTCATAGGTAATATGCTTTTTATTAGTATAGCATGCTTCGTAAGTGTTATTTCTCGGTTATTTATCGAATAGGCCACCTAGGCGGGATTTGTTTCCGTATTGAAGCAAATTCGCTAATCTGGTATACTTATTCCACTATGCCAGCAATTCAAAGAAGTGAATTTTATCTAGCTCTCAATCAAGTAGCTACCGAACGAGGCGTTTCCGTTGATGTTGTACTAGAAAGTGTAAAAAATGCTATTCTAGCTGCATACCGGAAAGATCATCCAGATGTTATTATCGAAGAATATGCGGTGACCTTAAATCCAAATACTGGGGAAGCACGAGTATTACACAATGATCAAGATGTTACTCCTCCAGGTTTTGGAAGAATTGCTGCACAAACTGCAAAGCAAGTCATTTTACAAAAAGTACGAGAAGAAGAAAAACAAGTTATTTTGAATGATTATAAACTCAGAATAGGAACAATTATGAATGGCATGATACTTCGCTTTTCAGGTCCTAATATTATTGTGGACGTTGGAAAAACAGAAGCTATTATGCCTCCTCATGAACAAATTCAATATGAAAAATATCATGTAAATCAACGTTTGTCAGTTTATCTTGTTGAAATTCGTGAAGGTACACGAGGCCAAGAACTGATCGTTTCTCGAGCAAGTAATGGATTACTCGAAGGTCTTTTTCGAAGAGAAGTTCCTGAAATTGCTCAGGGGAATGTCATTATTAAAAAAATAGCTCGGGAACCAGGAATACGATCAAAAATTGCAGTTGAGGCAACTACTTCAGGAATTGACCCAGTTGGCAGTTGTGTGGGGCAAAAGGGGGTTCGGGTACAAGCAGTAATTCAAGAATTTGGCGGTATTGAAAAAATTGATGTTATTCCTTGGCAAGAGAATGAAGAAGAATTTATAGCGCTTTCATTATCTCCAGCAAAGAACATTCAAGTCACCTTAGACAAAGAGAGTAAAGTTGCGAGTGTAGCTGTTGCAAAAGACGAGCTTTCTGCAGCTATTGGGAAAGATGGCCAGAATGTTAAATTAGCTTCAGAATTAACCGGCTATAAAATTGAGATTAATGAAGCAAAAGACGACAGTGCAGCGCCTTCAGATGTACCCTCTTCAGAAACGCCAGAATCAACAGAAACTGCGTAATTCAGAGATCCCTTGCCTAGTAAAGCGTAGTCTAAGCTGATAAGATATATATATGAGTGATAAAAAACACAATACATCGCAAACCAAGTTTTTCCCGCCGGTTGTCTCCGTGCTTGGCCATGTAGATCATGGTAAAACCACGTTACTTGACGCAATTCGAAAGTCAAATATTGCTGCAAGAGAACACGGAGGAATTACCCAAAAAATCGGTGCATCAACGGTGGAAGTACTCCATGATGGTCAAAAAAGGAAAATTACCTTTATTGATACTCCTGGGCATGAGGCTTTTTCAAAAATGAGGAGTAGAGGTTCGCAAGCAGCTGATATCGGATTGCTCATTGTCTCTTCCGTCGATGGTGTTATGCCTCAAACGAAGGAATCTATCCAACTTTTGCAGCAGTCTCATGTGCCATTTATTGTTGTCCTGACAAAAGCAGACGTAGAAGGTAAAAATCCAGAAAAAGTGAAACAGCAATTGATACGGGAAAACATTATATTGGAAGGTTATGGGGGTGATGTACCTGTTATAGAAGTTTCTGCTCGCACAGGACTGCATATTCCAGAGCTCTTAGATTTGATTCTTTTGATGTGGGAAATGAAATCATCTACAGCTTCGGAACATGAACCACTGAAAGCTATTGTTATCGAATCTCGGCTTGATACGAAAGCAGGACCTCGGGCGACAATTGTTATTAAACAAGGCACAGTTCTAATCAAAGAAGAGCTTGTTACACAATCTACCGAAGGCAAAGTGCGTTCTTTGATAAGTGATACCGGAGCACCTATTCAAAAAGCAAGTGTTGGTGAGGCAGTCGAAGTACTTGGGTTTGTAAAAGTACCCTCCGTAGGGGAACTTGTATATCAGAAAAAACATGCTTCCTTGGAAAAAAGTGTTCATGCCCCGCAAAGTCATCAAGCACCAGCAGAAGGGAAAACACTCTCTCTCTTTCTCTGTGCAGATACTCTTGGTTCTCTGGAAGCTATTATGCATGCGTTACCTCCGGAAGTTCATTTAGTTGCGGAAAAAACGGGTGAAATTTCAGAAGGAGATATTTTACTTGCAAAGTCGACAAATGCGCTTGTTCTTACCTTTAATGTGAGATTACGACCAGATATTATTAAGTTTGCTACAACAGAAAAAGTAATTTTGAAGAACTATACCATAATCTATGAAATGCTTGATGAAATAACCCAAGTTATCGAAGGGAAAGCATTAGCCCTTATGGAACAGATTTTTGGAGTTGCAAGATTACTTGCTACGTTCCCTTTTGAAAAAACTATAGTCCTAGGAGTAGATGTCATAGATGGCAGAGTGGCACGCGGAGATAAAGTACGTGTGATGCGCGGAGAAACTTTGGTAGGCGAAAGCATGATTGTCTCGTTAAGACAAGGCAAAAATACCACTTCGAAAGTAGAAAAAGGACAAGAAGCAGGCTTGATAATATCTCCTGCACTTGACATTACTATAGGTGATATGATAGTATGCCATAGCTGATATGGATAATGCTACATTTCAACGCATTAAAGATTTAATTCTCAAACACCAAGACATTGGTATCGTCGTAGGTCCAAACCCAGGTTTTGATGAAATGGCCGCAGGGTTAGGCTTATATTTGAGTGTTAAACAAATGGGTAAAAATGTCGTTATTGCTTGTCCTACAGATCCACTTGTAGCTGTCTCTTCATTAGTTGGTATTGATAAAGTGCAAAAATCACTTGGTGGAGAAGGTGGAGATTTAACAGTATCATTTCCCTATCAAGAGGGAGAAATAGAAAAAGTTTCGTATACGTTAGATAATGGATTTCTTAATATTGTCGTGAAAGCAGGAGAACGAGGTCTTTCCTTCAATCAAAAAGATATTCAATTTAAACGAAGTGGAAAAGCACCAAGCTTGTTATTTTTTGTCGGAATTCCACGATTATCAGATGTCGCTGCTTTATATAAACCAGACGGATCACAACAGACTGAAATCATTAATATTGATAATAAACAATATAATGAGAAATATGGGGATATTATTGTTGTTGACCAAAAGTGGTCATCAGTTAGTGAACAAATTGCTGATTTTGTTACCTTACTCGAACCTCAAATTGAATTAGATACCGATACAGCACAAAACTTACTCAATGGTATCGATTATGCTACCGAAGATTTCAAAAGTCCTCGAACTAGTTATTTAGCCTTTGAAGTTGCAGGAATTTTAATGAAAAAAG
Source organism: uncultured Gammaproteobacteria bacterium (assembly GCA_964416445.1). Classification (GTDB taxonomy): domain Bacteria; phylum Patescibacteriota; class Microgenomatia; order Levybacterales; family UBA12049; genus CAYQEE01. The sequence goes on from CAYQEE010000006.1 coordinate 73,259, forward strand.
GTGCAACTCGACAACGTGCCCAATCAATCGGAGTTAATATGAATAATTCATATCAAAACAGTAATTCATTCTTCCCTCCAATTCCACCAGCTCAACCACAGCCAATACAGCCAATACAACCAGTGCAACCGTTACAACCTATGCAATCACAATCACAGCAAATGCCACAACAACCTGCGGTAAATCAACAGTCTCAACCAACGCAACAAGCACCAAAACAACCCAGTACACAACAGCAAACACCTCCCGATTGGTTAACGCCGAAAGTCTATAAAGGTTCAACGGTCCTGTAAATTCTCCAACAGCATTGTTGATAAGAAATAAGTTTTCATCTCTTTTCTTAGAATTAATTGTTTTATATCGTTGCGTCAAAAAGATAAAACTGGTATAATACCCTCATGCCTTTATCAGCTACACAAAAAAAACAGATTATTGAGGAGTTCCAAACCGTTAAAGGAGATACAGGAAGTCCAGAAGTACAAATTGCATTACTCACCTATCGAATTAATGCGCTGACTGATCATTTGAAATCGCATGCCCATGATGTACACAGTAGACGGGGACTTTTATCAATGATTGCAAAACGAAGAAGACTCATTTACTTTTTGCAAAAAACAGATAAGAAACGAGCCACAACGATTGTAAAAAAGATTGGATTAAAGAACTAAACTAATGAAACAAACCTCCCTTTCCATTGACGTCGCAGGAAAAAAGCTTACCCTCGAAACCGGTCGACTCGCAAATCAAGCAACAAGTTCCGTTCTTGCACGTATGGGTGATACTATGGTGTTAGCAACAATTGTCGCATCACGAAAAGAAACAACATTAGATTATTTTCCATTAAGTGTTGAGTATGTTGAGCGTCTCTATGCAGGTGGACGTATTAAAGGAAGTCGTTGGGTAAAACGAGAAGGTCGACCAACGGATAACGCTATTTTAACAGGAAGGCTTATTGATCGTTCTATCCGCCCTTTATTTCCTAAAGAATTTAAAAATGATGTTCAAGTTGTGGTAACGGTATTATCAGTTGATGGAGAAAATGAGCCAGATATTTTATCGATCATTGCTGTCTCAGCTGCATTAGCAAGTTCGTCAATTCCTTGGAATGGACCAATTGGCGCAATTCGTATAGGCTATGTTACTGAACCAGAAACAGGCAAAGGTGAATTTCTTATTAATCCCGGCGGTGCTGAGCTTGCCTTATCAGAGCTGGATATGGTGGTTTCTCAGACAAAAGAAAAAACGATTATGATCGAAGCGGGTGCTTTACAAACTCCTGAATCAGTTGCCCTTGAAGCGGTCAAAAAAGGTCATGAACATACACAACAAATTATTGCTTTCATTGAGAAATTTGTAAAAGAAGCTGGTAGGGAAAAAATGCCGGTAAAAACAGATTCTGTTTTACTGGAATATGTTGCAAAAATTGAAAAATCATATAAAGCAGATGTCACAAGACTTATTGAACTTCGCGCAGCCAACGAAGGTGGAGGCTCAGCAGACCAAGATGCAGTTATTGAAAAAATCTATAATGATGAACAGATTGGAAATCCAGGAGTTAATATAGATAAAAAAATCCTTGCGAAAGCATTAGAGAAAGTATTCTTTAAAATGATTCGGGATAATATTCTGAAAAAAGGGAAACGTCCTGATGGAAGAAAAATTGATGAAATTCGTCCAATCTCAGTAGAAGTTGGTGTATTACCTCGTACCCATGGATCAGCAATCTTTCAACGAGGAGATACCCAAGTTCTGAGTATTGCCACACTTGGATCACCACGTATGGAACAATTGATCGAATCTGCTGAAGGAGAAGAAAAAAAACGGTATATCCATCATTATTCATTTCCTCCATACTCAGTTGGTGAGACAGGAAGAATTGGTTTTCTTTCTCGTCGTGAAATTGGTCATGGTGCACTTGCTGAACGAGCTTTAGAAGCGGTTATTCCAACACCGGATGTATTTCCTTACACCATTCGTATTGTTTCAGAAGTCTTATCATCAAATGGTTCAACCTCTATGGCATCAACATGCGGTTCCACACTTGCTCTTATGGATGCAGGAGTACCTATCACTAAGCCAGTTGCCGGTATTGCTATGGGATTGGTCAGTACAGACGATAAATATGTTATTTTGACAGATATTTTAGGTCTTGAAGATTTCTCGGGAGATATGGATTTTAAAGTAACCGGAACAGATACTGGGATGACTGCAATTCAATTAGATGTAAAGATCCCTGGACTAACAGTTGAGCAAATTGCAGAAGTATTTGAACGAGCAAAAACAGCACGACTTTTTATTCTTGATAAAATGGCTCAAGTAATTCCTGATGCTCGAACAGAAGTTTCTGAATACGCTCCAAAAATTACTATGTTGAAAATACCAGTTGAAAAAATTGGTGAAGTCATTGGTCCAGGGGGGAAAGTTATTAAAAATATTATTGCGACAACAGGAGCTACCGTTGATGTTGAAGATGATGGCTCAGTAAGTATTTCAGGAATTTCAGAAGATCAAGTGAAGCAAGCAGTAAACTGGGTACAAGGATTAACTCGCGAAGTAACTGTGGGTGAAGAATTTGATCAAGCAGAAGTAAAACGAATTCTTCCATTTGGTGCATTTGTTGAGTTTCTTCCAGGAAAAGAAGGTATGGTGCATGTATCTCAAATGTCCACGCAATTTGTGAAAGATCCAAACGATTTTGTACATATCGGACAAAAAGTTAAAGTCCGAGTAATGGAAATTGATCAACAAGGAAGAGTTAACCTTTCCATGTTATTTGGTGATGATGCAAAAAAAGAGTTTAGAGGTGGAGGAGATCGTGGAGACAGAGGTGGCAATCGAGGGGAAAGATCACAAAGTTTTGGAAATAAACCGCAACATCCACTTGCTCGACAATTTCAACGTGAACGAAAAGAACAACGGAATCGATATTAATTTTCTTGTTTGACGAATTTATTAAAAAACCTCATACTATAACACATGGATAAGCAACTATCATTTATTTCTCTTGGTGGAATTGGTAGCGTTACTCGTAATATGTATGTTTATGAATACGGTAACGAAATTCTTCTTGTTGATTGCGGGCTAGGTTTTGCAGACGAAACCATGCTTGGGGTAGACTTTTTATTACCCGATATTACCTACTTACTCAAAGCAGTCAAAGAGGGAAAGAAAATAGTTGGTATGCTTATTACTCATGGTCATGAAGATCACATGGGAGCATTACCGTTTATTCTTCCACAATTGCCAGAATTTCCTATCTATGCTTCTGCATTTACTGCAGCATTAGCAAATGAAAAACTTGCCCAATTTAATTTACCGAAAGTGATTCAACAATATCCCTTTCGAAAAGAAATAGTTATCGGAAATTTTATTGGAAAATTTTTATATGTTACACATTCAATCCCTGATACTGCTCATATTGTTATCAAAACTCCCGTTGGAATTTTTTATCATGGAAGTGATTTTAAATTTGATCTCACCCCGTTTGATAAAAAACAAACAGATTTTCAAGGTATTGGTGCAATTGGAGCAGAAGGTGTTCGTTGTTTGCTCTCTGAATGTTTAGGCTCTGAACGAGAAGGATATACGTTATCAGAAGCTAGTTTGCAGACTCCCTTTGAGGATGAAATGCGTAACTGTCGAGGAAAGTTTATTGTTACGACTTATTCTTCAAATATCTCGCGAATTAATCAAATTGCTTCCATTGCTCGGAAATTACATCGCAAAGTTGGTTTTGTGGGCAGGTCACTGATGAAAGCAGTCGGAGTTGCTCGAGAACAAAATTTATTGATGGTAAAAAAAGAGGAAGAGATATCTATTGAAAATTTACGACAATTTAAAGATTCAGACCTTGTCTTATTTGTTGCAGGTAGTCAAGGACAAGAGAATTCATCATTAACCAGAATTATTAATGGAGAACATAAAAATGTCCAATTACATGGAGATGATGTTATCGTTTTCTCTGCTGATCCAATTCCAGGAAATGAAATGTCTATTTATGCGTTAGTTGATAATCTTTCAAAAATGGGAATACGAGTGCTTTACTCCGATATCTCTAATCATAAATTTCATGTGTCGGGACATGGATCCTCACAAGAGCTCCTCCAACTTATGGCACTCTTAAAACCACAGAACCTCCTTCCTATTAGCGGTACGTTCCGACAAATGGCTGCATATAAACGGTTAGCGAAACGATATGGATATCACGAAAGAGATATTCTTGTCCCTTTAAGTGGTCAACAAGTTATTTTTACGAAAGATAGTACCTATTTCGGGCAAAAATTGCCAATAAAACATGTCTATGTTGATGAGGTGAGCGGTGAAGAAATTGAGCAATTTGTTTTACGAGATCGACAAAAAATTTCTCAAGAAGGAGTTGTTGCCGTTATTATTGAAGTTGATGAAGAAAGTGGATCATTTGCTGGTAAGCCTGAAGTAGTTGCAAAAGGATTTGCCATGAAAGATGCACAAAATATTGAGTTACTTATTCCCCAAGTTTTAGAACGTGTGTTTTCTAATCCTAAACCAGTAACGGACTGGCAATATCTTCGAAAGCAAGTTCGTGAAGCTGTTGAGAAAAAACTTTTCGCTGAATTTAAAAGACGTCCACTTGTTTTACCAGTAATTATTGAAATATAACAATCTATTCATAGCTAAGATATTCGCCTGGGAATAGTAGACAAGCGAAGAATGGTGTTATACTATAGTAATCTGCCTATGGCCAAGAGAAAAAGAAGAAAGAGTAAAGGAAAAGGTGGCTTAACACCGCAAAAAGGGACCGTGTACGCGATATTCGCGATTGGATTTCTTGGTGCTGGTATTTTAGGATTTGCTTCATTTTTTCTTCATAGTGATTTATTTACGAAAGTATATAATCTTCAAAAACAGGATTTTGGTTCACTTGCCTATTTTGCTCCATTGAGCGCCGTTTTATTGGGATTATTATTTTTACGAATCCGTACTGTTTTTTCTCGGCCCCATATTATCATTGGTTTTGTTCTTTCTTACGTATCGCTTCTCGGATTATTGAAAACAGGAACAGCGGGGCAAACTCTTTTTGGAATTCTTTCGGAGATGTTAGGTACTTCAGGATCTGATCTTGTCTATTTAGCAGGACTTGTTATAGGTGTTCTTGTCTTACTTGATACGTCCATTGACGAACTTATTGCCTATTTCTTTGCTTTTTTGAAGGCAATTGGAAGACTACTTCCCTTAGGCATGTTTAAATCTAAAAAGATGATTGTGAAAGATAATAAGCAACAAGTACCAATGAAACAAACGAATCCAAAACAAGTTGCTCCTGCGTTTGCCACACCAATAAAAGAACCTCCGGTAATTAATAAAAAAGAAATACCCCAACCAATGGCAATATCTGATAAATTAGTAACCAACATTCTTTCTAATACAAAAGGAGGAATTTGGGAATATCCACCATTATCATTATTACAAGAAGTATCTGGATTTAAAGCAGAACGTGGTGATATTAAGAAAATAGCGAATGTTATTGAAAAAACATTACAAAGTTTTGGTATTGAAGCACGAGTGGCTGAAGTTAATTTAGGTCCTGCGGTTACGCAATATGCATTGGAAATTGCATTAGGAACAAAAGTATCAAAAATTACTTCATTAACAAACGATTTAGCATTAGCAACAGAAGCTCCTACAGGGCAAATTAGAATTGAAGCACCCATTCCAGGAAGAAGTCTTATTGGTATTGAAATTCCAAATCGGTCTCTTGAAGTCGTTACGTTAAAAACAATGCTTGCGTCAAATACGATGCAGAAAAGTAAATCGAAACTGACTGTGTCCATGGGGCTTGATGTCTCAGGAAATCCTGTGGTAGCTGATTTAGGAAAGATGCCGCACGTACTTATTGCGGGAACAACAGGATCCGGAAAATCTGTCGCTATTAACTCGTTTATTACTTCAATGCTTTTTCGTGCTAGTCCATCAGAAGTAAAGTTTATTATGATCGATCCGAAGCGAGTTGAATTAACTGGCTATAACGGTATTCCCCATTTATTAACTCCAGTAATTGTTGAATCTGATAAAATTCTTTCTGCATTAAAATGGGCGATTGCCGAAATGGATCGAAGATATAAGATCTTTGCTGAGCGTGGGGTAAGAAACTTAGAATCGTATAATGAACTATCTGGATTTCAAGCATTTCCCTATATCGTTATTTTTATTGACGAATTAGCTGATCTGATGTCATACGCACCAGTTGAAGTTGAAGATTCAATTGCTCGACTTGCTCAAATGGCCCGAGCGACTGGTATTCATTTGGTAGTTGCAACACAACGTCCTTCTGTAGATGTTATTACGGGTTTGATTAAAGCGAATATTCCTGCTCGAATTGCTTTCAATGTGGCCTCATTAACTGATTCTCGGGTTATTCTCGATACTCCTGGTGCCGAAAAGTTACTGGGGAGAGGTGACATGTTATATATCCCTCCTGATCAGGCAAAACCAAACCGTATTCAAGGAGCATTCGTTTCAGAAAAAGAAGTACAGAAACTGGTTGAATATATGAAGCAGAAAAATCCTGTGGTGAATTATACTGAAGAGGTAACCTCACAACCAATTCTCATTAAAAAAGGGACAGGAGCAACTTCATCGGCAAAGACAGGTGATGACGCTCTCGTTGAAGAAGCTATTCGAATTGTTTGCCAGTACGATAGTGCATCAGCGTCACTTTTGCAACGAAAACTTTCCTTGGGGTATGCACGAGCAGCTCGCATTCTTGATCAACTAGAAGAGCTTGGTGTTATTGGTCCAGCTCAGGGATCAAAACCGCGTGACGTGCTGCTCCGAAATGCTGAAGAAGCAATTCAAAATATTCAAGCACAGACTACTCCATAACTTCATTCTCTCAGTTATATAAATATTTCAAAAATTGCTTTGAGAGAGTACAATAGTAGCTATGATCTCAGTGGGACAAAGACTGTCACAAGAACGTTTATCAAAGAAATTATCCATTGAGGAAGTGGCGAAAGCAACAAAAATTAGACCCAAATTTATTCAAGCGCTTGAAAAAGGGGAATATAACAAGCTCCCTTCAAGTGCGTATATTCAAGGATTTATTAAAAACTACGCAGAATTTTTAGGACTTCCTAAACGAGAAATTTTAGCATTGTTTCGACGAGAGTTTGATGAACGCGAATTCCTAGGAGTGTTGCCAGATAGTTTTGCAAGAAAGAAGTTCGTTTTCTCAGGTTTCCGATTGCGAACAACGACACTACTTATTATTGCTGGTCTTATCTTTGTTGGAGGGTTTCTTTTTTTTGCCTATCGTGCAGCATTCTTTAACCCACCACTCTCAATTATTTCTCCTCAAGAAAATGCTGTTGTGAATGCGCAAACAGTAACAATTACTGGAAGAACAGATCCAGACACTTCAGTAACTATTGACGATACGCCTGTCTTTATTGACAGAAATGGTGTTTTCAAGAAAGATATTATGGTATTCACTGGTCCTCGGACTATAACTATTAAAGCAATGAATAAGTTTGGGAAAAAATCACAAGTACTTCGTCATATTATGGTAAAATAATTTTTTGTTATTGACAGAAATTAAATTCTTAGCGTAGTATACATATATGGACCCTGCCCAAATACTCCTATTATCTGTTGTCATCATCTTAAGTTTTCTCTTGCTTATTTTAGGTATTCAAGTTTTTTTAATTCTCAAAGAATTTCGAAGGACAATTGGTAAGGTAAATAGAATTTTAGATGATGCAGCAGCATTAACGGAAAGTATTTCATCTCCTATTGAGAATTTTTCCAGTGTTCTGGGAGGAATAAAAACAGGACTTTCGTTAGTTAGTATGTTTAAAGGAAAAAAAAGAGGTCAAAAAGGAGAAGAAGAGGAAATCAATGGATAGGGATCATAAACATCATAATCAAAATTCAGGGTTCTCCAACGGGTTTTTGTTGGGAGCGCTTATTGGTGGAGGGATGGTTTTTCTTCTTGGCACAAAAAAAGGGAAAGAAGTATTAAAAACACTTACTGAGAATGGATTTGAAGGGGTCGCAGAATTGAGAGAATTATTATCTGACGAAGATGACAGTTTTATTGAGGAGTATGCTCAAGAAGGAAAAAGTCCTGTGTCAAAAACAGAAGAAGTAAAAACACCAGCAAAATCATTAAAGCGGTTCTTCAGAGGCGTAAAACGGTAACTATTTCATCTTTCTTTTATTCTCAGTCTTATTGTATGTATTTTGATATATTTGCATTATGTTCCTCAAGTGTCTTTGCAAAATGCAATTTTCCGCTACTATCTGAGACATAATATAAATAGCTTGTTTGTGGTGTATTCAATACCGCTTGAAGGGCATAGCTTCCCGGGTTTGAGATTGGAGTTGGAGGTAATCCAGGGTTGACATAAGTATTATATAAAGAGTTTATCTTTAAATCATCTAATGTAAGCGTTTTTTTCCACCAACTTTTTTCTTTTGGTTGATACCCTAATGCATATTGCACTGTTGCATCAACTTCAAGAGGCATACCTATTGTCATTCTATTTTCAAGGACTGACGCAACAAGCTTCATATCACTCTCTGTTTTTCCCTCTCGTTGTACGATTGATGCAAGAGTAACAACCTGATCTTGAGTAAGTTTTGATGCAGTATGCGCAGTAGCTTGTTGATATTTTGTCGTAAAATTATTTTTCATTGCTGTCATTATGGTATTCAGATCAGCGTCTTTTGGTAATAAATAAGTGTCAGGGAAAAGGTATCCTTCTTGTGCAGTGAGGGTATTATCCCAACTTGGTTGGTACGTTGATACTTTATTTTTTAAGATCGCTGCAATTTCAGTTGCTCTAATTCCTTCAGGTATAGTTATCCAAATATCAACTGTACCATGGGTTAATGCTTCAGCAATATCTGCGGAGGACATAGAAGGAGATAACTGGAAATTACCCGCTTGAATTTTGCCATCAAGTCCTTTTTGTTTAATAATTAAAAAGAAGACAATTGGATCTCGAATAAGGTTTGCCCGTTTTAGATCATAGCCAATATCTCGAATATTTTGTTGGGGATGAACAATAAAAGATACTTGAGATTTGTTTGTTGGATCTGCAGGCCGTTCTCCATTGTTCCACCAAAAGTAAAAACCTAATAACGCGAGAAGAATAAGGATAATGACAATAAATAGCTTTTTCATACAGTAAGTACGGGAAAGTTCTTAAGTGACATTTTTGCCTCCTGTAAATTATACATGCTTTCACTATATAATGTATAGACTACCTCTCCTTTGTAGACCTTTTCTGCGATCTTTTTATCTAAATAGATTCCGGATCCTTTTTGATAAGGAGCTCCAAGAATCTTTGCGATGGTAGTGACATTTTTACTATTAATTTCCTGTATCATACCGCTTACCTGTGAAGTAATTCCTAGCGAGTATTTTCCTAGTCGGTTTGTTAAATGCGTACTTCTAACTTCGGGATTTCCTTTTTGTGCTTTAATAATATCTTTCATTTTCTGAAGAGCTTTTCCTGAAGTGAGGATATCGTGGGCCCAAGCATAACCATTTTTAAAGAGATGATAAAATTCTTTTTGTTGCGCAGGGGTTTGACTTTTTACGCATAAATCAAGAAGCGTGCCTGCTAATTCAAGAGCTTTCAATTCTAAATCGAGTGGTCTTTCCTGAGCCTGTTCGAGTACTCGTAATGCATCTCTCGTCTCAAGGATAGGACCTATTCCACGACCAGCTGGCTCTAACGTTTCGTGTTTGACAACTTGCAATTGAATTCCAAATTTTTTAGCTATATATAAAAATTTTTGTTCTACAATTGCTGCATCTTTCTTTGTATGTACTTTCATATGTTGTCCAATAGGTAAGTCAATGACGACATGGTTAGATCCGAATGCTATTTTTTTAGCCATAATAGAAACAATGAATTTATCATAGCTTTCAAAAAGGAGTGGTTTTTCGACATGAATTAAAACGTCATCTGCCGGAGCGATATGGAAACTGCCGCCCCATACAATACAACCATTTGTTTTTTTAACGATTTCAAAGATTTCTTGCTTAGAAAATTCAACATGAGCAATTGTTTCCATATCGTCAGCTGTCCCATCGGGAGTCGTGATTGCTCGGGATGAACTTTTGGGAATGGTAAATCCTGCGGCTGCGATAATGGGAATAATGATCAATGTTGTTCGTGTTCCTGGAACACCACCAACCGAATGTTTATCTGCGACAATTCCAGGGAAATGTAATGACTCGCCAGTTTCTACCATTGCTCTTGTGAGAAAATAAAGTTCCTCATCAGTGAATCCTTTCGAATATCCTGAAGCTGCAAAATACGTTGTAAGAATATCACCAAGCTTGTTATGTGCAATCTCATCCATTACCGCATAAATCTCTTTGTAGGTGAGTTGTTTGCCAAGCAATTTTTTCCGAATTGTTTCAAGTGCTAATTCTTTTTGATCGATCATAATTGTTCAATACGTGATTTAATAATCAGTCTTTTCCATACAGTTCCTGGAGGTGTACAGGTAATAATAGTAAGATAACTGTCGTCAAAAGTTTGGTCAAGCGGTGATGTATCTGTCGGATCAACAATAGTTATTGAAAATATTTTATATGTGTAGGTAATGTTCGCAACGTTAACAAGAATTTCATCTCCAATTTGTAATTGGTGGACATTCGCAAAAATGGTATGGTAATTACCAGGCTGATATAGTGCAGGAAGCGTGGAATGTCCTTCAATAACAGTATTTCCTTTATCAGGAGGAACCGGCGTACCGGGGACATTAACAAGATGTTGTCCTAAATCAGTATCTCGCGTTGAAACAATTGCATTAGCTATCCCAAGTCGTGGAATAGAGATTGCATATGATGCAATTCTTGCATTCATTGTTTTGTAAATATAACTCGGAAACCAGTTTCGAGCATCATCAAGGTTTCCTCCGCCTAGAGCTTGTACTTGCGAACTCAATAAACTTTGAATGCTTCCTGGGGTAAGCAGTGAATACTGGGGAATGGGAATAGCGATTTTCTCAGACGCAAATGCTGGAGATAAGGTAAATTGCCATATAATTATTGGTGTAAAAATATAGAGGAACATGGCGAGTCCGATGAACGTCAGTACCACTCCAAAGAGACGAATAAGTAACTTTTTGTTTATTTTTTTTGTTTTTTTATAGTAAACTTTATTCATTCGTTATACTCACATGAATATTCTTAGAGAACCGAGGAAGTAATTTAGGTAAGAATGGAATATTAGGTTGGAGTTGTATAGCGACATTAGAAACTTGCGGATATTTTTGAATAATGGATTGTGCTTGATTGAACGATTTTCCCGTAATATCTTGGGTAATGGTTTGTGTATCAAGTTTCGGGAGGAATGACGCTTTCATATCTAATGATCCACGAAACGACTGATTATCGTTCTTTGGATCACTTACCGTTGCTTGTATACCATTTGGTGAGAGTGTCGAATTGGAAGGAATTTTTCCTTGGAATATGCTTTGAGAAAATGATTGTAAATCATTTTTTGTATAACTTGCGCTATGATAGGTAATCGTAGCATCAAGGCTTACTGATTTCGCTTGGTCTCCAACATTTTTACTAAATGTTTTTTTCGTTACTTCTTCTTTGGTAAAGAAAGGTAATACAACTTTGTCATTACCAGCAGTATTTGAAATATCAGTTTGTGCTTTTGTTTCAAGATTTTTGGTAAGATTGCTTACGAGTGCATCCTCATCTTTTTGAGAAACTACCGTAATATTTTGCTGAGTTCCTCCACTAAAAGCAGCATCGTTTTTTGCACTGATGCTTCCTTTATCGAGTCCATTAATCGTAAATTTTGTACCTGAAGGTAAATTATAGTTTGGGCCAATATCATTCGCGGTGACTGAGACGTTGGAGATTGTTACTGGTGGGTCAGAAATATCTCCTGAAAATGAACCAACGTTAACAGCATTAGTTAATGTAAACACTAATCCATTATCAGAAGTTAATTTTGTTCCTTGAGGAATATTTGTTGAATTAGTGAAGATACTAAAGATGGTTATCGAACCTTTTGCAGGAGTTCCAACTGCTTTTGTCCCTGTGGCATCTTGTGAGAGCGTTCCTTGTTCTTGTACTTGTATATCTGAAGCAGCAATAATATTTTTACTATTATCGCTACTACCGCCTACTGCAAAAGTAACCTGTTCCTTATCTTCGAGAACTTTTGGTGAAACAGTTATTATGACATTTGCTGCTACTGCAGTAACATACCACACAAATCCTGCGATTATAAGAATAAGCAAGAGAGGTAGAATAAGTAGTCTTTTAGGAAAGGATTTTGCTGTGCTAATAGTTTCTTTTGGTTGACCAATTGACGTTCTTCGTTTTTTTTGAAAAAATTTTTGAAAAGAAAAATTGTCTTTTATATTTGCTATGCCTTTTTTAATTCCGTCAAACAAGAGCATGCTGTTCACGGGTAGACCTCCATCAGGTTTATTTAATTCGGTCTCATCATCCTTTACTTCCTCGGGTATCTCGGCAATTGCTTGATCAATGATTGCCGAAGGTGCATTAATAGTAAAATGCGTCTTCTTCCCTAATTTTGTTTCATTCGTAATATCACCGTTTTTGATAAATCCGAAATAATCAGCGCTCACTGAGTCATGTAATATCATATCATCTGACGTTTGGATTGCAAATTCGGGATCATTATGTGGTTTATTCCCCAATACTTCTTCCTCTAATTGTTCCTCCTTTTGTAATGCTCCAGTTTGTTGAAGTGTTTCAGGATTTTCTAGATTATCACGTATGTCTGTTTGTGGAATAAATGTTTTTTTATCATGTTGAGGGGCAATTGTCTTTATTGGTGTCCGGAAATCAACATCTGAAACTTCGAATCCCATTTGCGTAGCAGTTCCGTAAAGGACACCTTTTGTATCAAAACCTTGTGGGAGTATCGTAACTTGAGGCATATGTAAAAAAGGAAGACTTTTACTCCAAGAATGATGAATAAACGATTGGGAAAGTTTTTCATTATTATCACTATCAAAAAGAATAATACGAGATGGAAAAATCTCAATATCATTAAATTGTTTCAGTGCCTCATCTACTGCATGTGGGACAGGAGTGGTAAAAGGGATTTTTTTGTTTGCTACAATTCTTCCTGCTCGAATAATTGATATGTCAATAAGTTTCTTTCCCGTTTCAACAAGGATGGCTGATACAGGAGCTCCTTCTTCTTTTTGGAGTAAATGAATAATCGCTTCGGTAAAAACAAGAAAGCCAATAGGTTGTAGTTGTAATTCGTCACATACTTTTTTTAAGCGTATAAGATAGTCTTTTTTTATTTTCCCTTCAGATATCCACTCTTGTTTAACTCCAAATACTGTTTTTTCTGTTTGAATTCCTTCATTGAGCGTTCCCTCAGCTGTACTGACTGCTTTATCAATAATATCGAGCAATTCATCAAACGGAGCTTCTTCAAGAGATGAGGTAAAATGCTCTTCAGCATGACTAATTACTTGAATAGTTCCTGCTGTTTCCTCAAACACAACAGCACCTATTTTCTCATCTTGAAATAAAAGTGCTAAAAAGTGGTTTTTAATTTCCTTCTTTCCGAAGGTTAGCGAAAAAGGCAGTTTCATAGATTATAATTATGATACCACGGCATACAATCGCCTTTGACCGTGGCCAATATTTTCTTGTTTCGTAATTTTAAATGATTTAATTTCACTCGTTCTTGCAACATGTGGACCTCCACAAAATTCTTTTGAATAATTTCCAATAAAGTATACTTTTACTTTATCAGAGTACTTCTCATCAAACAAACCAATAGCTCCAATTTCCTTGGCCTTCTGTAATGGTAGCATTTCAAAGTGCACAGGTAAATTCGCAGCAATTTTTTCTCGCACAATAACTTCTAGCTGTTTAATTTCCTCGTCAGTTATTTTCTGAGTATAATTAAAATCAAAGCGGAGACGCTGGGTGGTAATATTTGATCCCGTTTGATGAACATTGTTTCCAAAGATGTCTCGTAATGCTTGTTGAAGCAAATGGGTTGCTGTATGTCCTTTGATTGTTAACTCTTGATGATCGGCTAATCCTCCAGCAAATTTTTGTTTTGAGCCAAGACGAGAGAGATCTTGATGGGCTTTCATCTTTTCAGCGAATGTTTGCTCGTCGAACTCATACCCTAAACTTTTTATTTGAGTAGGCGAGAGACCATGGGTAGAATAGAGTATAAAAGCATCATCAGGGGTAATTTCTTTTTTCCCTAAAAGTTCATCACCTGTCTGTTTTCCTTGATATTTCTTTTCAATATATTTTTTGGCTTCATTTCTTGTGTGTGCATATTTTTGTTCCTCTTCAAGTATGACAAATTTAATTGTTTCAAATTGTTCAGTAATTGCATGATCAGTTTCATGATACTGCGATGCGATGATTTCCAAAATAGGAGTCAAAGCTATTTCTTTCAAAGTATAGAGATGATCGATTGCTCGACGAATTAATCGACGTAATATATATCCTTGTTCTTTGTTTGATGGTTTTATTCCTGCAAGCGTAATAAAAGACGCAGCAATTAAGTGATCGGCAACAATCCGCATTGCGCGTTCATTCCCTTCATAAGGTTGATCTGTTTGCTCAGTGAGAGAAGCAATGATAGGAGCAAATAGGGATGTCTGAAAGACATCTGGTTGGTTTTCGAGTGCCAAAAGGAGACGCTCAAGGCCACCTCCGAAATCAACATTAGGTTTGGGAAGGAGTGTAAGACTCCCGTCAGAATTTTTTCTATACTGCATGAAAACACTATTACATATTTCAATAAATCGTCCACAATCACAGTTAACATGACATGGGCTATCTTTATAGGGACTTTTTTCGTGAAGCTTAAGTTCTGCTCCAAAATCATAAAATATTTCGCTATCTGGTCCTCCCGGTTCTCCAGCAGGCATCTTTTCAGGAATACCGCTGCGTGACCACCAATTTTTTTCGGCGCCATAAGAAAAAATTCGTTCTTTCGGGTTAAGTCCTTTTTCACGGAAAAGACTTTCCCATATCATTGCTGATTCATTATCTTTTGGTACCGTGTCGCTCCCTTGAAATATCGTGACATAGAGTCTCTTTGGATCAAATCCAAGTTCATGAGTTAAAAAATTATAGATCCAAGGCAGTTGTTCTTTTTTAAAATAGTCTCCTAATGACCAATTTCCTAACATGCGAAAAAATGTTGTGTGGCGATTGTCACCAACTTCGTCGATATCAACTGCACGAAAACAGTTTTGGACATCAACAAGACGTGTTCCCTGAGGATGTGTTTCTCCCAAAAGATAGGGTACTAGAGGTTGCATTCCAGAACTAGTAAAAAGAGTTGTGGGATCATTAAGTGGTACAAGAGGTGCATTAGCAATTCGTTGATGCTTTTTGCTTTCAAAAAATGATATATATTTTTTAATAATTGTCGCGCTCGTCATGCTTATTTATTATAGCATGATTATCGTTTCACCTATACTCCTCTTGAAGAAAATGAATGGTATTGCCGCTTTGTGACTATTCGGTCGTGAGTTACCCGTACGATGAAGAGAAACGAGAGAATAAAAAGTACTAAGGTTCTGAAATCATCACCAAGATCTGCTACATCTCCTTGTTCCAAATAAAGAGCGAAAATTTTTACAGCGAGTGATAAAGCAATCAAAATAATAGGTATAACTGAGCGAGAAAATCGATTATTGCCCATTCGTCTTATGAAACATTTCTGGTGCAAAAGCAAACCCTGCGAGCGCAACAGTGGAGACTCTAATAATATTATTACCTCTATTAAGAGCTTCTTTAACGGTCATATTTTGGTTATAAATGGTAACGAACAAAAATCAAGAGAGTAAATATTGGCAGATTTACGGCCCAAAAGGAACGTGAGCAATATTGAGGCACCTATCCCTTCAAATAAATGACAAAAAAGCATTCTTGCTAGATGATAGGAGTAAATAAAACCATATTGGCTTTTAGTAATGGTTTGCCTACTAGATTGGATGTTGCAAACCTCTCTTTAGAAGCAAGAAAATTGAAGAAAACAGCTATGATTAGAATATAGGTCAAATTATGTATATAAAACAAAAAGCCTTCTTTCAAGATGATAAATATATATGAATATGAAAGTCGATATTAACTTGCTCATTATTCAAATACAGCAGATGTCTCTATGGGAAACAATATGGTTAGGAATAAAAATGATGTCAGTTCTTGCTCCGTCTTTTTGGGCATTAGGGCATTTTATTTTCAAAAAATGATTTTCCTCTTCCCCCCTCTTGGATGGTGTAAGGGGATA
>CAYQEE010000007.1:0-58739 GCA_964416445.1 uncultured Gammaproteobacteria bacterium
TGATAAGCCTTGGCTCAACAGTGTTACTCTATTTTAGTCAAGGAAGTAAACACCAGGCAAAACTTTTTTTAAGCAGTATCCAAATTGCAATTGGGGCATTTCTCTTTGGTATGGGAATTGTGACGACAAGTGGATATTCACAATTCGGATTGTGGCTATTTGTTCTCGCAGCAGGAGTATTAACAGGAGCTTCTTTCTCGTTCCAAAAAAAACTTGTTCACGCATAGAACGATTTTTTAAACATATTTTATTCAGCTTAATTTCAGCATTTTTGTTTAGTATTCTCGGGTAATAGTATATAAAAAACTCCTATGCTACCCTCAATAGTTACCCAGTGGAAAATGTATTTAGTTAGTCTTGCAGCACTTGCGGCAAGCATTACGGCAACTCCTTCTCTGACACAATTGGTTAACCCCCAAGCAGCATATATTCCTGCAAATTCAGGAACATCACGCAACTGGGCAGGGTATGCAACATCCACAGGACAATTTACTTCAGTGAGTGGTACGTGGACTATTCCATCAGTAACAAGGAGCACTCATACTTCAGCTGACGCGACATGGGTGGGTATTGGAGGAATAACCAGCGCTGATTTAATTCAGAGTGGCACACAAAATATTATTAGTCACAGTGGACAAGTAACGACTGCTGCTTTTTATGAATTACTTCCCGATGTTTCGCAAACTATTCCTGTTACGGTTTCCCAAGGTGATTCCGTGACGGTTACTTTAACACAAACCTCACCGAATCAATGGCAAATTGCTTTTAAAGATAATACGAACGGAAATACATATTCTACCACTGCTTCTTACTCATCATCCCTTTCTTCTGCTGAATGGATTGAAGAAGCCCCAAGTACAGGAAGAGGTATTTTACCATTGGATAATTTTGGAAGTATTTCTTTTACAAATGGTTCAACGACGCAAAACGGAAGTCCGGTAACACTTACGCAAAGTAACGTCCATCCGATCACTATGATTAATGGGCAAGGGCAAACACTTGCAACACCATCTTCGCTGACAAGTGATGGGACAAGTTTTTCCGTCACTCGATCAGCAAACCAAGCAAATACCTCTCAATCTGCCTATGATCAAAATCCATTTGGATGGAGACGACATGGTATGGGAGTTGGCAGCTATTCTCCGTTCCCTGGATCGCAATATGACGCGGCGACACCAACAGGTACCCAAATTCCCCAAGGGAATAGTAGTTCCTCAAGTACGATACCACAACGAAGGTTTCGGATTAGAATGTTGAGAATTCCCCGTTTTTTCCGACAGTTCTAACAGCACATATTCCATTAACAAACAAGCATTTTCTCTGACATGATGAACGTAAATTTTTTTTTAAATTGAGGAAAGAGAAACAATTACTTACGTTTGCACTCTATTTTGTTTTCGCAATTTTTCACAAACCAATAGGTAATACCAAAAATATAAGAATCTGAGACGCATTACGCTTTAGGCATGTCGGGAGATGGTTGGAGAAGTGTAAAACGGTTTCCTTCAGTATCTTCGCATTTTACATATATGCCAACTCCAGGAATATCTATTTTTTCACCTAAAGCTTTTCCATCAGGTGTTTTATTATCCGCGAAAACTTTTCCACCAGCAGCTTTTACATCAGCTATTGCTTTGTCAACATCATCAACTGCAATTACGCAGGAGAAAGCATTCAGTAATTTTGTCTGCTCCTGATAGATGCCTCCGTTAATTCCTCCTGGTTCTTTAGGATCACCAGTGATTACGATCACATATCCACCGTATTCTTCTGGTTGTACTTCCATTTTCCAACCAAATGCTTTCGCATAAAACTCGGTTGCTCTTTTTTTATCCTTTGCTTCTATTTCAAAATGTACTACTCTGTTTGCCATAATGTATATATACGGTAATTATCCATACTCGTCAAGAGGTAAATTTTTCATGGGTTTTTGTCAAATTGTTATCCTAACCTAACTGTCCTATAATACATTCGCTAGAAAAAGATAATGCTATGAATCCACGAGATCGGTTAACTCGCTATGACCCGGGACGAGAGAATTTAAATACGGGGATTTATCAACCGCGTAGAAGTAGAAGAACCTTCCTACGTGTTGCAGCTGCCATTGGAATTAGTTTCGGTTTGGTATCAGCTGAGGAAGCAATTCGGAGAGGTATCCAATTCTGGCAATATGAAAACCCGCAATCACAACAGATTCACGATGCTCGGGTTACGTTTGTCAATGAATTTCCAACTTTACCCACCGATTCGTTACAAGGCCAAATCGGTTTACTCAAAAACTTCACAAATCCTGTTATTTTAGATGCTGAAACGATCTATACCAGAAATACGCATATCAATAACGATCTCGGTATTACTCCAGCTCCCGGTGAAATAACTGAATTAGTTGCTGCGTCCTACCAAGGGCTTGTCACGAATGAAGCTGGTATACCTCGCGAAGCTCGTGTTGATGAGTTATCTAACATTTTACTGTTAAATAGGGAGGAGTATAAAAATCAAACAGGACGAGCAGTAAGCGGTTGGGAAGATGATGCGCATCATGCAAATATGATTTCAGAACTCAAGTCAGCTACCGATCAAAAAGTTTTTTCTGTAGTTGGATTTTGGATTTATGGGCCGATTGTTAATGGAGTAAGTGGAGCAACCACAAATGGATGGCGATTTATTGCAACACGTTTTCCTACGTCTTCTGAACGAAAACAGTATAAGATTGCATAGCATCTGTGCTCACCGATTAAAAAGCGGATTGTTTCGCTATATGGACGCGAAGAACCTGAAATGAGAGAAGAATACAAATAAGCATCAAACCTGCACCCACTAAAAACGTTAATGGAATGGAAATGGTCGCAATGATACCACCAAGTATGGGACCAATGATCATACCGACACTCTGATAGGAAGCATTCAAGCCCATAACTGACCCTTGTGATTTTGCGTCAGCTTGTTGGGATAAAATAGCGGGAATGAGTGTTTGCACAACGCTGTTAGCTAATGCTAAAAGAATCATCGCTCCAACAAAAATAAGCAACGAATGTGATAAAAACATACATACAAACGAAAGCGCAGTGACAGTCATTGAGGAGGTAAATGCTCGCTTTATTCCAAGGATTCTTGAAATTCTTCCAACGAAAAAAGTTTGTGAGATAAGTCCAATCGCACCAAACACCGTAAACAGCAGCGCATTTTGGAATTGAGTAACTCGCAAAATACGAATGGTGAATGGTTGAAATCCATAAATAATTGCGCAGGAAAAAGCAAGAAAAAAGACCAGAGAAATGACGAAAGTAATACCAATATTTGGGTCAAATAACGTATGAAACATTTTCGGAAAATCAAATAATTTTCCTTTTTTCACTTCCCCCATATGCTGATTTGTTTCAGGTAAATAGAGATAGGTTAACGCGACGGCAATAAGGGAAATGATACCGGCAACAATAAATGGAAATGCTTGACCAAATCCCACCGTTAATGCAGCAGTTGCCGGCCCAAAAACAAATCCAAAACTAAATGCTGAACCAATAAATCCAAATGCTTTTGGTCGATCTTCGGGTTTCGTTGAGTCAGAGATAACAGCAAAAGCGACTGGTATGTTTCCCGCAGTAAGACCATCAAGCGCTCGAGAGATAAAAAGAAAAATGGCATTGGGAGCAAAGGCGATCATAAAAAAAGAAAGTGCTGTTCCTAATATTGAGACAAGCAGCATGGGCCGTCGTCCGTATTTATCAGAAAGGCGTCCAATAATCGGGGTTGAGATAAACTGACAAATGGAAAAGAGCGCAAAAAGTAGTCCATTCTCAAAATCTGAAAGCCCATATTTTTTGGAATATGAGTAGAGAATAGGAATGATTATGCCATATCCTAACATATTGACCATGGCGATAAGTGCGATGATGAGTAAGTTTCGGTTTCCTTTTATCATGAAGTTTTATTATAGCAGGTAATAGCTCGGTAGGGGAATACTCTTGTTAACGGCGGTACGGAAGTAGAAAGCAGTTTATGGTGGTGCAGTTTGTTTCTCAACAGGATTCCTTACCATCGAGGTGAGTATCAACAGACATTCCAACGTTGATTTTTTCGAACATCACAACGACGAAGATAGATGGAGAATGATTATACTTTTACAAATTGGGCTGGCAATGCGTGATGGAAAACGAGTAATTGGCGTGGATCACGTAAGGTCTTTGCGTCAATATTACGAAGCAATTTTTCAATGGTTAATCCAACATCAAGCGTTAAGGGGTAGGGAAACGTTATGCCAAAGAGTCGTTCTAACCGTTGGTGGTTTACTTCACTCGCTAAATCTTCTTTTGAAAAGGTAACTGAATCAAGCATGTTTGTAGATCTAGCTTCTCCTTCGCGCAGGCTTGTTTTGTTGGCAAAAGCTTGGGCGCCTTTCACGGAAAGAGAAGTAATGGTTCCATCAGGAGAAAAAAAAAGTCTGATTTGGGATGTCATATTTCCCGATGTTGAAACACGTTCAAAAAGTATTTCTTGCGTATTTTCATCAGAGAATTTTTGTTGAAGTTGAGGTTTCAGAATAATGCCAACATGCTGATCGGCTTGACGATAGCTATAACCCATTCGAAATGTTTCTCTGAGAGGATCAACTTGATACCGAAGTTCATGATATGCAATTGGTTGCCCGTCTCGTATCTGTTCTCTATTTTTTTTAACAATGGACGTGCATCTACGAGGATTGTCTCCCGTTGCTTCAGAAACTGTAAAATCTACTAATACATATTTGTTTTCCAGTTCAGTCCCATTAATCATGAAAGGGTGTCGTGTTCTTCCAACAAACCACGCATCAGTAGTCCACGCTCGATTATTCTCTTTTGCAACGCTAACTCCACCAAATTCTTTAGCAGTAAATACATACGCATGTGTCTGAGCGTCACGGACCATGGCATATCGGATACCATTTGCCAACGTCACGCATTCGAGGACACGTTTTTTGCCATTTGTTAATGCAACGACTTGCTCTTGTTGGATAGTTCTTCCACGATCAAATTGATGATATGCATATCGTGCAACAGAAGATAAATTTGTTTGGGGTTCATACCAAGCCACATGGGGAACAAGATGTCGGTTCGTAACAACACCCCAGGGAATTTCTCCAGGAGGTATCTGTTTCAGATGATTGGGAGTATACATAAAGAGATATTATATCAAAGTGGATCAAATAGTGAGTGGTACGCTCATGGGTAGATAACAAGACATTTGAATTTACTAAAAAATTATCGGTATGATAGTGCTGTGGCACATGCTGAACGCGCTGAAAATCAGGTAGCAAAAATAGTTCAGCAAGTGAAACCCATTGATGCTTTTCTTGCACTCCATGCAGAATTTACCTATCAACCACATAATTATCAGTTTTTCACTGAGCTCATTGAAGCAATAAATGTTCCTGCAGTACTGCAACGTACACCCCCGTGGTTACAGATTGAAGCATATTTATATGAATGCACCCGGCTGAATGCTCCAGGAGTTTGGAACGCTTTTTTAGAAAAAGCAAATCCCACTGATGTACGAACATTAGCCCGTCTGTGGGGATACCATCCTTCCCAATTAGGGCTGGTAATTTCTAACAGTAATCGCTTATTTTTCGGACTGGGGATACCAATGATCGGTATGGCTGCAGTGTTCGGACCTGAAATTGACGCGGTCGTAGATCCTGAATTTCATATGTCTTCTTCCGCTGATGCAGTCTTTGCAGCAGGACATGATTTTCCATCTCGGGTGAGTTCCTTGGCAGAGCTTGATTCGCGCATGATAAGACTTTTCCCTGAGTCTGACTCAGTAAAACAACCACAATCAGCATTTTCGTACTTTTTGAGACATTCAGCATTCCAGTTACGGAAAAATGAGGATGAACAATCCTACTCAAGAATTCCAACAGGAACCAATAGAGAAGGGGAGGAACTCATTATGCATATGCTCCAAAGTAATAGCAATATACCCGTTACGCAAAAAAATATACGCACATGCCCAAATATTAAATCGGTACGAACTTTACTTGAAGCATTCGGAAAAATGTTCCATGCTGATTATCAGAAAATATTTAACAATCGGGTATTTGTAAAGCCCAGAAGAGGGTAATGATAGGATACTTCTCTCAGTGAACAAAAGTCTGTTATGAGGATCTCCACATTCTCCGTGGTTTCTTTTTTTGTTTTTCGAGCGTTTCGTGTCGGTCCATTATCATAACAGCAAAAGTTTCTTGTAATTTGATCGTACGGACATTACGGTATTGGTAGTGTTCTCGTTTTGGATTTTTGGGACCAAATTGCAATGGTATTTCCTCAGTTGGTTGATAGGAAAAGGATATATGCTCATATCGGTAATCATGGGACTCATCAAACATTGCGGTCAGTAACGTTTGGACATCTGCAAAATCCGCGTCAGTCGTTGCGGTTTGTATTATATGAACAAGATGATTCCAAAATGCTCGAGTTACTTCATTATCCGTTCGATGAAAGCGATTTTGGGTAACAGTTCCCCAGAGTAATCTCGCATGCTCTGTTTGTAAGCGGGTTGCAACTTGTTCTTCAAAGGTTGGAGGTTCTTGCTTCTTTTCTTTTTGTTTCTTTGACCCGATAATCAAAATGGAATCAACCGCTTGTTGCGGAGATTGCTTATTGCCATACAGAAGCCACAATGCATTCCGACGAATGCCACTTTGAGGAAATTGTGGAACATATTCGATAAGAAAATCATAATATTTTTGCTCATGAGTAATCGAGGATAATTGCGCATTTGCTAACGTTTGGAGTCTAAAAATATTTTGCCGGATTGCAGACCCTCCAAAATCTATTTTTTCGGTTTCAATACTTGATCGCAGCGCAGTCATTGCTTCTTTTACTAACGGAGTATCGCTCGTTGCTTCTAATTGCGTAATCATATGTTCTAAAAAAATGTTGAGCCCCACTGCTGAATCTGCTTCCATGGCTTCGGTAACAATACCGTTACTTGGTCTGGTAAATAAGAGTATTCCTTTTTTTTCAGCGCCATTTGTTTGCTCAATGAGTAATGCATGTTCCTCAGGAAGATGAAACCCACTAAATACGACAATACCCCCTGTATCCCCTGCAAACAGATGAAGCATATCAGTTTCACTCACTGTAAGAGTACTTTCTGTTTTCACCTCATGCGTCATATCAGTTGCTTTTATCGCAAAATCTCGTTTGGGTGTCGTATGAATAGATGATGCAACACGCAATTGCACTCCTTCATCAATACCTACTTGTAACACCCGCAGGGAGTCAAAATCATCAAGTTGTAATACACGGGGACGCCTTGATACGTCTTCTGTGTCTCCTTGGGGAAGATCACCCTGTTGTGCATGAAGCACATGATGTCCTTGATCATAAATAGCAATTGCTTTCGTTCCTTGTGCGAGCCGAACCGCAGCAATGGGTGCTCCTTGCATTGTTTCATGACCTTGTGTGGTTATCATTTCCCGATTCGTTTTTGAACGAGATAGATAGTGCTGTACCAAACTTGTTACTGCGGGAATAAGGGACATGCTTCGATGTTGATCTTTTTTCATAAAGATACATTATAGGCTACAATTGATAAATTGTAAAGAAAGAGTATGGTTGGCGGAGAGGCATTTCCTTCATTACTACGAGGCAAGCTAAAGGAAAATAGAAATAAGGTATTTACCCGTTTCTATCGAGTTAAAAAAGCAAATTAAAAAACCTTCCCAAGTTTTGATATTGGTTTATTTGAGCTGAAAACGAGAAAGAAAAAGGCTCAACATTTTCTTTTAATCTCTCTGTTATAAACGAATGGAGTAATTCGCAGGTAACAGATTGCCCTAAGAAAATCACCTCGATTATCTATTCATTTTTTCTTTTTGTATTGACGCGATTGATCCCGGCATCAAGAGCCAAGACCCATGCCGTTTGTAACGCGAGAGATTCAGGAGATAGTCGTAATGCTTGAAACCAGGTAAAAAGCGTATTAATACTGGGAAGTTTTATGCCAGCTTCAAGCTCACGTAAACCATCACGACTTATTCCCATCGCTTTGGCAAACTCATATTGATACATGTCTTCCTTTTTTTGCATATCTTCCCGGAGTTGCCGCATATAGGTTCCAAAGGTATTTTCTGAATCTAAAATTTTTATTCGTGATACTTCCCGTTGAATATCAACCGGAGCAAACTGATTTTCAGTAAACTGCATCTGCCCAAGAGATTGAAGATATATCCTGGGAATTTGGAGAATATGGGGATCGGTAAATCGTGCTCCCGCGCTTTGAATAAGATGAGCAACACGGGGAAGCGATGGTTGGGTGCGATTCTGTTCATATTCAGAAATCTCTGATCGCATATAGTTACTTTTTTCGGCTAATTTGCCTTGGGTCAGTTGGTGATATTCA
Organism: uncultured Gammaproteobacteria bacterium; assembly: GCA_964416445.1. GTDB lineage: Bacteria > Patescibacteriota > Microgenomatia > Levybacterales > UBA12049 > CAYQEE01. The sequence continues at coordinate 8,383 of CAYQEE010000007.1, forward strand.
CGAACCGTACGCAAATGATATCCAAAGGTATCAGGTGGAACTTCTTGTAAATTACCTCGTCGTATAGGAAGTTTTGTTTGTTCAGACTGTTCAACTCGCTCATTAAGAGAGGAAAGAAGTGTTGCTGCTTCCGCGGCTAATACTCCTTCTGCATCAATTCTTCCTTCTGCATATTGCTCAAATCGAGCAGCAAGCCAATTCGTTCGCCTTCCTGGAACCTGTTCATATTCAGCAAGAGTAGTAACCCCAGGAAGAATATTACTAAATCCGTGTTCAGTTAAGCGATCAGCAAGGAGGTGTAAATAGTACGCAGCTCTATTATGTGCAACTCGTTGTTCAGGTTTGCTGCTTTGTTCCGCAAGTGTTTGTTCCCGAACTGCTTCTTTTCGAATATACATTACCATAGAAGGTACAAACTATACCAAAATGAGAAGAAAAAAGCAATTAATATAGGGTATTTAGTTCACATGCTTTTTTCCCTATTTGAAAAACAAAAATACTCTCAGCGCACCGCTGAAAGTATTTTGTTTTTGTTGTTACCTATGATTAGGGCGTGGTTAATAATGCTGGTGAAACCATGAGTTTATTCCAACCACCTCGATGACCACCAAACGGAAGAACGTATTGAGGATTAATACCGTTCGAATTTGCCCATTGCGTAAGCGTATTTATTTCGTTTTGTCTTGCTTGTTGTCGTTGTGTTTGCGTCATCGATTGCATAGTACTTGGACTATAGTGACTTTGAACTCTTGCTAATTCTTGAAGAATTTGTGTTTCTTGATCACTCGTTATTTTTCCTTGACTTACCAGACTATCGAGATGGCTTTTCTGTCGTTGTTTCATTGTTTGTTGCATTCTTGCTTGTTGCTGTTTTGTATAGGCAGTAATGACATTTTGCACATCAGCCTCTTTGAGATTAAACTTACTCGCAATTGCCGCAGCAAGTCCTGAGGAATCTGCCTGCGCATTCACTAATTGACTTCCGATGAAAAAAATTCCGCTTGCAATTAAAATCACGAAAACTGGTAGCAGTACTTTTTTATTATTCATGAACTATTTCACCTCCTTCCATTGAAGCATACAAATATCGTAGACCTCGTTACTGAAAAAATGCTGAAAGGAGGTATTTTTTATTCAGCATGAATGGTAGATTTATGGATTACTTTGTTTATGAAGCAGAGCGAATATGGTGAATAAATTTTCGTACATCTGACTCAGCTATTTGCGGTAAGCTATAGTCAGAATAAAAAAAACTTTCAGCGGTTGCGCCAGGATTTTCTTTGAGATAAAAGAACTGTTCATAATCACCCGGATTTAATGGTCCAGCACGAGTAAGAAAATCAAGTGAAGGTTGCCCACCAAATTCTTCTCGATAATGTTCCAGTGCATCGCTTTCCACAATGTCAGCACCAGGTATTGCGTGTTTTTCTTTTGTTCCCAGCGTATAGAGAATATGGAGTTTATGGAGGGGTAATTCACCAACGGGAGTATGGCGGTATGCCATTCCTGCTGCTAAAATCCATGCTCCGGCACTATCGGTACTATATGCTTCCTCACACACAGCACCATAGGCAATTCGCTTATTCATATCATTTGCGACAAATACCTCATCAACAACATCAGCGTAAACTGGAACTTGCTGATTCTGCATACCAGCTTGAAAATTTCGATCACTCATTGCAACGAGATAACCATTGGGATACGTTTCTTTGATAGCGAGTGCTACCTCACGCATTTGCAAATCATTCAAACGTTTTTGTTCAATTGATCCAGTCTGGACAAGAATATATAACGTTTTTCCGTTTGTTGTAAGAAAATCAGTTAATCTGGCAATCTCCTGATCAACAAGCTCAGTATCATATTTCGTAAACGGAGGAACATCTGTTCGGGCAAGAAGCGGTACTTGCTTTTGATAATCAGGAGGAAGTGCGACGCCAAGTGCAGAGGCAAGTCGTTCTATTTCTCCCTGAAACATATGAGCATTGGCATGATCTGCTAACGGCCCTGCAATTGTTTCCGTTTCTACTCCTAACACAACGGTCCGTTCACCTGGCACTTGGTACATTCGTTCAACAAGATGGATATTATGAATAGGAATTCCGCGTGCATCACATAATTTGCCTAATACATAACGAGCTGCACCAACCATGATAATCCGATCTCCCAGAGCATCTTCCCGAGTAATAGCAATCGGTGATTTTTGCTCAAGTGCTGCAATAGTTCGTTTTTGTAGACCTTCAATTTGTTGTTCTTTTCCAGAAATAAATTGTTCTCGCGCGAGCATTATGAATATTATACCTAATCAGTCGAAATAGATACATTATCAATTTTTGCTTTTTTCTTAAACTAGCGTATACTAGACACGCAATGAGTGAGAAGAGAGAAGGCGGATATAAATGGTGGGTAAAAGCCGGAGCAGGTCTCGCAGTTGTTATCGGGGTTATTGAGGCACCCCATATTTGGGAAGCACTTACCAACTCGAATACTGATATTCCCGTTGATACCAATCCAAATCAAAAACCAAGTCCTCGGATTATAAAACCAAGGGACTTAATCACACACCGTTCGCAGTATCTTAATGAACAGTATCCTGATCTTTTACAAATGCGAACAACTATTATTCCTGTGAAACAAGGGAAAACAGTAGTTAATACTCAAATTGCTTCTCTGAATACCCAGCTTTCTTTTAGTAATTTAAGTACTCGAACCGTTGCGATGTTTCGTGCAGCAACTGATGTTGACCCAACCGGAGAAGGAATTTTGCTTGCTGCCCCTGTTGATTCCTCACTGGCGAGAGAAACGATTACTGCACTCCAGCAAGGGAAAGACGTTACTGTTGCACTTCAAGGAGAATATGTGAAAGGAACGGCACTTGATGCTTCGGGAAACACGATTACCTATCCTGTTTTATATATGAATAAAGGTGCTACAACGGAAAAAGTTGCCGCTGCGCAGCGAATGCAAGCAGGAATAAACCGACGACTCGCTGTTGGTGCAGTAACGGCAACGTACATGCAGGATCAAACACCACAAAATCGAAGAGAGATGATCGGAAAAACATTTTTCCTTGTCAATGCAAATTTTTTCACCGGTAGACGAGGAAGATAGGACAGTTTTTTACGTTACGCTGCACGTTTATACAGTGCTGCTTGTTTTTGTGATTGTTTCGATTGATTCGTCTTTTTTACCGGAGGGAGCACGGTCCATTCATTGGGAATAAGGACATTTGCGTTTTGTGTTTCTGCTTCATAGGTTACCTTTTTTCCTTCCGGTGATTCCACATGCACTTCAACAGCAAATATTCCTCTTCTCCTTTTTCTGACATTTTCCCGAGCACGATTCACATCTCGTTGATCAATCGTTTTTTGTAGTTGCAGGATAGTTGCTACCTCAGCGTGTACCTCTTCTTGTCCCCTCAGCTTTGCCCGCGCTGCTGCTATTGCGGTGCTGCGATTTACTCTAAACACATGTTCAACAATATGCATATCCCAGCTCGTACCACCATATCCCATTGCCGCAGCTGCTGCTGCAGCCTCAACGGTCATGACTTCAGGAACAGTTGTCCCGAGCGCATTACCGCTTGGAATAATGGTTGCACGTCTAATCGGCTTGATAATAGCATGCGCAGCCTCATGGCCTGCGGTTGGTCCATAGTGAATACGATGTTCTGCGTGACTAGTGACATGCACGCTCACACCATTTGCATATCTTTTCGTAGCTACTTCACCCCTGGTAACACGAAGTCTCTCCATAGAACGGCCCCATCATACGCTTTCTGAGAAAAATAGGCAAATGAGAAGGGCTGTGATGCTTACGGTAAAAATTGATTGGTAAAAAGGGAATCAAAATTCAATGTTTTCACTGGTTGCCCGGAAACGTCTTTAATTGCGCCGGCATCAAGCATAAATTGGGGATAGGCATGCCAAGCAGTGGAACTTTGTTCACCCCATTTTTTCCCTGAATCAACATATTCATGACTGAGTATTTGCTGACTGTCATAAATAAACTTCGCATTAGGTAATGTCCCTTTTGGTGTTTCAGAAAGCAGAATTTGTGCTGACTCTTTTGGATGAAGCTGTGCATACTCATATCCTTGGGAAGTTGCTAACATAAATTTTTTTAGGATGTCTGGATTCTGTTTTATTTTTTCAGGAGTGACAATAAAGTAAAGAGACGGGGCATCCGGAATGCCATATTTTATGATAGGAAAGAAGTGTGCTGCATAACCATCTGTTTTTGCTTGGACAACTTCCCAACCATCTAATCCCCACACAAAATCTATTCGTTTTGATTCAAGCGCCTGCATTGCTTGCACATTCAGCGTAACATCACGAAAGCTTCCTTGCCCGCCATCTTTTTTAATGACATCACCAACGACTGCATCCTCAAAAGGAGACCCATAACCCCCATAAATTTTTCCATCCAAATCTTTTGGACTGGTTATTCCTGAATCTGCAAGAACAATAAAGCCTGAGGTATTATGTGCTAAGATACTACCAATAGAGACAAGGTGATTTCCTTTTGCCGCGTTACCGACAATATCATTAATAGAGGCAATCCCAATATCTGCTTTGTTATGTTTCACAATAACGGATGAGGATACATCAGCAGCATACGGTAAAATCTTCATAGCAATACCTTGCTGTTTATACCATCCTTTTGCCATGGCAACATAGAGTCCCGTGTGATCGGTATTTGGTGTCCAATCAAGTGCTACAGAAAGTGTTGTCAATTTTGCTGAAGACATATTTTGTGTAAATACTTTTTGAAAAAGAACAAAGCCAAAAATAACCAGCAGAATGAGGGGAAGAATAATTTTCAAAAATTTCATAGTTACTCCGTGGGACTTCCTGTTGATATGATTGCCGTTACAACAACATGTTGTGTTTTTTGAATAGTATTTTCCAGTGACTGTTGTATCGTACGCAAGACATCGGTGATATTCCCGTCAAGCCGAGTGCAATAATGTTTTGGGGTAACTGTCACGAGTTGTTTTGCTTTTTCTATTTCCTCATAAATATAGTCCATATACTTTGGGGTATTTAATGGGTAAAGAGCAAATTGCGCTGAGACAGGGAGCTTTGCTTGTTCTTTCGTCTGTTTATACATTTCCAACACTTTTTTTTCTGCCTTTTTTGGATGATTCGTTGCACAACAACGAGTTTCTGGCTCACCAGGACAACCATGAGAGAAAGTAATATTCATCACAACATGTTTGGTTTTCTTACTCGCACGTACAAAACATGTTTCTAAACTTTGGAAAATATGCTCTGACGGCCCGAAAAGCATCGTACTTACCGCGTCTGTTGCAACACGCAATTTCGTATCGTTTTTCAGATCTGCAATTGCATCAAGAATGACATCAATAAATTGATCGGTCATGGGGTACAATGAAAATTGACAACCTATTGCTATTTCGTTTGTGTTTTCCATAAAAAAACCACCAAGACCTATTCGTACCGGTGGTTATTACTATCCCTTCGCCGGAATTATCCGAACAGGTTCAATGGGTCGATAGGTATCCCTATCCTCTCAGCTTACTTTATAAGCTCCCCTTTTTTATAGTATATCATTGAAAAAATTTTCACGCAAGAAAAAGCTAAAGAACTATTCAGTGATTTCTGAAAGATCATATCATAACACCCTTATCTTTCCCTGTTGGTAACAAACGAACCGTTCTGATATAGAAATAAATAGTTGACAAACACTACATATAGCGTGGTAATATATTACTGGACACTAAAGAAGCGAGCAGCCAGTGTCCAAAAAAAGAAAGATACTAAGGATCAGACCTTAGCATATGTCAGGGGAAAAGTGGTGAAATTCCACACTGTGCCGCAACTGTAATGCGTACCTAACGTTAAGTCAGACTGCCTGAATCTTACAATTTCTCGAGCAAGGAGCACGTCACTGATGTGTAAGTATCAGTGTATTTGACCACCTTTCGAGGTGGTTTTTTCGTTTCTATAACATTATGAATATAACCGTAACAAAACGCGACGGAACAAGGGAAGCGTATAACGCAAATATGATTAACAGAGCACTGGAACGTGCCTGTGATGGGATTTCTGATCCCGTCGGCAAAGTGATGCAAATTGCATCGGAAACGGAATTAACACTTTTTGACGGCATTACGACTGAAGAATTGGACCAAGCAATTATTAACACTGCGGTGCAAAACATAAAAGATGATCCGGAATATGATGCGATTGCTGCAAGGCTTTTTTTGAAAACGATGTACAAAAAAGTTTTAGGTGACTATATGAGTGATAAAGAATTATTGTGGAAACACCGAGGAGGATTTATACATTTTATTAAAAAAGGCATTGAAGAAAAATTGCTTGATCCTCGGCTTGACCGAAAATACAAAAGAAAAAAACAATTTGATTTAGAAAAACTGTCATATGAAATAGACCTACAGCGTGATTTACTGCTCAAATATATTGGTCTGGTTACGATGACTAACCGTTATTTACTCAAGGATCGAAACCATGTCCTTATGGAAACACCACAATATTTTTGGATGCGTGTCGCGATGGGGCTTTCTCTCAACGAAAAAGATAAAACAAAATCAGCAATCGCGTTTTATCATAAAATGTCAAAACTTGAATACCTCGCAGCAGGATCAACCCTGGTGAATGCGGGTACCATCTACCCCCAACTTTCCAATTGCTTTTTAATGGAAATGCACGATGATTTAAACCATATCGGAAAAACAGTAGCTGATGTCATGAAGTTAACGCGTGGAACCGGAGGCATCGGACTTGCAGTTACCAAACTTCGAGCTGAAGGTTCACCGATTCATAAAATTAATACCTTTTCCACAGGTCCTATTCCATTTATGCATACCATTGATTCCGTACTTCGAGCAGTGTCGCGAGGTGGAAAAAAATTTGGAGCGCTCTGCTTTTATATTGAAAACTGGCATGCAGATTTTCAACAATTTCTTGATTTAAAACAAAATGCTGGTGATCCATACCGACGAATACGAACGGCAAATACGGCTGTGTGGATTTCTGACGAATTCATGAAACGAGTTAAAACAGACTCTGATTGGTATCTCTTTGATCCCGCAGAAGTATCTGATTTACCTGAATTATATGGAGCCGCATTTAGCAAAAAATATGCTGAGTATATAAAAGCAGCAGAAGCAGGAAAACTGCACACATGGAAAAAAGTGAAAGCAAAAGAACAATATAAAGCAATCCTCATGTCACTCCAAACAACCTCACATCCATGGATAACGTGGAAAGATACGATTAATAATCGAGCACTTAATAATAATACGGGAACTATTCATTTATCCAATCTTTGTACTGAGATTTGTTTACCCCAAGATAAAGAGAATATTGCGGTATGTAACTTAACATCGATTAATTTGTCAAAACATATCATTTCTGGACAAATTGATTGGAAACTGCTTGAAGAAAGTACTCGGCTTGCCATTCGGCAACTTGATAATCTTGTTGATATCACGATTTCCTCGGTTCCTGAATCAGAACATGCAAATGAGAAAAACAGAGCAGTTGGTTTAGGAGTTATGGGTTTTACGGATGCAACCGAACGATTGGGAATACCGTATGAAAGTACACAGTCATATGCACTGATTGATCAGATTATGGAATTTATGAGTTACATGGCAATTGATGAAAGTGCCAATTTAGCAAAAGAGAAGGGAAGTTATCCAAACTTTCTTGGATCTCGTTGGTCCGAAGGATATGTGCCATTTGATACCCTCATGACGATGCAAAATGATCGAAAAGTGAAAGTAAAAATCAATATATCCAGCACCCTTGATTGGAGTAAACTCCGAGCGAAAGTAAAACTGGGTATGCGAAATGCAACGCTACTTGCCATTGCCCCAACTGCTTCGATTGGTCTGGTTGCAGGAACAACCCCTGGCCTTGATCCACAATTTTCTCAGATATTTAGTCGTGCAACGAGTAGTGGAAAATTTATTGAAATTAACCATAATCTTGTCAATGATCTGAAAGTCAGAGGACTGTGGGAAACTGTTCGAGAGGAGATCATTCAACTTCAAGGTGATATTTCAGGTATTGTATCGATTCCTCAAGAACTGAAAGACGTGTATAAAACATCATTTGTTATATCTCCCTATGCGTTTCTTGAAGTTGCTGCACGTGCACAAAAATGGATTGATCAAGCAATTAGTCGAAATATGTATTTGGAAACACGTGATATCGATGACATGATGCATATTTATTTCACCGCATGGGAAAAGGGAATCAAAACTACCTACTACTTACATATGAAACCTCGCCATACTGCAGAACAAAGTACAACACGAGTTAATAAATCAGAAACAATTACGGGAAATTCTTCAACATTTGGTTTTGGATCCATAAAAAGAAAGGAGGTGAACACGAAATGACAAACATTCCAGAAGAAAAAAGTAGTCAAGAAAAAACTTACGATACTGATCAAAAACAAGACGTTGAAATGGTGAATGGTGTTGCCTGTCCTATTGATCCACAAGCTCGATTAGAATGTGAATCATGTCAATAATGCTATGCATATTTTAGGCACTGGCATTTCAGAAGGACTATTACTCAAACCCATTCAGTACCAATGGGCATACGATTTATATAATCAAGCAGTTGCAAACACCTGGTTTCCGCATGAAATCCAGTTAGGTGAAGATCTCAGTGATTTCAAGAAAATGACTGAGGAAGAAAAACATGCGGTCACGTTTTTAATGAGTTATTTCAATCCCAATGAATTGCTCGTCAATAAAGCATTAGCGTTTGGTGTATATCCGTACATCAATGCACCTGAAGCTCATTTGTATCTTGCAAAACAAATGTGGGAAGAAGCAAATCACTGCGTAGCCTTTGAATATGTTCTGGAAACCTTTCCCATCAATCGAGAAGAAGCATATGAATCGCATGTTGAAGTACCCTCTATGAAACAAAAGGAAGATTTTGAGGTAACATTCATTAAACGAATGACGAATCAAAGAATTGATATCACAAAAACTGAAGGAAAGAAGGACTTTATCCGTAATTTGATTGCGTATAACATTATTCTTGAGGGAATCTGGTTTTACAGTGGATTTATGGTCGCATTGAGTTTTAGACAGCGAAATTTGCTTCGCAATTTTGGTTCACTCATTGACTGGATTGTTCGAGATGAAAGTCTTCATTTAAAATTTGGCATTAATCTCATTTTAACTGTTCTTGCTGAAAATGAGGATCTTCGAACAGACGAATTTGCAAGTGAAATAAAAAATATGATTTTGCATGGAGTAGCAATGGAAACAGCATACAACAATGATCTGTTACCTAATGGTATTTTAGGACTTAATGCACAGTATATTAATCAATACGTGAAGTACTTAGCAGATAGACGGCTTGAAGAGTTAGGGTTTGCACCATATTATAAGGTCAGTAATCCGGCAAAATGGATGGCAATCGCAAACGATACCCTCCAACTCGTTAACTTTTTTGAGACAACAAATACCAGTTACGAAGTTGATGCGAAAGCACATCAATCAAAAAGGTAGCAGCAGGATAGTATAATCAGCATAGGTAGGAATAGCAAAACTATTCTTACCTATAAGCTGTTCTTATTTTTTCTGAGTAAAAAACGAGCGAGTTTCTTGATTAGCTTTCGAGATCGTTTGGAAGATAATTACGCAGAATAACCTCTGGTTGGATCGTACAACTTTGTATTAATTCGTTAATAAAATTGTCATATTGGTCTTTCCAGTCAGTAAAGGTTTCTCTATGTATTTAGCTCCATTATTGTTTAGTATGGAAAACTGATTCCTTCGTTCATTATTCTATCTTCATCTCATATTGTCTGTGAATGGTTACTCAGGAGGTTTTTCGTTTTCTTTTTGTTTTAGTTCTTTTTTCTCATCCTGTTTCTTTTGATAAAAATTATATCCTTGAAAAATTGCTGGCAAGAAAATGACAAAAAAACCAGTAATTCCTGTTGGCACACTTTTCCCAAGCATAATAAGAATAATCCCACCAATAATCATAGTGACGGTAATGATAAAAGCAAAATACATACCCAGTCTTTCATGCTGAATATCAGATGCAATAACTTTTTTTTCAAGTTCCTGACGGTGTTTTGATTGCGCTGATACTAAGGTAAAAATGATTTTTGCAGCCCCTGGATAGACTTGATCATATTGTTTCAAAATCTGCGGATGGGGAAGCGGCCCCTGGAAACTAATATGCGCTTCACTGACAATGAATCGCTTTTTTTTTGGTTTATTTTCTTGTGGTTGCTCCGTTTGTTTTTGATCGACCATACTGTTTTATTGCACGGGCAAGATCTTGTCCTATCATATACCAATCTCGTTGTACTGCTGATTGATCAGCCATATCATCAGTTTTTTGTTCATTATATTGATTCAGTTGCGCAAACAAATCAACCGATCGAGCAACTCCTTTTGCAAAGGAGGGATCAGTATACAAAGCGGAGGAATGTTTATATTTATCTAAGTCACTCATGGGGATACTATAATCAAATTCGTGCACGTTTGCAAGACGTTTATTGCGATGAGAGTATTGCTATGGCTTCAATTTCAACAAGGGGAGGATTACTGAGTTTTCCTTGAGGTAGTTTTGACACTTCAACCGTTGCACGTGCTGGTTTTTGTGCGGGAAAATATTGACCATAAATTTCATTAACCTTCGCAAAATCAGCAATATTTACTAAGAAAATCGTTGTTTTCACTACATTCTGCAAACCACTTCCTGCTTCCTGAAGAACTGCTGTCAAATTTTTCATGACTTGATGGGTTTGAGATACAACATCAGTTGCAATTGTTTTTGTTGTCGGATCAACGCCAACTTGTCCTGAACAAAAAATAAATCCGTTTGCAATGATTGCTTGAGAGTAAGGACCGATAGCTTGAGGAGCATTTGCTGTTTGTACTGCTTTTCTTTCCATACGCAAATTATATCTCGCTCGCTTTTTTTTCGCAAGAATAGAAACGTGGGTAATCTAAAAATGATTATACCAAACAAGATAAAGTACTCATTATCGTCTCAGAAAACTTAAACATACAAAATACATTGCAAAAAGAAATATTGTTTGATACGATTTTAGTATGAAATATACCACGGTTACAGTGAGTACATTTCAAGTAGCTGGCATTTCGGTTCGAACAACGAATGAAAACAATCAGGTCATGAAGGATATTCCCTCATTGTGGGATACGTTTCTTAAACAAGATATTTACCAAAAAATTCCCAACAAAATTGATCATGAGGTTATTGGTTTATACACCGATTATGAAAAGGATGCGACAAAACCCTATACGTTCATTGCTGGCTGCCGAGTAAACAGTATTCTCCAGCTCCCCGAAGGCTTTATTGGAAAATCAGTTCCTGGAGGAACCTTTGCAAAAATTACTACTGAAGGCATATTTCCTGAAAGCATTATGCAAGCATGGCAATACATTGAATCATTGAACTTAAACAGATCCTATACTGGAGATTTTGAGGTATATGGTGCTGACTTCAAACGACAACCAACTGATACCGTTGCGATCTATGTCGCGCTCCAGCAGGAAGCGCTATAATCCCCTTGAAAGCATTAGCATTTCGTGAAACACTTAGGAGGTGAAGTCAACAAAAAAGTATCGTTTCGATACTCCTCTTTTCAAATATTTCGCATTTGCTCTTTTTATTCTGCTTCCGTTTCTTGGGTTTTTTATGGGTCAGCATTATCAACACACTCTTTGGCTCAATTCCATTCATAGCACCTTAAATCAACATACAGGCATTTGTCCGCAAGATGCCAAACTGTGTCCTGATGGTTCTGCAGTCTCTCGTACCGGACCTGACTGTTCTTTTGCTGCATGCCCTCTCACCGCGCTCTCGCCAACACCAACACCTCCTATTATTACTCATTTTATCCATTTTTCACTTCCCCAAGGTTGGCAATTGAATGGTGCTGATACGATTCCATCTAACATGATACAACTTGTTTCTTCAGACTATACGTCAGGATATGAAGGACCAAAGACAGGCGCAATCATCAGTGTTTCGCAAACAAGCATGAGCTCACAAACCACGGTTGCACAGTATATTGCGACTCTGAATCCAGCAAACGGAGTTACGTTTCACCGAACAGCACAAATGATAGACGGCGTACCTTTATATACATTGCTTGATAGCAATGATAGTGTGATAACACAATCATACGCATTATTTACGCGTGGGTATGAGTGGGACTTTTACTTCATTCCATCAGATCAAGCAATGCAAACACAATATGAAAATGATTTTATGCATTTTTTACATTCCGTATCTTTCCAATAACGACGGTTAGTGGAATCGTCTTCCTGGGGTTTCACCGATACCAATTCTTCTCATGACAATAGATAAATTATGATGCACACCTTCTAAATAATTGGTACTGACCTTACTTAGGGGTGAGGGCAAGAAAGCAATACGCTTTGTTCGTCCAGGACTTGGAACAACATGCATACCTCCATAAGGCACTCCATATTTACTCACGTCGGGATATCGATCAACATCAAAATTAGCTGACACGGTTCCGCTCAGGGAGAGCCGCATAATTGTTTCATAGGGTAGCGATAAACATCGTGCCTGAGAACCCTGTACTTGCTCTCTTTCCTCGGGCGTGAGACTGCGTGGGTAGATGCCAAAATGAATCCCCGCAATATGCGGATCTGCTGTTTCACTTAACGGGATATACTCTAAACTGACAAACCCATGCTGGTCATCCCCAAAAAAAGTGAGGGGAACTCCTGCCGGAAATAGGTGATCTATCGTTTGTAATTGGCCACCAATAGCTCCTCGCAATGCTTCTTTTTGATCCCGATTCACTTTTTCTAAAATGAACCACTTGAAGGTATTCGGAAATCGTTCTGCGTGATTCACCCGCATGGTCATATATTATAGTGATCTTCGCAACGCAAAACAATTGCTGAATCATTGCATCAACCGGTAAACCCATGATACGGACGCTGGTAAATCATGGTATACTGAACAAAGATGAAGTTTTATATTGCTGGATTAACTGAACAAGAAATTCAGCAGGGAAAACGAGAAGTCATCACTCAGGCAATTCGTGATGAGTTTTATCGTTGTGTCAGAGAAGTCCACGAAAAACGATATTCTTCCAAAGATAAAAAACAAGCGGAAATATTTTTTGAAAATGATTTCACCAATGAAGATTTCGCAGCGCATCATGCAACAGATCAAGACATTCTCTATGTCAATGAAGTCGCAAAAAAAATTCTCGATGCACGAAATATTCCTCTTCGTATTTATGGAGAAGTAACAACGCTTCCCAAACGAACAGGATTAATTCAATCTATTGTTGTCTATGCAAAATAGCAGGTTCTCAGCTTTTTAATCAGCAACAGAGTGTTAACTACGGATACGCACAATTTTATTTCAGGATTTATGGGGTTTTTCATGAGCCTCTCCTCATTTTTCCATGTGGCGCCAGTCCAGCACCCTTTTGTCATTAGAGCACCTGTCTCACAATGAGACTAAATAAGACAAATGAGGTACTACAAAAGTAAATATCTCAGAAGAGAAATGATCTATTTTGATATGTTTAATTCAAGTATTAATTTATTTTTTTATTCTTTCTATATTCCAAAGGATTATTATTCTTTTCTGCTTCAGTTACAATTAATTTCACTCTTTTTTCTCTCGTTTCTGCTTGTTTCGCACTCACAATGTACCAAAGTATTTGTTTTTTATTTGAATTACTAAAATTTGCAAAGTTTTCCTTAGCTTTTTTATTATGAGATAAAGCTTTTTTGAGATCATCTGGAATAGTTAAATTTTCTATGGCATCGTAAGATGACCACGAGCCGTCATTTTTTGACCTTTCAATTACGGCAAAACCTCCTTGTGTCATTTTCTTTTCTCTTATTAACTTTTCAGCCCTTTCTTTATTTAATTTTGACCATGGACTTTTAGGTTTACGAGGAGATAGGTAGTACATGGCCTGTTTATCATTAAGTGAACGTGGGAGACTATCGATCCAACCAAAAGATACTACTTCTTCAACAATATCATCATAGGTAAGTGTTCTTTTCCCCGATGCCTGTTTATCATAGACGAGCCAGACACCTAAAGAGATATTATGATTTTCCTCAAGCCAATCCCTCAACGATTTTCTGTCTTTTGCATAGAATCTTTTTGCCTTATTTTGATTAGATAATTCTACTATCATATGCCCAATGAAGGAGCGCCTGACGCTGAACTGGCCTACATGACCAATCTCCTTTTGTACAATTTTTTTGTAATTGTCCAACATGACGTTTTATCGCCTTCCATCTTTTTATTTGTCTTCTATCTTCATCGGGTATTCTTCTTCCCCTATAATATCGACAGTACCATTGAAACCATCCTCTTGGATCATCAGGACAAATCCAACCTTTTTTCCTCCAAACAGATAACGGTTGGCTCGCGTTCACTTTAAAAAAATTAATCTGTGGATCATGTTTATCATGATTTAATTTCGCATAGATAAACCAATTTTTGGGAAATTCATTTTTGCAATCAGTCATGTACTTACCTCCAAAGACACCAAGTTCTAACATCTCTTTTGGAGTAAGTTGAGGCTTGAAATCGGAAGCAAAGTTTTTTCCCATTGGTTCTGTAAGAATATACGTATAACCCTTTTGCATTAAGTCATTTACAGTGATTTGTTTACGCATAATTCACATCATATTATATTTTCTAAATCCAGTATTATTTCCTGGGCACGAGTGGACGGATTTACATTAGGATATATTTTTTCTACGTTTTCCTGTTCTTCCTCTGAAGCTTGTTCTATTTGGGTTTTATCTGGATTGAGAGCATATGTAGAGGGGGGTGTCTTGGTGAAATCTGACAGTTTTCCTTTACGTTTTATATCCATGATGATTTGAGCATTCATAGTCGCTCCTTCAGTCTCTAAAACTCCTCGTTCAAGAGCAAGACGTGTTATCTCTTTGTAATGCAATGGCTTCGCTGCTTTTAAAAGTATCGTTATCGCTGAGGTTTTAAATTTATTCATCAAGTTGGACTATATTATAGCTTTTTCAATAATTTCATCAATTTTTTTTCTTTCTTCGGCAATCTGATCTTTAATATCCTCTTGTTTATCAAGTTCAAGTTTTATTTCATCGACTATTCTTTGCTGCTTTTCTAAAGAAATATCAAGCATCGGAAGTTCTTGAATTTGACTTGGGAAAACATTGGTATTATTACCAAGACCCTTTTTATGTACTTCAATTAAATATTGAAAATATGTCGTCCTGAAATAATAATAAGCAAAAACTGGATTATAGTTTTTTAATCGTATTCTCAAGGTAAAGTCCGCAAATATACCTTTTAATGATTCATCATCGATTAAAGCGACTTTACCAATAGTACCCTCACCTGAACGAGCAATTAAAATATCATTTAGCTTCACAGATTTATTTAAATTATTTTGTGAGTAATTATTTGAAACTATCTTAGCCTCAATACTTTCAAATCTCCAATTCTTTATATCGGCCATTGAAATATAAAAGTAATCTCCATTTTCATCATAGTCAGAAGGGGAGATACTTGCGCCAAGCACCATTGGTTCAGAAATAAAATGTTTTATTTTTTTACCAGAAATGCTTTTTAACTGTTGTGACACAAAACGACCCGCCTCTCTATGAAATTTGGCGCTAAATCGTATATCTCTATTATTAGCAAAACTTAAGAGGCTTGAATTATATTTATTTATCTTAGAAAGTAATTCAAAATTCTCCATAGCAAATTTAAATTCTCTTGTAAAAACTTTGTCTATAATTGTTTGGGGCATAGTGATGCTAAGTTTTAGTATTTTTATACTATTTATTATTGGCTCAATTTGCTTAACAATTTTGCTTTGAATGTTTTTTTGCACATCGGGTATTTGTATCTTTAATAAATCCTTATAATTTATCCTCCTATGTGTCTTACCTCCTTCTAATCGTTTAAGATCGGTTAAAAATATTGGCAAGGTAATTAGATAATATAAAAATTGGGGATCATATCTATCTAATATTTTGTACTCTAACAATTCTGTTGAAGCAACATATCTATTATGCTCTATGTTAAGAAAAATATTACCCATTTGGGGTTGAATTTTAGGAATAACTATGTCACCGTCACACAATATATTTTTATCAGAACCCACTTGGTCTACTTCTTCAAGGTTAATTAAATTGTTATACCTTCTTTCTATATTAGCCAAATCTACTAAAACTTCTTTTTGATCTAATTGTCCTTTTGGCATTTTCTGCGAAGTCAGTGGCTTTAAAATGTATTTTAGCTGAATGGTGTTTCTTTGAGAAAATACGTTTGATTTCTTTATATCAAAAAAGAAGCGATACCCTACATTAGGACGTAGAAATTCCTGTTGACCTATATTCTCAAAGTTTGTTTTAAAGTAATTACATGACATATTAGTCCCATTTTAAATTTCTAAGCTGATCTAATATGGTTGTTTGTGTCCCATCATCAATTATAATTTCGTTGTTAGCATCAACTCTAAATAATTCATTTGGCATTAGTTTTTCGCCTCTTTTTGTCCTTTTGTAACCCACATTTTCTACCTCTGCCATAAATACTTCGTAATTCAGAGATTTTGATACTTCTCCAAAAACCCACCAAGTATTTACAAATCCAAATATGTCTTTCGTATCGTTATCATATTTACAGAGATCTCTTAGCTCATCTGGGTATTTCTCAATGAGTTCTTTGGGGGATAGAGTTGTGTCTTGCGCTTCAATGTAATTTTTCAGCATTTTAGTAAGAATCTCTTTTTCCTGGTCATTTGTTAAATCCTTAATTGAAGGAAATTTATTTCTATCTTTACCATCCAGGTAAGTAGCAATAAGATTTTCACATCTTTTTTTTAAATTACTCCATTCATTACTATACTTATTCCAAAGCTCATCCCATATATCAATTTCCTCTTTCGTTTTCTTTTGAGCAAACAAAAGGCTTGTTTTTGTAGTTGTGTATGGTTCAAAAGTAAGCTGAGGCAAGGAAACAACTGCTTTAATTTTAAAATACTTATAAAGGAATAGTCTTATATATTTGTTTTCTGTTGTGTCAAATACGCTTTCTGGTAAAACTACTCCAAAACGACCATTTGGTTTAAGCAATTGATACCATCTTTCTATAAAAAGATTTTCTGAGTTCTTTTTGTCTCCAAAAATAAATTCACGCTTAACATTTTTCTTTGTCTCATTATCTAAGTCTACACTAAATGGGGGATTTGTGATAATTACATCAAATTGCTGATTTACTTCTTTGTTAAAATATTTCCTATCTTCCTCGTACTGTTTCAAAAAATTAGGAGCTGTTTCTTTATCATAATACCTAAAAGGTAAAAGTCCATCTTTAACAAAGATATTAGTTGATCCATCTCCATGTAAAATCATGTTTACCTTTGTAGCAGTTCCAAGATTGAAATTTATTTCGACACCGTATATGAAGTTTTGTGCCCATTTGTTCTCCCTATGATCAGGCATAAACCACTGATTGAATTTATCTTCTATATCCCTCGTATCATTTAACTTATCTTTAAACTTATATTTTATATTTTTGGTAATAAATTTCATATATTCAATAAGAAATGTGCCACTTCCTGCGCTTGGATCAATTAAATAGGGGATTTCTAAATCTTTATTAACCCTCTCTATAGCTAATTTATCGAGCTGAAGTCCCCAGAGAATAAATCTAACAATATTGATATGCGTAAAGAACTGTCCTTTGCTTTGCTTAAAACCTACTCTTATGATGCTTTCGAAAAAATCACCGAGAATATCTTTACCGTCAAAGCTATTTTTCCCATCTACGAATGAATATCTCTCTAGTTCTGACACTGTATATTTCAACTTAGAAAGAGAAAATTTATTTTCATCAATAATATAAGATTTGTTCAACTTGTTTTCATCGGTGATATTTAGTCTTTGCTTTAATGCCCGCCTATAAAGATCATTTATTCGTTCAAAAAGCTCTTCATTAGTTTCAAAAATTTCATCGTTACCTTTGGCATATGAAAATGTTTGAAAGTCATATTTTTCACCTGTCTTTTTTTCACTCTCATCTTGTATTTTAGCGAGAATAATATTTACCAACGAAGCAAAAATATCATTATCATCAGTTCCACCGCCGCCCCAGAGGACGTTATGAAGGTTTTTGCGTAAACTTTCAAGTTGTTCACGGGTAAAGTTGGTAGTAAGGTCTCTCTTACCTTTAATATAAGGTTCTTTTTGAGCTATGCCATATCTTTCTGGCAATTCATCAGCGTAATCTCTTTGTTCTTTCCATAAATCAAAAGTACTGAACTTTTCGTAGTCAATGAGGACGCATTGATCTTTAACTTCTTCTCCAACAATCTCAACAGAATAAAGCACCAAATACTTAACGTCATGCCCTTGTCCTTTTTCTTGTGAGGCTAAATTAAATAGTTGTTTTTCAATAACTTCGTCTTTGTCTTTCTCATAATCTTCTGGGCTTTTTAGTTCGATGTAAAGAAAAGCACCTCCCTTACTATCTCTTACAATAACATCAATTCTTGGCTTGGTTGGCTTTGGCCTTCCAAGATCATATTCTTTCTCTAGCTCAATATTCTCAGGTCTATAACCAAGTTCATTAACAAGCTTTGCTAGAACATAAGCCCTTACCATCTCTTCATCTCCTCTGAATTTATCAATTTTCCATCCCTTTATTTTTTCCGAGTATTTAATCTTTTTATTCTCGAGGTCATATTCTTCTACCACCTTAATAGCTTGGTGATCTAGGTAACTTTTGATTGTATTATTGTTCATTTTTATCTTAATTTATTAATTTATTCTACATTAAATGCTATTTATTTCAAACGATTGTTAGCAATATGCAAAAAAAGTTGTTAAAAAAGCCAGAGAATGAGCATTACTATGACACCCGAAGAAACAGTGAATCAGTATTCTTGGTGGGTCTTATCTCGTATGCAAAAAGTGTTTCTTACAACTCCCACAAGCAAGCCAGTTCTCTATAAATTTAACCACGGGCAGCCTCAGGAGTACCAAATACGGAATTGCTTGCGCTGGAACAGTATCGAGAGATGGCAGTATTACAGCAGTACAAATTCGTATTAATCCAACGATGCTTAGTGGCTTTCTTCAACGACTTCCCATGCAACCTAACAACGAGTAACGCATACCGTTATATTCTCTGATTATTGTGAACGTCCTCTTACTCTTGCTACTTTATTGATAAAACGATTAGTAATGTTTGGTAACGTAAAACCATGGTCAATAGCGTGAAATTCTCGTTCAACAAATGGTGCAAAAGGACATCGTCGCTTCGCTTTAAAAGCAGCTAAGTGGTCGGCAAAAAGAAAATGAGTAAGTGAGTTTTGATTTTCTCGTGGGCCAAACGCAAGTTGCAATCTTGCTGGTAATTCGTTTACCGATCGTACGGGATCGCTGAGTGAAATACCACCTGTTTCTTCGGTACTTTGCGAGATAAATTGTTGAACAACTTTTAATGTACGATAATTCGGATGTTGGTGATCTAATAACTCAATATGTGGAATAACTTCTGACTGGAACCGATCTCCTCCTAAGGCCACAGCTACACCAGTCATCGTGACGAGAAGCGCATTAAAATTCGCATTGGAAAAAAGAACAGCTAATTCCCGTGCATCCCGGACAGGTGCTTTCTCATAGATTTGGACAAGGTTGAGGGCATGGGTAACATCTTCAGCGGGTTGATTGCTGAGTATCTCATGAAATACATCCGGCGTAGAAACTTGCAAGAGAAATTCCATATATCGGTTAGTATGAATGCCAAGTTTATCAATTTTCTCATAGACTGTATGACGATCAACATTAACTTGACTCCACGCTCCTTCAATAACTGGAACCATCGTTGGTCCTTCATGCCGATGTGTCGGATTTGCTGCCTTAAAACTTTTTTCAATAGCAGCAGTCACAGCCGACGCACTATCTGGTGAAGAGAATGCTCGATACAAAAATTGCCATCGTTTCGAAAGTGCTTGATTTAGTTTTTGATTCTCAGTCAATGCCATAAATTTAATTATACTATGGGGTTTAATTTATTGCAATTCCTCCGTACCTTCTGCTAATGAATAGGTGTCATATATTCGTTCGCTTACGACATGGAGAAATTACGAGGATTTTGCCACGCCAATGCCTCTGAGGGTACGAATCTCACGAATTTCTGAATGAGGAACCCGCATGCTGTGCGGAACATAACCAAATTGGTGTGTTTTCGCATTAATTCCAAAACGGAAATCTAACATTTCTGATCCAGGACTGCGGGATATAAAATAGTTATCCGTTTCACTTCCAACAAAATGAGTATCAGGTTCATTTTCCGTTGTTTGCGTTTCGCTTGTTTGGTAGTGAGGAATAGGAACTCGTTCAATTCCAATCACTTTTTTCAGAACATAGCTAATTCCGGCTGGCACATTCGTAAGTACATGGGTTTCATCTATGCGAAGGATACCATCATCATCAAGACCAACCGAACTTGCTGACATATCACGTTTTCCCTCTAAAATCATTGTCTCTAAACCTTTTGCGACTACCTCCTGCGGGGTCTGAGCTCGTTGACGGTAATAGGAAGCTTGTTCCAAAAGGTAATGCTGAACAAAATTGAATTCTTCGGTTCCAGGAATAAGGCCTAAATCGAGTAAGTAATCTGTCGATGCTTTCGATTCTTCTTGCGGAACAGCCCCCTCGACACTGAAATCATTCACCAATCTATTGTAAGGATACGCATGTTTATAGTCAACGAGCAGGTCCGTAAAATGTAAGGGGAAAAACAAGAAGAACCGAGGAGAATAGTACTAATTAATCATGCGTTTATGTTGATGTTTGCCAATATGGGTGCCACAGTAACAGGTTGTTGGATTACACCTGCTGCAATACCGAATTTCCATATCAGGATTATCGATTTCATTCTGTCCACATATGGCACAAATATGATTTGGAACTGCTTTCGTAAATTTCGTTTTTGAGTTCTGGATACTTTTTCGCATTGATGTTGCATGTAAAAATGTGAGATCGCGATAAAAAAAGATAACAAAGTTACTAAGAGAAAGGGCGAGGAGTATTTGATTGGGGAAAGGACTGGTAATGAAGGCAAGCAATAACCCTGCCCATGCAATTATACCTAACCATTTCATTTTTATGGGAAGAATAAAAAAGAGAAGAACCCGAAAATTTGGATTGAGAAATGCAAAGGCTAAGAAAAGGGAAGTGTACAAATAAATATTTGAAACATACTGATCGGGAAACAGCAGCGCATAGATCACACAGCCAAGGTAGGATAGGGCAATATACTTCAGATAGGTATACGACCCCCATTGTCGTTCTAAAGCATTCCCCAGCATATAGAAGAAATAATATGCTAAGGCTGCAAAAAGCAGACTATCAGCAACCGGAGCGAACAAAAATGTTCCGAGTCGCCACCATTGGCCATGGGTTAGAAGAAACCCATTGAAGTAAAAATATTGCGCAAAGCCTGGTTGTTTATACACAAGTACGTAACTGAAAACTTGGCCAACAAGCAAGATATTGGTTATCTGTTGGGGGATTGACCGATCAATCTTTCGTTCAAGCTTTCTCAAAAATTCCATAAGATGATTGTATCAGGATCTTGCGTTTCATGGATAAGCAAAAGAGCTTGCAATATGAATGAAAAAAGGTATACTAGTGCCAATTACCTTATGAAAAAAAGAATCATTCTTTGTCTTGTTTTATGTTTTGTTCTCATTGTTTTATTTGGCATAGCGAAATTAGTAGCGGTCCACCGTTTACAGACATTCCAAAAGCTTACCGCAATGATGCCAACGGCACAATCTCACATTGATCATATTGTTATTATCTCTATGGAAAATAAATCATATAGTGATATTATCGGCAGTTCCGATGCTCCTTATCTTAATTCGTTAATCAAAAATTACACATTAGCGGATAATTATTTTGCTGTGTCCCACCCAAGTCTTCCAAATTATATTGCATTAACCGGTGGTAGTACATTTACCATTACGAGCGACTGCACCGATTGTTTTCTTCCCCAGAAAAATATTGTCGATCAATTAGAACAATCACAAAAAACATGGAAGGCATATATGGAATCGATGCCATCATCTTGTTTTATCGGAGATAGTGATCCGTATGCCCAAAGACATAATCCTTTTATCTATTTTGATGATATCCGAACGAACCAAAACCGTTGCCGAAATATTGTTCCGTATGATCACCTGGCAAAGGATTTTTCCTCTCTTGCAAGCACACCAAACTACGCATGGATCAGTCCAAATTTATGTGATGATATGCACAGTTGTCCGGTTGCAACAGGAGATACGTGGCTTTCCGAACAGGTGCCTCATCTTCTTTCGTCTCCTGCGTTTCAGAAACAAAACTCATTACTGGTAATTACCTGGGATGAAGGAGAGACAACGGGATCAAACCAAATCCCCACAGTCTTTGTGGGTAATATGGTAAAAAAAGGTTTTGTTACCCATACGCACTATACGCATTACTCACTGCTTGCAACGATTGAACACATCTGGCACATGCCTTTTTTAACGGATAATATCGCAAATAGCATGATTATTGGAGATATTTTTCGATAATTTGTTGTTTTCGTTTTTTATTTCAGTAAACAGAGTCTCCAGATGGAATCTGTAATCCGCGTTGGACACGCTCACTGAATGACGAATTCGCAAGATTATGTATCAGGGGTAAGATTTCGGTCAATGACTTAGTATTTGCTAGTTATTATAAGATATTTTATAATCCCACCATGTCTCGAGTTGATAATCAGCCTAGAGGAAGACAATCATTTGATAATCTCAAGCCTCGACTACGACAACTAAAAACAAATGCATTACACCAAGAAGTAGTGTCGTTAAGCAGACAAAGTCTCAGCAGTGTTGATGGTCTCGTAACATTTCGCTCCGTTATTGATACGCTTTCCGCAGGAAAACGATTAACCGAAATACCGGTTCGAGGAGGAACGGCTCGGCCACCACAAAATCTTTCAGAACTTGAAACGGCAGCAACAGTTCTTGATGGGATATTACAAGCAGTTACGCAATGTGCTGTTCGGGGCCAAATTGATTTGGTGAAAGATTCTGAAATTCCTCAAAAAAAAATAAAAGATACCCTTACCTACTGGAGTACGCTCGCACAACGGATAACCTCCGCTGGTGACAAAATAGCAACAGACACCGTTGTTACCCAACGGCGAGATCGTTTTTTCAACGCGGCAAGTCCCTTTTTGCAGCTCGCTGAGGCATCGAGCGAAGAAGGCTTTGCTCAAATGTTTTTTGCAGAACAACTTTTTCACCCGCAGCTCCATGCTCCCGCCTCGCCCGAAGCGCTTCACCCTCATGATACTGCTGTTCTCATGGCATCTCCTGATATTATTGCCACAACATTATACAATTATGGCTACCACCAGGCATTACTTGCGCACGATTTATATGATCCAACGGTATCACGAACGACGAATATTGAGCGAATTGTTCAGCGTGGTATCGATCTTGAGTATAAGCTTGACGAATCGAAAGCGCCGGTGCGGGCAATTATTAATGAATATACAGCTATTATTTCAGCACTGATTCAAGCGCAAGGAAGCGATAATGTTTTTATTGCAAAACCTTCCCATATGGATTATATGACCCAACAGATTATTAACCGCACTTTGCCCCGTATTCACCAGCTCAGCGAAGCAGTATGGCAGAATGCACACGATTTTCCTTTTCAAACTGGACCTGCGAACCAAACACTTTTTTTTATTCGTGACTATTATAATCTGATAGGTCAGTTTGTTTTTATTAATCGAGGTGGCATCGTGGTACAACATCCCGATGTTGCAGGTAAACATGTCCTTGCCTCCTCATTTAGCCAAGGTGGGCAAGTATTATCACCACTTGAACAAGCAACGAATAAAGTCGTTGTTGTTAGTGCGAGCATGAAGGATACCCTCGGTCACAGAAAACTCCTCCAAGAACAAGGAAATATCGTGTTAACATTAAGTGATGTATTACCGGAAAGTCAACCAGCAGGGAGTAAACAGAATTTTACGAGAACCCATATTGATGGTCATGCAATGATGGTTACTGCACCGGATAACACAGCGTGGTTTCTTATTGCCGAAAGCTATGCAACACAAAATGCGCAAACAAAACAAGAGGTGAGTACCATTAGAAATTATATGCCCGTTATGGTTATTCCTGATAACGCAACGCATCTAGCATTCAACACCGTACAATTCGAAAATTATCGGGTTGTTTGTCCACGAGGAGGTTCTGATGAATCCACTGTGTACCAACCGTCAAACTTAGAAATAGCTATCCAAGATATTGTTGGAAATAACAATATGATTATCACTGATGTGCCTCTTGTCCATATTCCGGAACATCAAAGTGGAGGAATACGGTGTATGACAAACACTGGAAATATTAATCTCTTACGATACTTGTTTGCCTATATTCCAACGCGTAGGCAGTAGTGTTTTTTACTTACCAACTGCCGCATCCAGCAATTGTTGCAAATGGCTAAAATCGAGGGAAAACGGCATTGTTATGTCAAAATTTTTTCCACTAATTTGAAAAACATTTTCAGATGGGGCGGCATGCCATGCCATTTTCTTATGCACGTATTCTTGCACTAAGCGAGCAGTATGGGGCTGAAGTACTAAGATTTGCTCCAATGCTCTTCCTGGCATAACCATACCGTTAGGAAATACCGAGAAATCAATCCATACATCACCCGTATCGGTTTGGTTAAACCGGTAATACGCATATCGAGTATCATGAATATCTGGCTGGGTACTGAAATTATATCCAAATTCAACCGCATTTTGTTTGAGAGACTGCATGAGTGTCGTATAGTGCTCTCCAATTGATTGCTTCGAATCAAGTGAAAGAAATGGTGAGAGCATTACGTGAAAAGCACGTTCGTAAGGGACAGTACCAAAAAGTGGGGCAATGATATACAGGCGCTGCTGTTCAGGGTCCGTGAGATAAAATTTAATATACTGATTATCAACTGATGGTTTTCCTAAAAGAATATGCTGCCCATCGTTACTTTGATATCGAAAATCACGGTATAACGGAATCCCCGAGTCAATGGGTAATTGTTCAGCTGAGAGAAAGAGCTTCATCATACGTTGATACAGATCATTAATGTGTCTTACGGTCTCTAACCGTTGCACCCGTCCACTGGTTGGTTCTTCAGCTGATTGTTCTTCTTGAAACCTTCGAATAGGACGGGAATGACGATCAACTTCGATATTCGTCAGTGACGAAGCAAAAGATACTCGATGTTTTACATCACTCAATGAGACAACGTAACCCGGAGCAAGTATCGGACGAAATTCCTGTTTTGTGAGTACTGTCCCGTACATATTTACTTCTTCCAAACCATCGGCAAAGAAATCACCATGCTCTTCCACCTGCATAACAAGCGGTGAGGCTAGAGAGGGAATCATAAAATCACGGTATGAGGGAGCAATTACTGATGCCATCGACTCTGCAGTTGGTTCTCTTCTCCCCGAGGAAACTCGAGAACTGTATAGATGAAGGGTATCTCGAGGACGCAAGGTGTGAAGATTAACTGTTTTTGCTTTTGATCCCTCTAACGAACGCATAATTTCATGGATGGTTACTGGTTGATCGAGCGAGATGTCATCATCACGATAGAGAGTATTTACTGCGACTGCATTCACCACTTCCGGGCCCAATCGATCACCTGCATGAGGAACAGCACCTATCACCGGGAAGAATATCGGACTTTGTAACTGAAGATTCGTATGAGAGAATGGTAGCGAATATTCATGCATAAAATTTTATGTTCTCAAGGGATTGCAAACATACGATAAGAATGAGGTAAAGGTTCTTATACAATTAGTTAAGAAAGATACATGAATGTAATCATCAAGAAAGGTAGAGTTACTGTATGTAATGATATTTTATAGAGTTCCTTAACAATTTTTCCAAGAGTAAAGGTTTTTCCAGTTCCGGGAGGTCCTCAAATAAAATAGACATCACTCCCGAGCGAATGTGCAAGTGCAGTACGTTGATAAAGATATAAACTTTCATCAAAAATAGCATCTGAATTGATTGAAAGATTGGTAATATGGAATACCTTATGAATAAGTGAGGTATTCAGTTTTAGTTTTGTATCTTGAATCTCACTAAATCGTTTTAAAAGCGTTTCGAGCAATGTCCGAGTATGAATTCCCATTATACCGTAACGATCGTTTCACCAACATAGTGTTCTAATGAAAGAATCATTTGCAAACCGTTAATACGAAGTATCGTGCTTTTGTAACATTTTTTTCAAGAATCAGAAAAATCTCATATTTTACCGTAATAATTTTAGGCTAAACTTCTTCGGAGGGTACTGCCTTCTATTTCCTCAAAAAGTGCGTTTGTAGCTTGTGCCACTTTTAGACCAATTTCGGAAAGTGCATGTTGACCATTGAAGATATGTCGAAATCCGGAAACCCCTTCAATCGTACATACTTGTGATTTTGGTTTAATCGTTGTTGTGTGTTTTGGTACATGTGCCAAGAGCACTTCGTTATTATCAAAATTCGCATCTATGGTTGCAAAGCCTTCACGCACCCAAACAAGGTTATTATCATCCGTCAAGCGATAGACCCCATTTCCCGGGACATCAGCTCGGAGTTTCTGATGACTCTGTCCACCAAACGATTTTAAATAGAAAGGTCCAGGGAGTGATCTTTTTGTTATTTCTTGAATGGTTTGATGATTAAATTCATCACTGGAAGGCATATAGGTGATATGCCCACCAAGCCAAGAAATGATATGGGAGATAATAAATGGAGGAATATGTCTAAGGACTTGATTGGTGCCAGATACTTCTGTTCCACCGCCAGGGCGGCTATTTAATTCATTAAAATCCATACCATAATCCGTCATAAATCCTTCAACGTTCCAATGTCCCATCAGGCCAAATTTATGGTAAAGATATTTTCCCAGTTGCACAATGTGTTCAACGTAGTTCGTTGCGTCAAAGGAACTCGGATAGGGAAGTGTCCAATCACCTCCCGCTCCGGTCACTTCGTTGATATGGAGCTCTGGAATGTCCGTTGTTTTATAGGAAGGAATATCGACATATACCTCACAATCACCATTCGGTTTTGGAACCGTTAATAAATAAGCTGTTGAATATTGTTGATCTCGATATTCACTCACACGTAATTTGCCGGCAAGATGTTGACGTGCTTCTTGTAACTGTGATTCATCAGTAATAATCACTGTTCCTCGTCCTCCTTGTGAACTGTCTGTTTGTAATACAAAAGGAAGACCATACGCGTTTCGTAAAGCCTGAAAGCCGGGTAAAACTGATGCGGCTTCAAAAATACCATGTTTCAGTTGTCTATGTTTTGGAATTCCCACTTCGTTTAAAAACGTATTGAAATGATATTTATTTTCAATTTGTTTTCGTACCTGCTGATCAACACCTAAAAATGATCCACCGTGTTTTTTGATAAAGTCTGCATGTATATCCCGTTTTGTCCAACCAGCAATCGCAATAGGTTTTCCAAGACTTGCAAGATGGGTATCAAGGTCGCGAACAAGTGGCTCTTCATAGGATGGACCCGGTTGTGTTGTTCCGGTTGCATCTTCAAAGGAGAAAACTTTTTGATTGTGGTGATTCATCCAGGGACGAATTTTACAAACAACAACATCAGGACGTGCTGTTGGAATGGGATGGGGGCCCGCATAGACATTTCGTAAAAATCCTCCCCATTTATCCCAAACAACAAGAACTCTACCATGAAGTTGTTCAGCAAGCACCTGATTTGCTTCATGAAATCGCTGTTTTGCTCGTGCTTCAAATTGCTCAACACGATTATTATATCCTTCAAATCGAGGTTGGTAATACATACGGTCATGTAACAGAAAAAATAGCATGAGTATCTCTATCAAAATCTGTTTAAAAACAGATTGTAGGCAAGATTTATTACTTTCTTTTCCAATTTGTGCGAATTGAAGCAACAAACAAGTACAGAAGAAAACTACTTTATCTGTAGGCTACTACTATAACAGATTTATTTTATTTTTTCACTATGAAAGTATCGAAAATATTAGGATTGTTTTTGCACAATGAGGGGAAGCGTAATAATAAAGGTCGATCCGTTATCTTTTTCGCTTTCAACTATAACAGAACCGTGATGACTGGTAACAATTTGATTGGTGATAAATAATCCAACGCCGAGTCCTTTATAATTGGAATTTACATCTCCTCGATCAAAAAGAGAGAAAATATTTTTTTGTTGATGAGCGGGAATACCAATACCATGGTCTTGCACGATAATAACTGCGTGGTTATTTTTTCGTTTTACGGTTACTTCAATTGGCTTTCCATTACCATACTTAATCGCGTTTGATAATAAATTCGTAACCACTTGCTCGATTCTGAGTTTATCAAGCGTAGCAGGTATTGGTCCATCAGCATGCAAAGTAAGTTGAATATTACCCTTTTCCAGCCTCTCAGAAAACTCATCAACGACATCTTTTACCAGTTTTGTAAGATCAAGCGCTTCTGGTTCCAAATGCAGTTTACCCGTCGTAATTAAAGAGACATTTAACAGATCATTAATCATTCGTGATAATCGTTGCGTTTGATGCTCAGCTGTGGTCAATTGGTTTAAGAGATTTTCAACAGAGAATTTTGCCAGGGAAACATTTTTAATATTATGTAAGATGAGTTGAATTTTCAAAAGCATTGAGGTAAGAGGTGTTTTAAGTTCATGGGATGCAATGGACAAAAACTCATCTCGTTTTTGTATTTCTGCTTTTATTTGCATTATTTCTTGCTCTTGTTTAAATACTCGTTCTTGTAACACTTTTTCCTGTTTTCTCAGTGTTTTCATTTCTGTGGTATTTTTGATTGAATCAAGAACTATCGTTACCATCACACTGACAATAATGAATAATAGTATTTCAAGAAGCACCATGAAAGAAAATTGTATTTGCGGTTGATGATAAAAAAAGAAATACAAAGCGGAGGTAATACTGAGCCAAATGACACTAACAAGCGCAATATTTTTTCCACTATACAACGCATTCAAAACAACGGTAATAAGAAAAAGTAAATAAATATTTGTTTTCCCAATGAAAGGAGTGAGAAAAATTGCTATTGCGGTAACCACGATCAGAGACGTACTCAGAAGAATGTAGGTATTAAATCGTGATTTCTCAGTCATGTTTCTGTATAGTAAAGAAATTTTACGAAAAGGTCAAAAGAATACAATAACCCGTTTGCCTTATCCATTTCTTCATTTGCTAGAGATAATATCGACAAAATTTCGGAGAAGCTTATCGGATTGCTCTTTCATTAATCCTCGCTTTTCTTTTGCTTGCTGCCTAAGAATATTTTCGTCAACATCGTTATCTTCATGAATCCATTTCTGATCCAGCTCGATGAGCGTATCAATCATTTCTGGAGTAATTTCAAAATGGAATTGAATTCCAAAAACATTTTTATAAGAGAACGCTTGATTTTGGCACAGGGAAGAAGTTGCAAGCAAGGTTGCATCTTTGGGAACATTACAGACGTCACCATGCCAAAGAAAAACATTCAGTGGCGAAGTAAATCCTTTCAATAAGGGACTCCGTAACCCTTCTTCAGTTAATGCAATGGGGAAAAAACCTACTTCTTTTATTTTTCTGTTACTGATAACATTCGGGTAAACATCAGCTCCAAGCACGTGTGCGAGAAGTTGATGCCCTAAGCAGAACCCAAACATGGGAACCTTAAATAACCCTTCTTTAATTGCTCGCATTTCATCATCCCGTGAAGGATAGACGTCTTTTTCATTATACACTCCCATCGGACCACCCATAATGATCAATGCATCATAGGTAAGCACTGAAGGAATTTGATAGGGTTTCCAAAGTTCGATGATATCAAGTGCAATGTTGTTTTCCTGAGCAAAGTCGCCTATTAATCCGATATGCTCATGCGGAACATGTTGGAAAACAAGGAATTTCATTTTTTTCATTATACCATTCTTCTGCAATAGATTTGCGATAGAAGTAACGCAGTGAAAAAACGTTTAAAGATTTCTGAGAAATAAATACGTATGGTTAAATTTTTTGAACTGATTGATGTAACTCTCGTGAATACTTCACGGTGTCTGCATATTCCAATGTCACTTTATATGCAGTATCATCATTCGTGTAGTAGACATTAATCACGCATTTATCATCATTTGGTAACACCGGACAGTTATAGAGAAATTGACTACCATTATCATTTAAATTGATGGCGGCAAAAGGATTTCCGTATAGCTTGTACACATCATGTGAGGTTGAAGAAAGGGAGATATCGCTCAATCCTTGTTCTATTTTTTTCATTACATGAGCGTTCATTCTAGGCTGTGCGGCTGGTTTTGGTATATCGGGTTTATGATCTTTTTGCATTGCAATGACAATGGCAAAAACCATAAAGACGCACAGAAGGATTACCTGAACAAAAAGGATACTGATACCAAACCATGCCATACCTTTGCCTCGTTCGTTTGTTTTTGCGATTCGCTGTAAAGCAAGAATTCCTAAAATACAGGAAGGAATGGTAAGTAGGATCGGTAAAAAAATTCCCGTAATCCCGGTTACCAGACTGGTGATTGCAAGCTCTGAATACGGTTGCTTTTCCTTTTGTTCGTCTTGTTTTTTTTCTTTAAAGTCCTTAAAAGCTAAACTATAGAGCATATAAAAAAGCGGAATAACTAAGAGATAACTGATACTACTTACCTCAGGGGAATATGGCTTTATGGGATGATACGCATAGAGAGTACGCAGGAATGCATTTGGGAAAAACCTACTCGCCATTTCAATTATTTGAAGAACAACACTCAACCACCACACCAATTGCCAGAATTTTTTCGTCCATATTTTCTTATGAAACGAAAAACTATACATACCGATGACCGCAAGTATGGTAATGAGTAAGTCAGGAATAACTAATAATCCGGTTTCCTTGTGTTGCGCAAATGCAACAAGGGTACCAGAAAGAAGGAAGAAACCAATAATATAAAAGTATACTTTCCACATACCGATGGGTATTATAACAGACTTTGTTCCATTTTAATACTATAAGATTATATTATGTGGCATTCTCCTTTCATAGCCAGTTTGGCCCAATAAAAAGTTCATGCGCGATATTGCCGCTATCTTTCTGCTGCCGAGCAGTAACATAATAACCAAATATCCCATCTGCTGACTGAATCAGGGATGCGACATTGTTATTCAGAATATCAGCAGTCAATTTTTCCATTACTTTTCTATGAAACGGTTTTCCCAATTGCGCATCGACTTCAAAAAATGTCCCTGCAACAATGCTATTCAGTTGCTTTGCTTCCGTCCACCACGCTTCTTCGTCAGTTGTCTGGATCATCCGTTGTTGTCGTAGCTCTTCACGACTCATTCCCGTTGTCACCTGTGCAATATCATCAAGAATACCTTTTGTTTGTTCTGTTTCAAAATAAAATGCAGGCTGGGTCAATCGACGATACCACGCATGAGGAGTGGTATCCCAGGGTTGAGAAAGACTCACAGCGCCAACCTCGTTTTGTGCCGCAACCACGACGCCTTGTTCCCATACCTGTCCTGAACTATGAGCACGAAACACGTCGTTTCCCCACTGTTGCGAACGAAAATGAAATGCACGAACCAATCGTTGCTGTTCATCCAAAGGTTCTTGCGAGGCGTAACGCAGTGATGCTAAATAGGGAATTAACCCAATTGAATTCAACTGGGAAAACCAATGGCCATCCTTGTCATAGACACTTTTCGGAGTTTCAAGTCCCATAAGCAGCATATCTTTTGCGCTCACCGATGCAAGTGGAGTTGCCGGCATTGTTTGCGTACGAAGCGTTGTCATTGCCTGGAATGCGTCCCGATAGACGGGTGAAAATGTATTCAATCCATTCACCACAGGGAGATTTCTCATGGTAACAATTGCAGGGAGACTAGTTCGACGTAATGTCTGTGGAGCACGTTGCACTAATGCTTCGATCTGTTGGCGACGCTCGAAAAATTCTTGATGTGGCATGCGGCAATAATACCAAACAAACGGACTACGATCAACTTATAGTATTTATTCGGTCGTCAGACCTTTTTCGTTTCAACTCAAAAGCAAAACACCAATGGTAACAAGTATTGTTGCAAGAATTTTTTTTAGAAGATGATCACGTTCATGGAGAAATATCGTTCCAAGTAAAATCGTAAGAATCACTGCAGATTGATTAATAGGAGATACTTGGGATGCTTGTCCGCCAACATGCAAGGCAAAGAAAAAAGCAATTGCCCCAAGCGCATAAAAGAAAGACAATAAAAACATTTTTCCAAACGTTGGGGTTGGGATAATAGAGAGAGCCTCTTTCAGTGCTTTCGGTTTCACCAGAACCATGACAATCCCCTCAATAAAAAACCCACTCGTAAGATACGAGAGCGTGTCAACGTGTTTTAACATAAAGGCATCGTTAGTTGATCCAAGTCCCGAGAGGAGACAATAGAGAAGAATAAACCCAATCCCCTTACTCATTCGCATTTTCCCTCGTTGGTAAGAAATATACATCACGGAAAGAATAATACAAATTGTCCCAATGACATATTGTATACTAAAATTTTCATGAAGCAGAATCACTGCGGAAATGATAGTAACAACGGTCGTTAAGGTTGCAAATATGGTTGATTCTGATGCTTCAAGATAGTGGGATGCTTTGAAAAGACAAAGTGTTGCCATACTCCAAAAGACTGCTTCAATAAGAAAATTGATCGGATAGCGTGTATACGGAGGAAGAACAAAACCATGCCATATTGCAAATACTCCTACAACAACCGTTCCAAAAAATTGAAACAAAATTGCGGAAGCAAACGCATCACTTTTGTCCTGCGCCATTACCATCCGTCGATAGATATTCGGAATTGCTGTACCAATGACACTGAGTAACGTTAAATAAAACCAAAGCATATCAAACAGTATAGCAAATCACTCTTATATACCCCTGCAAAAGCGTAGATATGCTTAGGAAACAAACAAATGAAGAATCGCGGCGGCTGCTTCAAGACAAATTAGGGATGCCCCAGCTTGTATGGCAATTTTTTTGAATATCCATTTTTTCTCTGTTCCTCCAAATATCACCGCACTTACTTGCGTTGGTACGACAAATCCGATCCAGAAAAATGCAGCCATAGCATAGGGATTCCAACTCGCAGGGAGGTAAGTGATAAAAATCGCCAAAATAACGGTCGTTATCAATGTCATCAAGAATTGTAACGCATAAAATGGACCCATTGCTTTCATCATTTTTTGCTGAACCTGTTTCGGAAGTTTATCAAAACCATGAATTCTTCCCCATAATTTGCCAAAAAGAAAACTATACCAAATGGCACCAATAATAAATTGAACGATCGTGGCAAGTATTATTGCGAGGTAGTTTAATTGCATACTCAATAAATCGTAAATCCTTTGCAAGCGTTTTGCAATACCGAATTTTTTGTCACGGGAAGAGCAACCGCTCTTTTTTTAACAGCACCCAGTGTTACATCAACGAGCGGATTTACTTTTGGTGGAAATGCTATTGCATCCGATGGAACATGGTCAGCTGGAACAGCGTAAACATTGCAGTTAACTGGCCAAACAGCATATGTAACAGTAAGTGCTGCCCGTGTTGCAGTGATAACATTTCAATAAACTATGTCGTACAAAAACTTCTCTTCTATTGCTTTATCGGTGAACGTCCGAAAGCAAATCTCAATTAAAACAATAATCAAGATATATTGACCCAGTCAAAGGTAGCGATAATGATAAGAAAATTTACTGAATATTTCCCAAATCGGTAACTGCAAGAGACATATTCACTACGGTCTGTGCAGGCACACGCACATTAAGATCTCGCTGAACAGAAAGTGCCTCCTGGTGAAATGATCGTTGCACTCTTTGCCCGAGTACTCCTAATACCCCAATTGATGTTGCAGTTTGCATTGGAGTACCACCCTTATGGAAATTCATTGCATTTCGATAGTCAAGTGCGAGTCCTTTTGTATCGGGATCATCAAATACCAAAGCTCCTTTCTCTAGTATTCGTACCAGAGCTTCTGATTCGTTGGCATAGGTTGGCTGGGTATAATACTGTGACAACAGTGCAATACTTTGTTCGTTAATGTTGGAGCCTTGATCAGTAGTTGTATAAATAGGATATCGATAGTATCTCGCCAAATTTGGTGATACTCCTCGAATATATTCAAGACTTGTCCCAAATGTTGTTTCAACAACCGCACGCCACGGAGGAGAGTAGGCAGTATCTAAAAGTTCCGCATACCCTTTCCTGGGATTATACACAAATGTATTTGCTCCTTCTTGCCGATGCTGAAAGAGTTTTGATTCATCAGCAATTTTTTTTAATATTTGTGCTTGTTCTGGAGTTACTGGATAATCGATGGGGATAAAGGGAATTCCATGAGCGAGATGAATTTTTGCAACTTTTGTTCGTAATTGTTCTATTTGGCCTGCATCATAATCACTTCGTGCGACATCAGCAACCGATACTCTCTTATTTTTTAATGATCGCGCTATTTTTGCCGCAAGCTGTGTACGAAGGGCTACTTTTGCTTGAGGAATTTCAGAATTAGCAACTAAATCCTCAGTAAACCAGTCATCGAGTACAGGGAAAATGCTCCTATCTCGTATTTGTTCTCCCGATTGATCATAAGAAAAATATTCGTTCGATGAATCCATAGTAAGAAGCTAATATTAGAACAAAAATTGAATAGTGATATGTTTTTTGTTCATTTCATTATAGCAAATTTCCTTTATTTCCACTATTTCGTTTGATGATATATGCAATAAAAATCCATCATCGCTTATCCATACAATATTTTTTCATAGAATAAATTCATGTTGTAAATTCGTGAACCTGTCGCCGCAAAGAAGGTTCAACACAAGTATATCTGAAATATTTTTATCAGTTTAGGTAAATTGATTTTATAATCTTAATGGAATGTGAGGATTACCCCCGCTGTATGGGTTGAAGCATGCCAACACGATTACCTTCTGAATCGACAAAAGAACTATATTTCCCAACTCCTGGAATATCATCTATTTTACCAGGTCCTTGAGAGCCTCCCAGGTTTTTCCCTCCAGCCTCTTCAACTTTTTTCATGGCTTCTTCAATATCATCAACAGAGATGACAATATGTGGTGGTGCTGCTTCTTCTGTTTTCCAAAAACCTCCATTTATTGC
This sequence comes from uncultured Gammaproteobacteria bacterium, assembly GCA_964416445.1. Taxonomy (GTDB): domain Bacteria; phylum Patescibacteriota; class Microgenomatia; order Levybacterales; family UBA12049; genus CAYQEE01. Next base: position 43,668 of record CAYQEE010000007.1, read on the forward strand.
TCCTGGTTGTTTTGGCATGTTATTATCATCTGTTTCAGTTGTGGTTGCCAAAAGATAATTTCCCATTTCAGGCCCAAGCTGTTTCATCTGCCATCCAAAAACTTTTGCGTAAAAATCTGCTACCCTCTTTTGATCTTTTGCAGGCATTTCAAAATGCACAACTGGACTCATTTTTGACATAAAAATAATATAGCACAGCAAATATGAAAATGAAAGTATAAAATTTGTTCAAAAAGAAACTATTCTATTCTTGCTCGTGAATAGAAAGAACTAACGAAGCAAACGTTAGTAAGAAACAAATATACTTCTCCATACTAGAGTATGTATTTCAGAAATAAATGTAAAGAAATTGACTGCATAAAACGCCTACCTTATACTAAACGCATATGGAAATGCAATCGGGAGATAGAATGCCATCTCCATCAATAAAAGGAGCAGAGTTATTTATTAAAGTCAGTATGCAATATCCCGCATCGGTAGTTTTTCAAGGCATCGCACTCTCACAGGTAAGCAGACGAGAAGGTCTGAACACAATAGAAATTGGTGCTGCTTTATACCAAGACCAAGCACGCATAGCGAAACTGGCAAAAACTGCTGATAATATTCATATTGCACGAGGACTGACAACGACAGCAGCAGGAAAACCTTTCCCACAAATGACATCTGAACGAATCACGGGAACTATTGCATCAGCATTTCAATTTGCGGATACTGCTAACACGCTCCCTGACGAACTGCAAAATACATTTCTCATGTTATTTCCTGTTATGGCAGATCTTATCAGGCATGTTGGTCGAGATCAAGCGGAAGCTCTATTTGAAAAAGCTTTTACGAGACTAGTTGCAACAAATGATACAACAGAAACAGCTCCTGCAAGCAGTAAAGTTATTCACAACGTTATGAAGGTAATAGGAGAGACAATACCAGGTAATCCCTGTCTTGTGACAATTGAAGGAAATAGCAAGCGTAATGCTCAGGTACGAATTACAGAAGTAGGAGCAGAAAGTAATGCACGTCAAGATTCACAGAGAAAAAGTATTTTTATGGATATACTTCCAAAAATCGTTACTGCAGTACTTCCTGAATCAATGCCAGAAAAAGGAAATACGACAGAACAAACACAAAGCACAAAATCATATTTTATAAAAAAGCACGAGTAACAAATATATTCGGTGAACACTAAGATTATTGATAAAAGGTGCAATGAAAATTGTCCGATTGCACCCAAGATATTTCTTATTGCAGATTTCCCGTATCCACAATCTGCTGAGCAATATATCCAGCAATACAAGTGTAAACGAATAAGCTATAGTTTTTGTATGCAGGAACTTCTCGTGTTTCACAAGATGGAGTCTCTGTAAATTACAATTCGTAAAGACGAAAACAAAATAAACAACGGGTGACTCGTTGCATCTCCTTTGCTATACTATCCAAAGGTAATGGATATATTTGAAAGGAGGTGATATATATGACACTACTTACTCCATATATTTCATTTGATGGGAATTGCCAAGAAGCAATGGAATTTTATCGCTCGTGTCTTGGTGGAGAACTTGAAATCAATAAAATAGGTGATTCACCTATGGCTGCGCATATGCCAGATAAAAAAGACCAAGTCATGCACTCAGTACTGAAATCAAACAATATGACTCTCATGGCGTCAGACTTAGTAATGGGTGGAACAATACAACGAGGGACAAGTATAACGCTGACTATCCATGGAGGTACAAAAGAAGAATTGCAGGAATTTTTCGCAAAGCTTTCCGAAGGTGGAAAAGTTACCCATGCACTCGAGGATACGTTCTTTGGTACTTATGGTGATTTAACGGATAAATACGGTATCAACTGGGCATTCCAAGCTGATAAGCCAAAAGACTAACAAGACATGTTTTGTCTTAACAAAATCTCTGCTTTATCAGGCGGAGATTTTTGTTTTTGTCGTGATGAAGTGTTCATTTCTTTTTTTTATTTCTCAATAACTTCGTAAAGCATACCGATTTTGCTTTAAAGGCGGAGACTCAGTGACCTTACGAGTTATTCCATACAACTAACGGATAACCTCGCTGTCTCCACGCAAGTATGCCGCTCGTCATGTTGTATACCTTGGTATATCCCAGCTTCCTCAGTTGTTCTACTGCTAAAATACTTCGTGAACCACTTAAACAATAGACATAGATAAGAGCATTTTTATCAGGTACGATTGTAGCGATGTTTTTCGCGATGTGTATATGCGCAAGATTGATACTGCCCGCGACATGGCCTTTCGCATATTCTTCAAAACTTCGAACATCGAGAATAATCATTGTCTCTGCGTTATCAAGTGCGTTCTTTACCGTATCAACCGTAACGGCATACTTACTTTGCTTGGGAAATGGATGAAACATGCTCTGAGTTTAGGAGAGTTTTCGCTTGTCCTCGATGATAATCATCACAGTCTTATTCGTTTGTTTTGAGATAATGGATACAATAACGATGTATATTCTTACAGTATTCACATAGGTTTCAAATCATAACGATACAATAGAGGCTCCATAATGCCTTTATGTACTCTTTTTCAGGTAATTTTCAGATTCCTCACAATACACAATACTTTCGATATTACCAAGAAACCTGAAAGGGGGTGAATAAAATGGATTTTTCACTTTATCTCGCTCGATCTTGGGGTTTATTTATTGCTATTATTTGTATCGGACTACTTTTGCATAAAAAAAGATTCACAAACATGCTTACTAAGATTGATCCTGTATCTTTCTTTGTCATTGGCATGATTATTCTTGGAGTGGGAGCAGCACAAGTTGTCGGATATGAAGTCTGGGAATTCAACTGGAAGGGATTAGTGACTGTTTTTGGTTGGATATCATTAATAAAAGGATTTCTTATCATCTTTGTTCCTGGATATGCTGAGAAGTTTGTCAAACTTGCAATAAAAGAACATTTATATACTCTTAGTATGGTTGTTGGTTTACTTGCAGGACTGTACCTGCTTTATGTGGGATATTTTATGCATTAGATAATATAATCTATAGGTTTATAGTGCCAAAGCCGGGAAAAGAAAGAATTATTAAGCGATGAAAAAGGAAGAATAGTGAGGGAATGTGCTCCACAAATATGCTATTTCTTTTACGGGTAAAAGATACAAATAACACCGAGCAATCGAAAATTCTCTAATACACGTCTCTTACTCATATATCGTTCGTTTCATATCTATACATTATATAGTTCGATGAATGAAAGCACTCATTTTAAAAGGACCACGCAAAGTCGAAGTACAAGAAGTTCCTGATCCAAAAATCGAACAACCCACAGATGCAATTCTTAAATTAACCACCTCAGCAATCTGCGGATCAGATATGCATATGTATGAAGGAAGAACGCCTATGGACAAAGCGGGAAGCGCACTCGGGCATGAGCCAATGGGAGTAATTGAAGAAGTAGGGGATGGTGTTGTTTCATTGAAAAAAGGAGATCGTGTGGTACTTCCATTTAATGTCTCCTGCGGATTTTGTAAAAATTGTTTGATGGGTTATTTCAGTGCCTGTTTGACGGTTAATCCTCAAAAGCCAGGTGGGGCATGGGGCTACTCTACAATGGGTCCCTATCAAGGTGCACAAGCTGAGTATCTACGTGTGCCGTTTGCTGATTTTCAAGCATTGAAATTACCTGGCGAACAATTTGATGAATTTGAAGATGATTTTGTACTACTTGCGGATATATTCCCAACAGCCTGGCACGCGCTCGAGCTTGCAATGTTCCAGCCAGGGTTTAACGTCGCCGTCTATGGTGCAGGACCTGTTGGTCTCCTTACACTGCATAGTGCGATAGTAAGAGGATCTGGTCTTGTCTATGTTGTTGACTGTCTTGAAGACAGATTGCAAAAAGTAACAGAAGGCGGCGGACTGCCAATTAATTTCAGAGATGGATCCTCTGTTGATCAAATTAAAGCATCGCTCAATAAAAATCAAATGATGCAAGAGGTAAAAAGGCCGCAGTGGAAAGATAAGCTTTTGCAGATGCCATGCGGTGTAGATGCCGTAGGATATGAAGCGAAAGATGAGAAAGATCCAACGCAGGACAATCACATGCAGGTTATTAATAATTTAATTGAACTATTGGATTATGCTGGTCACATCGGATCAATTGGTGTATATGTTCCCGCAGATCCGGGAGGCGTGAATGAGCAGGCGAAAAAAGGTATTTATGAAATTCCTTACGGTTTATTTTGGGACAAAGCTTTGACCCTGGGTACGGGGCAGGCACCAGTTAAGAAGTATCATATGTTCCTTAGAGATATTATTCTAGCATGTCATGCCAAGCCAAGCTTTATCATCAGTCATCATATTTCTATTGACGAAGCACCTGATTTTTATGAGAAATTTGATACAAAAGAGCCAGGGTATATAAAAGGAGTTATTCAATTTAAATAATATGGATAAAAAAATACGTGGTAAAAAAATAGCAATTTTAGCAACTGATGGAGTAGAACAGGTCGAATTAACTGAGCCCAGAAAAGCTTTAGATGAGGCTGGAGCACAAACGGAGCTTATTTCTATTAAGCCAGGAGAAATAAAAGCTTGGAACATGAAAGAATGGGGAGACACATTTCCCGTGGATAGACTAGTAACTGATGCAGATTCCGGTAACTATGACGGTTTGGTTTTGCCAGGGGGAGTAATGAATCCCGATTTCTTAAGAGTAAATGCAGATGCTGTCACATTTGTTAAAGAGTTTTTTGGATCTAGAAAACCTATTGCTTCGATTTGTCATGGCCCATGGACAATTATTGAAGCGGGTCAAGCTAAAGGTAGAAAAATGACCTCATGGCCATCTCTTAAAACTGACTTGCAAAATGCAGGGGCAGAATGGGTAGATGAACAAGTGGTTGTAGACAATGGTTTGGTTACATCGAGAAAACCTGATGATATTCCATATTTTAATGAAAAAATGATCGAGGAATTCAGTGAAGGTATTCACACGTGAATTTGATAGATCAGGATGTTTATTTTGTAATTTCCGCTTTTGATAAATATAATATTTATCATTTAAATCCCATTTGACCTTCTATGTTTGTATAGTCCTCTCATGTCAAATATTTCTGTAGGAATACACAATCCACAATTTCACTTTTAGAATTCAAATTTAGCTTCAATTTACTGCCTCCTAACAAAGAAAGCATTACCTAAAGAGATAAGCAGGGAAGGATCGTACATTCAAAACCTCAAATAACAACTTTATAAGTTTGACGTTACCTGGATATGTTTTCTTACTTCATGAGAAAAAGGAACCTTGTTAAAATTGCAAATAAAACAAAACCATTCAAGAAGATTGATATACCAATAAGACCAAGTGCCAAACCAATGGGAGAGTTCCAACTATGCCAAGAATAATCAGTTATTGCTTGCATTGCACAATGTGTTCTAAATGTTTTTCATCAAGTTTATTCATGTAATTTCACCTCCTTTATATGTCCAAGTATTCAACTGGACTTTCATATTGTTTTTCATATTCAGTAAGAGATATATAAAGTGCTTTTGGTAATTTACTTTTAAGTTCTTCAGAAGATCTTCCAACTATCAATTCACTTTTTTGAGGATTAATTAGATAATCTCCGCTTTCTTTCCACTCCTTCTTATTTGTCAAAAGACTTGCTTTACAAACTGTTTCAAGAAGTATAGCCCAGTTTTCTTTTTGCGTTCGGTAAATTGTTGCTTTCAAAAACCATACTTTGTCGTCACTAAATCCGCTCCATTTCCCAAGAGGAGTACCGATAAATTTTTGTTCTCTTTGTGCACCATGAAGACCTACTTTTACCGAGATCTCTTTCATACCTTTTTGTTTATCCTGATATCTCGAGACAAATTCACGAAGGGCACGTACGATGACAGTGGATAATGTTTCTCCAGCTATTTCCTTAGCTTGCTCAAAAAGAGATTCGTCTTTTTCGCTGACATAAATAGTTTTATTAGGCATATATAAATATACGTATATTATACATATATGTATAGGTTTGTCAAGTAACATCCCTCTGTAAGGAGTATTTATGTACATGGGAAAGTTTACGAATCCTTTTTTAATGAGTGGGCAATTTTCTGCTCATCTTCTGCAACTCGTATTCTCACCTTTGTATATTACCAAATTCAGCTTGAATTAAGCTTGATATCATAGCGAAATTATGTTTCTTTTATAAATCCTAAATATTCTGCTAAGAGAAGGTAACAAACTACACTTCTTGAAACTCCTTGATATAATATAAGTACCATGAGCGATGTAACGAAAAACCAAACAATTGCCAAGGGTGTTGTGCATGATGTGCCAGCGGATTTACGCAAAGCCCTTATCGCTGATAAGGAGGCACTCGCAAAATGGGAAGATATTACCCCACTCGCACGCAACGAGTGGATCTGTTGGGTTGAATCGGTTAAGAAATCTGAGACTCGACAAGATCATGTTGAACGGGTATGTTCCGAGCTTAAAGAAGGAATGCGGAGACCTTGTTGCTGGCTTGGGTGTATTCACCGGACAGATAAAGCTATAAGTCCTTCAGTACGGTGGGCGCTCAGTAAAAAATCTCGAAAAAAATCCTATGATAAATAAACAGCATTATGCAACGATAGATGCATACATCAGTACCTTTCCCGAGGACGTTAAAGGTATTCTGAAAAAAATAAGACAGACTATACAAAAAGCACTTCCTGAAGCGAAGGAGAAAATTGCATATGAGATTCCAACGTACGAAGTCAGTGGTAAGAATTTAATATCATTTGCTGGTTGGAAAGGGTATCTGTCGGTATATCCTGTACCAGCTGGAGATGAAACATTTCAAAAGAAAATACAACCGTATAAAAAAGCAAAAAGTACCTTACAGTTCCCTTTAGATGCTCCTATCCCATACGAGTTAATACACCAAGCTGCTATTTTTCTCAAGAAAGAGAAAATAAAATAATACCTATCTGTTTGATAATAATCAAATAAATCACGATAAGTAAAAACCCAATAACAGGAGAAACTACAATACATGCTCCAATTCAAAAAGTTTGGGATTACTGGAATCAACCCGAGCATATTGAACATTAAGTTTTGCTTCAGACGACTGGGACGCAAGGGATGATGAGAATGATTTACGAGTCGGAGGAACGTTTAAAACCACGATGGCAGACAAAGATAAAAGTGCCAGTTTTGATTTTGCTGGAACACATACTGTTATAAATGAACATAAACGTATTGAATATGATCTTAGTAACAGACACACAAACGAAACGCTTATGCAACTGAGTAAACTAGATGATACTACCACGCAGGAAAAGTGGAAATCGATGTTCCAAGGCTAGATTTTGAAGGTAAAGAAGTTCTAATGTAATCCTTTATCCCCAGCAGCCTCACCCTAGTAAGCACTTATTATAACCTCATAGGTCTTGTTATAATAAAAATACTCAATGCAAAAATCTTTCATTATTACCTGGTTTTGGCATTCTTTTAGTTACTTTCAAGTAGTTTTTCCTTGGTTAATTATTGGTATTATAATTTCTTTTCTACTCAAGAAGTATCTTAGCGATTCTGTAGTAAAAAGATTTTTAGGTAAGGCAAATATACCAACAATCTTAATCGCTGAAATAATAGGAGCATTTTCACCTGTCAGTATTATCGCTTTGTTGCCTTTATCCTCAACTATGCTTGATGAAGGAGCAAGTCCTGCAACTTTGACAGCATTTCTACTCGCAGCAAGAGCGTATAATCCAGAAGCACTTCCTGTATCATTAAGCCTGTTAGGATTTTCCATAACAGCACTGAATGTTTTAATTACCTTTCTGGCAGTAACACTCTGTTCGTTAACTTTTAGAAAGAAAAACTTTACCATCAATACAAGAAAGAAGAAGGAGTCAGGATTTATCCTCCAAATTACTGAATTTACTGTTTATATTCTTATTGGCATTATCATTGCAGGATTTGTAATAACGGTTATCCCACCATCAGTAGTTGCACACTATGGAGGTAAAAGTCTTGCATCCCTTCCACTGCTCATGCTCTTTGGTTTTGTTGTCTATCTTGGATTCGTAGGGTACTTTCCAATAGCAAAGTCCTTTCTTGATTTAGGAGTCTCACACGCAGCAGTGATAACTTTTCTTAATTCTGCTAGCATTATCAATCTGACCTTTCTTCTTATGTTCATCCCTATTATCGGAAGACGAAATACCATAAAGATATTTTTTATTTACTTGTTAACGGTACTTCTTTCAGGGCTTGTAATGTATTTTTTTAGAGTATAAAAAAATTACCTCACTACAATTTTTAGCAAGATAACTATTTTTCTAATTCAGTTTCTATGGTGGCATGTTCAATAGAGATTTTGTCATCCTTATATGTACGTTTACTATGTAAGATACATATCAGTTCGATTCTAAATTGATGTTGATAGAGATGTATATAGTTGCACGAGGTTAAAATGTGAGCTGCTCTGCTATCATTAGTTAGTTTCATTATATACGTAATAGCTAATAGCAGAAGGTAATTCTCTGATATAATAGAATCATGAGAAAACCATGGTTCAGAGCAAAAAAATATGGTTATGGGTGGGGACTTCCTGTAACATGGCAGGGGTGGGTTGTTTTACTTGGGTATCTTGGCTTTATTCTTTATGATTTCTTTCGAATCGATAAACATGCTCATTCTGCATCTGATACTTTAAGACCATTTATTATCCACGTAATACTTACTACCCTCATACTTTTAGTAATCGCATATCTGACAGGCGAGAAGCCGAAATGGCGTTGGGGAAATAAAGAATAAAAGCGAGAATTTGTTCATGGACACTTCTACACTTCACTTGATAGCTACCATAAAAATAAAAGGGATTAATCCATACATTGATGTTACTAATGAACAAGCTACCTTGCTCAAACCAGGTTGGAAAAAACCGATGCCGGTTTTGGTTCAGGTTAATGGGCAGCCAAATCCTCCTTGGAAGATTAATATGATGCCTATGGGAAATGGTGATTTCTATCTCTATTTACATGGAAATATTCGTAAAACTTCACGCACAAAAGTTGGAGATAAAATAATGGTGGATGTAACCTTTGACGAAAGTTATCACAATGGTCCCTTACATGCTATGCCTGAATGGTTTTCTAAAGCTTTGGCGGAACACGCAAAAGCATACAAAAACTGGGAAGCGCTTTCTCCAAGTCGGAAAAAAGAAATTCTGCGATATTTCTCCGGGTTAAAATCTACGCAAGCTCAGATTCGTAATGTGAAACGCGCAATAGCTGTGCTATCAGGAGAAAATGAAAGATTTATGGGGAGATCATGGAATAATGGGAAATAAGGTTGACCTGAAACTGATAGATAAGAAATGTTTCCTTTGTAAAATTCTCACCTCGTCCACGAACGACTGTAGTAATTTTAGTAGCAATTTAGCCTCAGAAAATCTTTAAAATTGCCTTAACTCCCTCTGGATTCGAACTATTAGCCTCTATGTGATATAAATAATTTATGCAACACAAGAACTATTTTGAGATAACGACAAAAGATAATTACGATTTAGGACTACAAAAAGGGAAATTATTTGGAGACTTCGCTCGAGAAACGTTTTTGCAAAGAAAAAAAGAGCATAATTGGATACAAAAGGTTGAAGTTGCTAAATTGGAGTTTGATATTACAAAAAATCAGTTTCCACAATACATCGAAGAAATTGAAGGATATGCAAAAGCCTCAAACATCTCGTTGCCTGAATTTTGGACAATAAGTTTGGAAGATGACTTTGATTACACGGATGAGAAATGTACTACGGTTGTTACAAATAATGGAAAGCTTTTATCACATAATGAAGATTGGGAAAAAGGTTCTGAAAATAAAATCTATTTATTAAAAAAGACAGTTGGTAGTCTTACAACACTTGAATTCTTTTATATCAACACGTTAGGTGGAGCATCTGTATGTTTAAATTCCAATGGATACGCTATGACAATAAATACTATGGATTCTACAGATAGACAAGTTGGAATTCCTCGTAATGTTATTGCGAGATGGTTGTCTGAAACAAAAAATATTAAAGAAGACTTTGAAAAGCTTAAAACAGTAAAACGATCTTTTGGATATAATCACATTTTTGTAAATATAAAAGGAGAAGTCTGGGATTTGGAATCAACCGCAACAGAACAAGTATTAAGCACACCTACTTTACCTTACGTCCACACAAATCATTACTTGGTAAAAGAACTGCAGAAATTCGAAGAGCCACGTGACTCGGGAAGTACCTACTCACGTTATCAATCAGCATGTACGAATGTAAAAGACAATATGACAGTAGAAATGCTTACTCAATTAGCTACTGACAATTCCCAAGGTAAAGATATGAGTATCTATAATGAAAGGACGATTGGTCGTTTTGTTATAGATTTAGAGGATCGTTTAGCAAAAGTATGGCTTAAGCGAGAAGAAGATTTAGGATGGTTGGACTATCCACTTATGTATAACCAATAAATTGATATTGGTAAAAAGTTCCTACATAGTCTATTAGAGTCAGTTTTACACTTTATTTGTTTTACTTTTTAACCAATTAGCGATCTTTTCTATTATCCACTTTTCTTTTTCGATCAAAAGAACAGTCTCGACTAAATTTTTGTTGTTTATATGAATATCTATATTGTTACGTTCTAAATATACAAAAGCAGCTACTGTTCCCGTTCTTTTATTCCCATCAATAAAAGCGTGATTCATGATAAGTGAGTGCATAAGAGCAGCCGCTTTCTCAAAATGGGTCTTATATAAATCCCTCCCTGCAAATGTTGTTTGCGGACGAAAAGTAGCTGATTCTAAAAGGGATAAATCTCGTAATCCTAAACTTCCGCCATATCTTTCAATTTGATCTTCATGGATAACAAGAATTTGTTCAAGGGTTAAATAGATTACATTATCCATTATCTGTAGTTACTTTTGCGCTAATTGACGTAAAGCAGGTCCATATTGGTTATTGACCTTATCCAATATTTTAAGGAAATGTGTCGTTATTGACGAATTAGTTACTGCTGATGTCCTATTTTGGATAACTAATGAATTAGTTGCTTTGTCAACTTCAAGTTTAACCTCTGTGCCTGTTTTTAAGCCAAGAAGGTCTAGAAGAGATTTTGGAATTATAACTCCAGTAGAATTTCCTATTTGAATTATCTTTTGTGTCATAGTTATAACATGTTATAACATTTTCCTCAGATTGTCAAGTACTTTGGAGAATAAAAAGTTCCTACAACGTCCAAGATTGCCAGCAAAACTACCCTTTGAGGCCCTTATTATAACTTCACTAATAAAACAAGGAAGTTATTTTGCAAAACTTACCTTCTTGTTGAGTAATTTTTCTAACTGACAAAAAAGAATAAACTTACGAGAATGCCTATTAAAATTATAACTATACCTAACATAATCTTAAAGACTCCTAGAAATTTTGCTATTTTTCCAGTCACAATTGTGCCTGGTTTAACTCCGTCATATCTTATGAGACCAAGAGTAGCTCTTTCCGGGATAAGGCTACCAACTTTTATTTTTTCTTTTCTATACCCCTTAGTTCCATTAATGATAAGAATACAACCAAAGAAAATAAATATAGCAGGTATAATATAATAAGGTAATAGTTCTGAGATCATATTGTATTTTAATAGTCTAGAGATGTAAGTACTTCAGAAACGAATGGTTTACTTTTTGCTAGCTTTTCAATTGTCGTTTTCGCCGTTTGATCTGGGATATATACTTCCAAAGAAGCTGGGAGAATGTTTGCATTTACCAAACTGAGCAGTAGTTTATCATTTTTGTTTTGCTGTTTATAAATTTCCCATGCTTTTTCTTGGGAGATATATGTTACCTTCGTCACTCCATGTATTGCCTGAATTTCCTTTAGTATTGCTGTTACATCATTCTTATTTAATGGAACTTTGAAAAATATCGTAACTGCCGGTTTTGATTGTAAGAGCTGAAGTATTTTTTTTAGGTCGTTTTTTCTTTGGACAAATTGCTGATTATATCGAAGAAACGGCCAGTATGTCTCAGCAGTATTGTAATCATCTATCATTTGCTGTACATGTGTCATCGGATACGTTTGCGCACCTAACATATCCCCTGCGAGAACGTTTGACAATGCAGTAGTAGCAAGATATACAATAATACTTCCTGAAATGATAACTCCGAGTAAGAAAATCGCTAAGTTCAGAACGAGTTTAGATTTTCTCATAGATACATTATCTCAAATATATCATTGTATATCAACTATAGGCTAGATATGGAGTAAGTTGGAAATTTTTAATTTCTTTTCACCTTTGTTTTATTACATCAACCTGTACAACATCTTCAAACGCTTTTACCATCTTCTCTAGTGAAGTTATAATAACGTCAGAATTCGGTCACCAGGTCTTGAGTTTCAGATTTCCATATATTTCTCTATCAAACAGAGATTAGATTCGAACTCTCGTCTCATAAATCTTTGTTAAAGTGATCAACCCTAGATAGGATTCGAATTTTGATAGAATGAGGACATGAATACCAGACAAGAAGAAAATACGCTCTTACAATTTAACAAGTGGGCTAATTTCTATGATACTCCTGTAAATTATCTTACCTTCTATTTAGCGAATAGGAAACTTCTTAGGCTCCTTAATCTGCAGAAAGCAAATTCGATTTTAGATGTTGGTTGTGGTACTGGTATTCTTCTCGAACAGTTATTGAAAACCGGTAACGACTTGCAGCTTTTCGGCTTAGATATTTCAGATACCATGCTTACTGTTGCGAAAAAGAAGTTTTCAGGAACAAATGTCCAATTAACATTAGGTTCAGCAATACATATGCCCTTCAAAGATAATTCCTTTGACTTTGTAACCTGTGTTCATTCATTTCACCATCATCCAGATACCTTGCAAAGTTTGAAAGAAATGAAACGAGTTGTAAAAAAGGGAGGAAAAGTTATTATACTAGATAACTTTCTTGATGGAATTTTTCGCAAAGGATTTCATAACCTTGAACGAAAACTTTTCCCTGAACGTGAGAAAGATATCCAACGATTTACCAAAGAAGGTATGAGAGAACTATTTCAACTTGTTGGTTTCAAGAATATACAGCACTATATTCATCAGTATTTTGTTCTTATTACCATTGGAGAAAAATAACCACAAAAATTAATTAGTAAATTCTCCCTGTACGACAATTTCTTGATAATCTCATGGGTACAGGTCGTTTCATTACCTAAGGAATGAGCCCATCCACAAGATCACTTTGCCTCTCTTGCTCCCAAAATAGCATAACAAAAAATCTCTTCCTAAGTTTTTGTACAAAACAAGATCAGAAAAAATGTATTGCTTGAGCGTATTACTCATAGGTTTTGCAGACGCTTTGACTATAACGGAGTTGATTGAATAAGTTCGATAATCTTTTCTTTTTCACTAATCGGTAATTTGTGCGCACCATCGGGGAAAAGAACCAGCTTAAGGTTATATTTTTTCGATAATACATGAATATTTTCTACTAAAGCAATTTTATCGTTATTTCCGTGAAAAAGAATAATTTTATCTCGAATAGTTTGCGGTAACAAGGCGGGTATGTTTTGCCGGTACACCACATTGTACAACGTCGTAATATAGGAATTATAGGTATGAAGAAAACCATCACTTCCTACTTCTTTTGGTAAATCGGGGAGAAGGACATGCCCAACTCTTCGCGTGATTGGTCCCATAAGGTAGCAACAAAACGTACAAACAAGTCGTGTTATCAGTTTATCTTGTACAACAAAGGAGGGCTTAAAATAACTCTTCAGATACTCCTTTGCTTCTTGTTCCGATTGAAAGTAAGGCAAACCAAAAAGAAAAGCTTTTTTTATTTGCTCAGGATATTGATTCATATATCCTAATGCAATGATACAACCCATTGAATGACCGACAAAGATAAGTTGCTTTTCTTTTACCTCTTCCCGAACAAATGTGTGTATCGCTTCAATATGTTTCTCGAGTGTGTAATTAGTTCTTGGCTTTGCAGACAAGCCGAATCCTAAAAGATCAAGAAAATATAAAGAATACTGAGAAGCTAACCTGCGATATGCTTTATCCCAATATCTACGAGACGCAGCAATTCCTGCAATAAAAATAATTGCCGTTTTCGCATGTGGATTGATTACCGAGTCAGCGTAAATATTGTTACTTTTTTCGTTTTTTAAAGGATCACGAACATGCATAGCTGTATTTTACAATACTCGTGAGTAAATTAATAATTTTAAACAGCCAATGTAATGGGAAATTTCATCTGTAATTTTTTAATCTCATTCCACCTCTGTTTGAACTCCCTTGGAAATATATTACTATGAACATTCATGTATTATTCCATTGCATAATATTTATCTTCGTAAACGAGCAGCAAAGGGACTCAAAAAATGTTCTGCGTTCCAACGAATCATAGTTCGTCGGACAACCTGTTCTTTGAACATTTCTAGTTTATATAATGGTGACCGCTGTAACTTCCCAATATATTCTGCATGTGCAGGAGAAATCGTTGAAAAAATATCTTCAGCAACCAACACTTTCGGAACTGCAAAAGAAGCAAAAGTGGGATTGCGTTGCATTTCTTTTTGATACATAACTGAAGCATTTTGTGCATGACCTCGAATGGAAAGTATAGCAGTTGTAATCGGTTTCTCTTCAGATTCAGAAGGAATAACATGAGGAAGACCCTGCATGCCAACATGAATATTGGAACGGGTGTCATATGAAGTATAATCAAGAACAAATGCTTGCTTTGGTATATGGGGATGCCGTTTCCGTGCCATATCATACATATGATGAGACTCAGCCGTAAGACCTGCAGTATCACCCGTCAGTAAATAGAGTATCATTCCTGGTTTCCATAAAAATGCAGCTGTTTCGATAACAATGAAGGAGTAGGGACTTAAATGAGATGGCTCTTTGACAATTGCCTCTTTTCCCCAACCGAACTTTATGTTATTTCCAAAAACAAACATCACTTCAATTCCTGGTATTTTTCGTTCTTCTGGATGAGAACGCGCTTCAGTAGAGGAAAGCATACGTACGTCTATTATATCTGAAGGAAAAAATGCTT
>CAYQEE010000007.1:58839-84345 GCA_964416445.1 uncultured Gammaproteobacteria bacterium
GTATATTAAACCATGGGAAAGAAAATTGATTGTCATAGATCCAGTACTTTTTATGAAACTCACTGGTTGGTTTGATGCAACGGTTGGGTTACTTCTCCTCACTCCTTGGTTAACCTGGATGTTTGCACTCATTGCCGCTCTTCATATGGTAACGGTAGTTATTTCCGTTGGAATCAAAGGACCGGAATATCGAGATGTCGCAATTCTTGGTGCATGCATTGCATTATTCTTTCTGACCCTGCCTGTACACCTCTTTACCATCTCTTAGAAAGACTTACAGAAATGGATAACTTTGGGAAGAATGAAACGGTGTAAGACAGGTGTTATTACGAAATCCCTTCGCTTGTAGTTGTGCAAACGTCGTGAATTTATACACCATTGGTGGTCGCTTTGCCTCTAAGAGCAACTGTTCCGTTTGCGTTACTAATGCACTCACCCGCTTGGATGATAAGGAAATAACACACACACAGGGAAAAAATGAAGGTGCAAAGCGGCGCCATAGGTTTGATTGATAATACTGTAGATAGCTCTTCATTTTCTGTCGCATTGTTGTTATTGTTTCCTGTTCACGATCAAATTCAAGAAAATAAATAAGTCCGTCATGTGTGTGCAGTAATGCGTCAGGACGAATGATTTGTATTCGATATCGGTGAGGGATATACGCTTGCGTGTAAAAATTACTTGTTTGGTACTCTTTATCAAAATACTCGCGAAGTAATAAGTAGAAATCTGCCATGAAAAATGCATGATTTTTTGTTCGATATGAGACTGTCCGTTCTCGACGTAATGTTTGGAGCCGTTGATTCTGAGGGAATTGCGTTTGGAAAAGGCGTATCCCTTTTTTTGCGAGAAAGTACGTTGCTGGTTCATTTAATAACCGAAATGCCCGAGGATATTCACGACCAATATATTCTGACTCTGTTAGTTGCGTAAGCCATTGATTAATACGGCGATGATTCGTATGTCGTAAGAATCGTTGCACATGCTGTCTTTGGAGAAAGCGAAATTGAAACAGGAGATCAAGAATCTCTTGTTGTTTTTTGGTCATACCCAAAGGCATTTTTTCTGGAATATCCATGATTATACCGATTCCTCAATTGGTTTATTCATTGATTGCGACTCGCGGCCAACTCCATACGCAAGATTTACTTTCTCTCGTTCCTGTTCTAATTGCTGTTTCCTGTCAATGGAGAACACATCAAACACAGCTTCGTTAATTTCTTGTTGCACTTGTGCTTGGGGGGTTCCGTATGTTCGTGAAGCATATCGCAAAATGCGTTCCACCTTCTCGATATTTGGACTGACTGGCTCATAGAGCGTTGTTGCGGTAAATACGTCTTGCGGAGTAAGCGCTTGAATTTTGCAATAAAAGAGATAGGCAGGCAATTTGGCAATATCATATTCCAAAACAGTCGGAGCAAAATACGGGCGTATAAATGCCTCATCCAAGGGACTGGTGGTTCGGAAACAAATAACTGTTCCGGTATTTGCCAAAATAATGGATAATACATCTTTATCAACAATTTGTGCTGTTGTTTGATGTGCCAAAATAGCATTCAAGTGATATTTTCGTGATTCGCTCATAATATGGGCAAAGGAACTTGAAGCAAAATTTTGAAATTCATCAATGTATAAATAAAAATCACGTCTTGTTGATTCTTTTTGCCGAATGCGAAGCTGTGCGGCAAGTTCGAGCTTTGCAGTGATGAGTGATCCGAAAAGCAGGGACATATCCTCACCAATTTTTCCTTTGGAAACGTCACACAAAAGTATTTTCCCTTGATCCATGAGCGTTGAAAAATCAATCGTTGATTGTTTTTGTCCTAAAATAGCAGCACTTCGTGAATCAGTTAAAAACTTTCCTAATTTATTGGTGATTGGGGAAATAACCTCTGCTCGTTGAAAACTTCCCATTTGGTGAAATTCTTTCCAGAAAAGAACCAACGCAGGATTGGTGAGGTTTTCGATTGCCTTTTTTCGAAACTGATAATCTAACAGCAATCGATGCACCGTAAAAAGCGTGGGACTCGGTAAGGTAAGTGCCGTGAGCGTTGCAGATCGTAGTACCTGTTCCATTCGCGGTCCTAAATACTTTGGTGGATATAATTTGGTAAAGATGGAGAAAACACTACTCGCGATACTACTTTTGATTGCCTCTGCATCTTTCTCGGAAAGGTTGTTTGGCAAAGAAAGTATATTCAATCCAAGAGGAAATGCCGTATCATCAGGACGAAACACAATGGTATCCGTAATTCGTTTCTCAGGAATGACAGAAAGTACATCTGCAATCAAATCTCCATGGGGATCAATAACACAGAGCCCTTTGCCTGAGAGAATATCTTGTTTAATCATGGTAAAAAGAAGGGTAGTTTTTCCCATACCGGTTGCTCCAAGAATATACGTATGTCTCCGTCGTTCTTCACCTGTTTGGCCAATCAGATGCGTTTGCCCATGATAGGTATTTTGTGCAAAAACGAGATCAAACTGTGGGTTCGCTTGTTTATACGAAAGCGGGGAAGGTAATTGCTTTGCCAACACAGTTTGCAAATCTTCTATTTTGTTTGAGGGAAAATATGGAAAATGATACATACTGGCAAGTTCGGTGATAGAGAGTACGGTATTCTGGGAAAATATTGGATACCGATGTTTGACGAATTGGAGAAGCCGTTTATGACGAGCAATGACTGGAAACGGATACGAAAAATTTACCGATTTTTGTAAGCGCTGTCTTGTTGTAGCAAACGAAGCAAAAGACGCTTGGAGTCCAAGCATACGTTTCTGCGCTTCTTTTGATGAATGCATACTTATGATTGCTCTGATAGTAACACCATATAATTCTTTTTCCAGTTTTTCATAGATTGCTTGTTGTTCTTCCTGTTTTTGAGGAGATAATTTTTGTCGCAATTTTCGTTTTTCACCAGTCAGTAACCAAAAAGGATACGCTGTCTGTTGCGGAGAAAAATAATTGCCAAGAAAGGTAAAAAGCAATAACGCAAAAAACGAAAAAAAGCGAAATGGGAAAAAAAGAAAAAACAAGACAAATTGTTTTTCTTGCAGAAGAGGTGAAATGTCAAAGCCATCACGGTAGGATGTCTTGATGGCTTCTATTTGTTTTACTAATTTTGGATTTCCCTGTCGGGTTATCGGAGAGAGTACATACTGCAAACTCATGAGTTCTTCATGCGCTAAGGTAGTCATTTGTCCTGAGATAAACGCGAAGGGATCATGTTGTTGTAATTGTGATTGCGATTGTAACGGATACGCAAAATGATGTTGCAGGGTAAATTCCGTACAAATAAATTTTGATTTTTGTAAGGTTGCAACGTCAGGAAGATAATCAGGTATTTCCGTAATGGTACACCCAGGAAGAAAGGAAATAATCATCTGTTTAAGAACATCTTTTTCCGAAGCAAGACAAGAAAGCATACATCGAATGCCTGCCTCTTTTGTTGAGACCAGTTCTAACGAAAGTGTCTTTTGTATTCCGAGCAATGTCTCATAGGGAGTCGTTTTTGCCAACTCATGGAGCATTGCAAACAGCTGATCGGTAGCAAATATACTTTGCTGGTTTTTTTGCGGAGGGATAACTTCCAAAAAAATTCGTTGTGCTGAGAAAACATGATGAAATTGCCAACGCGTCAAAAGCAAAAGCGTAATACCAGTCAGAAAAGCAAGACCAAATGCACCGAGGGGAAGCATGGTAAAAACGTACGAAGCATGGAAAGGAAAACGAAAGGGAGAGAAAAAAAGAAACGAACCAACATGGAAACAATACCAGGCAATTCGAGCATGCACAGCAGTAGGACACACAGTGAGTAATGACATAGAAACAGGAATCATTGGGGACAGGTGCAGGAACATGATAATAACAAATAGTTTCCTCTTTGTATAGAGATCGCTTATCATTTCCAAAATTTTTCCTTATTTAGCTTCAATTTTGTCCAAAAAATGTCTCATTCTGGATGAGACACCCGTGAGACTTTTTTTACGTGTTATTTTCGTATTTTACTGAGCACTCTCGAGGTTCGTGAGTATGTTTAGAAGAAATTATCAAAAAAAGATTAATAATAGGCAGGTTCACGACTTAAAAATGTTGCCGCAGTTAGGATATTTTGAAAAATGGTATGGTTTGCATCAACAAGAAAATAATGATTGACATAGTCCTGATTTCCCAGAAAACTGGGTTGATTATCAACAATATGCACAAGCATCGTTCCATCAGGAAAATGCAGTCGATCAATGGTATACGTAATATCACCCAAATTAACCGTTTGCTTTGTATCATTACTCGTCTGTTCAAACGGTACGAGTTTATTCATGGAGAGATCAAATCGGGAAAGACGACAATTGTTTCCTGTTCCGCAATGAACAACAATAGGGCGGTTCTGTACCATAAAAATACCTTGGAGATCATCCGTCCACGAGAACGTTGGGTATGATTGAAGCAAATAGACATTTTCATTTGTTGAATTGTTTAATGCTTGTATAGGAAGCAAGGTATATGAGGGACTATCAGTAGTCGTAATTGTGACAAGTACTGATGTTGATTGCATCGCAAGGGGAACGATGGAAAGAATTCGACTTTTTGTATATCCAATGATAGGATGCTGTCGGAAACTTTCAAGAGAAACAGGAATTTGCGCTATGTGTTGGGCATAGTCAGTTTCGTCAGTTGCACCATCTTGCATTAACAAAGTAGTATCATTTAACCATGATTCACCACCAATGGGTGCCGAATCATCACAAGGCGGATTGCGAATCACTGGTTTTATGGTATTATCAGCAAGAGAATAAATCAGTGGATAATTGTTCAGACAGGTATCAACACTCCTGGGTCCCGTAATGGTACTCGTATCAATATTTCCACTCACATCAAAGGAGATATACGAGTCATTGGGAGAGAGATGAATATTTGCTAATCCTAATGTTTCGAAGGAAAGTAAATCCTTTTCGTGTTGCGAAAAATGAAATTGTGGATCATGTAAAAGCGCAGCTGCAGTAATATTCACCACGCGCTGGGGAATACAGGGAGATTTTGTTACATCACAGGAAAAAATCTCATGCTGTACTGCACCCTCTTGGTCTAAAACGAAAAATAATTTTTGATGGAATCGATCTGCTTGTAACTCAAATGCTGGATAGACATTGGTATCATAAAACTTCGTAAATCGCCCCAACGCATCAATTTTATATAAGCCACCTTGGTCTTTGACAATAAACGCATCACGAAAATTCGTATTTTCAGTTTCAGGAGCAAGAGGTTCATCCTGGAGAACAGGTTTTCGCCAAAAAATATGCTTTGGAATATAAGAGATTGCGAAAAGAAAAAGTGCCAAAAGACTGATCAGAAAAACCGTAATGCCAAAGGAAACTGCTTTTCGCGTACTTCCAAAAACCATAGCAAAGTTAGTATTCCACACCTTTTTTCATAACGCAACGATAATCAGAAGAAATATCCCCATAAACCCATAAGTTACTTTCATAAGCATTCCATCAAAAAAAGGTACCTTTTATTTACTATAGCAAAATAAACTACTTAGTGAAAAAAAAAATTTCTTTTTTGCTATAATATAGGACTATTTTATCTTTACGAGCATTTGCAATGAGTTGGTTAGCATGAAGAGGTTACGTTTTATCGATTCGATATGATAAAAGAATTCATACCGTTACCATTAACATACAGACAAACTGACAGTGTCGTTAAGACATTACGAGGACGAACACAACGTATTGGTGTTGCTGAACCACGGTTAACCCGTATGGATAACGGCATATTCCAACAGTTGCCTCAAACGCCTCTTGACGACGAGACATTTTCCTCACTTTCTCGCAATCTATTTCAGTCTGTCCATCAATATCTTACAGAAAAATCATACGTCTATCGGTATATTTTATCGGATGACCAACATGAGCCAACGCAAGCAATAGGGATACATGTGCAAAAAGATAATCACGTATATGAGATAACGATGGACCCGAATTTTATGTTCTCGCTCAAGTTTACTGACCGAAACAATCCTGACATTGCAATTACTACGACAATTGATCAAAACCCACCAGCAATTCGTTACCAAAGCGGCCTCCTCAAGTATGCTGATAACCTTCAAGCGCTCGAGGGCACGCAAGCAATTATCAAACAATTTATGAAAGATTTTCAAAAAAGACCAGATCTTCATTCGCAGGTTAATGATGATCCTTTTGTGGAGTTTGCAAAAATCATTCAAAATGAATTTTTTCATGATGAGAAAGGACGTTTTGATCCAATAAAAAAACGTCAAGCACAATTTGATTTATTGCTTATGTATTATTTTCATAAATCTGGAGCCTTAGATCGCTTGCTACAGCGCAATCTTGCGGTGAGGCCTTTGTCAGAAGCAGAATTTGCCATGGGATTTGATGCCGTAATAAGTAGACGAGAATTATTGCTAACTGAACGATTTTTACACAAAATGAATCATCGATACCGAGAACCAATTCCAACAAGGCTGTCTATTACGACCGGTTGGGAATATGAATATATGCAACAAGATAGTCGGAAAAAAATACAATCAAAAGTTTTTCGAAACCATGCAAAAGCACAAGGGATACCAATAGAGCAAATGATGGATATGGTCAATTTTATTATTAAAGAAAACAAAACGTATGAAGAAAGTAGCCAAGTACTTGAAAAAGTAAAAGCAATCGATTACTGGAAACTGATTCGTTCACTCAAAGTTGAACTTCAAAATCCCAAACTTGCTCAACTTGCACAAACTCGTTTATTTGGGCATGAGGAAGCTTCACATCGTCATGTTGGCCTTGGATCTTTTATTACAAGTCCCGAAGTTACCATGAAGCCAGCAATCAATCCAGCGATTCCTCGTATCGAAACCCTTATACTTATTAAACTAGGGCTTCTGGATGAAATTATTAAGCCACAATATACAGTTGGTGGCGTACGTCTTCGAAGAAGGGAGACACAGCCAACAAGAATTACTGAACTCGCGGTCGGCTCAGGGAGAATTCCTATTCCTCTTTCACCAAAAACATTGCAAAAAATGAGACGAGGAGATGTGTTTTACTCAGAGACGCTACCGAAACGTTCACCAAATTCGGAATCCGAAGAATATGTGGCTTTTCACAAATGGCGAAAATATCCAGAAAATCGAGCTCATCCGCAAAAAGGATTGCAACCCTATCCTCATCACACTAATACAGGTGTTGAATTTCGAATTTTTCCCCGATTAGGAAGAGAACATACCCTCATACCAATTCACCAAGGAAACGTATATAAATTAGATAAAAATCATTGGTTCCATCAATTAACTCCTACAGCTCATTCACTCTATCTCGAGATGCTCGCAGTCAAAGCAGTTCAAAGACCACGTAGAAGACGCAACAACACAGAAGAGGCATTAGCGGCAGTCTATAAACAAACAGAAAAAGCATGGGCAAACGCACTCACCAATCAAGGAATTGAGAATCTCCCTTCAACACGACGAATCATACGGGTTGATGAGGATAATTTTGAAGTACGTAGAAAAACTATTGCTACTCCTTTAGATGAAGTCATTACTGATGTACTTCTTGCAAAACATGACTCACAACCGTTTGCAAATACTGCTTCGCAGTTAGCTGATTCATTTGACAAACAGGTTGTAACAATTCTCCAAGCGGTACGATAAAAAGTTAACATACTTAATTATTGACAGTACGAGGACACCTGTTTATATAATAAAACTATTAAGATTGAAAATTAACTCACTTAATAGTAAGTAAGATTAAGTAACCCTGACAAGCAATTCGGAGTAACAATGTTATGAAGCTGCCCACTTTAAAACATCAATATTATCGTACGATAACCAGCGAGCAGCTGGTTTTTTTGTGGATTATCAAGTGAAAGGAGGTGACTCATATGATAAATAGAAAAATAATGATCAGTTCGTTTGCAGTAATTGCAGGAGTTGCATTGCTTTCCGTAAGTGCATTTGCGCAATTTATCGCGCAAGCAACGAGTACGGGAAATACTTTTTCTGTTGGGAGCGCCAGTTTACAAATTGCTCCTGATAGTAGTGGTACTCCTGGTACCTTCGGAGCAAGTATTCCTGGATTTACCGGAACAAATATTTTTCCTGGATATAATCAAACGTTTGCTTTTTGGTTAAAAAATGCGAGTAGCTCTCCTATTACCTTAAATGTGTCAACGATACTGCAAGATACGAGTACCGCGAATACACAACTCGCAACACTTGAAGGTGCACTTACTATTGCAATGACTTGCATCAACGGGGGAGGAAGTGGAACTTCTACTAAAGCCGGTCCATTTACGTATTCCAGTTGGATAGCGAATACAACCGGAAACGCGATTGGTTCCTTACCAACAGGAGATACCGCGAAATGTTCTATGAATGTTCAGCTGCCTCCTTCATCAGCTGATGCATCCTTGAATGGTTCGAATGCAACGGTGAAATTTAATGCACTGTTTAATGCAACGCAGTCGCTTACTCCAACACCAACGGTATCGATAACACCAACAGGAACGGTTACTCCGATGCCAACAGTGACGATTACACCAACAGCGACACCTACGGTAACGGTTACCCCAACAGTGACGATTACACCAACAGTAACTGTAACGCCGACTATTACGCCGACACCTTCGTAATAGCAACAAACTCAAACTCGTAGTGGGGAAAAACTCCACTACGAGAATGAGCGGGGAAATAGAGGGAATATTATGCGAAAAGGATTATACATTTTAAAATCACTTTATATTTTGATAGTCATTATTTTCGTACCATGTATGGTATTTACCTTAATCACGCAACGAACTGACATTATTCCCAATTTTAAATCGTTTACCGTTTTATCAGGAAGTATGGAACCAGAAATTCGAGTTGGAAGTATTGTCTATACGTACCAATCTCCAAGTTATGCAAAGAATGACGTTATCACGTTTAAACGAGATGGTATTAATGTCACGCATCGAATTTTCGCGGTTAAACAAATCAATACAATCGTGAGTTACCAAACTCGAGGTGACGCAAACACAACAATTGATCCACAACTGGTACCAATCTCTGATATATATGGAAAAGTATATCTCACGATTCCCTTTCTAGGCATTTTTTCTGCATACTTAAAAACATTTCCTGGGTTTATGCTTTGTATTGCGTTGCCAATTATCTTCTTTATTATTTTGGAAATCATCACGATAAAAAAAGAAATGGAAAAAGAAATTGAAAAAAAAGTGTTACAAAAACATCATCTGTATGAGACATAATTTTTTCTTTCTTATCATAGTTATTCCTGTCCTACTTTTATTTTTAAGTTCTGCCACATTTGCGCAATTTCAAAGTCAAGTTTCGATAACGAATAATTCATTTACCGTAGGTACCATAACGCCAATCCCAACAAATACTCCAACCCCAACAACAGTTCCCACGCCAACTGCAAGTCCAACACCAACCGTAACTCCTACGCTGATACCTACTGTCACCATAACCCCAACCCTTACCTTAGTACCGACAGAATCAATTACGCCCTCAGCAACACCCACACCAACAATAACCCCAACCGAAACCCCAACTCCTACGGCAACTCCAACTGCAACACTCACTCCAACTCCTACCGAAATACCAACACCAACTGCGAGTCCTATTCCCACACCATCACTATCAATTACTCCTACGCCATCATTTGTGCCGGGAGCATGTAATCAAAATACTGTAATCACCATTAGTGGAAATGGTGCAGGATCAATAAATACATCGCGAGTATCAAATGTATGCAATATATCTGTTGTACAAAATAGTTCGTCAAATATCTCTAATGTTGTTGGTATATCAGCAAATACTGGTAATAACTCTATTAATGGAACGGTTAATGGGACGAATACCATTACTACGGGAAATGTATCAGCAACGGTAACAATTACTAATAAGTAATCACTTCCACCAAAAAGAAAAAATTACACAATACCGTAGCTTTTGTTTCTCTTCAAGAATGATACTGATACACAATTATTGTTGGGCAAGTGAAGGGACAAAAGATCCAATACTGAGTGACGATTGATTGGATGGCGTAACTCCTGTTGGACACGCTGGGGTTAGTTGAGAAGAAACAAGTTTGTTATTCTGATCAACACTTGTTGCTTGCAGTGGCAATGTTGCATTAGGTACCGTCACAAATAACTGTATGGTACCTGTTGGTTGAGGAACACATCCTTGCCAAGAAAAACTCACCTGAGCTACGGTAGTATTGGGGTGTAAAATAACAGGAGTTGGTTGATTACTATTTGTCTTATCATAAATATTTGTGTAATTCGCAATTGAGGTTTGGTATTGAATCCCTGATGAATCCTTTATTTGTAGTGTCGGATTTCCTGTTAATGAACAGACACTTGCCGAGGTATTTGTCGCATAAATTTCTCCAAGTACTGTACCTGTAGCTGCATGCCAGAAAACATTTACTTTTAATGCGTTTGCTCCACAAGCTGTTGGAATGGGCGATTGCGAAATCTTTGATTGCGACATTGTTGGTGTTGGTGAATTACCGCCTGCATTAGAAGGTATAATTGTTGGTTGATTTGCAGAGGGCGGTTGCGTCACCGTTGTTTGCGATATATTTGTTGCTGTATCTGCAAGAGTATACGGGATGGTACTTGCTATCGGTTTTCTTGTTTTAATTAAAATTAATTCAACAACACCGTACAAAATTGATATGACGGTAAAGGCAATAAACAGCGCAAAGATTGTATTCCAACCCGTAAATAATGGTTCTGCAATTTTTTGTTCTTTTTTTTCTTCTGATTGAAGGTCTTTTTCAATTTCTTGTTGCGGTTGTTTTGCTTCATCCATATCCTAAGTATTCCATTTGAGAAATTGAATGTCAATGTATTGTACCAACTTATCCTATGTTAAGAGTCATGTAAACTACTTCGTAAAATACGCTTTATCGCTGTAAGTAGCAAATTATTTTCTCACAAATAATACTGCGTTAGGAATATTTCTTCCCGGACCTGCTTTATACCCGCCATCCCAGAGAGCAGTCGAGCCACCTTCATCCAAATTTAACGCATTATCAACGGCCAACGTTTTTAATACATGAGCAGCATCATTCATATCAGCATTATAAATGACTCCGATATAAACCATGTTTCCTTTATTTGCAATAAAATCCCTTGTCCCTTTATTGGTATACTTCCCATCATTACTACCTCCATAAACAATATTTCCTGTTGATATGAGCAGAGGTTGCATAGCGATAACACTATCGACACTTGTATCTCTACCCCAATTCAATGTTTGACTTCGAACTCCCATTGCATTCCCCGTAAAATAGACTAGTGGAACGGTACTATACACATTATTCGCTGAATTAAAATAATGTTTATTTTTATTCATCAATAATGTATCAAAAGAATTTGTTTTTCCAGCACAGCTCGGATATTCTGTAGGACAGAAAAAAGTACCATTAATTCCGGCGAATGCACCATTTCGAGAGACGTAATCCGCTAAGGACATGGTTGGACAATTATTCGAACAGTCCACATCTGATGCAGTGTCAACTATAACTCGAGTTGTATTAAGATCTGCTGCAATGATACTTACTAAAAAAGTACCAATATCGGTAGTGACTGACTGTTGTGAAAAACCAATGGAGGGTAAACTATTATGAGAAGGCGCGTTTGACGATGAATTAACAACTGCTGATGCAATGGCGCTTTCTTGCTTTTGAATTCCATCTGATAATTGCTGTAACACAGCACTTGATGACGTATAATTCTGAACTGATAAATCCTGCAATGCCTGAGCAAATAAGGTGTCTAAATTTTGCGTATTATTCGTCTGTGCCTTTAAATCTACTAACTGTTGATAAAGCGTAACTGATTGATTATACGTTGTTTGAATATTTTTAATATTCTGTTGTAACTGTTGGTTAATTTGGTATTGGTTTTGTCCTTTAAGATCTTCATATTGTTTTTGAACTTGTCGTAAATCATTGGTTAATTTTATTTGTTTATATCGTAACGCTGTAAGATTCGTAATATATGATTGCTGTTTGAAAAAGAAGTAAATACCGCTCACAACGAGTAGTATACCCATTACGATGACACTCATCAGTAAACCATTTTTTTTCATGAAGAAAAAAACGTTTCTTTTTCTAGGTGGTAGTGAAGGATGTCTCATCTTATTATCGTTACATATCTCATATAGAGAATCAAGATTGCTTAACTCTATGGTATGGGTAAGAAAATAGAATTATGATTTTTACTGTAATGGTATGCCAACGGGAAAGTGATGATAACTTCGTGCATCCATTTTGATCACAGGTGTACCTTCTGAGGTCGCATGTTGAATTACTTCTGAATAACTATTCTTCCCTTCGTAAGGAATATTTGCCATACGCAATACCGCTGCCAGTCCGAATCCGTTTGCGATATTTTCCTGCATAATTCGTTGTATGGGATCAGCTCCATTTGCATTGTCTACAGAAACTGCCATTCTTGATTGAAAGGCTTCAACACCTGTTCCTGCCAGCGCTCCTCCCAATGGTGTTGTGAAACCAGGATATGGAATCACTTTAATCACACTCATAATCGAGGAGGTACCATATACACCGGTATTTGTCGCTGCATTTGCTTTTTGCCAACTTGGTAAAGGAAAATCCTCAGGGACATATATCGTTGTAGCTCGAGTCGTGCCTTGCTCTCTAAATCGATATAATAATGATATATGTAGAGGAATTCCATTATATGAGAGCATAACATGAGGATGCTCAGCAACAAAAGAATCAACCGATTGATATAATTTAGCGAGGAGATATGGATGAAGTAAATATCCTGTATAATTAGCTATATCCACAGATGGCAATGTTTCGATCTGTACTAATTCTTTTGGTTGTGCTTTTTGTATTTCGGGATATAGTACTTGAAGATCTTGATTATATTTTTTGACTTCAATAACTGTTCGCATATCATTACCTGCTAAGAGATTTTGTGCACCTTCAAATGAGGTTGTGGGATATAACAGAGAGGAAACATCATCAATTGCATTGCGGTATAAAATTGCTGCTGCTCCGAAAAGAATAACATCGATTGTATTTATTTTCAGTTTTGTCCCGGGAATAGAAAGATTTGCTGCTTCATGGACTTTTTGGTAAAGAT
The DNA here is from genome assembly GCA_964416445.1 of uncultured Gammaproteobacteria bacterium. Lineage (GTDB taxonomy): Bacteria > Patescibacteriota > Microgenomatia > Levybacterales > UBA12049 > CAYQEE01. Next base: position 71,987 of record CAYQEE010000007.1, read on the forward strand.
TACCTGCTCTACGAAGAAGTTGCCCAGGAAATTGCCGTCTTCCGAAAGTCTGCGAGTGAGGTGTATTTTCTGGTAGCGGCATACGGTATATTGTAACATTATAGGCCTAATACGTCAACTGTGCAATATTCTGTTTTTTAAGAAAATTACACGTGCATAATTATCTTTGAGATCGATTTAAGAAAAAATAATAAATTATTATGCTTCAAGTAATTATTGGATATTCCTATCTTGACAATCTAACCAACCTTTTGTATATTGCAAACACTGCTCAGGTATGAATTTCATACGTGAGTATTTTTTTATGCATGTTGATACATCTGCGTATGACGCATCACAGCCAATTCAAATTCCAGGTATAGAAAATGCATTTTGGGGCTTAATAAAAACAGGACAAAGTTTATCAGTAATTATCGCTGCAGGTATTCTCATGGGCTTAGGAATTGCCTTATGGATGAGTGGAGATAATACTGGTAAAAAAACGTGGATTATTACATCAATGGTTACTATCGTTGGAGGAGAAGTGCTTATTTGGACGGCTCCTCTCATCGCGGTAACACTCGCTCATTTTGCGGGAGCAAAATAACTGTCCTCAATACTTATGAAAATTATTCCCATTGTTTTTGGGATTCTGACTTTCCTCTTTTTACCCTTGAGTGCTTACGCACAAACACCAACCCCAGTGGCTCCTGACAAAGTAGCAAGTAGTTCAGCATTAAATAAAAATGATGAAGCAAATTTGGTAATTAACTCTATTGAAGATTTTTTCAAAAACTTTGATAGTGTCACAAGTGGAATGATTTTTAGTACACCAAATGTATTTGAAGATACGATAAAGTTAACCGATGGTTCACAAATTAAAGGCTTAAACATTTTAAGAAATATCTTTCTTTTACTGAGTATTCCACTTTCTGCTTTCATTATTATTTTTACCAGCAGTCAAGGTATGATTTCAGGACAGGCTACTTTCTTAAAAGCATTTGCTGGAAGAATCATCATTTTCATCGTATTTCTTTTTCTTTTCGTACCATTTCTTTCACTTAGTATCCAATCAGAAGTTGCTTTAACAAATGTCATTACATCGATTCCATCAGTTAAAGATATAAAAATAACATCTTTCATTAATGACTATTACGCACAAGGAAAACAACAAATAGCAACAGGCAAATCAACTCCGGAAAATATCGGAATTCCAAGCATAGATGGCCAAAACTTCTTTTCAGCAATAACACATAGCATAACAGTACTTTTATTGTTCCTCATCTCTGTTATTGCGCTTATCTTTGGATCACTTTTTATCATTATTCAATTTGTTTTACGTTTTGTCTCAATGCTTTTTATGAGTCTTATTGCTCCAATTATCATTCCATTTATCCTTTCTTCAAAAACAGAACGAATAGTAAATATGTACATTCGTATTTGGTTTACTTTTCTCATTCATCAACCTGCATTTGCCTTAGGGTATGTAATGATCATGATTATTATGAAAAGCATACTCATTTCAAGTGGAGCAACAATCGGGCTACTTTTTACCTACATTGCTTCGTTATTTTTTCTAGGAACAATAAATGTTCTTACATCAAGAATATTTGCTGACGCATGGATAGCTATGGGAGCAAATATTGATTCTAATTTTATAGCTCATAGATTACCAGTTATAAAGAATGAGTTTAAACAGTTTTATTCAGATAATAAAACTCGCATCCAAGGATACAGAAATATTAAATACTCCTCAGACAAAAAGATTCCCAAGAGAAATTACAAAAATTATGATCAATTAAAATATAAAAGAATAATAACATATGATTGATAATATTTATTCTATTGCATATAAAGATTTAATACTTGAACCAACTTTATCTAGTATTTCTCTGGTAATTCTATTTACTCTAGTTATAAAAGTTATTTCTAATAAACTAAAAAGTGGTAATGAATATATGAATATCTTTCCAAAAGTAGAAAGAAAATAGATATATGAACATTCGAATTTATAAAGATAATATCAGAGAAAATATTTTTAGAAGTTTGTTATTTACGGATTTTGTCTTGTTTGCACTGGGAGGTTTTTTCCTTGCAATAATACTTTGGTATATATTCCAAATATTTTTTCGGTCCATTAATATTGTCTATTATATTTCAGTTACTGTATTTATTGAAATAATCTTTTTTAGTACTCTTTCATTACATATAGACAATCAACCAATTTATAAAATCATTGCTCGAGCAATACCATTCTTTTTAAAAAACAAACAGTTTCGAGGTAATACACTCCAAGCACATTTTTCAGATCTCTACATCCAAGATGATAGAATTATAAGGAGAAAATCAGTGAATCAATTATTTGAAATAACACCCTATGATATATCAGCTATTAATAATAACGAACGAGAACAATTCTTTACTAATCTAAAACAAGCTCTTCATATGCTACCTTCACAACTACAAGTGCTTGTACAAAAAGAAGTTGCCAAACCTAAAGATTTTACTGATCATTTTCTGAGTATTTATAAAACTGTCAAGAAAGGGGATACGGTGAGAGAAAATTTAATTAATCAATACCAAAATGATTTTGAGGATTTTATTACATCACAGCAAATTCTTACTATCAAGCAATATGGTGTACTATCTGCCTCAGCTGACACTACAAACCCAAAAGCCAAAATTATCGCAATTGGAAAAACAACTGATATGTTCGAAAGATTAAAAAGCGCATTAGAAACTTGTAAAGTAACTATTAAACAACTATCACAACATGAAATTTCTGCTTTGATTACCAAACTTAACTAATAACCAATGCTTTCTGCCTCAGTAAAATACGGCTTGTGAAGCAGGCAATCTTCACTCTATACTTACTCTATGTATAAAAAAGTTCTTGAATACATTAATCAAAATAATAAATTGAAACTATTCTTAGTTAGCTTTTTAATTTTATATTTTGAATTAGCTTTGATCCGTTATATTCCCTCCCATATTCGCTATGTCGGATATTTTTCTAATATTATTCTTTCAGCAAGCTTTGTTGGGATAGGATTTGGCACTTTATTCGGTAAAAAAGTAAAATTACCATTTATTTTTTTCCCCTTTCTTCTCTTTCTTTTTCAGATAGTAATAAGTATTCTTAAATATGATTTAATTCTTTCTTCAAATCAAGTCATCTATTTTAACTTGGGATGGGGAAATTTTTCTAGTGAACCAATATTTCTACTACCAATCATTTTCTTTATAGTCGTTTTTCTTATGATGTTTCCTTCAATTCTTCTCGAAGAATTGTTTGAAACATTTAAGCCGTTATCTGCATATACATACAATATTCTTGGCAGCATAACGGGAATTATATTTTTTTCGTTGCAATCATATTGGAATTTCGGACCTCTTATTTGGTTTCCTTGTATTTTAATTCTTTCATTCCTTATCATGAAGCCTTCATTGCATATCGCGTTTAAAATACTTTTTGTTTTTGTATTTATTAATACCCTAATCATTCAGTATCTATTTAATTATATTCCTCTTTCATCTACTTTAAAAATCGGAAATACGAGTTATCAATACTTACAGCAAACTTTTTGGTCTCCTTATTATAAAATCTCATTTAATACATTACGAAAAAATAACAAAAGGTTTTCCCAACAACTTTCAGTTAATAACATCGGACATCAAGATATTTATAATAAAGATCAAATTAATAATAATATTTTCTATCAATATCCATACAAACTATTTCCCAATAAATCCTTTGATAATGTCTTAGTCATCGGCGCAGGAACAGGTAATGATATAGCTAAAGCCCTCATGGAACATGCAAAACATGTGTATGCAATTGAAATCGATCCTGTTATCTTCTCGCTTGGAAAACAGTATAATCCACTTCATCCATACGCATCTTCACGAGTAACAACTGTTATTACCGATGGGAGAGAATATCTTGTTAATTCAAAACAAAAATTTGATGTTATTATTTTTGCACTTACCGATTCATTAACGCTTACTTCATCTGCTGCCAACTTACGGTTAGAAAGTTATCTTTTTACACAAGAATCTATAGAAAGCGCTAAACAACATTTATCCTCAAACGGAGTTCTTGTATTATATAACTACTACCGAGATAAGATTATTGTCTATAAACTGGCAAACCTCCTCACCAATATATTTGGCCACCAACCGTTCATGACAGTTACACAAACGGGATTAGGTCCAGCTGCAGTCTTAATAGATACAGAATCTTCAACTCTTTTACCGAAAAGTTCTATTAATATCCCTTCACAGGTATCTGTACCCACAGACGACTGGCCCTTTTTATATTTGAAAGATCATGCGATACCTGAATTATATTGGTCATATCTTGGCGTTATCTGTCTGATTGTTTTAGGAATTTTTGTTTTTGTTTTAAAAAAATCTCAAGCAAAATTTGATTTAGGATTCTTCTTTCTTGGGGCAGCATTCATGCTTCTTGAAACAAAGAATGTTGTTCAATTTTCATTATTATTTGGTTCAACATGGATAACAAACTCGTTTGTTTTTACTGGATTACTTTGTTTAGTTCTTTTGGCAATATGGATAGCAAATTTTTACCGATCAAATAATCTCTCTCCTCTTTACATTTGTCTTTTTGTTATCCTCGTGTTTGGATATATCTTTCCACAAAATGTATTATTACAACTACCTTATTTTGCTCGATTAATCACAGCGATTATTCTTAATTTCTCACCTGTTTTTCTTGCAAACATTATTTTCGCTCTTCGCTTTAAAAAAACTAAAATTGCTCCAATGGCATATGGCGCTAATATTCTTGGTTCATTTTTCGGTGGTTTATTTGAATATACTTCACTCATCTGGGGATATAAGAATCTTATGATATTTGTAACAGTATTTTATTTATTTTCTATTATTTTTACGACAAAATCAGTTAAAAAATAATATTACTGTGATGAGAATATTTATTTGCAACACTAATTCATAGATTATATTGACAATCTAAATTGTCAGTTGTATAGTGCAATAACTGCTCATGGAGTAATCTCCATGAGTTTTTTTGTTAATATATGGATTTTTTATCACTTCCACGAACACTTGTTTTTAGTAATGCGCTCAAACAAAAAAAATCTTATAGAGAAAAATTACTTGAGACACAAAAAGAAATCGAATTATTACTTAATAAAAAAATAAACAAGGTAAAGAAACAGAAAAAGAACAAAAATGACAAGAAAGCTCCATTATTTCAAGAAACAATTAACCGAATGCATTTTGAATTGTTAGTTGACGAACGAAACGAATTACGTATTTTGAAAAAGAATCTTCTAAAAGAAATTAGGCAACTTAAAAAAGAACAAGCAACTACTGAAGAAAAAAATCGATTACTATTACAAAACATTACGAGACACAAAAAACAAATTCGCAAAACCTTTCCAACCAGTCAATTATTGCAACTTGTGGAGCCACAATTTTTTTTAGATTATCATCCTCTTCGATGTATGCGTAATTTTCGAAAATACATCCAAGATAGTATTACGTACTATCTTCAAGTTCATTCATTAGCGAAAATTCCCATTTCCTATAGATATGATGAATCACGGTCGTCGCAGAAAAGGAATAATCTGCCTGATTTTGTCACTGTTCATGATCGATATGTAGAAGTCGGCGATAAATGGGAACGGATCTATTATCTTGCCGATATCCCATCTGAACTAACCCCATTTATCCATTTTAAGCTTCTTGCCTCAGAGCTACCATTAACCATGTCACTTTATACTAAACCTACTCCTAATGACGTACTTCTGAAAAAAGCTCGACAGCGAATTTCAGTTCTCGAAGCACAACAATTACAACGTGAGACAAAAGGATTAACGAGAGACCCACAAATTGAACGCAATATTGAAGAGACAAAACAATTTGCGCAAGATATTACTTACGATCGTGAAAAAGGTTTTGTTTTTAGCTTCTACATTAAATTGGCCGCAAATTCTAAAGAATCGTTAGATACACTCCATCGTTCATTTATAAACCTTTGTGAAAGTATGGAAGTTATTTTTAATACCTATGCGTATGGTCAATTTATGGGTTTAAAAAATTTTCTTCCAGTAAATCAAGATGTTGTTAAGGAGGATCGAATTATTCAATCAAGTGCAGCAAGTTATTTAATGCCTTTTGTCGCAAAATCATTATATAATCCCGATGGTATTTTCATTGGTACTAATGTTTATCATAATAGTTTAGTATTTCTTAATCCATTTACCGAAGAACTAACAGAAAACAACAACGTTAATATTTTTGGCGTTTCAGGAAGTGGAAAATCAGTAACCTCGAAGATTTTAGCATTTCGTCTTTTTCTGAGAGGAACACAGGTTATTATTATTGATCCAGAAGGAGAATATGTGAATTTAGCAAAATCACTTGGTGGAGAGGTTATTCAGTTTTCACGCGATAATGGAATGAATCCATTTTCTCCCGCCTCAGATGATAAAGACACCGTATTAAATCACATAACCATGCTCAAGACATTTTTTAAGTTCTTTATTCGGAAAGAACGGTACGATTCCGTTTTACTTGATAAAATTCTCGTTTCGCTTTATGAGTGTTATCCAAAGAATCAACCTGATTTTCAAAAGTTTCTCAACATGCTAAAAGCTACTCCTTTTTACGAAGATTTGTCAGTATTACTCTATGGTAGTTTACAAGGAATATTCACTTCAAAACGAAAACTTGCTCTGCAAAATGACTTTATTGTTTTTGATTTGCGGGCACTTTCAGAAAATGAAGTAAAAGCTCCAAGTATGTATTTATTGACAACACTCATTTGGCAAATTGTGAATTCTTCAAACGAGCGACAGAGAATGTTGTTCATCGACGAGGCACATACTCTTTTGAAAGATAATGAAGTTGCTTCTGATTTCCAAAAGTTGGTTAAACAGGCAAGAAAAAGAAATCTTGGCGTCGTTTCAATTACCCAAGACGTAGAAGATTTTCTGCATCACGAACGAGGGAAGGCGATTATTAATAATTCAGCAACAAAAATATTGTTAAAACAATCGTTTGCAGCAATTGGTCTTATGGATACTATTTTCCCAATGACGACTGAAGAAAAGAAAAATTTAGGTAGTCTACATAAAGGAGAAGTTGTTATTTTTCGAGGAAGCGATCATATAGAAGCTTTTGTGCATGTGCTTCCGTCAGAAAAACCGTTCGTATTTACTTAATTTCAGCAGAAAGATAAGTAGGTTATTGACCTGATTGACTACTTAATTCACGTAAAAACTCATTATAATCAATACCATCAACTACGCCATCATCATTAATATCTGCTCCAGCGCTTTGTTGCGTAATAGGATAGGCACAATCATAATTTGGATTTGTTTGCTGTGTACCAAAACAACTTATCAGTGCTTGATAATCTAATATATCAAGTTTATTATCATCATTAATATCACCAGTAACTAAGTAAATAGAAGGTACAGTTGTAATTATTCCATTTGTTATGTTAATAACCTGGGGAATTCGATTTTCTAGATATCCAGGTGATTTTATTGCAAGTTGATATTGACCATTTTGGATACCTTGCAACGACACAGTTCCAATAAATAACCCCTGTGTTGCATCATTATTTGTATCAAATTGCATTTGGCCTTCAGCTTGTGTAACTTTCGTGTTTTGGAGATCATAAACAGTTACCGTTACAGCTCGTATGGGATGCAATGGTTGTAATGTTCCTAACGAGTGTGAATTAACATTATCTCCACCTTTTCCTAAATCATGCAATCCGACAATTAATGAGAGAACTGCTTGATTCCCACTTGGACTGGGTGAAAGGGTAGGATGAGAAGAAATAGTAGGAGAAGGAGAAAAATTAGGTGATGGTGAATCAAAAGGAGATGGTGATAAATCAGGAGAAGGTGAAAGTGATGGTGATGGTGAATCATACGGAGACGGAGATAATTTCGGAGATGGTGACAACGTTGGAGTTGGCGAATGATGGGGAGTAGGCGACGGACTGATACTCGGCGAAACTTCTGGTGATGGAGAAGGAGATTGGACAGGTGACGGTGAAGGACTTACTGATTGAGAAAAAGTCCATAATTTTGCCCAGGATGACCAACTCGTATTTGCCGGTGACACCTGCCAGATATGGTAGAGATTACTATCATTCCCGATAGCAAAAAGTTCAATATTCAAAGCAATCTTTACGTTATTTGCTACGATAGAGGGATACATATTAGTGGCAAAATTTATTAATTGAGTACCAGAAGGAGCAAGAAGTGATTGCCATGTTGTCCAAAGTACTGGATTTAGACTTGATGATTGCTGGCTCATTTCATACACATTACCGTCAGAACCTAGCCCAAACATACTAAAAAATTGTGGTTTATTTTGTGGTGAATTTAATGCTCCCGTTAAATTAATAAAATTTACTCCTTGAGGGTTTGCAATTTCACTCCACGTACCCCACGAGGCATTCGGTGCTGTTTGTGAAATGTTAAATTGTTGTCCATTGATATCGAGAACAAATACGTTTATATCATGAGTAATATTATTATCAATTTTAGTACAGCAGTTATGTGCGGCAAAGACCATTTTAAGCTTTGCTGCATTGGGAGGCTTACCTAAACTGCTCCACGTAGACCATGTTTTCGGATTTGATGTTCCTTGATAGATATGATAAAGGTTACCATCTGATCCCAATGAAAATACTTCTTCTCGTCCCCACGGAGCACTGAGCGTCGAATATCCATTATCTGTTTCCGTAAGCGTTTGTAATGTCACACCATTTCCAGGATTGCCAAGAGAGACCCACGAAGAGAGAGAAGTACTATTAGGTAACTCCCAAATATGATACAAACTTCCATTAGTTCCAAGAGCAAAAACATCAACATTCGCAAAAATGTCTGCGTTATTCTGCCAAAGGATATTAAAATTCGCATAGACCTTAGCCAAGCTGATACCACTTGGCGAACCGACAGAACTCCATGTTCCCCATGAACTATTTGGAGTCGCTTGTATAATACGGTACATTTTTTGGTCACTCGCAATGGCATATACTTCAAGTTGGGAAGAATCATTTTGTACAACAGAGAACTTGTTGAGAGTAACACCAGGTGGAGTTCCTAAACTGATTGGTACTGACCATTGTGTTGGGTTATTTGGTTGCTGATAGAGGTGATATAATAATCCAGTATTCGAAATATAAAATACTTCCCGTCTTCCATCTGCATCAAATGCCTCACTGAGTTCACAGTTGAGTGAGTAAATTGTTCCACAGGGACTCGATGCATTTTGTTTCGTATGAGTTATTTTTTGTGAAAAAATAATTATGAGGGGTAATATAAAGGCAAGAACCAATAATCCAATAAACCCAAAAAAACTTTTTTGGCTCATAATACCACTATATAGCCAGAAAAAGCTAAAACGCAAGTAGTAATTCTCGCATTTTCTCTAAAAAATACATAAAGATAAAGCAAAAATATTTTTAGATTAGTAAAAGGAACTTTTCTTTGCTAAAATAGTCCTCTAGTATATATTGCTACCTGAATTGCGGCTTGCACAACCTAATTTTGAACAGTTTTTATTAGATACTGAGGAGATAGGCAATGATGCACATCGCGCAGAAATCAATCGCGGTCTGTTAATCGCTTATGCAGTATTAGCAGATTATTGGACTGTCATTCATTTGCTAACTCCCACTGAACGTGCCGATCCTGAAACAATAGAACGATTAGAAGGTATTGTTTTTTTTCATAAATTTGATGATGGGTCGTTAGCAACTGACTTTATACAAAAGAACCAAACAACCGTAGATCAAAAGCATCTTACTCTTGATTTTCAACAATATGCTATGCAAATGATGTCGCAAACAGAAGATGACGATGACTATCTTCGATCATTTATCGAAAGAAATCAGAGAAATATCAAACAATTATTCTCATATATGGTAGCAAGTGAATTAGGTGTTGACGATTTTAATCAATTTATTCACGATACTTGCAATACAACTGAGGGAAATCAAATGCTTGCTGATGTTTTATTTTCTCTTCCTCCTCATACAAATTCGTCAGGTTTTGTTGATGACCGATTACTTACTTTTAAACGAAACAATGATAATGAACACATCGTTGAAGTCCATATTAATAGACAACCATTAGATAATTTTAAATTTTATGGCAAGTTACATCAAGAAATGGCACAAATCCACCAAACAGGATTTCTGTTTGGAAGTGAATATCCTATCCCATCTTCAGATCCCGACTTGCAAGAAATTATCGGTGTATCACATTTAATACAACCAAAAGCAGAACGAGCGTTTGCTGCTGTGGGTATCCGAAAAGGGGATAATGCAACATTCACCTATATTTCAATGGCTGATGAAATTCGACGATTACAAGGAATTTATCATGAACCGTATCATGGACCAGTTCCTCAACATGAATTATTCCGATGTGCATTTTCCAATATCGGTGATTCTAAACAAAATATGATCAATTATATCCGCCAAGGAACAATTCCTAATATTGGCATTGTACAAATTGTACCCAGAAGTTTAGGACCTCGAAAATAATGATTATTCTTTAGTTTTTCTCCTTTCTTGGCTGTGCTATAATGCTTGATAGAGTAGTATTATTCTAATAATCATGCAACAGCAACCAGTATGGGTATCAAATTCTTCTATTGGTGACTATCTCAAGTGTCCTCGCTCATACTTTCTCAAAAATGTATATAAAGATCCGAAAACAAGACATAAAATTGCGTTAATTAATCCTTCGTTAGTACTTGGTCAAGTCGTTCACGAAGTTCTTGAATCACTTTCTGTCTTAAAATGCGAAGAACGTTTCACTAAATCATTGTTTGAACATTTTGAAATGGAATGGAACAAATTTTCCGGAGAATTAGGCGGATTTGCTGATGATAAAGAGGAAAAGATATATAAGAATCGAGGAAGAGAAATGATTCAACGGGTCATGGAAAATCCAGGCCCCTTAAAAAATAAAGCAATCAAATTAAAATCCCCTGACAATTTGCCTCCACGATATTCGATATCATTGGATCACAATATCATTCTTTGTGGCAAAATTGACTGGTTAGAATATCTTTCCGAAGATGATAGTGTGCATATTATTGATTTCAAAACCGGTAAACATGATGAAGATCCCGATTCACTGCAGCTACCAATCTATGCATTACTCGTACACAATTTACAAAAAAGAAAAACTAAAAAAATGAGCTATTGGTATTTAGATCGAAATAATGAGCCTGTTGAAGTAGCTATGCCAGACCTTGCTAAAGCACATGATCGAGTATTAGAAATAGCTATACAGGTAAAAGATTTTCGTATGAAAGCTATTTATAAATGTAAAAAACTTGGGGGTTGTTTTGCCTGTCGACCATATGAAATGATTGTTAATGGACAAGCAAAGTTTCTTACCAGTAAAGGATATCAAGATATCTATAGTATTAATCAAAAAAATTAAATGAAACGACATATTAAACAAGTTTTTTCCCATAAACCCTCACGATTGTCTTTTTTTGGAGTTGTGGGTGTTATTGTTGGCATTATCATTTTCGTTATTATTTTACCGAACTATCTTGCGCAACAAGCTCCGGGAAGCGCTGTAAGTCGTTCGTGTACCTGTCTCATTTTATCAGGATACGTTCCTTCGGAAATAATCAGTGGAAAAGCGAAACAACTTGGTCCTCACAATCCGAATGACTCGATTACGTTATCAATTAGTTTAGCATTACGTAATAAACAAGCATTAAGTAAAGCGCTATTAGATCATCAAACCATTACTAATTTACAACAGCAACAACTGTATGATCCAACGCATCAACAAGCAGAACAAGTTGTGCAATGGTTACAGTCATATGGATTTACTACGCCAAAAATATATTCAACATTTATCCTCATTACGACAAAGGGAACAATACGTCAGGCAGAACATATGCTTCATGTTCAAATAAATGATTATCAACTGGGTAATACTCGCTTTTTTTCTCCCTCACAAGATCCAGAAATTGATAAATCACTAGGAGGTATAGTGTTAGCAATTGTTGGACTAGATAATCTATCTCGTTTTCATACGGGAACTCTCACACATCTTCTCATGCAATAAGTACTTCTTTTGATAGACACGATCATAAGCATTATGTTTTGGAGGATATAAAAGTCTGTTTCAGAATAAGGTTTCTTTGTTAAGCAGAAGCTTATTGTCCCTGTTGGACAGACCATTCAACTAAGAGGAGGTTATAATCAGGACCATCAATTTGGCCATTATCATCATCTATATCTGCTCCCGAAGAAGTACTACTTGGTCGATATTGCACAGGACAAGAATCAGTAGTAAGTTTTGTCCCATAACATTCAGCAATGATATTGTAAT
>CAYQEE010000008.1:0-83639 GCA_964416445.1 uncultured Gammaproteobacteria bacterium
TTATTTTCAAAAAATGATTTTCCTCTTCCCCCCTCTTGGATGGTGTAAGGGGATATGTGCCAATATTGATCTCTTGACAGATCAAAATAGCCATGGTATAAACATACTACCTTAGCGAGACAAAGCAAGAAGGGGCATTGACCCACTTCTTTCTTTTTATGTTAAGAGCCCTGCCGCAAATGCCGATGCCAAAGCAAGATTCAATCAGATATAATTGGGGAAGAACATACACAACATTGCCAAAATTAGATCTTTTGGCGATTCAAAAAAATTCCTATAAATGGTTTCTTGAGCATGCAATTGGAGATACCCTTCAAGAAATTTCACCTGTCGAAGATTTTACCGAAAAAAATTGGAGTCTTGCGTTAAATAGTTACCGGATTGGTAAAGCAAGTAATACCCCAACAGAAGCAATCGCAAAAGGAATAACCTTTGATGCTCCTTTATATGTTGAAACAACGCTCCTTAATAAAAAAACGGGAAAAGTTCAAAAACAAGAAATCTTTTTAGGCGATATTCCTCAAATGACTGATAGAGGAACATTTATTGTTAATGGTATTGAAAGAGCTTTAGTTAATCAATTAGTTCGATCTCCCGGCGTATTCTTTACTGCAACAGTTGATGCAGTTACTGGTAAGCAACTTTTTAATGCAGAAATTCGCCCGGCACATGGTTCGTGGTTAGAGTTTGCAACAACAAGACACGGAACAATTACGGTTAAGATTGATCGGCGAAGAAAATTCCCTGTAACTACATTTTTACGAGCTTTAGGTATTTCTTCAAATGAAGAAATAAAAAATCGATTTGCCGCAGTACAGGACACAGAAGATTATTTAGGGCAAACGTTGACAAAAGATGAAACAACCAGTGAAACTGAAGCGCTTATTGAAATTTTTAAGAAAATGCATCCTGGTGAACCAATTGTCTTAGAAAAAGTACGAGAAAGTATTCGAGGACTCTTCTTTAATTTCCGACGATACGATTTAGGAGTTGTAGGAAGATATAAAGTCAATAAAAAATTAAAAGAAACTTTAGGATTTACACCTTCAGATCAACGAGTGTTAACCGTAGAGGATATTATCGGGACTATCAGTTATATGATTACGCTTACGAAAGGTATTGGCGTTGTTGATGATATTGATAGTCTTGCAAACCGACGAGTACGAAGTGTAGGAGAACTTGTTGCCACTACAGCTTTCAGAGTTGGAGTATTACGACTAGAAAGAAGTATTAAAGAAAGAATGTCACTTATTCAAGCAGATGTACCCGTTGTTATTAGTAACCTGATTAATGCCCGTCCAATTATGGCTTCTTTAAATGAATTTTTCCGAACATCACAGCTTTCCACCATTCTGGACCAGACAAATCCATTATCAGAAATTGATAATTTGAATCGTTTGACCGTGATGGGTACTGGGGGTATTTCTCGAGAACGAGCTGCTTTTTCCATTCGAGATATTAACGCATCACAGTATGGAAGAGTTTGTCCAATTCGGAGTCCTGAGGGTCCAAACATTGGATTAGTTACCTATCTCGCGTTATACGCACGAGTTAATGAATATGGTTTTTTGGAAACGCCTTATCGGAAAGTTATTGTTGAAGGGAAAAAAGTTTATGCAACTGATGAAATTTTGTACATTGATGCAGAAGATGAACAAAAACAATACATTACACATGCAGGTGTATTAAATGCAGATGATATTATCGTTGAAGATCGTGTTCCCGGAAGATATCGGGGAGAATTTATTGAAGTAGAAAAAGAAAAGATTCAATTAGTTGACGTAACTCCACGACAAGTCGTAGGAGCTTCCGCATCCCTTATTCCTTTCGTTGCTCATGATGAGGCTAACCGAGCTTTGATGGGTACCCATATGCAGTGTCAAGCAGTTCCTTTAGTTATGCCAGAAAGTCCGGTGGTTGGTACAGGTATGGAGTCAGTCGTAGCTGAAATTATGGGAAGAGTTGTTCGGGCACCGTTTGACGGAATTGTTTCAAAAGCAGATGCGAAAGGCGTACTTCTTGAAGGAAAGAATAATGATAAAGCAGGGTATTCAGTCACTTCTTTCGAGAGAACATCACAGGCAACATCCTATACACAACGAGTAAAAGTTGTCGCAGGACAACGAGTAAAGAAAGGCGATATTCTTATTGATGGCCCAGCATCACAAAATGGCGAACTTGCTCTTGGACAGAATCTTCTTATTGCTTATACCTCTTTTGAGGGGTTAGGCTATGAAGATGCTATTGTTATTTCTGACCGATTAGTTAAAGAAGATGCACTTTCCAGTATTCATATTGAAAAGTATGAAGCGGCTGTCGTCGAAACAAAGTTGGGACCTGAAGAAACGACCAGAGATATTCCGAACGTATCAGAGGAAGATTTAGCTGATTTGGACGAAGATGGTATTGTTGTTGTTGGATCAGAAGTTGATCCTGGTGCTATCCTTGTTGGTAAAATTGCACCGAAAGGTGAAACTGAACTTACCGCAGAAGAACGATTACTCCGTGCAATCTTTGGAGAGCAAGCGCGAGAAGTTCGAGATACCTCTCTTCGTATGCCACATGGAGAACGAGGAACTGTCGTTAATGTACAAATTCTTGATCGAAAAAAAGGTGACGAACTTGAACCAGGAACACTTCGAAAAATTATTGTCGAAGTAGCGCAATTCCGTCATGTCGTTGTTGGAGATAAACTTGCAGGACGTCACGGGAATAAAGGAGTTATTTCTCGGATTCTTCCTGCAGCAGATATGCCTTATTTAGAAGATGGAACACCAGTTGATATTGTTATACAACCAATTTCCGTGTTAGCTCGTATGAATTTAGGGCAGATTTTAGAAGCTCATCTTGGTTGGGCTGCTCGAAAATTAGGACAAAAAGTCGGAGTTCCAGTTTTTGAAAAAATTAGCGAAGATAAAATTGTTGAACTTCTCAAAGAAGCTGGGCTTCCTGTTCAAGGGAAAGCTACCTTATATGATGGAAGAACAGGACAAGCATTTGAAAATCCTGTCGTGGTAGGTATTGAATATATGATGAAACTTATTCATATGGTTGAAGATAAAGCACATGCTCGATCAACAGGCCCCTATTCGTTAGTTACGCAGCAACCTCTTGGAGGAAAAGCACAAATGGGAGGTCAACGATTAGGAGAAATGGAAGTATGGGCACTTGAAACACATCGTGCACGATATGTCTTACAAGAGATGCTTACCATCAAATCAGATGATGTGGTCGGTCGATCGAAAGCATTTGAAGCTATGGTAAAAGGAACAGATATTCCAACACCAACAGTTCCTGAATCATTCAACGTTTTGGTAAAAGAACTTCAAGCATTAGGTATCAGTGTGAATCCTGTTGGAGCGGCAATTGCAACAGATGATTTAATTGATGCTCCCGCTATGCCAACTCCAACGTCTGTTGCAGGTTCAACAACAGTGGCCAGTAGTACTACAAGTGATCAACAAGAAGAGAAAACTGAAGAAGAAGCAAAAGAATTAGAAAAAGAGCTTGGAGGAGAAACTGTCGTCTCGCCAGAAGATGTAAAAGATGATACAATAAATGCTCCACAAGAAGTAGAAGGGCCAGATGTAAATTAATATGAATAATCAAAATAACAATAAAAAAATGAAAAATTTTAAACTTGTTGATTTTAAAGCCTTGCAGATTATGCTTGCAAGTAAAGAAGATGTGCTTAATTGGTCATATGGTGAAGTTACAAAACCTGAAACAATCAATTATCGAACACTCCGACCAGAGAAAGACGGATTATTTGATGAAAGAATTTTTGGACCGACAAAAGATTGGGAATGTTATTGCGGAAAATACAAAAGAATTCGTTATAAAGGTATTATTTGTGATAAATGTGGTGTCGAAGTTACCCTTTCACGAGTACGTCGAGAACGAATGGGTCATATTAAACTTTCTTCACCTGTTGCGCACGTGTGGTTCTTTAAAGGTGCATCCTCAGCACTCTCTACCGTTTTAGATATTTCCCAAAAAAATCTTGAATCTGTTATTTATTATGCTTCCTATTTAGTTATTGGTATTGATGAAGAGAAGAAAAAAGAAGCATTAGATTCATTAGAAAAAAATATTGAAAAACGAAAGAATCTTCTTCTTGAAGATAAAGAAAAAGAAGAAACACGTCTTAAAAAAGAAGTTGATGAAAAAACAAAAGAAGCTGAATCAGGCACATCAAGTCCAGAGCAAAAAAAATTAATTAAAGAAGAATTATCATTAACACTTCGTCAACGATTAGCTCGATTGGCTGAACGATCAGAAGCAGAAGCGAAGAAAATTGATGAAATTGCTGAAGCACTAGAAGGCTTATTGAAGAGTCTTAAAGTTGCGAGTGTTCTCTCAGAAGATGAATATTTCAAAGTTTTAGAATACGATATCCCCATCTTCTTTAAAATTAAAACTGGTGCTGAAGCAATGCTTGAGCTTGTCGAAAAAGTTGATTTTGATGAATTAATCGTTAATTTGCGAAAAGAGCTTGAAAAAGCAACTGGACAAAAATATCTTAAACTTATTAAGAGACTTCGATTACTCGAAGCGATGAAAAAAGCAAGCATTAATCCAACAGCAATGGTAATGGAAGTATTGCCTGTGATTCCTCCAGATCTTCGACCAATGGTACAGCTTGCCGGAGGAAGATTTGCTACCTCAGATTTAAATGATTTGTATCGTCGTGTGATTAACCGAAACAATCGATTAAAGCATTTGATGTTACTTGGCGCACCTGAAATTATTTTAAGAAACGAAAAACGGATGTTGCAAGAATCTGTTGATGCATTAATTGATGTTTCTCAAAGAGGAAATCAAGTAGTTGCATCACCACTCCGATCACTTTCAGATATGTTACGAGGTAAACAAGGACGTTTCCGACAAAACTTGCTCGGTAAACGAGTAGATTATTCAGGACGATCTGTTATTGTTGTCGGTCCAGAACTTAAACTTTCAGAATGTGGACTTCCAAAAGAAATGGCACTTGAAATGTTTAAACCATTTGTTTTGCGAGAAGTAATCGTTCGAGGTTTTGCTCCAAATATTAAAAGTGCAAAACGCTTTATTGAAAAGCGAAGTCCTGAAGTATTTGATATTCTCGAAGAAATTACTAAAAATCACCCTGTATTACTCAATCGTGCACCAACGTTACATAAATTAGGTATTCAAGCATTTTATCCAAAACTTATTGAAGGTTCTGCCATTAGTTTGCATCCGTGCGTTTGTGCTGGTTATAATGCTGATTTTGATGGAGATCAAATGGCCGTCCATATTCCACTTTCAAAGAAAGCACAGGAAGAAGCAAAAGACTTAATGATGCCAAAAAGTAATTTACTTAAACCAGCTGATGGCAGTCCGATTACCTTACCAAATAAGGAAATGGCGCTGGGTATTTTCTATTTAACTACCGTAAATGAAGAACTTCGAAGAGAACATCTTCCGACATTTCTTAATACAAAGGAAGCATTTCTCGCATATGATTTAGGAAAAGTTAAAATTCGTGAAGCAATCCAAGTTCGTGTAGAAAACGAAACAATAGAAACAACAGTGGGTAGATTAATGTTTAATGAACGACTACTCAAAGGAATGAAATTTATTAATGAACCAATAAAAGCATCAGGAATTAAACGTATTATCACCAAAGCTTTGGAAACATACTCTTCTGATGAAGTTGCAGAACTTATTGATAGTATTAAAGATCTTGGATTTCATGGTGCGACTATTTCCGGTGTATCAGTTTCAGTTTTTGATAATGAAATGGTTACTGATAAAAATAAAATGATTGATGATGCAGAAAAGCGTGTTACCAAGATTGAAGATGAATATCAAAAAGGATTAATTACTCTTGATGAAAAGAAACGATTAACAAATAATGTTTGGATGGAAACAACAGATAAGATGGCTGATATGACATGGAATAATTTAAAAGCTTCAAATATTACCCGCTTTATTATTGATTCTGAAGGAGCTCGTGCAGGAAAAGAGCAACTGAAACAACTTTCAGCAATGAGGGGCTTGATTCTTGATCCACTAGGTAAAATCGTGGAATTACCAATTAAATCAAATTTCCGAGAAGGACTGTCAATTTTCGAATATGTATCTTCAGCACGAGGATCCCGAAAAGGGTTGACTGATTCAGCTTTGAAAACTGCAAATGCTGGATATTTAACACGACGTCTTGTCGATGTTTCTCATGATGTTTTAGTTACCTCTGAAGATTGTGGAACGACAGAAGGCATTATCCTTAGAGATGAAGAAGAACGAACAACTCCTTTTGCCGATCGATTAACTGGAAGACTTGCTGCAGAAAAAGTTACTTCTAAAAAAACAAAGAAAGTTATCGTTGATGTAAATGGAGAAATTACTGCACCAGTTGCAAAAGAACTGGTTGATGAAGGAATAACGGAAATGGCAGTACGATCCCCGTTGACTTGTAAGTTAAGTAATGGAATTTGTGCTAATTGTTATGGATGGGATTTCAGCGTTAAAAGAAAAGTCAGACTTGGGGTACCTGTCGGCGTTATTGCTGCACAATCAATTGGAGAACCAGGAACACAACTTACCATGCGGGTACGACATTTTGGAGGAGTTGTTATGAGTGACGTAACGCAAGGTTTACCTAGGGTAGAAGAATTATTTGAAATGAGAACACCAAAGAACCTTTCAGCAATTGCACAAATCACGGGAAAAGTCAAAGTTGAAACAACAGAAGAAGGATACAAAATTACCGTAAAGAATACGAAAGTTACTCCAATGGAAGTGCAAGAATATTTTGTTCCTCTTGCTGCCGAGCTCGTTGTAAAAGATGGTGATGAAATTGTTGCAGGAACTCCATTTGCACGAGGTTATTTGGATCCAAAGGAAATTCTTAAAGTGAATGGGCTGGAAGCGACACAACGATATGTTCTTGCTGAAGCACAAAAAGTATATGAATCTCAAGGAATTACGATTAACGATAAACATTTTGAAACAGTATTGCGAAAAATGTCTGATAAAGTTATCGTTGAAACCGTTGGTGATACTCCATTAATTCCTGGTGACTTTATTACTAAAACTCGATTCGAAGATGTTAATGCTGAAACACTTTCTCAAGGTGGCGAACCTGCAACAGGAAGACAAGTAATGCTTGGAGTTACAAAAGCAGCGTTATTCTCAGATTCATGGCTCTCAGCAGCATCATTTCAAGAAACAACGCGAGTACTTACAGAAGCAGCTTTGGAAGGCAGAATTGATAAACTTATTGGTTTAAAAGAAAATGTTATTATCGGTCGGTTAATTCCTGTTGATGGAAAGGTTGAGGAACAAATTTAATATGCCAACATTATCTCAATTAGTACGAAAAGGTCGATCAAAAAGATTCAAAAAAGTAAAAGCAACTGCATTACGTCGTTCATTTAATGCAAAAGATCGATTATACAAAGCATATAATTCACCACAGAAACGTGGCGTTGTTACGTTAGTAAAAACAATGACGCCAAAAAAGCCAAATTCTGCTCTTCGAAAAGTTGCTCGGGTGAAACTTTCAAATAGAACGGAAGTTACCGCTTATATTCAAGGAGTTGGCCATAGCCTTTCAGAACACGGAATTGTCTTAGTTCGTGGAGGAAGAGTAAAAGATTTACCAGGAGTAAAATATCATATCGTTCGTGGTAAGTTTGATTTACAAGGGGTACAGGGAAGAATGACCTCTCGCAGTATTTATGGAGCTAAGAAACCATCAAGTGGAGGAGGTAAGGCAGCACCAAAAGCCGCATAATAACTTCAGAAAGCTATGAGACATAAAAAAGTACAAAAACGAGAAATTTACCCGGACAAATTATATAATAATGTTCTTGTAACAAAATTAATTAATCGTATCATGCGAGATGGGAAAAAAACAGTTGCAGAACAACTTATTTATGCTACTTTTGAAGGACTTAAAGCGAAAAATTTTGATCCATTAGCAACATATTTAAAGGCAATTGCAACAGTATCTCCTAAAGTAGAAATTAAAGCACGTCGAGTAGGAGGAGCAAATTATCAGGTACCGATTGAAGTAAGAAAAGATCGACAGGAAGCTCTCGCAATTCGATGGATTATAGAGGCAGCACGAAATAGGTCAAATAAAGATTATCATTCTTTTGATTTAAAATTAATTGCTGAACTCTTAGATGTAATTGAGAATAAAGGTGAGGCAATTAAGAAACGAGACAATATGCTTCGACAAGCAGAAGCAAATAAAGCTTTTGCACACTTCAGGTGGTAAATATCCTATAATATTGACTTTTTCGCATTTTTTCGATAACCTAGTGCTATGGAACACTTTCAATTAGGAAGAGAACAAGGTATATCGTATCAAATGCAGAGTTGGATCAATCGAGGAAGAGGAGTACGACGAAGTCCTCAAGATACTCCTCAGATACGTGCGCTCCGTTTTCAAGATACATTACTTGCAAATAATCTGGAACGATTGCATATGTTACAAACCCGAGAGCAATTGTTCTCTCTTTATGAAGACATGGGGAATATTGCAGGGCCTTTAAATACTATGATTTACCCTGCAGGGAGTCATGATATCTTCCCAATACTTCTTGCTCAAAAATTAGTTATTCTTGACAGGGCACCCCTCCTTTCTTCCCAAAACCCAGTTTCTTACCGAATTGATTCTGCATTATCCAAAAGTCCACTTTCCATAGGAGAAATGCTTGCTGAAACGTCGCCACTACATGTCGATATAGAAAATAAATTAATTGATGCACAAATTCTGGTCCCCTATCTCTTAACCGATCGAATTCCTGGAGGATTTGAAGGACGTGGAAAAAAGCCAAATTCTGCCGAGGATAATTTTAGTGATATGCTTGCTTCATTAATGATTCTCGGTGTTGATATGCAATCAGTACGTATGCAAAAAACGAGATCAAATTCGTATACTATTGCCTTCACTTTGGATGGTATAAAAAAGCAAATAGTCTATATTACGGAGATATTACCAGAAGAAAGTAGTCATTTGACAGATAAAGAAAAACAGAGAGTTGTCTACAATGCTTTGCGAGGAATGAAATTACCGAGAAGAACAGGGTTACTCAGTAAAGCAGACCAAAATAGAGTAGCTGCGAGTTTTATGATAGTAAAACCAGATGTCCTTTTCCTTGATAAGGAAACCTCAATGTTACCAGAAGGGCGTAATTATACGTATGAAACTATTCTTCGTGAACAAAAATATGGTGGTTTAGCCTATGGTTATAACGATTATACTCATAGAGGGAATTTGGTTTTAATAGGGAAATTAACCCAGTAAATAGTTAATAGAGAGTAATGGTATTCATTTTGTCACCAACCTGAATACTTTGGACCACATTCATTCCATTAGTAACTTTTCCAAAAATGGTGTAATTATGAGGGAGTTGATCATTATCTGCTAACATAATGAAGAATTGGCTCCCATTGGTATTTGGTCCACGATTTGCCATTGCTACTACTCCAGCCTTATATCCTGCTTGATAACTCGGGGTGTTTGGATTAAGTTCGTCTTCAAATGTTGGTCCAAAAATTGAGTATCCTCCTGTTCCATTTCCATTGGGATCTCCTCCTTGAATAACAAAACCGGGAACAACTCGATGAAATGTCAATCCGTTATAGTAACCAATATGGGCAAGAGTTGCGAAGTTCGTCACGGTTTTTGGCGCATCTTGCGGGTAAAGTTGAATATCAATTTCTCCTTTATTTGTCATGATAGATGCAGCAGTAGCGTTAGTGACCCACATTGTTTGAGGTATCACGGAGGGAACAGGATTTGTTTGTTGTTGCTGTTGGAGTGGGCTACTTGGTGCTTGAAGTAATGAAGTTGGTGTTGGAGTAATTTGAGCTGTTGGTTGTGAAGCGGTATTTAGTCCTATATCTGTCGAGGGGCTTTTTGATTGTGTGAAGATGGTTACTATTCCTAAAATGATCGCAATGATAATAATAGTGATGATATAAAATTTTCCCATGTCGTTTAGCAGAAATTATTATAGTATAAAAACAAAAAATGTGGTATACTTAAATTCATTCCCGCAGGGAAGTTTTTGTTTCTTATAACTAATAATTATGGCTGATACAGCAACACAACGACATGCAGAGTTAGATAAAATTCGAAATATTGGCATTATTGCGCATATTGACGCTGGGAAAACAACCACGACTGAAAGAATCTTATTTTATACAGGAAAAACGTATAAAATTGGGGATATTGATGAAGGTAATACCCAAATGGATTGGATGGAACAAGAAAAAGAACGAGGTATTACTATTGTTTCTGCTGCAACTACCGCATTTTGGAAAGGTTACCGTATTAATATTATTGATACTCCAGGGCACGTTGACTTTACTGCAGAAGTAGAACGATCACTTCGAGTTCTTGATGGTGGTATTACGGTTCTCGATGCAGAAGAAGGTGTGCAATCACAATCAGAGACCGTATGGCGACAAGCTGATAAGTACAAGGTTCCTCGAGTTTGTTTCGTAAATAAAATGGATAAACTTGGTGCAGATTTCTTAGCTACGGTAAAAAGCATTGAAGATAGATTAGGTGCAAATCCGGCAATTATGGTTCTTCCTATTGGTACTGAAAGTACCTATATTGGTAATGTCGATTTACTAACCAGAAAAGCATATAAATGGGGGCAAGATGAATTAGGAGCAAAGTTTGAAATAAGTGATGAAATACCGTCAGAAATGAAAGAACAGGTTGAAGAATACCGTCATAAACTTATTGAAAAAATTGCTGAAACTGATGATGCGATGCTTGAGAAGTATTTAGCAGGTGAAGAACCATCAGTTGAGGAACTTAAAAAAGCGTTACGAGCAGCTGTTATTGCATATAAATTAGTTCCTATTTATGCTGGCTCATCACTTAGACATAAAGGAGTACAACCGTTACTTGATGCAGTGCTTGATTATTTACCTTCACCCGTTGACCTTGGTGCAGTAAAAGGTGAAAATCCAAAAACAAATATGGCTGAAGAAAGAAAACTTGTTCCTGAAGAAAAATTGTGTGGATTAGCTTTTAAAATTCAAATTGATCCTCACGTCGGAAAGTTAACCTACTTTCGAGTCTATTCAGGAAAAGTGCAATCTGGTTCATATATTTATAACAGCACTAAAAATACGACTGAACGTATTGGGCGAATCCTTTTAATGCATGCAAACAATCGAGAAGAAATTAAAGAAGCATTTGCTGGAGAAATCGTTGCGCTTGTTGGCTTAAAAGATACGATTACCGGAGATACTTTATGCGATGAGAAAGCACCAATTGTTTTAGAAAAAATTACTTTTCCAGAACCAGTTATTTCTCTTGCTATCGAACCGAAAACAAAAATTGATCAAGAAAAACTTGGATTAGCATTGAAACGTTTAACTGAAGAGGATCCGACATTTCAAGTAAAAACGAATCATGAAACAGGGCAAACTATTATTTCTGGTATTGGCGAATTACAACTTGAAGTTATGGTAGACCGTATGAAAAGAGAATTTGGTGTTTTAGCAAATGTTGGCGCACCACAAGTAGCTTATAAGGAAACGGTTAAATCAACAGCTGAAGCAGAAGGTAAATACATTCGTCAATCAGGAGGGCGTGGACAATATGGTCATTGTTATTTACGAATTGAACCAAAACCTCGCGGAGAAGGTTTCGAATTTGTTAACGCAATTAAAGGAGGAGCTATTCCTCAAGAGTTTATTATTTCTGTACAAAAAGGTGTCAAAGAATCAATCGAAAATGGAGTGCTCCTTGGATACCCTGTTGTTGATGTTCAAGTAACTTTATATGACGGATCCTATCATGATGTTGATTCTTCTGATGTAGCCTTTAAAATTGCTGCTTCAATGGCGTTTCAAGCTGCTTCAAAAAAAGCAGACCTTACCTTGCTTGAACCAGTTATGTTAGTTGAAGTAACCACACCATCAGAATATATGGGAGATGTTATTGGAGATCTTTCAGCAAAACGAGCACAAATCATGGGTACCGAAGAACGATCTCGAGCAACCATTATTAAAGCAATGGTGCCATTAGCCGAATTGTCAGGGTATGCAACAACACTTCGATCTATGTCAAAAGGTCGAGCTTCATATTATATGGAGCCATCTCACTATGAGGAAGTTCCAAATAATATTGTGCAACAAATGCTTGCAAAATCCACATTCACCGGAAGAGTTGAGTAATTCTTTTTCAATACAAATTGTGAAATTTTTAGTTGAGTCTCGCTTGTCTATCAAGTATAATTAAGAATAATGGCAAGAAAAAAAATATCTGAATTTACTGCGAAGTCTCTCTTGTTTTCTCGTCTTGGTATACCATATACAGGAGTGTCTCTTATTGGTACTGATACTGTTACTCCCTCAAACTTTGACAAAGATAAACTCTATGTTGTGAAAGTCGATGAAGGTGTTAAAGGAAGGATGAAAAAAGGATTAGTATCACTAAAGGTTCCTGCTACGGAGATACGAAATAAAATACAAGAATTGAGTGAAAAAGGATATCATCGATTTCTTGTCGAAGAATTTATTCCCCATGAAGCATTCCAAGAAAAATATTTTTCACTCGAAAGAACACGAGAAGGAATAACAATGTATTATTCTGATAAAGGAGGAATTGATATTGAATCTAACCAACAGACGGTTCAGAAGACAATACTTGATAAAAGTACGACTGAATCAGTAACTTCTTTTTTAGGATTATCTCTTACTGCATTTCAAAAAATCATTACTGTTTTTAATGAACTCTATTTCTCTTTTCTTGAAGTTAATCCTCTTGTTATTACTGAAGACGCGATATATTTTTTAGATCTTGCTGTGGAGGTGGATAGTAGTGCGGAATTTTTTGTGAAAGATGGGTGGACAGCACTTGATTTTGTTGGGGATGAGCTTTTCGGCCAAAAAACAGAAGAAGAGAAAAATATTATTGCATTGAAAGCAAAAAGCCAAGCAGCATTTAAATTAGACATGCTTAATCCTCAAGGATCAATATGGATGTTATTATCAGGTGGAGGTGCAAGTATTGTCCTTGCTGATGAGGCATATAATCAAGGACGAGGTACTGATGTTGCAAATTATGGAGAATATAGCGGTAATCCGAATCAAGAAGAAACATATATTTACACCAAAAATATTTTAAAGTTATTGCTAAAATCACCGGCGCCAAAAAAAGTTTTAATTATTGGTGGCGGAGTTGCTAACTTTACTGATATTAAAACAACATTTGGAGGAGTCATCCGAGCTTTGGATGAAGTAAAAGATGATCTTGCAAAGCAACATGTCAAAGTATTTGTTCGTCGAGGAGGACCAAATCAGGAAGCAGGATTGCATGCAATGAAAATCTTTTTACAAAATGCGCAAATTTTGGGAGGAGTATGGGATCCGTCACTCGTCTTGTCTGATGTTATAACAAAAGCGAAAGAGGAACTTTCGTAATATATATGTTAGATATTGCATTATTAAGACAACAAAAAGAGTATCAGGTTATTGCAATTGGAAGCTATCCAACGGTAATTCAATCAGTTCTTGATTTTGATTATTTATCAGGAAAGGAAAAACCGAGTATTGTTGGAATCATTGCTGGAGGGAGAAAATCAGAGCGGTACTTTTTTGGTAAAAAGGAGATCCTCATTCCGGTATTTTCGGATGTTGCAGTAATTCCTGAAAAGTTTCGAAATGAAATAACGTTGTTTATTAACTTAACTTCCGGAAGACGAGTATTCGAAAGTTCTCTTAAAGCAATTGATACCTTTCCTCATCTGCTTGGAGGAACACTGTTTGCTGAAAATGTTCCAGAACTTCATAGTATCGAACTTTTTAAAAAAACAGAAGAAACAAATACCTTTATTGTGGGGCCTGCAAGTGTTGGACTCCTTCTTCCGAATGCTTTGAAACTTGGGGCAATTGGTGGTGTCGATATTCGACAGTTAGAGAGTGCCCATTTGTTTACGAAAGGAAATGTCGCAGTTTTTTCTTCCTCTGGAGGAATGACAAATGAGTTAATTAATATTGTGACGAGTTCCGGAAAACGAATATCTTTTGCGTTATCATTTGGTGGTGACCGGTTTCCCATTGTTAGTCCTATGGAAGCATTCTTGGCTGCTGAACGAGATCCGGAAACTGAACATATTATCTACTTTGGTGAATTAGGGGGATATGATGAATACGAAATAGCACATGCACTAAAGGAAGGACGAATTACAAAACCAGTCATTTGTTATATCGCAGGGGTCATTTCAGATATGTTTCCCAAACCTCCTCAATTTGGTCATGCCAAAGCAATGGCAGGGAAAAAAGAGGAAGGAGCAAAAGCAAAACGAAAAGCACTTTCCGATGCAGGAGCAATTGCTGCAGAATCTTTTGCTGCGTTTGTTGATACGATTGCTGCTTTGCAAGTGCCTCAGTTTGAAGAAAGAGACTTTCGTGGACAAATGCAAGAAATTGCAACGCGACAACATGCGCTCATTGCATCAAGTATTTCGAAGGATGTTAGCGGAGAAGTACACATTTTAGGTGAAGAATTACTTTCTTTTACCAAAAATCATTCATTTGCATCAAATGTTGCAGCCATGTTTCTTGGAAAGAATAACGTTACAAGCGAAACAGAAGCATTCATTGATTTTATTCTCCGACTATTAGTAGATCATGGACCATATGTATCAGGAGTAATGAATACTGTTGTTACTGCTCGTGCAGGAAAAGATCTTGTGGCATCCCTTGCGGCAGGATTACTAACCGTTGGTCCACGATTTGGTGGTGCAATAAATCAAGCAGCAGCAAATTGGTTGAAGGGAACTCAGGAAAAACAAGATGCATATGATTTTGTTGAAGCGTTTGCAAGTCGCAAACAATATATATCAGGTATTGGACATCGGAAATATCGCGTTGATTTTCCTGACCCTCGGGTCACCGAAATTCTTCAATTTAGTAATTCGTTGAAAAAAAAGCGGTTTACTGATTTTGCTAAAGCTATTGAAAAAGTAACAGTTTCGAAAAAAGGTAATTTGATCTTGAATGTGGATGGAGCAATTGCAGCAGTATTGTTAGATATTCTTTCAGAAAAAGAAGAAATGGTTGATGCTCAGCTTCAACAACTTGTCGAAACCGAGTTCTTTAATGCATTATTTGTTTTATCTCGAAGCGTCGGATTTATTGCTCACTTTCTTGATCAAAAACGATTAGATGAAGGGCTTTTCCGTCTTACCGAAAACCAAGTTGCCGAAGCATAAAATATCAGAAACTCCCCTTTTTATACAGCAAATGGAAATATCTTTTTTCTGATAGCACAATATTCTCCTTAGAACACAAATATTCTTCTCTTTTTACAAAAAAGCCTAAGCAAAAAATATTGATTGAGCCTAATTTATACCCAAATTGGGGAATTTTTCCATTTAATGGAGTTGCGCACTAATCATAATACGACCTTGTCGGGCACGGTGAGAAAATGATTTACCATTCTGTGCAAGAACAACGTTATCTGAAGTATATGCTTCTATGTTTTTCCCTGGAATGTATATTGAGTTAATTTGGTCAAAAAGAAGACGTAAGTTATCTAAGTGATAAGGACCATTCTTAACATGTTGAATGATGTATGGTTCCCACATAGCGAAATTTTTCAATTCAGTCGTAATATGTTCGGGCTGAATAATATGATTTTCAGGCCCAATCCCTTGGACGATCCCTATAGTGATCTGTAAAGGATCGCAGGCATAATAACTAATCAGGTGAGCAAGTGCATTTCGAGGAAGCTGAGCATCTAACTCTCTTCTCCCGGCATGAATGAGACCGATGACATGGATACCTAATCGGTTAATAGCATGGACGGTCAAAGTGTGGCAGTCTCCAGAGGTCATAAGAATTGGAATTCGGGGAAGGGTTGTGAAAATAGCTCCTCCGGGCAAAAAAATACCTCTGTCAGTTTTTTCACTCATTGCTATAGTTGATGTGGACAAATCGATAATTCGCGTATCTCCTGAAGCAGCTTGAAGGTACGTAGACTGCCGGATATCTTCCATACCTAACATCGCTAAGTGCTGTTCTATCCGTTGTTTCACGCGGGCAATGGCCTCATTTTTGGTCGCTTCATCACTAAATCCAGGTTCCCATTTGTACGACATATTCTGAGACCCTTTTCCATAGGTAAAGCCATGCAAGAAAGGACTATTTTTGAACAGTTTAAATCCTGCGATATTTCGCTTTACTATATAAGCTTGGGTCCGTAACAACGGTGTGGAGGATGTAGGTAAGATTTTGACTTTATTCATAATCCTCACCTCTTTAGGCAAGGGATGCATTATAGCATGTTTTCTCGAATTGTTCTCTATTATACACTACTCTTGCAAGTGCCTCCTGAGAACGATTATTGCAGGGTAATATGGATTCTCGCCTGATCTAAAATAGCAGGGTACTGCAATTGTGTCTTTAGCTGTACTTGGTATAACTTATTTCCTGAGTCAAGGGTGATTGGTGAGGAAATGAGAAGGAGTGGCTTGCCGCCAGAAAGGGTGACATCAGAAAACCATACAGGATGTTGGTCAGTGACATTGAAGAGCCGTACGCTTGCCCATTCATTGCCGGTAGGAATGTGGACTGAGGCTTCAAAAACTACCTGCTTCAGGGCAGGATATTGGGAGCTGTCAATATAGGTTTGTAACCCGGTGACATTTGTCCAGTCTGCTGCATTACCTTCTCCAGACCCAAAAGGTACGAAGTATTCTTTTACTGCGGGAGGCTGATAATGGTATGTTATTTGAGAGGCTACGGTAGGTGTTGGTGAAGATGTTGATGGTATGATGCTGGTTGGAAGTGGGGATGGAAGGGCAAGGGGAGACGTAATAGTTTGCGACTGCTGACTTGCTGCTGCAATAGGCATTTGCGGAACATGCCCAAGAATAACAACGTCGAGTATAATTAAATTAATAACAAATGCTATTTCAATAAAAGAGAGTAAGGATTGCCGAAACCAACGGTAACGAAAACGCATATACTATCAGCGTAAAAAAAAGTATCATCACTGTCAAGTTTTGGTATCATTTCCTTATCCGATAGTTGACAGTCGAACTTGTCGTATGTAATGCTTATATGACTGTCCATGAAACGTCGAATCCTCTTTTCTTTTATTGCTCTTTGTGTGATAAGTGTCGGTTTTATTTTTTCAAGTAAATTACATGCGGAACAGCAAACAGAAAAAACAATACCACTTGATCCAACGCTCTATCCAGACTTGGTAACCGTCGATAGTTTGCATCATAAAGCATATATTACAGCGCATGGTGACGGTGGTTTGCCTCTTCCAGTAACAATTCTTGATACGATGCATGATACGATTTTAGGAATACTTCCTCTTAATACGGTTCGTGCATTAGCAATCAATACTCGAATCAATCGATTATATGCTATTGATGGTGTAACAAGGAAGCTTACTATCTTTGATACCGCCACGAATGCTCAAGTGAGTACCCCAAGTGCATTAGGAAATGATCCTTTTCTGCTTGCAGTGAATGAAACGACAAATAAGCTATATACCATTTCTCAAAGTGCTGCGACTGGAGGAGCAATAATGGTATTTGATGGCTCTACAGGCAGTCAGCTCTCAAAGAGTATTTCATTTAATGATATTCCTCAAGCTGTTGCAGTGAATCCATTAACAAATAAACTTTATGTAGCAACGTCTGGTATTAATCCCCAACTGATTGTTTTTGATGGCACATCAAGTACTATTATGACAACCGTTCCTCTTGCAAATCCAGCAGCTGATATTGCGATCGATACAGTATTGAATAAAATCTATATCAGTAGTGATACGAGTACCGATGTGCAAGTAATTGATGGACAATCAAATTCATTACTTACTGCCCTGTCTATGACAAATATGGTACCTTGCGCACATACGTTAACTGTAGATTCACTGGCAAATAAGCTCTATGCTGCCTGTTTTAATGGAATATCAATAATTGACACAAAAACAAATACCATCGTACAACAAATACCACTAATAGATGATTTACCGGTCAGTCACGCAATTACCTCTCAGTATTTCACCATGGATTCGTTGTTGAATAAGTTGTATGTTCCTCTTGAAGAGACCCATGAAATTGCGGTAGTTTCGTTATCTTCGCCTCCCAAATTAAATCCGTTGTCGACACGTACGACCAATGAAGGCAGTGATCTTGCCATTCCTATCTCATTTACTGATACGGTTGGGACCTCATGGACAACACAAGTCGATTTTGGCGATTTTTCTCAAGATGATTCTGAAACAATTGCAAGTCCTCAAATAACCGTACATCATATCTATCAGGCACCAGGCTCATATACTTTCAAAATAACCGTTATGAATAATACAGGTGCATTAAGCTCAGAAACCATACCTATACAGGTACATAATGTTTCACCAACAGTGAGTACAATTTCGTTACCACAAGATCTTATTTTATTAGGTTCATCGATAAGTGCCTCTGTATTGTTTAGTGATCCCGGTTTAGAAGATAAACATACGGCTTTTTGGGATTGGGGAGATGGATCAACAAGCCAAGGAACAATTATGCAAAATTCAGTTAATGGAACTGCGACAGGTACGCATAGTTATAGGAAGTCTGGAATTTATACTGTTTCCGTAACAATTACTGATAATTATGGCGCGGCAACTACCAGTACCTTCCATTATCTTGCAGTTTCTGATTCGAAAAATTCTGAAGTTGTCGCAGTTGGAACAGTACAATCTCCCCCAGGAGCGCTACAAACAAATCGGGCCTTGAGCGGTCCTCTTTCCTTTGGAGTTTTTGTTTCAATGGCACTACCAACAACGGGATCTTTAGAAATGAGCTTTCCTTTAGGGGATATGCAGTTTCAAGCAACAAGTATATCCATTAGTACTTTGCATGGAAATAGTGCAACGATTCAAGGTACGGGAGTTGTTAATCATATAGGAAATTATGGTTTTCTGCTGTCATTATCTGGTAGCACTTCAATAAGCCAATCCAATATGATCAGTTTGAAAATTTGGGATATTACGAATAATGCGGTTCTTTACGATTCTCAGAATTTAGTGTTGAACGCTTCTCTCATACCCGTACAAGAAGGTGTTTTTTCTTTTCATCCTTAAGGAAATATTCTCTTGCATGATTCTTATGGTTCTTTAGTCTTTTTCTCAGTAGCGATCTTTACAATAAAACTATCATTAAAAAAAGGAGGTGAGAAGTATGGCTACAAAACGAACATCACAAACGCAAAATCAAAAAAAATCTGAGACAGAGCAAAGGGGACGAAAAGGTGGACAAACAATGCCCGTAAGTCCGCTCATGGGCGCAGCTGCTGGGGCAATTGCAGGCGCTGCTCTTGGTGCAGCGGCAGCGGCAGCGTTAAGTCAACCAATTGTTAAACAGAAAGTCGGTGAAGTTGTTGATGTTATGACCGATAAAGCAACCGAAATAATGGATGATGTTGCAGATAATTTTCAACAAAATATGCAAAATCGATCACCACATCGATTAGTCGATAAAAGTATAGAAGCTATGAAAGAATAGTTTTCTAGCGAAATTAGCAGACGAGATCACTTATTTTCTCACGAGTTTCCTAATGGAGAAAATGAGTGATTTTCGTTTCTATTTGAAATGTGAGGAAATAATTGCTACGATTTACCCTCTGTATGCATAAGATATTTTCGCCTTTTGTTATATTGAAAAATTCAAATTTTCGGTGGTTAAGTATTGGAATATTTATTTCATTTATTGGTTCCCAAATGCAAGTAGTTGCAATAAGTTGGCACTTATTTCAGTTAACAAAGTCTGCGTATTATTTAGGATTTATTGGACTTGCTGGTTTTATTCCCATGCTTTTACTATCAAGTTTCAGTGGTATGTTAGTTGATGCATTTGATAGAAAAAAAATTATCTTACTGGATCAACTTATGTTAACTATCATTAATGGAACATTTGCCCTGGTAACCTATTTCCATCATGATACCCCATGGATCATTTTTACTGTAATAGTTCTTAATGCATGTGTAAATGTTATTGATTTACCTGCGCGTCAATCGATTATTCCATCTTTGGTTCCGAAGAGTTCGTTAATTGTCGCATTAAATGTAAATACGATCTTTCGACAAACAGCAACGATTATTGGCCCAGCCATAGCAGGGTATCTTATTGCTGCTTTTGGAGTTGGTGTTATTTATGGAATTAATGCGCTCACGTTTCTTGTCTGCTTTTTATTAGTCATTCCGATTGTCACGCAATCTGCCTACACCAAAAAATCTGTCCGTTTTACGTTTATCTCTGCTTTTGAAGGAATTCGGTATATCAAAAGTTCTCCAATACTGTACTCAACTATTTTATTAGATTTTTTTGCAAATTTCTTTGCAGCATCGACAGTAATATTTCCTATATTTGCAATGCAAATATTACATATCAGTACAAAAGAAATTGGATTACTTTATGCTGCACCTTCTGTTGGAGCAGTGGTAACTGGCTTACTTATTGGTACTGTTAGTCATATTCGTCAGCAAGGAAAGCTCCTGTTAGGAGTTGTTGCATTATATGGCGCAGCAACCATTGGATTTGGCTTATCACATTGGTTTCTTTTATCACTTCTGTGTTTAGCTATTGTTGGAGGAGCAGATATGATAAGTATGGTTATTCGGGCTACGATTAGTCAGCTTGTAACGCCAGATCAGATACGAGGACGAATGAACGCTATTAATATGGTATTTTTACTTGGTGGACCATTCCTTGGTGAGGCAGAAGCAGGTTTCGCTGCAGGTTTACTTGGTGCACCACTTTCAGTTATTTTAGGAGGACTTGGTGCTATTTGTTCAGCTGGAGTTATTGCAAAATTTGTACCTGAATTAACGGAATATGTTTATAAAAACCGAGAATTTGATAAAATAGCATAGTATCATTAAAAATGAAAACAATTGTTGGAATTTTTGCTCACCCCGATGATGAGACTTTTGGTCCAGGAGGGACAATTGCACAATTTGCAAAAGAAAATAACGTTTATTTAATTTGTGTAACAAATGGCGATTGGAATGTTGATCATCTTGATCCTGAGTTGGGAGTACTTCGAAAAAAAGAGTTACAAGCTGCAGCAAACAAACTCGGTGTAAAGGAAGTTATATTTTTAGAATTTCATGATGGTACTCTTTGTAATAATTGCTATCATACAGTGGCAAATAAAATAACTGAACAATTGGAAAAATTACATCCTGATCTTCTCATAACGTTAGAACCGCGAGGAGTTTCTGGGCATCTTGATCATATTGCAGTCTCGATGATAACCTCGTATGTATTTATTCGATTATCTTTTATTCAAGAACTTTGGTATTTTTGTATTAGTGATGCGTTTGATCAATTTGTTCAAGATTATTTTATTTATTTTCCACCGGGGTATAATAAAACAGCAATTGATAAAGTAGTTTCAGTATCAGATGTGTGGAGTCAAAAGATTGCTGCAATGCATGAACATCAATCGCAAAAGAAAGATATCGATACTATATCAAAAGCATTATCTCGTATTCCGAAAGAAGAATATTTCTTGATAAAAAAACGAAAATAAATCAGCAGGGTACTACTATGAAAGTGCGTATTGACGAGTGAAAAGATTAATGATACAGTGAATTGAATGAAAAAAGAATTATCAATAATTTGTTGTTGCAGAATCTCTTGAGGGGAGGTTTTGTTCACGCAAATAACCTCCTGCATGGAGGTTTTTTTATGACTAAAAATAAACATAAATACTCTATCTATGAAAAAAAATAAAGGATTTTCAACAAAAGCATTACATAGTTTTTATAAACCAAATAAAGATGACGGTGCTATTATTCCACCGATTCATATGAGTACTACTTTTGCGTTTGGCAATAATGGTGGATACTATGATGGTTCTTTACCACGAGAAGTCTGGGAAGCAGAGAATGCTTTTAAATTTAATAATGATTATCATCATTATGATTACTCACGGACCGTTAATCCGACAAGAATTATTTTAGAAAATACTATGGCACAAATGGATAATAACAAATACGGGCTTGCTTATAGCTCAGGTTCAGCGGTATTAACAAATATTGTTGCTTTGCTTAAACCGCAAGAGGCTATTTTATTCTCTACAGATGCATATGGTGGAACGTATCGGTATATTGTTCGAGCTGCAGGAAGTCAAGGAATTCAGTATAAAATTGTTGACCTCACTGACCTCACCAAAACAGAAGAGGTGTTGAAAAATAGTAATATAAAAATTATTTGGCTTGAGACACCAACAAATCCTTTATTAAAGGTGGTTGATATCGCTCGTTTATCGCAATTAGCAAAGAAATATAAGGCCTTATTAGTTGTTGATAATACTTTTGCGTCTCCAATCATTCAGCAGCCATCAGAACTTGGAGCTGATATTGTCGTATATTCAACCACAAAATATATTAATGGTCATAGTGATGTTGTTGGTGGTGTGCTTACGACAAGTAGTACGGAATTATATCCACGTCTTAAATTTCTTCAGAATTCTTTAGGAGCAATTCTATCACCATTTGATTCTTGGTTAACACTTCGTGGATTACGAACACTGGAATTACGTATGGAACGACATGTCGATAATGCAGAAAAAATTGCCAAATTTTTATCTAACCATACGAAAATAAA
Organism: uncultured Gammaproteobacteria bacterium; assembly: GCA_964416445.1. Taxonomy (GTDB): domain Bacteria; phylum Patescibacteriota; class Microgenomatia; order Levybacterales; family UBA12049; genus CAYQEE01. The sequence goes on from CAYQEE010000008.1 coordinate 22,629, forward strand.
AAAGGTCTATTATCCAGGATTATTTACTGGTGAGCAGGGAAAAATTGTTGCGAAACAAATGAAACGTCCTGGAGGAATGGTATCAATTGAAATGAAAGAAGCATATGATGTCCAACTGTTTTTGAATTCATTACACTATTTTCCTCTTGCTGAAAGTCTTGGTGGAGTAGAATCATTAATTGATCATCCTGCCTCTATGACTCACTCAGCAATACCAAAAGAAGAAAGAGAAAAAATAGGATTATCAGATGGTTTATTACGAATTTCAGTAGGTATTGAAAATAGTGAAGATCTTATTGCTGATTTAACACAAGCACTCGAAAAAACAAAAGAAAAATCATGAAATTTCAGGTTATCGTTTGTTGCCAAATGACTTCCTCATAGGGGGGTATTTGTACAATGTTTTCATACCTCCCTTTTGGGAGGTTTTTTTTGTGGAAAATATGATTCGTTTTGAAAGAAGACAACAAGATTATTGTACGAACTTAACACTCTATGAGCAGCCAGTAACGGCATTATTGGACGATCAAGAATATTATCCGCAATATGGATTATCGGAAATTTTTACTGGAATGGAAACACTTCCGCTTCCCATGTTAGTACAAACATTAGTTGGTGATCGTCTCAAACCAACATCGATACTTCCTGAGGGATATTTCTATGAACAAATACAGGATGCACCTCGGAAAGCAGGTGCCCTGATAGAAATGTCAATAGATGCTCATATAAGTGATACGAATGACTTTGAAGGAGGAACACTGCAGTTGTTAAATAATGCGCTATGTACGACGGTTATTATTACAAAAGGAGAAAAAGGAGGATTTGATGGGATGTCAGAGGAACAAACGATTGCTATTCGGATGAATGAAGCTTTATTAGCGCAACAAATTTTAGGAAATCAGCTGGCATATCTCTCTCCTTTAGATGGAGGCACTTTTATCGATGGAGCGCTTCTCTCTCAATTAACTATGCTGAAAGATGCAATAAAAAACGATGTGCGTGCAAGAAAACCAGATGTCGTAATAATTCATTCAGATCAGTTAGATCACCTTGATCACGTAGCAACGTACCACGCGACAGTACGTGCATTGCGGGAATTATTCCAAGAAGAGAACTTTAAGAAACCTGCTGTGTATATTCGAGAACCAGAATTTTTATTTCCCTCAGGAACTGCTGAACAATATGAGATGCTTTCGAATTCTTTACATAACTGGAGTTTAGGACGGAGAAGTAAATATGCACAGCAAAAGTATCGTGAAAGGCCAAAATTAGAGACTTCGGATTTTATTGTTGATATAACCTCAGTAAAACAAAAAAAAATTGCTGCACTCCTCGCACATGAAACTCAAATGAAACGGCATCCCAATAGCGAGGAGTTAAAAGATTATGTGACAAGAATCCCTGCCAGAATGCTAGTTCAAGGAAGTCGTCTTGCGAAACATGGGGAAAAGAAATGGGCAGAAGGTTTTCGTCAATTACATATTCATGGCGTCACTTCATCGGAAAATAAGCTTGCCTTCTATTTACCCAATGGGTCAATGTATCGATTGAGAAAAATAGGCTGAAATTACTCATAAACTTTTTTCCAGGTTTTGATGAATGTCTCAATACTTAATGATAATGGCTTTGGGGTATTGTGCGTAGTTCTTTGTAATGCTTTCCAGAGATCTGGCGTTTGTCCAATATGCCAAAAACCTTCTGTATCAAGAGATGTCTTTGTTGTTACGTTTGTCGGGGGGATTCTTTGTAATGGTCCGTTTAAATCACTCCCAATTACTGTTCTCTCCGGTCCAATAAGTGTCGAGACTTCTCGATATTCTTTTGCAAAAAGCAAAAAAGCATCAGGGTTATTAAGCAGTAGCTCTCTACTGGGTAAGAGGCCAAGCATTCCTTGGCTGTTCTTAATTGCGTTAAGTTGCCAGCTGGTTAGACCTCGCTCCGAATGACAATACGAACGGATTCCAAGATGGGTATATAATAATGGTTGGTTTACTCTTTGTAAGAGTGGAATGATTTGCTTTTGGGTATTATCAGATGCATGAGATAAATCAATCCAGACCTTTTGTTTAAGAAGAAGAGTGAGAAGGTTCTTTCCTTTTTCCGTTAACCCTTTGGCATTGATTTTTACTCCTTGCGCATACTCATTCATGAATTGGGAGGCTAGCCAAAATCGAGGAGAATGTATCATTTGCGTTCCGTGCAATAATGCAGCTCCTCCAAAATCATTATTCGTAAGATGCATAAAGGTAACAATAGAAATACCTCTTTTTCTAATAAATACATCGACATCTTTTTCAGTTTCAAGGACACCTTTGATACCTTCGAGTGAAAAGATGAGTATTCGTTTTCCGTGATTGTATGCGTTTTCTGCGTCATTTGGTGTTCGAGCAAGAATCCATTGTGGATGTTTTTCAATAAATGCTTCAACAAGATCAATTTGTTGGTGGATTGCTTTTTTTCGATACAAGGTAAGCAAAGGATGTGCATAAAGTGCAACAACCAGTAATCCAATATTTGATTGTTCAAGTGTTTCTTCATTCACTTGGGAAGAAAATCTATTCTTCCAAGAGGTTGCTTGGAGTGGTGAATAAAAAGATCCATGAAATAGTCGCGGTATACCGGCTTCCATGAATAAATGAACATGTAAATCAACAGAAGTATTACTGTTTTTCATGGAGTGTTTGATGGATATATTTTTTTCGCATCATTTTCTGATATTCATTCTCTGAAATGAGTGTTTGGTTTGTATCAACTCGATCGAGAAAAACAAGACCATGAATATGATCATATTCATGTTGGAAAATACGAGCAATGAATCCGTCTAGAGTCTTCTCGAATTTTTTTCCTGACCGAGAGGTATACCTAATTTGTAGCGAAGTAAAACGAGGTACCAGCCCTCGAATACCAGGTACGCTTAGACATCCTTCCCACTCATAAACTTTTTTTTCAGATGAAGATTGTATATGTGGGTTAATCATTGCCAATGGTCTCATGAGGGGTGCGTGAGGATATCGAGGATTTGGTTTCGATGCAATAATGAATACTTGCAAAGAGCTGAATACTTGTGGTGCAGCAATCCCAACACCATCAACTTCTTGAACCGTGGCAATCATATCATCGATGAGTTGTTGAACTTGTACATTTTTCACTTGAACGATTGGTTTTGTTTTTTCTCTCAGAATGGGATTGCCCAATTGAGCAATTTGTCGAAATACAATGCGCGGCATATAAACTGTCACTTAGTGTACCCGTTTTCAAAAAATTGTCAATAAAAAGAAATCATTGTTAATTTTGAATCGTTACGCAAGCAGTACCAATATCTGATCCATTTGCGCTATTATCACCATCATGAACTGTATAAACTGCTAAGTAACTATGTCCGGTGGTTAACCCAAGATTGTTGACGCTGTAAACCACCTCTGAACCATAGTCACAAATATTACCTGAACAAACGACATTTCCTTCTGCAGGAAACTGATCTGCACCTGTTGGAAGTTGACTTTGATTTTTCGGCTGCGGATCTCCTCCGATATTATAATCTTTCCATGTTCCGTAGACAGCGTCAGGGACATGGGGATTTCCTGCATGAACAGCATCAATTGGTTGTCCATTTGGATTAAGCGTTAAATCGAGTAAAAATAAGGAAGGGAATACATAAAAACCTGCTGGATCTTTAATAGTAGTATCTCCTACACCAACCCCTGGTTGTGATGGAAAAACAGAATCGACTGGGTGAGTCTTCATTTGAGGTGTTGTTGTTCCCGCTCCCAGTGTCATTGCGTGTTCATCATGATACCAAAATTCTATTTTCCCCCCAGCTGAAACAGATTGTCCCGAAGGAGGATAAACGGCAAAAACATTCTCAGTTTCTCGTTTTACTCCGAGTTGTTGCAAGAGAGTAGTTATACCAGTTCCACAATTGAAAGGAACAGTAGTAGGAGAAGGTGAAAGGCTAGATGTTGGCGTTGGAGGAATAGAAATAAATGAAAGCGTTTTTAATTGCAGTGTTGCATGCGAAGGATCAGCGGTTGGTGTGACAAGTACATATTTTGTTCCATCATAGGGTGGATTTACTGAATTAATAAATCCTGTTGCTAAGAGAAAAGCAAAGAGTGCAATACCTATCAGTACAAATGTTATATATCCCTTATTTGTTTCAATGGATTTTCTTTTTCGAGACATTTTTTTTGTTTTTTGTTTTCTCATTACTCTTATGGTAAAGAAAAGAAGACCTACTTGTAAAGAGGGCCGAATTACCATAAGATAAATATAAATAGCAATAGAAATTAGTCTATGACGCCAACACCCTGCCCACCGAATTCGACACAAACGGATTTTGGCTGTATACCAAATGATCCGGGAGGTTTTACGTCCAAATTTTATGGTATTGGTTTGGGATTAGTTGCCGCTGCATCACTTCTTTTTATTCTTTATGGTGGTTATTTAATCATTACTTCACAAGGTAATCCAACACAATTTAATCGAGGGAAAGGGTATGTCTTTTATTCAATCATGGGCCTTCTTTTTGCTGTTCTTGCAGCTGTTTTTTTCCAATTAGTCGTTGTCGATTTTTTACATATCCCAGGATTTAAATAAATGAAAAGAATCTGCCTATTAGTTTTAATGGTTCTTCTGCTCTTCTTTGGAATATCATTGCATTTCTCTGTTCAGCATTCCTATGCTCAAACACCAACTCCAACAATGGATCCTAATATTGCTGATGGTGATTGGTTGCCTGATGCAGATGTTACCTTTCAAGGAAAGACAGCTTCCCGTTCTGCATTGCTGTTAAATCTTGTTCTGAAAAATTATCAATGGGCAACCATTGGAGGAGAACAATCATTAATTATTTTCTGGACAAATATTAGAAATGTCGTTTACGCGATTTTACTGCTCGTACTTCTTGCAGCAGCCTTTGCCATTATTATTAGCGGAGGAAAAAGTCTTACTGCATGGACCTTCGCGCGAAGGTTTATCATCATGGTTATTTTAATATGGTTTTCGTTTGCGTTAACACGTTTTCTGTATGAAGTAATTGATATTATTATTGGTTTTTTCAACAGGAATCCTCAAGGAGTTATTATTACCTCAAAAGATCTCTTCAATATGTCGTTTAATTACCAAGGGTTTATTGGTCTTCGAAGATTTGGACCCTCATATGACGAATCTGCATTCGTTTCTTTATTGCTTGTGCGACTTACCGCAATTACCTATTATGTTATGTCCGGAATTTTACTTGTAAGAAAAATTATCTTATGGTTCTTTATCGCGGTATCACCTATTTATCCATTGCTCTTATTCCATTTTCCTATTCGTAATACGGCAAAGATATGGATAGGTGAATTTTTTCGATGGTTACTCTATGCGCCATTATTCTTCATTTTTCTTTCATCCTTAGTTGTTGTATGGCAACATAATATTGATATTTTTCCATTTCAGTACATACAAAATCAAATTGTTTATCCCACTGCAATTAATATTCTCCTTGGTGGTCCTGGACAACAATTAACTGTTGATAATAGTGTAAATTACAATGATACCTTTGCCGAGTATGTCATTGCATTGATCATGTTATGGATTGTTATTTTTCTTCCATTTATTCTTCTGCGAATCTTTTTAGATTATCTTTGGAGCTTAAATCTTGACAAAGATAATACGCTTGGTTATCTCCAAAATGTAGTGAAAAGAGTTCCCGGAAGTCAGTATATCTTTCCTAATTCACCTCTGCCACCAGGAAAATATCCTCCTGGACCACCTCCAGGAACCCATCCCACAGGGATGGCAAAACCAATTTTGTATGGTACAACTGGTCTTGCTCGTGAATTACCAACTGCAGCAGCGTTAAGCGAACACAAATCTACCGTTAAGGAAATAGCAAAACCAACACAAACACATACTTCAGTAGTGAATAATGTGTATAATAACGTGACGACACAAACTCCTGCCTTTAAGTCAGAAAAAACGAGTGTCGAAACAGCAAAATTGGTTAATTTCCCCATTCCTCGAATGCGAGATATTGCCCATCTTGAAACCAATCGGTCTAGTTCACAAATAACAAAACAGCAACAAATTAGTCGAATGCATGAAACCCTCGAAAAAATTGCAAATCCTCAAAGTATTACCAATACAGTAGAGCGGCAACAATTTACTCAACTTCGAGATAAATTACTGCAACAAAGTCAAAAAGGTGAACCATTAGCGACTTCAATATTGAAAGCAGCAAATACAGTAACGAATCAATCAACCAAATCAGTTATTACGCAATCGACACATGAGACAGTTACCCAGATCCAGCAGATGATCCAAAAAATCAATAATCCTGAAATCGTAACCGATAATTCACAAAGACAGCAATTTACCGTATTGAAGAACAAACTCGCGCAAGCAAGTAAACAAGGAGACCAATATGCAACAACAGTCATGAATATGAAGAGTGAGTCTCAAGTTCAACAAACAATTCAAAAGCTTTCAGCACCACAAACTATTACCAATGCAGTTGAACGTGAGCAATTTACAAAACTTAAAGCACAATTAATTGAAAAAAGTAAACAGGGAGATACTGTTGCGACGTCTCTTCTTGCTGCTTCAGAAACAGTTGCAAAAGCAAACGAGAGTACGCTTCCTCAAGCAAATCAAGTGCAAACGGTTAATCTTGAAGATTATGAAGAAGTGAAGAAGACTTGGTTGGAAAACTACAAGAAAATGGAAATTCCTAATACAGCGGAAAATAAAACAAGAAAAGATTGGATTCAAAAAGACTTACAAAAGATGACAGAAACGATTGACTTATTAAATTCACAAGATCAACAAAAAGTAAGTCAAGGAATGCAGGAAGTATCACAGTTATTACCATTCTTACTTATTGGTGGTTTCTCACAAACTGAAGTGGTTGCTTATTTACAAGCCAAGAAACATGCAGCAGAAGAAGCACTGACTCAAATAAAAGATTCTGATAACGAGGAAGACACTATGGTTGATGCAACAAAGAGAGAAGCACATGCAACAAAACATATGCAAGCATCGGTAGTGAATACTGCAGATTTTTCGTCAAATAGTGACGATGAATCTGATGAAAATCCACTTTCTAATATTTTACAGGGCTATTCACAAAGAATTCAAACAATAAAGAAAGAAGCGCCAAAATTAAAATCCGAACAAACGAGTCAAAAAACATTGAAGCTCCTCAATTTTTCAATACCAACCATTTCAGATATCGCTCGGTATGAAAGCGCTCCTATTACTGCACAACAAAATGTCCAACAAGAAATGACCCAAGTAAATGAAATGTTGAAGAATCTTGCTTTCCCTGAATCTATCCCTCAAGAAGATCAAAAACAACAGTTTATTCTCATGAAACAACAATTAGTTGAGTCTGCCCAGAAAGGTGATCCTCTTGCGAACGCAATATTATTTTCAGTCAATACCATTTCTCAAACAAACATCATGGCTCAGTCGAATCAGCAATATACTCAGGCAATGAATTCTTTGTTACAAACAATTCAGAAGTTTATTAATCCAAAAATAAGTGCGCAAGATGCTGAAGAAAAACAATTCATGCAAATGAAACAAACAATTACGAATGAAGCTGCGCAAGGAAATCCTTATGCCGCATTTGTTATCAATATTGCGGATAAAGTTTCTCAAACGACTCCTGAAAACCAAGGTCAAGTTTCAAATACCGTGCAAGAGTTACTTCTTAATATCTCCAATCCTATGAATAATACAAATACTGATCAACAACAATACTATACCCAAATTAAACAGGAATTAGAAAAAAGAAATGCAGCAGGGGATCCCGTAGCAAATGCAATAATGCTAGTCCTGCCACATATCATACCGACAAAATCAGTCTTACCTCAAACCAATGATGTTCAAACAGTCAATTTAGATGATTATGAAGCGGTACGGAGTATGTGGCATGATATTTATAAATCGTCAGAAGTGCCTGCTATCTCTGCAAATCCAAAACCAACAAGACAAGAATGGATTCGAGAAGATATGAAGCACCTTTCAGAAACAATGGCCATGTTAAAATCCGAAGACTCAGAAAAAATAGCATTAGGCATGCAACAAGTTGGTAGCTTATTACCATTCTTACTTATTGGTGGTTTCTCACAAAGTGAAATTGTTGCTTACTTGCAAGCAAAGCAACAAGCAGGAGCAGATGTCTTACAAGAATTATCAGAAAAAGAGGCAGAAGAAGATTCACAAGTAACACTGACTGCAAAAAAGAATGAAACCGTATTGAGCCAAGCCCAATCAGAACAACTACCAGAGCAAGAAAGTGAAAAGCATGAGAACTAATATCTTTTCGGAAAGTAGTTCTTGACGTTATTGTTGCACTAAAGCGATAATGATATAATATAACTAATATGTTTAGCGGTTTTTTTAATAATAAAAGACATGAGGATCAGGATTATCAACAAGTTCCTGTTTATACTGGACAACCGCAACCTATTTCGCCAACAAATCAACCGCAACAACCACAAAGCTCTGGAATTGGATCAACAATGCAACCAGCAATGCGTGAAGAAGTTACGGCACTCTCTCACTTAGATCCTCGCGCTGTTGAAGTCCTCAATGTTGCGCAGCAAGAAACTTCTCGAATAAAGCAAGCATTTATTGAACCAGACCAACTGCTCTTTGCATTACTCTTTGATAAAGATATTTTTAAATTACTTGAACAATTTAATTTAAAAGTTGCTGATGTCTCGAGAGAAATTCAAGAGAAAGAGAAAATAGGTACTTTTTTAGGACAACCAACGCTTTCCCAAGATACCAAAAAAATATTTGGGCAGGCATATGGATTAGTAAAAACTCGAAGTGCTGAATTTATTACTCCAGAAGACTTGCTTATTTCTCTCATGGACGCGAATGTTCCCGCTTCAGCGATGTTGCAAGCGCAAGGACTTGGAAAAGAGAAAATAGAGGAAAAACTCAATAAATCAGGGAGTACCTATACTGTTGTTAAAAAATCATTTCTAGATAAATTTGGTATCGATTTGACCGAAGCAGCTCGATCTGGTGCGCTTGATCCGGTGAGTGAACGAGATAAAGAAGTAGAACGAGTCATTCATATTCTTTTACGAAGAATTAAAAATAATCCGATAATTATTGGAGAAGCGGGAGTGGGTAAAACTGCTATTGTTGAGGGGCTTGCGCAAATGATCGTACAAGGAAGAGTTCCGGAAGATTTAAAAAACAAACGAATTATTCAAATTGATGTGGCCTCATTAGTTGCAGGAGCATCGCACCGAGGTGAATTTGAAGACCGTTTGCGAAGTGTTATTAAAGAAGCACAAGCATCTTCTGGTCAAGTCATTATTTTTATTGATGAAATACATACCTTAATGGGAACCGGTGATTCAGATGGTGCTCTTGATGCTTCAAATATTATAAAACCATTTCTTGCTCGAGGTCAGTTGCAGATTATTGGAAGCACAACTACAATAGAGTATCGTCATTATTTTGAAAAAGATAAAGCATTTGCTCGACGGTTTCAAACAGTACTTTGCGAAGAACCATCAGAAGAGTCTGCTATTAAAATGATTGATATTTTGAAAGCAAAATATGAAAGATTTCATAAGGTTACATTAACCTCAGAAGCAATTGCAGCAGCAGTTAAACTCTCGAAAAGGTATATCGGAGAACGGTATCTTCCCGATAAAGCAGTTGATGTTATTGATGAAGCAGCGGCTGATGTGAAGCTTCGTAATAATACAGGCAATCAAAAAGGAAATGAAGTGCGAAAAGAAGACATTGATAAAGTTATTAGTAATTGGACTGGAATTCCCGTATCAAAATTGACTGAGAATGAAAGTGAAAAATTGCTTCATTTAGAGGATATTATTCACAAGCGAATGATAGATCAAGAAAGAGCCGTTAAGTCTGTTGCAGAAGCAGTACGAAGAGGAAGAATTGGTCTTGCAAATGTCATGAGACCAATTGCATCATTTATTTTCCTTGGACCATCGGGAACGGGAAAAACAGAACTCGCAAAGACTCTTGCTGAAATTCTTTTTGGTAAAGAGGATGCAATGATCCGTTTGGATATGAGTGAATATATGGAAAAGCATGAAGTGGCAAAATTAATTGGTGCACCTCCAGGATATGTTGGTTACGAAGAAGGAGGACAGTTAACGGAAGCGGTACGTATGAAACCATATTCTGTCGTTCTCCTTGATGAAGTAGAAAAAGCTCATCCCGATGTCTTTAATATTTTATTACAGTTATTGGAAGACGGGAGACTTACGGATAATAAAGGGAATACGATCTCATTTAAAAATACCATTATTATTTGTACTTCAAATATTGGTAGTGCATTAATTCAACAATATTTGCAATCTGATATCAGTGCGAAAACAGTTTCTCAAGATACGGCAAGTGATAGCGTAACAAAAAGAGAACAACAAGGTGATTCAAATGAAAAAAAGGCTCTTGATCCAAATCAAGCACAGAAACCTATCCAAGATAAAGAAGCAAAACAAAAAGAATTGCAGCAATTAGTAAGTGGTGAATTACATAAATTTTTTAGACCGGAGCTTATCAATCGTTTTGATGAGGTTATTATTTTTGAGCCGCTCGGAAGAGAAGTTATGGTAGATATAACAAAATTGCGTATTCAGTCTACCCGAAAATTACTTCTTGAGCAAAATATTGATATAGAACTTACTCAGAAAGCGCTTGAAGAACTTGCACAAGAAGGCTATGATCCTGCGTATGGAGCTCGGCCACTTCGTCGTTTGGTCCAATCAACTATCGAAACTCCGATTGCCAGTCTTATCTTAGGGAAAAAGTTTGTTGCAGGAGATACGATTGCAATTGATTATGATGCAAAAGAGGAAAAATTTGTCTTTACTAAATCGAATAAACCTGCAGGATCGGTTGCTGGAGCACAAGCTCAAGAAGAATTTCCTGTGCTTCGGGCTGTTTTACGAAAACTTGCTAATCCAAATGTGATTACCGATATGACAGAACATGGTCAGTATTTAGCGTTACGTCAGACAATGGATCAAGCAAGCAAACAGGGAGATATGTATGCTACCTGGCTATTGAATATTGCGAGTTCTCTTGTACAGACTGAACAAACGAATCCTGCACAGGCAGTGTTAGATCTTAAAGGAGTGCTCCAAAAATTACTGAATCCTTCGAGCCTTCTTGACCCGAATGAATATCAACAATATGTTACCTATAAAGATCGGTTAACACAGGAAAAAGCAAAAGGTGATATGCTTGCGAGCGCAATGCTCGATAGTTTACTTTTGGTTGTTTCTCAGCAACCTGCACCGCAACCTATGCAACCGGTTTCGCAACAGCAGGTTCAACCCCCCGTCATGCCTGTACAGCCAGTACAAGCGAAAGCACAATATAATCCTCAAACAGAATCAATTGTTAGTCCATTAATTCCCATACAGCAGCCTGCTGCACCACAACAACCTTCTTCTCCAACACAAAGCTATGCAGATTTATTAGCACAATTTACTCGGAATACTATTCCGCAACCAACTCCTAATATAAATGGAAGCCAACCTGCACTTTCAAAGTAATTGTATTTGTTAACTTAACCCTTTGCCTCGCGGTACTCTTTCTATTTTTAATAGCCTTGATTGCCAAGGTTTCTAATAAGGAGATTATAATCAATACCATTGACAACACCGTCATCATTGATATCTGCAAAGAGTCCTTTTGTTTGATCTGAGAGATTGTGTGCTTTACATGAAGAACTTGTTGTTTTCATTCCGTAACAATCAACAAGGATATTATAATCAGCTAAATCAACACTGTTGTCATTATTGATATCACCCATCCGAAGATTTGTCGGATTGACGTTAGTTTTACCGGTGAGTGCAATTGTTTGCCCTAAGCGAATCGATATGAGTTGAGAGGAGAGCAGTTCACGAAGGGAACCTTCCGGAGATTTGGCTAAGACATAATATGATCCTTGGGGAATTGATGAGAGATCAATAGCATTATTGACAAACGAACCATTCGGATCAGAGGGTGAAAATGAAGCGTTTATGGTGAGTGTTTGCGTAGGTTTCTGGGTAAAGTCTAGCGAGCGATAGAAAAACAATTGTACCATTCGTTGGGGATGATGAGGATTAGGATTATTTTGTGGATCAATGCCTTCAAAATGGACAGAGAGAGTACCGATTGCTGGACCAAGCGTTGATGTTCCTGTTGGAGAAGGATTTCCAGTTGTTGTTGGTCCTGTGGTTGGACTTTGGGTAAGCGTTGCTGTTGGGGTATCTATTGGTGTGTTTGTTGGCACCGTACTAGGGGTAGTCGTAAGTGTTGGTGTTGCTCCTGTTGTTGGAGTTATTCCTTGCGTAATTGCTGTTGTACAAAGTTGTGCATCAGGATCACAAATACCACATGATACGCCTGATTGGTCGCAATCGCTATTTGACGTACATGCTCGTCCACAGAAATTGCTATTGGTTGGTGATACTGGTTGTGTCGGACTATTCGTTGGTTGTGGAGTATTTGTTGCATGAGGTTGTGTTGGTTGTGGAGTATTCGATATTTTTTGAGTTGGAGAAGGAGTAATGGTTGTGGTACCGTTTGTATAGGTGACTATTGCCGCACTTGCTGCAGGAACAGTAATTGAAGAATTCGCCCCAGTTACACTGACTGGTTCTATGGTAGACGGGTTCCATGATCCATCACTTGCGACCGCAGATCCGCCTAACGTAATGCCTGTTGTTGCATTGACTGATGATGCTTGTAGGCGAATATCACTTGCATGTCCAAACGATTGTGTTGTATTAATTTGAACCGAAGCAGATTGAGAAAGGTCTTTATTAATTAAAACTACTTGAAGGTTACCATTCGTATTTCTGATCCCGTAAGCGGTAATATTGACGCCTCCTGTGGAAATTTGAATAGGCAGCATCGTACCATCTGGTGCTGCATAATGAAACGCTAACATTCCATAATAGTTAGGTCGAGGAGTATTATTAGAATAAAATATTGAGGTAGCATCACCCGACCATCCATGCACATTCATTCCCGAGGCGCCCATTTTTGCAAGAGACATAGCATAATCTAAAAGCCAAAGTGAAACACCAAATGCGTCTCCAATATTGGCAGGTGGTACATTTGCAACAGCATTGGTCTCTCCAAGTTGATACGGTAAATTTTTCGCATGAGTTAATTGCATTCTCGGTTGAAGAGATTGAATGGTTCCTTGCATAAGACTCGGACTTAATAATTGTTGAAAAGTAGTTGAATTTGCTGTGGGATAATAATGATCTGTTCCCATAACAATTTTTGAACTTTCAGCATTGATAAAAGGAGTATAAAAATCAGAGCAACAATCGGTTCCTGCTGGACCAACTATTGGAATATTTGTTCCAGCAGCTTGAATTGCAGCCGCTACTGCTTCCCATTTAGTTTGATATTGGCTGTAACTCCATCCATATAAGTTTGGCTCATTTCCTATTTCAATACCAATAAGTGTAGATCCTGCTGATTTTGCAACATAGGCAGCATTAGCCGCATCATTTGATGGGTTTCCGTTTTTTAAATTAACTCCCCAAATAAAACGCCAACCAACTTTTTTAAGAAGAGTAACTGTTGCATCAACCATGGCAGGAGTTTGTACAGTTCCTGACCAGGAACAAGAGCCATTCCCTGAAGTGCTCCATGAATCTCCTTCCACAGAATCTCCACCGAATCGAAACGTTGTTGGACCTAAATTTTTAAACATATTTTCTGCTAATGTGGGATTTTGATTATCTAATACCAATTGTTCACATGGACTATCAGCTGGTTCAGAACTGACTCCAATAAAACCAGTAGGTATAACTGACCCATTACTTGCAGGATCTACTGTGACTTGGACATTTGTGCCTGCCGCTTGTTGGTGTAAATTTTGTATATGTTGTGAAAGATAAACCGCTAAACAAATGCCTAAAGTAATGAAGCAAACTATAGCAATTGTAAGGAACCGATGGTGAATGGGAACAACTAGCGATTTCATTATACTCTTCTTAGCATAGTAAAAACATTCGAGAGAAACAAATGCAACAAAGCGAATTTTGCAGGTAAAATACGTTACCCTTATTCAAGGCAGGTGAACGGATGATCTTTATCTTGCTGGAACATTCCTGCCCATTCAACAGCGACAAATCCAGTTCGTTGAATTTTAGGCAGGATAGGGAGATCGATTGTTTGTGGGGTATTCACTGGTTGAAAATTTAAGGTGACGCGAAGAAGTGTATCAGGAGTTGGACTAATCGTTAAGGGAGAAATATCGTTCAATACTTGTTGAGGAACAAGAGAGATTATGTAGTAAGGTGAGTAAGGTAAGGCGGTTAACCAATAGTCGCTAAATTGTTTTTGCTCATTTGCATTTAAACCAAGTTTTGGCAAGAGTGTCGAGAAGAAGTTCTTCAAATCTTTGTATGCTACATTATACCCAGTATTTTCTTTTGGAATAAGCGAATTTGGAATTGCTGCTTCGTAGTAGAGATAATCATATTGGGTATGCTCATAGGTAATAGTTCCGTTAGGATTTCCGAGAATGTTCCATCCTGTTTGTGGATATACCGGAATTGTTGTATTCAGTTTTCCCTTTGGATTTATTTTTACATTGATTGGTTCGGAAACTTGCGGATATAAATAGAGAGCTGGTTTACAAAATGGCCTTGGAAATCCGACTGCTGCACCACCCTGCGTGAAATCAAAGGTATGTAATTGTAACGTCTCATGTGATGGAAAAGGAGTTATTTGTAAAATAGCATTTGATTCATTTCCTCTTTGTGGACCACCGGTTGGAGATAAATTTGGTGCTGGAGGTGTAATCGTTATGCCATTAGCTGCGAGACAATTTTTGATTGCATTGGGTACACCAGGTGTTGGATAATCTGGATCTCGAAAATAAATATCAAAACGAGAAGTGCTATTTCCATACACTTTTGCCGTAGGGTCACAGGAATTATCAGAAGGAGTATTGCCAAAAGGTTTCATACAATTGGCAACACAGACATAAATTAGCTCATCATCAGGGATTGGCAAGCATTGTTTTGTTCCACTGCTCCAATCTGCAAGTTGATCATATCCTGGTGTTCTACACTCTCCAGGACCACCAGCTAATTCTTGCGAAGTACTCATTATGATGGGATGAGGCCCATCTGGATAAGTTGCGACTTGTCCACTATCAGCACTATGTTTAAAACATTGAAAAATAGAACTATTTGATTTCAACAAGTCATACTGAACTGGTACGTTTTTATATTGTGGATACGTTAATGAAGTAGGTGAACTAAAGGTAATTGTTTTAGTTTTAATTGGTGAACAATCTGCATTATCACAGCAAACAGCAAGAGGGTTGGGTAAAGGTGCTTTCATAAAAACATTCGTAAAGAATAGTCCACCAGCAATAAAAATACTAAAAATAACAACTGCTATAAGAATTAATCCTTCAATACTACTTGAACCTTGCTGATCAAATTGGTAAATTCTTTTCATAAAAATCATGAACATTTTGAAAATGTTCCTTCTTCCATAGTATCGATCAGTTAGCAAAAATACAAGGGTATGCAATGATATACTATGGAGACATGAAAAAACTTTACTTTAGTTGGTGCGTACTTATTTTATGTATATTGGTGTATAGTATTTTGCACCATCTTCCTCGAAAAGTTTCCCCGCGCCTGGAGGCATCTCCAGTGGTTTTAGCAAGTCCGACAACGCAACCATTAGTGAGATCGAGAACACCAACAAGTTATTTATTTGTTCCCTATTGGTCTTTTGATGCAAAACCACTTACGGCGACATATTCAGGTTATGTATATTTTGGTATTATTCCTACTGCTGATGGTATTGATACAAAAGGTAGTTCGTATACGAAAATTGCGACTTTTACATCAGTAGTTCCACCACAGAAAGAAAAATTTCTTGCTATTCAAATGGTTGATGCATCAATAAATGAACAGATGTTACATGATATGAATCTGCAAAAAAAAATAATCGATCAATCACTTGAGATAGCAACATCTAATGGATTTTCAGGAATTGTTTTGGATTTCGAATATTCTGCACTTGCTTTTGATTCGGTGACAAAAACAACAACCCAATTAATGACAAACTTTGCACAAACAACTCATCTGAAGAAGAAAAAATTTTATGCGACAATATATGGTGATGTCTTTTATCGATTACGTCCCTATGATGTTGCGACCATAGGTAAACAGGCAGATGGTGTTTTTGTTATGGCATATGATTTTCATAAAGCATCAGGAGATCCAGGAGCAAATTTTCCTTTCCAAAAAGATTCAAATGATGATTACGATTTTATGCATATGGTAGCAGACTTTACGAAGCAAGTTTCAGTCCCTAAATTAACGGTAGTTTTTGGTATGTTTGGTTATGATTGGAAAGTGAATTCAAAAGGACAATCGATTACTACGGCAACTGCCCTGAGCATAAATCAAATTCAACAATCAATTCTCCCTGCATGTCTATCATTGCACTGTCAAATTCAACACAATAAAACGAGTCTTGAAACACAAGTGAGTTATATTGATAAACAGCAAATAAATCACATTCTATGGTATGAAGATATTCAATCTTCTCAAGCAAAACAAACATATCTCAGAACAAATGGAATTCAAAGTTACGCGTATTGGGCTAATGGATACTTTTAAATGATATAATTGCTTGTATGAGTTATTTAATTCCTGGAAAAACGGTTTTTCGGTTTACAACAAAAGACCATCAAGAAGCGGTAATTCGGTATCCTCGTTGGGAAGATCTTGACGCTTTACTTTCGTATATTAACGTACTTTCTGAAGAAGATATTTACCTTACTTTTTCAGGAGAGACAGTAACAAAAGAAGGAGAAATGTATTACCTTACGGAAACATTTAAATCAATCGAGCGAGGCGATATGGTAAATCTCTGTTGCTACATCAATAATATCCTTGTTGGAACATGTACAATTTCTCGAGATGTACAATCAAGAAAAAGAAGTTATCATATCGGTATTTTTGGTATTACTGTTTCGAAACAGTTTCGTCGAAGTGGATTGGGCGAGCAACTTGCTCGGATTACAATCGCTGAAGCACAGCGCACTATTGTAGGACTGAAACTGCTTATTTTAAGTGTCTACAGTCCTAATATTGCTGCGCAAAGTTTATATAAAAAGCTGGGATTTAAAACTGCAGGAATCGTACCGAAAGGAGTATGGTATAAAGGTACTTATATAGATGAAATTAAAATGTATTTACCACTCCAAGAGTATATGTTATGAATACCAAACCTTCCTTATTTGAAACCTTAACTGCACATAAAGAAACAATTTTCCAATTTCTCAAACAATATTTACATAAGGAAACAAACACATTCCGTCATGTGAATCATTGGAGTAATGATATTGAAACTCGACTTCTCACATTCCTGCAACAAGGGAAAATGATTCGAGGTAGTCTTCTTTTCTATAGTACGCAGCTCTTTGGTGTAACTGACTCGGTAGAAAGTTTACCTGCTGCAGCAGCAATTGAACTTATTCACGCATCATTACTGATTCATGATGATATTATGGATCGAGATTATCAACGTCGAGGAAAGCAAACTATTTTTGCACAGTATGAAACATTAGCAATGGAACAAAATTTATCTGATTCGTTACATTTTGGAGAAAGCATGGGCATTTGTGTTGGGGATTATGCTATCTATCTTGCATATGGGTTACTTTCCCAAATGAACAAAAGTTCTCTAACACATCGAATTTCGCGTGAAATTGCTATGGTCGTACTCGCACAAATGCAAGATATAGTAAATGGATATGAGGTTATAGAACCGTCATCTGAAGCAATCCTTCATCTCTACACATTTAAAACAGGACGGTATACGTTTGCTCTGCCATTACTTACTGCAGCATTACTTGCAGAAAAGCCGGAATTTGTGGAAGTATTGGAGAAAATTGGTGAATTACTCGGAAAAATATTCCAAATTAAAGATGACGAATTAAATTTATTTGGTGATGAACAGGTAACGGGAAAACCAACTGGTTCAGATCTTCGAGAGAATAAAAAAACATTCCATCGTCTCTTACTTCTTGAAAATGCAACCATACCTGAAAGGAAGGAAATTCTTAAGCGGCTAAATAGTAAACAGATGAATGCGAATGATTTATCGTATCTTTACGACTTATTACATACCTATCAAATAAAAAAGGTAGTTCAAACAAAAATAGCACATATGACTCAAGAAGTGAAAACATTGATCAACGCATCCTTGCTTCCTCAATCAATAAAACAAATTCTTTTTGAACTCATTGTTTATAATGAAACGAGGGTAAAATAATGATAAAATCTACCGTTTTTGATAAATTTCCTCAGCTGAATAGTATTGCAAAAGAGAAATTTCCAAAACATATTCTTATTATTCCTGATGGAAATGGAAGATGGGCAAAAGCACAAAATAAATTTGTTACCGTAGGTCATAAAAAAGGCGCTGAAGTAGTAGAACAATTATTAGAAGATATTTCTGAAATTCATGAAATTTCAGCAGTAACGGTATGGGGGTTTGCAGCGGATAATTGGAAACGGAGTAGTCAGGAAGTAAAAGGATTATTATTTCTTATTAATTCTGCTGTCAAAAGAACTCTCAGTAAATTACAAGCAAGAAACGGAAGATTTATTCATTTAGGGAGAAAAGATCGATTACCAAAAGAACTTTTGAAACTTTTTGAAAATGCAGAAGAAGAAACGAAAAATAACACAGGACAAATCTTGTGTCTTGCAATTGATTTTGGTGGAGAAGATCAAAATGTTCGTATGGTTGATAAAGCCCGTTTGTTACCATCTGATATTCAGACAACTACTGACTTATTGTGGGAATTGCGTGATGGAAACGGTATTGTGAAAGCAGCAGATTTAATCATACGGACTTCAGGAGAACGACGTACATCAGATATAGGATGGTTAAATGGTTCTTCTTCTGAATTGTATTTTATAGATAAGTTATTTCCTGACATCACCACTGAAAATATTGTTGAAGCCCTTATTGATTTTTCGCAGAGAGAAAGACGATTCGGTGGGAGAAGCAAATAGCAACTCTTTCCATATTCATGGACATCGTTATTTTCTTCGAGATGCAACGAGAAAACTTCCAAGTAAATAAAAAAGTAATAGTTGCCAGAAAAGGATCGAAAGGAGGGTAGTACTCAGAAATATTGCGATGATTTCACGCTTAAATCCATACAGAGTGATAAGAACTGCAGCTAGTCTTCCAAAAACAAATAAAAGTAATAATCCAAGGAGTGGTGAAAAAATAACGGGAAAAAGAATCGGTTTTCTTGTTACTTCACGAATTGAGGTGAATGGATGAAATGTTAGGCCAAGTAAGGTCTTTGTCCAAATATAGGCAATAAAAATAAAGAATGTTCGTTTTTTCATTGGTACGTAAAGCGTAAAGGGAAAATTCCAAATCCACCAAAGATTCTGAGAATAATATCATCATAGCCCTTCCCAAAGGAAACATGGAAAATAATACTCAAAAGAAAGGCAAGCGGAATAAGGATACGCCATGGATGATTACCTAACCAGACACTTACCGTTGTAAAAACAGTAGGCATGACCATACCTTTCATGATTCGTTCCTGTTCAAAGGCCCGGTCTTGAAGCTTATGTAAGAATTCACGCTCGTTCATAGGCTTTTTTAAAAGATTGTCTTGCTCGAAAGAGCATACTTTCAGTTGCTTTAAAGGAAAGATGAAAAATTGGAGCAAGATCTTTAACGGGAATTTTCTCTTCATAATGGAGCTGTAATATTCGACGATAATCAGTAGATATGCTTTTTAATGCAAGTTCAATTCGATCTCTTACTTTATTTTTCTCATATTGGAATTCTGGTTGATGGATCTCATTTGCAACAATTTCTAAAAAAGGAGCTTGAGATAAAAGGATAGATTTGATTTTTTTCTTTCGATAAAAATCAACAACTTTATTATGAGCTATCGAATAGAGCCATGATCCAAGTTTTTGTTCTTTTTTTAAGAGAAGTAATGAGTCAACAGCCTCAAAAAATACCTCATTGAGGATATCTTCTGCATCTTCTTTTCGTGGCAACTTTTGCATGAGATATGTCATAATTTGAGGAGAATACTGATGGTAGAAGGTGATGACCGCTTGACGATCTCCTTGACAAATTTGTTCTATGAGTGACGTCATAAGGTTATTATATCAGTCATAGAACAAATTTGAAAATGAAAAATACGGTAAAACGAATGATTTTGAAGGAATTTACGACTATATAGTAAAGATTATTATGGCAATTACGTTGCGTGACTACCATTTAGCCTCAAAAAGGAGAGGAGCTCTCGAAAAAGAACTCAATATTACCTTACCCCAAATTGGCAATTTTACTCTCGATGAGGATTATGCATCAACCCATAATTGTGAAAACATGATTGGAAGTATTCAAGTTCCTCTCGGTGTAGCAGGTCCGTTGAAAATAAAGGACAAAAACATGCAACAAGATTTCTTTTTGCCTTTAGCAACTACAGAAGGAGCACTCGTTGCATCAGTAGCAAGAGGTTGTAAAGCAATTACTGAAAGTGGTGGTACGCATGTAACAAGTAAACGGGTAGGAATAACTCGTGCACCTGTTTTTTCAGTCTCTGATATTGCACAGGCAACAGAATTTATAACATGGGTGAAAAGCCACACACAAATCATGAAAGAAATTGCTGAACAAACATCGCACCATCTTACTTTGCTTTCCGTTCGCCCTTGGCATATAGGACAGAATGTTTTTTTACGTTTTCAATTTGATACGCATGATGCAATGGGAATGAACATGGCAACAATCGCGGTATCACGAGTGGTAACTTGGATTGAAGAGCAAACGCGAATTATGTGTAGTGCCCTGTCAGGTAATATGTGTGTTGATAAAAAACCAAATTTTCTTAATTTTATTGAAGGACGCGGAATCCAAATATGGGCAGATGTCATCATTCCTGAATCTATTATCTCATCAGTTTTAAAAACAGATAAAAAAAGACTTGTAAAAACGGCAAAACAAAAATTGCTCTTTGGATCAATTCTTTCTGGATCAATTGGAGCAAATGCACATGCTGCAAATGTTCTTGCAGCATTATTTCTTGCTACAGGACAAGATATAGCACACATAGCTGAATGTAGCATGGTTGTTACTGAACTCGAAGAAGTAGCTCAGGGAATGTATGCTTCCGTTTATCTTCCTGATTTAGTAATTGGAACTGTTGGTGGAGGAACAAATCTTTCGACACAAAAAGAAGCATTAACAATACTTGGTATTCACGGTGGAGATAGCGGAAAAAATGCGATACAATTAGCTCAAGTGTTTGGTGCGGCAGTGCTTGCCGGTGAAATTTCATTACTCTCTGCTCTTGCAAGTAATCATTTAGCGTACGCACATCAACAACTTGGCCGAGGAGGGAAAACGAATACATAATTTTATGACTGGCATTGTTGGATATGGGGCATATATTCCCCGATATCGGTTATCGTTATCAGATATTGCGGATATCTGGCAAAAAGATCCAAATGAAGTAATTCATGGTCTTCATGTGAAGGAAAAAGCAGTTCCAGCTTCCGATGAGGATGCAGTAACATTAGGTATTGAAGCAGGAAAACGATCGTTTACTATGGCAGGTATTTCCCCTGAATCAGTAGGAAGTGTTTTTTTTGGATCAGAAAGTCATCCCTATGCTGTCAATCCCTCGTCGACTATTGTCGCTGAGTTTTTAGGTATTGGTCATCATTATTTTGCGGCTGATCTTGAATTTGCCTGTAAGGCGGCAACAGCAGGCCTGCAAGTGACTGTAGGCTTATTGGATAGTAATAAAATTAACTACGGGCTTGTCATTGGAAGTGACACTGCTCAAGGAAAGCCACATGACGCATTAGAATATACCGCAGCAAGTGCAGCTGTTGCAATGCTTTTGAGTAATAAATCGGAAGAAGTTCTTGCAAAGATACTTGAAATGTCTTCATATACTTCTGACACGCCAGATTTTTGGAGAAGAGATGGTGCACGATATCCTTCACATTTCGGGAGGTTTACTGGAGAGCCTGCGTATTTTACTCACGTCATTAATGAAGGAAGAAAGCTTTTAGAACAAAGTCAATTGCAACCACAAGATTTTACCTATTGTGTTTTTCATATGCCAAATGGAAAATTTCCTCGTATAGCAGCCAAAAAGTTAGGTTTTACACCGGAACAATTAGCACCATCACTTACCGTTGATAAAATTGGTAATCCTTATTCTGCTTCAGCGATGCTTGGATTGGCAGCAGTTCTTGATATTGCAAAACCAGGAGAAAAAATATTCTTTGTTTCCTATGGATCAGGTGCCGGTTCAGATGGTTTTATTTTTCAGACTACCGAACATATTACGAAAAAACAAATAATTGGTACGAATGTGCAACAACAAATTGAACAGAAACAATATATAACGTACGCGCAATATCTTAAATATACGCATACAATTGGATAATATGATGAAAGTAGGAATCTTAGGCGGAGCAACAACAAAATTCGGTGAATTATGGGGAATTTCTCCTCGTACGTTGGCACGAGAAGCGTTAACAAGCGCATTAGAGTCATCGCAATTGCAGGCAGAGGCAATTGATGCCTTGTATGTGGGCAATATGTTAGGTGGCATTTTAGGCAACCAGACAAATCTTGGTTCGTTCTATGCTGAAGAATTAGGTGTCTATGTTCCGGCATTTCGTTTGGAAGGAGCATGTGCTTCAGGTGGACTAGCATTACATGCAGCAGTGAACAGTATCCTTTCTGGACAAAATGAGGTCGTTATGGTATTAGGCATAGAAAAAATGACTGATCATAACAGTGATGAAGTGACAAACGGATTGATGGCAGCAGGTTCTGATGAGGAACGGACTGCTGGGGCAACTTTTCCCGGACTCTATGCACTTATGGCCCAAGCATATATGCAACAATATGCGATTCGCGAAGAATCACTTGCCGCAGTATCTGTCAAAAATCATTTTCATGGTAGCTTGAATCCGATAGCGCAGTTTCAATCTCCGATCACAATTGAATCGGTAATGCGGAGTGCAAAGATAGCAGATCCCATTAAATTGTTAGATAGTTCTCCTATTTCAGATGGTGCGGCGGCGATTGTTCTTACGAGTGAAGACTATGCAAAAAAAAATTACCCAAAACCCGTTTTTATTACAGCGAGTGAAGTAGCAACGGATAGTCTTGGATTACAAGACAGAGAAACATTAGTCAGTTTATCAGCAGTAGTTCGTGCATCGCAAAAAGCATATAAAAGTGCTGGGGTGTCAGCAAAAGATATTGATGTTGCTGAAATTCATGATTGTTTCTCGATCGCAGAAGCAATTGCGAACGAAGATCTTGGATTTTCAGAACGTGGCGCAGGAGCAACGGATACCGAAAAAGGAATGCGAACGTTATTTCAAGGAACCGTTATTACTAATCCTTCGGGTGGATTGAAAGCATGTGGTCATCCAGTAGGAGCAACAGGGATAAAACAAATTGTTGAAATAACAAAACAACTTCGAGGCGAAGCTGAGAAACGGCAAGTAGAAGGTGCGAAAATAGGATTAACTCACAATGTTGGAGGGAGTGGCGCAGTTGCGGCAATTCATATTTTACAAATTTAATTTATGCATACATCACCAGTAAAATTGTGGAGAAGACAAAAGACGGTAGCGAACGTAATTGGTAAAAGAGGAAAACTTTTGCATTGGACGATTATTCGAGTTCCTTCGAAATCATTCGCTCACCAAGCTCCTTATCCAGTGGTGATTGTAACATTTCCTGAAGGTACGAATATGATTGGACAATTAGTTGATTGGCAAAAAGAAGACTTAGTAAAAGGAAGAGACGTTGTTGCTGTGCTTCGAAAGCACCAAGGTGATGATAAAGAAGGTGTTATCCCATATATCATTAAATTTAAACCTGCATGAACGCAATAACCGTTTCTGCACCAGGAAAATTACATCTCCTTGGCGAACATAGTGTTGTCTATGGAAAACCAGCAATTATCGCAGCGGTTAATAGACGATGCATCGCCTCTCTTTTACCTCATAAGTCAGCAACTATTGTTCTATCTGCCAATACGCAATTGCTCGGAACAATATCGTACGAGGAGGTGCAACGAAAAACAAGACAAGCAAATCTTCAATGGAAACGGTTCTCGGAAACGAATAATCCCAAAATTCTCAATGATATTATTCAAAATCCTTGTGATTTCATGAGTCTCTGTATTGGGGAAACATTGAGCTTCTATCATCGAACGCTTCCATCAGGATTTGTGCTCTCGATTTCCTCGACTATACCGTTAGGTTCTGGAATGGGATCATCATCAGCTGTTGCTGTATCTATTGCCGGAGCAGTGAGCCTTTTTCTTAAAGAATCGTTGGATAAAGTGTGTATCAATAGCATTGCTTATGCAATTGAGGAAAAAAAACATGGTTTTCCCTCAGGAGGCGATAATACTGCGAGTTGTTATGGTGGCTGTATATGGTATCAAAAAATGGCACCGAATAAAAAGAATATATCGCAACTTACTATTCGTTTCTCTGAAAAAATCGCGAAAAAGTTTATCATTATCCAAACAGGAATTCCTGAAGAATCTACCGGGGAAATGGTGAGTATGGTGAAAACAGCATATCAGCAAAATCCAAGTCGGATTGAAGCAATTTTCAATCATCAAGCAGAACTTGTTAAGCAATTGCCGAAAGCAATACACGAGAATAATGAAGAAGCCTTTATGCACATTATCAAGGAAGGTGAAAAAAATCTTACACAGTTGGGTGTCGTTTCTGAATCAACCCGAAAACTGATACAAAGAATAGAGGCAATACAGGGTGTTGCAAAAATATGTGGTGCAGGTGGATATAAACATGCCTCTGGAATTGTTCTTGCATTTCATTCCCAATTAGAAGTCCTGACAACGATGCTTAAGCAAAATAATATCGCATATTCACCAATTCATTTAGGAGAAGAAGGGCTACGTCAAGAGTAACTTCGCGAAAATACTAAATCTGGAAATGAAATGAGAGGAGATGTTTCGTACCTTTTAAAATTACTGCGTAATGGGAAGTAAACTAAAGCGAATGTGTGAATTACCTTGTCCATAAGGAACCTCTGGCCACATGAGAGGAATGATATTATTAGAAACCATTAGTGGTAATTGAATCATAGAACCATCTGGAAAATTCCAGAAGCATCGATTTGTTGGCGCTGTGGTGTATGGTGTCGTTACCCGGGCACGAATATAGTAGTAGCTTCCTGGAGCATTCGTTGTATCAAGTACAGTTTGTTGCCAATCAGAGGGAGGAGTAAACATGAGTCCATAACCATACGCTCGGTTACTTGTAAAATTAGGATTATATGAACTTTCTGGATTTGAGAGTGGTGCCCAAGCTGTTCCATTCCAATATTCATAAACGACTGTTCCTCCCACACCTGCTGTTTGCATAATTCCGGTAATTGCTCGATATGGTTGTGTTCCTCCAAAGTAAATTACGTCATTACTCTTTGACACTATAGGTGTTGTGATTGCACAAGTCAGTGCAGTCTGATCAACGTAAGCACTGGTACTCCCGGATTGTGTGTAGATTCTGTTAAATAAACCATCTTCTGGGTTGACGAGCTTTGGGGAAGAAAAATTGTTAGCTGCAAATGGTGGTGTACCGATTCGATATGCGTATGTGCCAAGAGCAGTTGAACTGAATCCCATTCCTTGTACAGGAGGACAGTTACTGCCAAAACATATTTGGTGCGCATTTGCAGACACCGGTCTACTCCCATAAAATACATAGACATTAGTTCCATCAGTAGTAATGGATGGATAAGCATTTGCAAGAATTCCACCATCCATGTTTACTTGTGAACTCCAATTACTCGTTGACGAATTGTAATACATATATTGAATTTGAGATCCAGAACTTTCTCCTGTCAAACTAAAGACGAAATGGACATTTCCCGCATTATCTGCTACCGCTTGAAAATCAGGGTCAATATTTTGCGTCGTGGTAATTTGACTTTCGGAACTCCAAGTATTTGGATCATCAGTATCATTTCGGTATCTCCATACAAATGCTGGGGTAGATGTTGAATAAATTATCCCAATTTTATTGCCAAAATGAACAATAACGGGAATACTTGCAAGAGAGCTCGTTGCAGGTTGTGAAGATAATGTCATACTATGCGTCCATGTCGGTGTGGAAGTGAGATCAGAAGCGTAGTATGCATCTGCAGTAATTGTATTATTAGTCTTATTTGTTGTTTGTACTGCCATCCAAAGTCTATTAGCACTATCAATTGAAAGTACTGCTTGCGCATAACCTATTTGGCCTTGAATATAGGGAAGAGCAACTTGTTCTGGACCAATAGTCCATGTTGATCCTGTTTTTGTTAATTTTCTAAATGCTACTCCTGTAGCCTGATAGTTGAGGAGAGAATACACGAGGTAAATATTGTCGCTACTATCAATTACAGCTGAGGGAAACGTATATGCGCCTTGTAAAAGACTTTGTATGTACCCACTACATTGCCAGGTTGTTCCATTATTTGTCGAAGTGAACCACATCAATCCATTCAGTTGCCCTTTTGGAGCTGCAGGACAATTATTATTGACTGCATAGGTTTGAACGAAGGTATGTAATGTACCATCAGATGTTTGAATGAGATCTCGGTTATTGATTTGACCAATGCCCTGATGTCCTGCTGATTGGGCAACGTTAATTAATGTATTTGAAGATGCTTGTACCGGTTTTGTTTTAATGATACTGAGAATAAGGCCGACAGCAATGATACTACAAATGCCAATTGAAGTGAAAAGTACGATTAAATGTTTCTGAATTCCCCATGGTGATTTATTTCCTTTAATCTTCTTTACTTTTTTTGCTTTCCTCGCCATACACTCCAAATATATAGGTTTTTATTGATTAAGTCAATAAATACTTTCACGAGAAGTACGCTTATACTATATATAGTATTGACAGAGAAACGACTTGTTTGAGAGAATGAGGAAAAGTTAACATGAAAGGTATTACCATTTCAGCTCCAGGGAAATTAATGTTGCTTGGAGAACATGCCGTTGTTTATGAACGGCCCTGTCTCGTTACTGCTGTCGATCAACGAATGTATGCAAAGGTTGAAATGATCGATACTCCAGAATTACAAATCGAAGCAAATGATGTCCACGTTTCAGGATATAGCAAATCATTCATTGAATTAGGTAAAGGAGATGTCCCAAAAGGAGCAAAGTTTATCGAATATGCTTTGAAAAATATGATTGATAAATATCAATTTAAAACAGGGTATAAAATAACAACAAGATCAGAGTTTTCTTCACAATTTGGTTTTGGTTCATCTTCAGCTGCAACCGTTTGTACTATTTATGCAATTTCAGAATTACAGGAACTTCACTTAACTCCTCGTGATGTTTTTGATATTGCCTATAAAACGGTGTTAGATGTACAAGGAAAAGGTTCAGGTTTTGATGTTGCTGCCGCTGTATATGGGGGAACACTTCATTTTGTCACTGGGGGAGAACTCATTGAACAACTTGGTATAAAAAATCTCCCTGTGATTGTTGGATATAGTGGTATAAAGGCAGACACCGTAACGCTCATGAATCAAGTAAAAGCAAAAGCTGATAAATATCCCGAAGTGATTGAAGAAATTTATAATGATATTGAAGATATCGTTATGTTTGCAAAAGAATCATTACTTGACAATACCTGGCAGTCGCTTGGTGAGCTTATGAATTTTAATCAAGGTTACTTAGAAGCATTAGGGGTGAGCACCAAAAAATTAGCTACTATGATTTATGCAGCGCGTGATGCAGGGGCCTATGGAGCGAAACTTTCAGGAGCTGGTGGGGGAGATTGTATTATTGTTGTTGCACCTGAAGATAAAAAAGAAGCTGTGAGTACTGCCATCACTGAAGTAGGAGGAGAAGTTATTCCCGTAAAAACAAATGCTCAAGGCGTTAGAATAGAACCAAGTGAATAACAAGCAGTCTAGTTGTCTTAAGCTGCCTTCTAAGAAAGTTATCATTGTATGAAATCAACAGCAATTGCCCCTTCTAATATAGCTTTTATAAAATACTGGGGAACAAAAAATGATCTCTTACGACTTCCAAAAAACGGAAGTATTTCTATGAATTTAAGCAATCTCCTTACAACGACAACAGTAGAATTTAATACAACATTTCCCGAGGATTCAATAACCCTTAATGGAATCAGAGAAGAACGTGAAGGCAATCGCGCCATAAAACATTTAGACAGAATAAGACAATTGGCTCAAATCAAGACGAAAGCAAAAATTGTAACCCAAAATAATTTTCCTATAGGTACGGGATTATCATCGTCAGCATCGGGATTTGCAGCATTAACTGTTGCGGGTGCAAAAGCTGCAGGTCTTTCTTTATCTGAAAAGGAATTATCAATTCTTGCCCGACAGGGATCTGGATCAGCTTGCCGATCAATACCTAACGGATTTGTTGAATGGCTTGATGGGGATACCAGCGATACTTCTTACGCTATTTCTTTATATCCTGCGGACTATTGGGATATCGTTGATGTTGTTGCTGTAGTCAGTAAGGATAAAAAAGAAGTTAGTAGTAGTGAAGGCCATAAACTTGCCATCTCCAGTTTATTTTATGAAAAACGTTTGGAAATCAATAAAGAAAAAATGGTATTAACCAAACAATATCTCCAAGAACGGAATTTTCAAAAATTCGGAGAACTTATTGAAGCAGAAGCATTAGAACTGCATGCTATTTATATTACCTCGCAGCCATCCTTGCTTTATTTATTGCCTGGAACATTGCATGTTATGCATTTAGTAAAAAAATGGAGACAAGAAGGATTACCTGTCTATTTCACCTTAAATACTGGGCAAGATATTCATTTGATATGTGAAAAGAAATATGCACAAGAGGTCGCGAAAATAGCTCAAAATGTTTCCGAAGTGCAGAAAGTAATTATCAATACGACAAGTAATGGTGCACGATTAGTTAACGAACATTTATTCTAACGAGTCCACCGTGCAAATATTCCCGTTGATAGGAGGCGATTTGCATGTTGTTCTTGTAAGGTAAGCTCTCCTACCGTTATGTTTCCTTTAAGATCAGAGAAGTAATCCTCGAACACATTTTGGAGCATTATTGCAGATGATGATATTGCGTACGCATTGACTAAAATAAAAAGTGGTTTTTCCGTGAGAATTTGCCGGCATATCTGAAGTAATTTTGGAAAATGCTCATTAAATTTCCATACTTTTCCATCTGGTCCATGTCCGAAGATCGGAGGGTCCATGATTATTGCATCATATCTTACTCCACGATGTATTTCCCTTTGGGTGAATTTCATTGCATCATCAAGTATCCATCGAATAGGTTTATCAGAAAGATTACTCATTTCTTGGTTCTCTCGCGCCCATCCTATTGCAGGTCGTGAAGCATCGACGTGGGTAACTTTTGCTCCTGCTTGGGCTGCCACTAATGACGCTATTCCTGTATAAGCAAAAAGATTTAATACATGGGGAATATCTGATTGATTTTGCGTAGCTTGTTGGAGAGTTTCAGAGATGAAATGCCATTGTTGCGATTGTTCTGGAAAAACACCGGTATGTTTAAAAGGAGTTAATTTTACTTGGAAGGAAAGATCGTGAAAATGCATTATCCAACTATTTGGTAGTTGATTGTTTTTTTTTATCCAGTTTCCCTTGTCATAGGTTGTTCGTTGATAAATACCATCTGCAGTTTCCCATATAGAATAGGGTTGTTTTCGTTTCCATATAATTTGTGGATCTGGTCTACTTAAAATATAGTTGCCAAACTTTTCTAATCGATATCCATCACCACTATCTAATAAAGCATAATCATCCCATCCTTTTGTTATTTCTATCTGCATACGATAAATATATTCATTGATTTATATCTTTTTTCAAAAGAATGGAAAGTTAGCGAGACGATTTTCATATTGTTATTATAGTGTAATAATACATTTTTGTATAACTGAATAATATCTTGTTAAAATTGTATTTTGGGTATTGACGACTTTTAAAAAGTATTGTATCATTCTTTTAGTCTCAATCAATTGAGACATTATTTTTTGAAATATATATATGGCGGATACAAAATTTCATCGAAACAAACCACATTTAAATATTGGAACCATTGGTCATGTTGATCATGGTAAAACAACAACTACTGCAGCAATTGCAACAGTACTTGCAAAACAAGGATTAGCAACCGCAAAAAAATACGAAGATATAGATAATGCTCCCGAGGAAAGAGCTCGTGGAGTTACTATTAATATTTCCCACATTGAATACGAAACTGCAAAAAGACATTATGCACATATTGATGCTCCTGGTCATGCAGATTACATTAAGAACATGATTACCGGGGCAGCACAAATGGATGGAGCGATTCTGGTAGTCTCAGCACCAGATGGACCAATGCCTCAAACACGGGAACATATTCTCTTAGCTCGACAAGTAGGAGTTCCTGCAATTGTTGTCTATCTTAATAAATGTGATATGGTTCAAGATCCAGAGCTTCTTGATCTTGTCGAAATGGAAGTTCGAGAGTTGTTGACCAAATATCAATATCCAGGAAATGATGTACCCATAATTCGGGGATCTTCTCTGAAAGCACTTGAAGGTGATGCTGAATATGAAAAGAAGATTATTGAACTTATGGATGCTGTTGATAGTTATATTCCAACACCAGTTCGAGAAACAGATAAACCATTCTTAATGCCGGTAGAAGATGTTTTCTCAATTAAAGGACGAGGAACAGTAGTAACAGGAAGAATTGAAAGAGGAACAGTTAAAATTAACGAAGCGGTAGAAATCGTTGGAATGAAAGCAACTCAGCAAACAGTTGTTACGGGAGTTGAAATGTTCAGAAAACAGCTCGATGAAGGTCAAGCAGGAGATAATGTTGGTCTTTTAGTTCGAGGTATTGAAAAAAGTCAAGTAGAACGAGGACAAGTTTTAGCTAAACCAGGTTCAATTACTCCACACACAGAGTTTGAAGCAGAAGTATACATTTTAGCAAAAGAAGAGGGTGGAAGACATACTCCATTCTTTACAGGTTATCGTCCGCAATTTTATATTCGAACAACTGATGTCACAGGTAACGTTACGCTTCCTCAAGGGGTAGAAATGGTTATGCCAGGTGACAATACAAAAATGAATGTAAAGCTTATCGTTCCCGTTGCTCTTGAAGATGGTCTTCGGTTTGCAATCAGAGAAGGTGGCAAGACAGTCGGAGCAGGAGTAATTACAAAAATTATTGCATAAGCAATAAGGAAAAATAAAAATATCCGCCTATATGGCGGTTTTTTTATCTAGAGCACTTTAAATTTATCATTGGGAGTTATATAATAACATTATGCCAAAAGGAAGAATTCGAGTACGATTAAAAAGTTATGACGCACGAGTAATCGATACGTGCTGTCAGCAGATCCTTGACACTGCCATTAGAACGGGTGCTAAAGTTATTGGCCCAGTACCACTTCCAACTGATAGAAGCGTTTACACCGTGAATAAATCACCTTTTGTTGATAAAAACGCTCGAGATCACTTTGAAATTCGAATACATAAACGATTAATTGATATTGTCAGTCCTACAGAAAAAACGATGGATAGTCTCTCTCATCTCGAACTTCCAGCCGGAGTTGATGTTGAAATCCGCATGTAAACCTCATAATTTCCAAGAGAATTGTACTCGTGTGATAAAATAGTCGCGTGCAAGGAGAACGTTTACGCTGGTATCAGCCTATAATTAGGGATTTGCAAGGTAATAGAGGGTTACAGTGGCAATACCAGTTGAAAATTCTTAAGGAGAATAAAACGGAACTAACTGCACCCAGAATAATTCAGTTTCGTAATTATGGCATCGAATCTCCCCTTATTGCCCGTTCGTTGATTGCGTTATCACAGTTGCACGTCTTGCCAATTGATAGCTTAGAAGTACGTCTCCAGCGTTATCAGAGTTTAAGACAAAGTCATCCGGAAATTTTATTAGAAGAACAGAACAAGCCGATTAGTACTTTTTTGCAGCATACCCAACCATATCAGGATCCAACGCTTATGAGCAGGTTTTCTGAATCTGCAAAGTTAACAGGCGAGACGTTAAGAACTCTTGGGATTGCAGCTTACCCTGACTATATAAGCTTTTTTGATACGTTAGCTTCGTTACCTGATCCTCGGCATATGCAACAAGCTTTGCAAACTATTGATTCATTCGTGTCTTTTTATACCATCTCTCGCCATGTTGTTCTCAACGTCTGTGAAGCAGTTACTAAAAAATTTGCTAAACGATTTCACAACCCATTTGTCTATACTGCTCGCCGGCGAGCACAGTTTAAAAAAGAGTTATCTCATAATGATGATCCTGAGGCGCAATGGAGAAAGATAACATATGGTCAGGGAAAACTAGTGAGACGTGGATTTATGATCTATCTTGACTCAGTGGCACATTTTAAGCGTGATTATGAGTCACTTTTCAGTTTAGCAAACCCTCGTCGAAATCAACAGCAGAATCTGTCAAAAGAGCTACAAAAAGCACTCCATGCAATCTATATTGGTGAAATTTATAGTGGTATTCAGTTTCTTTTTCAAGCAAATTTAGAAGGGCGTTTGCCTGCCCAAAATGATAGAGTACAAGAACGAAGCTATTCAACGTATAGAGAGGGAGAATCTGAGGAACAACCACTGATAGAGGAATGGGTACGTCGTGTACGTCAACAAGGTGGAAGGCAGCGAAACCTCAAAGCTGTAGAAGATGATGAAGCGCGAAGTGTTGTGTTCCCTACAGTTGCATTAGGAAATGACATGTCTACGCTTGGTATGTGTCCTTTTTTTGAGGTAGGATGGGAACATGAACCGTTTGGTAGTGGCGATATTCCAAATTCTTTGGACTAAACCCTGTCCGAGAAAGGAAAATATAACCCGAAATGAGAAGATTAATTACTCCTTTTTGATTGAGAAGTTCACGTCTGCCTGCCTCTTGCGATCTTCTTACTACTTTGATACAATTATTTCCACGTACCATGATTCAAAAAATCAGGGGAGAAAGATTTAAAAAGTAAGCGAATCGGGACCAAATTTCTGTAATGAGAAGAGTGGCTCGACAGCCACTTTTTTGTTGTTAAATACTATGATACATGCACTAGTTGGAAGAAAACAAACACAAACGCAAAAGTTTCTAACAGATGGAACTCGAATTCCTGTTACCTTTATTGAAGTACAGCAAAATCCCGTTCTTATGGTAAAAACCGCAGATAAACACGGGTATGTTGCTGTCCAAGTAGGGTATGGGAAACGAAAACACGGCAATAAAGCAGAATTAGGACATGCAAAAAAAGGAGCAAATTTAGAATATGCTCCTTATTTTTTGTCAGAAATTCGAATGGCGAATGATGTCAAAGTAGATGAATTGCCAAAAATCGGAGAGACCATATCTGCACCAAGTGTTTTTGAACCAGGTGATCTTGTAAATGTAACGGGAACTTCAAAAGGAAAAGGATTTGCAGGAGGAGTAAAACGGTATCATTTTAAAGGGGGACCGAGAACTCACGGTCAGTCAGATCGAGAAAGAGCTCCCGGTTCTATTGGTCAAACAACAACACCAGGAAGAGTATATAAAGGAAAACGAATGGCTGGTAAGATGGGATTTGAACAAGTCACGGTACAAAATCTTGAAGTTGTTGCCGTTTCAGATGCAGGTATTGAGCTGAAAGGCTTGGTTCCAGGATTTCCCGGATCATACATTATCATTAAAAAAGTTGGTAAAAACAAAAAGTTTATTCCACTTCTTATTGAAGAAAAAATAAAAACACCGAGTTCTGCAAATGAACCAGTAGCAGAAACAGCAGCATAAGGAGACTATTATGGCAAATACAAAAAAAACAGAAACAATAAAACCGAAAGTGACAAAAACACCTAAAAAGGTAGTCAAAAAAGTAGACGAAGAGAAAAAAGTTAGTAACGTAGCAATTCCCCAGAAAACTGTTTCTCAACAATCAGTACAAGGTGGTTTGCATGTTAACCTGCTTGATACGACAGGAAATGTTGTTGGTACCATTTCGTTACCAGAGAAAATTTTTGGAGTCCAAGTAAATTCACAACTTATTGCCCAAGCTGTACGAGTGTTTTTAGTAAATCAAAGACAAGGTACTGCACGGACATTGACTCGTGGAGAAGTAGATGGTTCAACAAGAAAAATATATCGCCAAAAAGGTACAGGAAGAGCTCGACACGGAGGAATTCGTGCACCGCTTTTTGTTAAAGGAGGTATTGCCCACGGACCAAAACTGAAAGATTATTCTTTAACAATGCCAAAAAAGATGAAGCGAGCAGCGCTTTTCTCAGCTTTATCAGCAAAAGTAAAAGATGGCGAAATTAAAGTAGTGACAGGGCTTGAAGCACTTGAAGTAAAAACAAAAGCATTTTCCCATGCATTTGATACGTGGGGTATAGCTCAAAAGAAACGAAATGTTTTATTTGTCTTACCAAATGATATGGAAAATATCTATCGAGGGGTCCGAAATATGGCTGGTGTAACGATAACTACAGCACAACGATTAAATACCTATGAGGTATTAAAACATAATGCAATTATTATGGTTAAAGAATCTATTGATACGATCGATAAAGTTTTTGGAAAGAAAGAAGAAAAATAATATGAATGTCATTATTAAACCACTCGTTACCGAAAAATCAATGAATATTGTAAGTAATAATAAATATACCTTTGTTGTTAGTCGGTACGCGAAGAAACAAGATATTAAAAATGCTGTTGAGAAGTTATTTAATGTGCATGTTACCGCAGTCACTACAAGTGTTGTGAAAGGGAAATCTTCTCGAACTGGTATGAAACGAGTAGAAAGAAAAATAAGTGCGGTAAAAAAAGCTATTGTAGCCTTGAAACAAGGTGAAAAAATTGGTCTCTTTGAAGCAAACCAATAATCTGGTAAAATATGAAGCAATTAAAAGTTATTAAAAAAAAGAATTCGGGTCGAGATGCCAGCGGACAAGTAGCAGTTCGGCATCAAGGTGGAGAACATAAACGGTTTTTACGTCTTATCGATTTTCGACGAGATAAAAAGATCGGCGGGAAAGTTATCGCAATTGAATACGATCCAAATCGAAATTGTCACATTGCCCTTCTTCAATATGGAGATGGAGAGAAACGATATATTCTTTCTCCTGAAGGCTTACACGTTGGAGATACGGTTATTGCTGGTGAGAATGTTGATATTCGAGTTGGAAACGCAATGCCTATTGGTAATGTCCCCATGGGAACGTTTGTTCATAATATTGAGCTAACACCCGGAAAAGGCGGACAAATTGCACGCGGAGCTGGAACAGGGATAATGGTTGCAGCGAAAGAAGGAAATTTTGTCCAAGTCAAGCTGCCTTCCGGAGAACTTCGTAAAATCGATGTTGCATGTTATGCTACTATTGGACAAGTAGGAAATGCTATCTGGAAAGATAAAGTGTGGGGAAAAGCAGGAAGAACTCGGAATAGAGGTATTAGACCATCAGTTCGAGGAGTTGCGATGAATCCTCGCTCACATCCTCACGGAGGAGGAGAAGGGCGATCTGGTATTGGAATGGCAACACCAAAAACGTATGCAGGGAGACCAGCAGTTGGTAATACACGAAGGCCAAAGAAATATTCAAATGCCTATATTATTCAAAGGAGAAAGAAATAATGAGTAGAAGCGCAAAAAAAGGACCATTCATTGACGAGAAATTAATGAAGAAGGTTACAAAACAAAAACAGTCAGGTGATCGAGCTGTTATTAAAACATGGGCAAGAGCATGCCAGATTCCACCGGAATTTGTTGGCCATACGTTTGGCGTTCATAATGGACGAATCTTTGTTAATTTAGTTGTTACAGAATCAATGGTAGGTCATCGGTTAGGAGAATTTGCGCCAACAAGAATGTTTAGAGGTCATGGACGAGTTGTCTCTCGTGAAGTAACAAAGACATAACTATATGACAATACAAGCAACAGCAAAATCAGTTAGAATTAGTACAAGAAAAGTCCGATTGGTAGCGGATTCAATACGTAATAAACCAGTTACTGAAGCGATCACGTTATTAACATTAGTTCAAAAACGAGGTGCATCGGTGCTTTTAAAAACCATAAAAAGTGCAGTCGCAAATGCTGTAAATAATGGAAAACTTTCGGAAGATAACTTGATTATTGATAAACTTGAAGTTCAAGAAGGACCATTTCTAAAACGATTTAAGCCATCAACCAGAGGCCGAGTTCATCCATTCAAAAAGAGAAGTAGCCATATCACCGTAGTTTTGAAGGAGGTACAAAATGGGAAAGAAAGTTAATCCAATCGCATTACGAATAGGTCCGATTTATAACTGGCAAAGTCGTTGGTTTAGTTCAAAGAAAAATTATAAAGAAATTGCCTTAGAAGATTATCGATTGCGAACTTCGTTGATGGATAAATTGCGAAATGCAGGAGTTGCTCGCGTGGAAATAGAACGATCGATTAATAGTTTAAAGGTACTCGTTTTTGTTTCTCGGCCAGGAATGGTTATTGGAAGAGCTGGAACTGGTTTGGAAGAAGTAAAGAAGTTTATTCTCGATGTGTTAGCAAAGAATGATCCGAAGAAAGTTGGAAAGAATATCCCAAAAGTTGATATTCGTGTTGAAGGGATTAAAGAACCAAATTTAGATGCATATCTTGTAGCAAAAAATGTTTCAGAACAGCTCGCAAAACGGTTGCCATTTAAACGAGTGTTAAATCAAAATGCAGAACGAGTTATGGGGGCTGGTGCTAAAGGAGTGAAAATTGCTTTAGCAGGGAGAATTGCTGGATCAGAAATTGGTAGGAAAGAGAAAATTCATATGGGAACCGTTCCTCTATCAACGATACGAGAATATATACAGTACGCAAGTGTTCCATCGCTTACGAAAAAAGGATATATTGGGGTAAAAGTTTGGATAAATGTTGGAGAAAAAAACGCTTAAGGAGTAAGTAATTATGTTAGTGCCAAAACGAGTAAAATATAGAAAAGTACAACGGGGAATGATGAAAGGTACTGCACATGCAGGAACACGCATATCGTTCGGTGAATTTGGTTTAGTTGCTCAAGGGATGGCTCAGATTTCTAGTAGACAAATTGAAGCAGCAAGACGAGCCATTACGCATTATACAGCTCGGGGGGGGAGAATTTGGATTCGAATTTTTCCAGATAAACCAATAACGAGAAAACCACCTGAGACCCGGATGGGAAGTGGTAAAGGAGATGTCTTTGAATATGTTGCTCCGGTAAAAGCGGGACGAGTACTATTCGAAATGGGTGGAGTAACAAAAGAAACGGCTTTTGCGGCATTACGTCTTGCCGCATATAAATTACCGGTTAAAACAAGAATTGTTGAAAAGAAAGGATAATATGGCTAAGAAAAAAGAAACAAAAGAAAAAGTCGAAGAAAAAAAAGTAAATACGACAGTTGAATTGAAAAATCAAATCAAAAAATTAAAAGAGGAATTGTTTCAATTGCAGTTAGATCATCAACAGCGAAAACTTAAAAATACGAGTTCATTAGGATTAAAAAGAAAGGAGATCGCAAGTTTACTCACAACATTGCGAGCTTTGGAATTAATACAACAATGAAAACATTTAGTGGAAAAATAGTACGGGTAAAACATGATAAAACAGCAATAGTGGAAGTGACGCGTAAAATATCGCATCCTTTATACAGAAAGTTGCTTACAAAAACAAAACGATATCAAGTGGATACAGCAGGATTTACTCCAAAACAAGAGGATGAGGTAACGATTATTGAAACCCGGCAAATTGCAAAAAATAAATATTTTAAAATAAAGGAGATTAAAAAATAATGATACAATTACGGTCAATGCTCACTGCCGCAGATAATTCAGGAGCAAAAGTTTTACAAGTAATTCATATCTTTGGTGGTTCATCAAGAAGGTTTGGTTATATTGGTGATGTTCTTAATTGTGTGGTTAAAGATGCATCTCCAACAGGACAAGTAAAAATTGGTGAAATTGTCAAAGTGGTTTTGGTTCGGTCTCGAAAGGAAGTAAAACGAAAAGATAGTTCATATATTCGATTCTCTGATAACGCAGGTGTTGTTATTGATAATCCGAAAGATAAGAATCCAAGAGGAACACGTATTTTTGGACCAATAGCTCGAGAAGTTCGTGATGCTGGCTTTGCAAAAATTGCGAGTATGGCGATTGAAGTAGTATAATCATATGAAAATTCATAAAGGTGACGAAGTTATTATTACAATTGGTAAAGATAAAGGAAAATTAGGAAAGGTTGAGCGTGTCCTTGTAAAGCAAAGAAGTGTTTTCATTCCAGGAATTAATGAATTTAAAAGACATACTAAGGGAAGAATGCAAGGACAGAAATCTGAAATAGTAACGATTAATAAACCGGTAGCTATTTCTAAACTTGCAGTCATGTGTCCAAAATGTCACAAACAAACAAGAATTGGATACAAAATGGATAAAGATAAAAAAGTACGATTTTGCAAGAAATGTGAGAGTACACTGTAAATTATATGGGAAATATAAAAAAAACATACCAAGAAGATATCGTCAAAAAGTTACAAGACGAATTAAAAGTTAGAAATATTATGGCAGTCCCTGCTTTAAAAAAGATTGTTGTTAATATTGGGGTAAGAAATGCAGAAGCAGATAAAAAAAATATGGAAGTTGCAAGTCAAGTAATTGCCCAAATTACTGGACAAAAACCAAAAGTTACGGCGGCAAAGAAGTCAATTTCAGCATTTAAATTGCGTGAAGGAGATAAAATTGGCCTTGTTGTAACCTTGCGAGGAAAAAGGATGTATGATTTTTTCGAAAAAATTGTTACAATTGTACTTCCGCGTATCAAAGATTTTCACGGAGTGAAAAATAATAGCTTTGATACTCGGGGTAATTTTAGTCTTGGTCTTTCTGAATATAGTGTTTTTCCTGAAGTAGATTTAGGAAAAGTCGAGCGAATTCAGGGGCTTGAAGTCACAATTGTAACAACGGCCAAAGATAAAAAAGGAGCTTTTGCTCTTTTGAAACATTTAGGAATGCCGTTTCAAAAATAAAAAACAATATTATGGCAAAAACATCAAACGTAGCACGAAATAAACAAAAATTACGATTTAAGTCACGATATCATAATCGTTGTAATTTATGTGGAAGATCGCGCGCGTATATGCGTCGATTTGGTCTTTGCAGACTTTGTTTCCGAGCTCTTGCTCAGAGAGGAGAATTACCTGGGGTATTAAAAGCCAGTTGGTAATGTAAACTATGTATACAATAGGAGATTTGGCAATTCGAATTAAAAATGCTGTTTTAGCAAGAAGAAAGCAAGTTGTTTTGCCTTATGCCAAAGTTGCAAAAAATCTTGCTGATTTATTAGCAAAGGAACGATATTTACGAAATGTAAAAGTAGAAGAAGTAGAAGGAAAAAAAATAATTACTGCTGAAGTCTATTATGAAAAACGGATTCCATTCTTCACTGATGTGGAAATAATTTCAAAACCATCACTTCGAATATATGCATCAAGTGATGATATTGCAAAAAGACAAAAACGAAGTGTTGGAAGTTTAATCATCTCAACAAATGGAGGTCTGATGACAGGTAAAGATGCTATTAAAAAAGGAGTTGGAGGAGAAGTTCTCTTCGCTATTTGGTAATTATGTCAAAAATAGGACGTCAACCAGTTATTATTCCAAATGGAGTTACCGTAACAATTACTGAAAAAAAAGTTGCCGTAACAGGTCCAAAAGGAAATAATGTGTATATTCTCCCCTCTGGCATTAATGCAAGTGTTACTGAGGGTAAAGTTGTCATCACGCAAGAAAAAGGGAAAGAAGAATTAACGAATGCATTATTTGGATTGGCCCGTGCAGTTATTGCAAACAATATTAAAGGAGTTACTGCAGGTTTCGAAAAGAAATTAGAATTGTCAGGAGTAGGATATCGTGCTCAAGCAGGTGGCAATGATTTAACAATTTCAATCGGTTTCTCCCATCCGGTGAAGATGACTGCACCGACAGGAATTAAGTTTAGTGTTGCAGAAAATGTTATTACGATATCAGGGAGTGATCCAGTTATTGTTGGCAAC
This sequence comes from uncultured Gammaproteobacteria bacterium, assembly GCA_964416445.1. Classification (GTDB taxonomy): domain Bacteria; phylum Patescibacteriota; class Microgenomatia; order Levybacterales; family UBA12049; genus CAYQEE01. The sequence goes on from CAYQEE010000008.1 coordinate 62,778, forward strand.
ATAGCAGCCAATATCCGAAAAATTCGACCACCAGAACCATATAAAGGGAAAGGGATTAAATATGTTGGCGAAGTTATTCGAAAGAAAGCTGGTAAAGCAGCAAAGGCTGTTGGAGGAGCAGGAGCAAAATAATATGAAACAAAATAGTGCAAAAAATCAAAGAAAATCAAGAATTACCTCTAATGTTCATGGTACCAATGAAAGACCAAGACTTTGTGTTTTTCGATCAAATCGGTCAATTTATGTTCAGTTAATTGACGATAGTAATGGTAAGACTTTGCTCGGTCTTTCAGAAAAACAGTTGGAAAAGCAAGCAGGCTCAAAAGTTGCTAAAGCAAAAGCGTTGGGTACTGCTTTAGCAGCAAAAGCAATTGAAAAAAATTATAAGCAAGTAGTTTTTGATAAGGGAAGTTATCGATATCACGGAAGAGTAAAAGCTATTGCTGATGGAGCCAGGGAAGGAGGATTGCAATTCTAATTATATGGGAAATAATAGAAAATTTGATTTACAAAGAGAACCCAGTGAATTTGCTGAAGATATTGTTCAGATTAATCGAGTTTCAAAGAAAACTAAGGGAGGAAACAAAATTGGTTTTGCTGTTCTCGCAGTTGTAGGAAATAAAAAAGGTAAAGTTGGTGTTGGCTTAGGGAAAGCGGCAGATGTAGCTTCTGCAATCCGAAAAGGGGTCTCAGTAGCAAAGAAGCATTTAATTGAAATACCAATTGTTAATGAAACTATTCCTTTCGGCGTAAGAATTAAACTTGGAGCAGCACAAGTAATGTTAAAACCAGCACCAAAAGGAAGTGGAGTTATTGCTGGAGGTGCAGTTCGAAGTGTCGTCTCTGCTGCAGGAATCCAAAATATTTCATCAAAAGTTCTTGGTACTGATAATCAAGCAAGTAACGTATATGCAACAATAGAAGCATTAAAGAAAATTGCACAGATGCATAAAAAATTTACTATGACAAATGGAGTGAGGAAAGGAAAAAGAGCATAATCGTATGAATTTAAGTGAATTGCAAAAAATAACAACAAGAGGAAAAAAACGGTTAGGACAAGGACATGGTTCAGGGAGAGTAAAAACTTCTGGAAGAGGAACCAAAGGGCAAAAAGCACGACGGAATATTCCTCTTGATTTTGAAGGAGGAGCCTTACCTTTGATTAAACGCATGCCTTTCTTGCGAGGTAAGGGACGAAATTTTTCGTATCAAGACAAACCAGAAGTGATTAATCTTAAACAATTAGAGAAACTTCCAAAAGATAGTATTGTTGATCTTACTGCTTTAATTAAACATGGATTAGTAAAAGAAAAAGATGCTAAAAAATATGGCGTTAAAATATTAGGAGATGGCAAATTAACAAATGCACTCGTTGTAAAGGTTCCTGTCTCACACAGTGCAAAAGAGAAGATAGAGAAAGCAGGGGGAAGTGTTGAAATTGGACTGAATGAATAATATTCTTACAGTTTTTAAAAATAGTTGGGAATCACCCGAAATTAGAAAAAAGCTACTTTTTACTGGACTTATCTTTATTATTTTTCGACTCTTCGCGCATATACCGGTTGCCGGAGTGAATTTAGCAAGTCTTCGATCACTCTTTTCTACAAACCAATTCCTGGGGCTATTAGATATTTTTTCAGGAGGTACACTCGCTAATTTTTCTGTCATGGCACTTGGTTTAAATCCCTATATTAATGCATCTATTATTTTACAGTTATTAACGTTAGTATTTCCTCGCTTAGAGGAACTTTCAAAAGAAGGTGAATCAGGAAGACAAAAAATTAATCAGTATACAAGAATGCTTACGGTACCTTTAGCAGCATTGCAAGCGTTTGGTATGTATACTCTTCTTCGTAGCCAGCACATTATTGCAAATTTAGATATTCTGCATCTTGTTACTTTTGTTCTCACTATGACAGCTGGAACAATGTTATTAGTTTGGCTTGGAGAACTCATCACAGAAAGAGGCGTGGGAAATGGAGTTTCCTTACTTATCTTTGCTGGTATTGTTGGACGTCTTCCTGTTGCATTTAGCCAGACAGCATCTACGGCTAATGGTCAAAACTCATTTAATATTTTATTTTTCGCAATCCTTGGCATTGTTGTCATCGCTTCAATAGTAGTAATTAATGAGGCAACTCGACAAATTACGGTATATTATGCCAAGCGAGTGAAAGGAAATAAAATGCTTGGTGGAGAATCAACGCATTTACCATTACGTCTTAATCAAGCAGGTGTTATTCCTATTATTTTTGCGGTTTCCATAGTACTTGTTCCCTCTCTTTTATCCAATTATTTTTTGAATTCGAAAGTTCCTGCATTACATGCAATAGCAACAGTATTAGCAGCAAATTTTAGTCCAAACAGTATTTTATATAATGTTGTATATTTTGTTCTTGTTGTAGGATTTACCTATTTTTATACGGCAATTATTTTTAACCCAAAGAAAATTGCTGAGGAAATCCAAAAATATGGTGGTTTTATTCCAGGGATTCGTCCAGGAAATCCTACAGCACATTATTTAAATTACGTATTAACGCGTATTACTCTTGCTGGTGCGTTATTCCTCGGTATTATTGCTATCTTTCCTGTTATTGCTCAGGCTCTTACTGGGGTACAAACATTATTACTCGGTGGTACGAGTATTCTTATCGTTGTGAGTGTTGTTCTTGAAACAGTAAAATCGATTGAAGCACAATTAGTTATGCGTAATTACGAAGCATTTGCACAATGAAAATAATACTTATTGGAATTCAAGGAGCCGGAAAATCAACACAAGGGAATCTTCTTTCAAGAGAATTAGATATCCCGTATCTCTCTACTGGACATATTTTCCGGACTATCGCGCAAGAAAAATCGCCATTAGGAAGATATATTAAAGAAACAATGAATGCTGGTTACCTTATTCCTGATGAGAAAACACTTGAAATTGTGAGCGAATATCTTAATCGTCCTGAATATGCAAAAGGGTTTATTCTTGATGGATTTCCTCGTACTATTGCACAAGCAGATGCATTTCAAAATGGGATAGATAAAGTAATTTATTTAAACATTCCTGATAAGGAAGCGTTATGGAGACTATCATTTCGAAATGAAAATCGAGCTGATGATACGTTAGGCGGCATTAGAAAACGAATAGAACTTTTCCATAAATTTACTGAACCAGTGATTGAATATTATCGAAAAAAAGGTCTGCTTGCAGAAATTAATGGCGAACAGTCGATTGAAGATATTCATAAAGAAATTATGAAAAATCTTCAGAAAACTCATGCATAACCAACCTCTTAATCAAAAACGAATCATAGCTTTTGTTGGCATGCCAGGAGCAGGGAAAAGTATTGCTGCTTCTTATTTGCGCGAAAAGCAATTTCCCATTGTTCGTTTTGGTGAGGTTACTGAAGCAAAATTACGAGAATTGCAGTTACCTATTACCCCGAAAAATGAAGAATTTGTACGGGAAGGCCTACGAAAAGAATTTGGTATGGCAGTTTACGCAATCCAATCAGTGGCTAAAATCAAGGAATTATTACAAGAAAACACGGCAGTTATTATTGATGGATTGTATTCATGGGAAGAATACCTTTATTTAAAGAAACAATTCCCTCACTTGCTTATTGTTCACATTTATACACAACCGGAAATACGGTATAAACGATTAGCAACCAGATCAGTCCGCGCATTTACCTATGAGGAAGCAACATTGCGAGATGTTCGAGAAATCGAGCATTTAAGTAAAGGTGGCCCAATTGCTATTGCAGATTATCTCATTGATAATAACGGAAATATCACTGAATTACAGAAAAAAATTGATGAATTTTTAGAAAAATATCGTTAAGATATGATACCAATTAAATCGCAAAAAGAAGTTGCAATTATGAAAACAGCTGGTAAGATTTTAGCAGAGGTTCTTTTTGCTGTTCTTGACCAAGCAAAACCGGGCATTACGGAATTAGAGCTTGATTCACTCGCAGAAAAACTCATTATTGAAAAAGGAGGAGAACCAGGATTTAAAAAAGTACCAGGATATAAACATACCATTTGTGTTGCGACAAATGATATCGTTGTGCATGGCATACCAACTCAACGGAAACTAAAAACGGGTGATATTATTGGGATAGATTGTGGCGTGTTTTTACATGGTTTTCACACTGATATGGCTGAAACGGTCTATGTTGGTGATACACAGTCCATGCCGAAGGAAATTGCTCGTTTCTTAGAGACCGGAAAACAAGGCATGCTTGATGGTATTGCTCAAGTAAAGCCAGGAAATCGAATCGGGCATATTTCTCGTGCGATTCAACAAAAAGTAGAAAAAATGGGAGGGTATGCAGTAACCAGAAGCTTAATCGGGCATGGAGTAGGTCGTAATTTACATGAAGAACCTGAGGTTCCTGGCTATTTAGAAGGTCCTTTGGAAAAAACTCCTCTCTTGAAACCTGGCATGACAATCGCTGTTGAAGTCATTTATAACATGGGGTCTGCCGATGTTATCTATTCAGGTACTGACGATTGGACTATTAAAACGGCCGATGGCAGTCTCGGTGGCCTATTTGAACGAACAGTTGAGGTTACGGGAGATGGCCATACGATCATAACGAAGGTATAGTTTTTATGTACAAAACGCTCATTTTTGATAAAAATGACGTTATTATTAGTAATTGCTCTTTGTATGGGTATTTGTTATAATAAATACTCAATCTTGTAAGATTATATAGATGGCGCATCAAGGATCATTTGAGTTAGAAGGGGTAGTATTAGAATCACTGCCAAATACAATGTTTCGAGTACAATTACCCGATGGGTCAATTGTACTTTGTACGTTGTCTGGAAAGATGCGAATCAATTTTGTCAAAATTTTACCGGGAGATAGAGTTCGAATCGAAATGACTCCCTATGACAAGACAAGAGGGAGAATAACGTATAGGTTATAAAAATATGAAAGTACAAAGTAGTGTCAAACCAAGATGCGCAAAATGCAAAATAATAAAACGAAAAGGTGTTGTTCGAGTTGTGTGTGAAAATCCACGACATAAACAACGACAAGGATAAATTATGAGAATTGTAGGAATCAATATACCAGATGAAAAAAGAGTCGATATCTCATTAACGTATATTTATGGTATCGGAAGAAGTAACGTTCAAAATATTCTGAAAGTGGCAAATGTTGATTCGACAAAACGAGTAAAAGATTTAAACGAAGAAGAGCAAAAAAGATTACTTGATGCAATTGCGCCATATAAAGTTGAAGGAGATCTTCGTGCAGAAATATCATCAAATATTAAACGATTAAAAGATAATGGAAGTTATCGGGGTATGCGACATAGTAGAAACCTTCCTGCTCGTGGACAAAGAACTCGATCAAATGCTCGTACGAAAAGAGGAAAGAGAATGACTATTGGAGCAATTAAGAAAGAAGTCGCAGCAAAAATGGGAATAACAGGGGATGCAAAACCAGCAGATAAAAAATAAATACTATGGCAGATAAAAAAACAACATCAGAAAAAACAGTAGTAAAAAAGAAAAAAGGTGGAGTTGTCGTCTCTCAAAAAGGAAAATTGTATATTACTGCAACTTTTAATAATACATTAGTTACCATAACAAATGATAAAGGCGAAACGATTGCATGGAGTTCCTCAGGTTCTCGAGGATTTAAAGGGACAAGAAAATCAACTCCTTATGCAGGAGGCCTTGCTGTTGAAGATGCAGGAAAGAAGGCTTTTGAAAAAGGGTTACGAGTAGTAGATGTCTTTATTAAAGGCCCAGGATCAGGGAGAGATTCAGGATTACGAGCAGTTAAAACTGCAGGGCTTTCTATTTCATCAATTGCTGATATTACACCATTACCTCATAATGGACCACGGTCCAAGAAAAAGAGGAGAGTTTAATTTTTATATGGCACGATATACTGGACCAAAACATAGAATTGCACGAAGAGAAGGAGTAAATATTCTCGATAAAACATCGACTTCATTACAACGAAGGTTAAATACACCTCCCGGAGTTCATGGTGCAAAGCGAAAAAGAAAATTATCAGAATTTGGTGTGCAACTTCGTGAGAAACAAAAAGCAAAAGCTCTCTATGGTGTATTAGAAAAACAATTTAAAAATATGGTACAAATCGTTTCGAAACAAAAAGGGAATACGGGAGAATTACTTATTGCATCACTTGAGAGACGCCTTGATAATGTTGTTTATCGACTAGGATTTGCGCAATCAAGATATCATTCTCGTCAACTGGTAAGTCATGGCCACGTCTTAGTTAATGGAAAAAAATTAAGTATCCCTTCTTATCTTGTTCAAGAAGGAGATATTATTTCGCTTGACGCTAAAATGCAAAGTAATGTTCATGTTACAAAACTATTGAGTGAAGAAAAAATTCTCTTACCATTTTTAGAGAAAAAAGGTACCGTTGGTAAGTTTATTCGGTTACCAAAACTTTCTGAAATTGAAACACCTTTTGATACGAGATTGATTATTGAATATTATTCTAGGTAATGATATAATACCTGTTATGATTGATCCGATATTTACTGTTAAAGAAACAAAAACCACTGGCGTCTATGCACAATATATTATTGGGCCTTTAGAGCCAGGTTATGGATATACACTTGGACACGCAATGCGTCGTATTCTTCTCACCTCAATTCCAGGTTCAGCGGTTACTTCAGTTCGGATTAACGGAGTTAAACATCGATTCTCACAATTACCAGGATTAAAAGAAAATATTGTTGATTTTCTTTTGAATCTAAAAGGATTATCCGTTCGACTTACTGGTAGTAAAAAATCAGCAACATTAAAACTTTCTGTAAAAGGACCAAAAGAGATCACTGCGGGCGATATTGAAGCAAGTGATGGTGTTGAAGTTATCAATAAAGACCATTATCTTGGTTATCTTTCAGATAAAAAGTTAGATATGGAAATGACTGTTGAAGAAGGTTTTGGTTATTCGTTAGCTGAAGAAAGAAACACGGAGGAAGTGGGTTCAATTCCTACAGATGCAATTTTTACACCAATTCAGCGGGTAAATTATACGGTGAGAGCTACCCGAGTTGGCCGAAGAACAAACTTCGATGAATTAGTGTTAGAAATATGGACAAACGGTTCAATTACACCAAAAGAATCGCTTGATGAAACAGCAAAAATTCTAGCTGCATACTTTACACAAGTTTATCAGCCAAAAAGTACTGAACCAACAGAAAGTGTTGCTATTAGTCCATCAATTTCTGATGAACTCTTAAAAATGACAGTTGATGAATTAGATTTACCAACAAGAATTTATAACAGTCTTCGAAATGGGGGAATTGAAACTGTTGGTCAATTGCTCGGTACTCCAAGAAAAGATCTCGTTGCAATGCGAAATATGGGCACTAAGTCAATTGCAGTTATTGAAGAAAAACTTCGCGAAAAAGGTATTTCCTTATCAGTATAAGCGCAGTCTCGCACAATTACATCATTTCAATTAGGAGGTTGCGGGGTGGCGCTTTTCTATTATGAAAAAACATGTTTTTGGTCGTAAATTACAGCGTGACAGTAATGAAAGAAAGGCTTTGTTTAAGAGTCTTATGTCCGCGTTAGTAATTCATGAACGTGTACAAACAACTGAAGCAAAAGCAAAATCTATAAAAGGATTAGTTGATAAGTTAATTACTAAAGCAAAAAAAGGTGGAGTTCCCGCTGAACGTGCTTTACAGCCATTTTTTAGTCAACCGCTTGTTCGTAAAATGATTGATGATATTGCTCCTCGGTTTTCCCAAAGACCAGGAGGATATACTCGAATCATTCGAATTGGAAACCGATTACGAGATAATGCACAGATGGTTGTGTTAGAATGGGTAGAGAAAAGACCAGAAATTGTTACAGGAGAAGTGATAGGAACTGAATCAACACAAACTCCATCTGAGACAATGGAAGCAGAAGTGACAACAACCAAAAAAGAAAAAGCAAGTAAAAAATCGAAAACAACAAAAGAAGTTTCAGAAAAAGCAGCGCCAAAAACAAAAAAAGTTTCCAAGAAAGCAAAAGAAACAAAATAATATATGGGAGCAAATTTTACGAAACCAACATCTATTAAAGAAATAAAACGGGAATGGCATGTCATTGATGCAAAAGATAAAATAGTTGGGAGATTAGCATCAGAGGTCGCTCAATTGTTAATGGGTAAATCGAAAGCTTACTTTACCAGAAATATTGACTGTGGAGATCATGTTGTCGTTATTAATGCAAAGTATATTAAAATTGGTGGCAAAAAAGCAGAAGAAAAAATTTATTACCGGCATTCAGGATATCCAGGAGGATTAAAAGGTGAAGCTTTTCAAGACTTGCAAAAAAGAAAGCCAGAAGATATAGTAATACGAGGCGTAAAAGGGATGTTACCCCAAAATAAATTGCGAGATTTAATGTTAAATCGGCTTCATGTATTTGCAGAAGCGGAGCATACTTTTGGGGAACAAGTAAAGAAATAATATGACAGCACAACAGACAACAACAAAAAAACAAGTTAAAAAAGAATATGTTTACGCAATTGGTCGGCAAAAAGAAGCAGTTGCAAGAGTTCGATTATACGCGCATGTGAAAGAGGATGCGAAATGGGGAGAAACCCCAATTAAAAAAGAACAAATTTTGGTGAATGCAATACCTGTCGAAGAATACTTTCCTGGGCCAAGAGCAAAAGCACAGTATATGCAACCATTAGTGATTACGGAAACATTTAGTAAGTATGCGATTACAGTAAAAGTTGTTGGTGGAGGAAAAAATGGACAACTCGATGCTATGACAAAAGGTATTGCCCGAGCTTTATCCGCATTAGACCCACAAAAATTCAGAACATCATTAAAAACGGTAGGCTTACTAACACGAGATGCTCGTGTGCGAGAAAGAAGAAAAGTAGGTACTGGTGGAAAAGCACGAAGGAAAAAACAATCTCCAAAACGGTAATCCTTATGCGTATCTATTTCAGAAGATCTTTTTATCATTTTTCCAATTTTATCATTACATCTAAAAAATAACGAATAGATTGTCTTGTTGGCTTTTTACTTCAGGTATGTTATAATCCTCGCTATGGCTGCAAAAAGAAAAACAAGAAAAGTTAGTTCTGCTCTAACCCCCGAACAAAAAAGAAAAACATTTAAAACTGAATCAGCAAAACCAAAATCAACATCACCAGTTATTTCACCTAATTTCGAATCTTCGAAAAATGAAACGAGTGACACGAATGCGAATTCATCTATAACGAACGGAAAACCGTTTTGGAAAAAACCAGTCGTTCTTATTTTGGGAATACTAATTATCCTTGGAGTTATTGGTTATTTATTACGAAGTTGGTTTATTGTTGCTCAAGTAAATGGACAGCCAATTTATCGATTAGATTATCAGCATCAGCTTGAGTTGCAATCAGGGAGCCAAGTGTTGAATGCATTAATTGCAAGACAATTAATTTTGCAAGAAGCAGATAAGAAACATATTGTCGTATCGCAAGCAGATATCAATAATCAAGTAAACGCATTTCAGAAAGTATTAACAAAACAGGGGCAAAGTTTAGATCAGTATCTTGCCTATAAAAATATAACAAAACAAGATTTCTATGATCAAGTAAAAGTACAAATGATTATTGAAAAGCTTCTTGCAAATAATATTAAAGTCTCAAATGCTGAAATTACTGACTACATCAATCAAAATAAAGATACGTTACAAGGAGTTAATCCTGCAGATCTTAATCAAGAAGTTAAGCAACAAATCCAAAGTCAAAAATTACAAGATATACTTCCAACCTATGTGCAATCTCTGCAAAAGAAAGCACAAGTAGTTCGATACGTTAATCCATAAGTTTTCAATTTCTTCAATTTTTATTACACCTCAAATATTTTTCCAGTTTCTGGTTTCTTAAAATCTATATCAAATTTGGCGAAATATTGTTCAAGGCGGTCATATAAAGCTTTTCGCACCGTATCTTTCCAGTGGTAATCATGAATAGGAATGATTATTCGCGGTTTAACGGTAAGCGCGGTCTCTACAGCCCATGTGGTGCTTCCCCATGGAGCTTGAATCGGAAGGGCAAGAATTTCTGCAGAATGGTTAAAGCTGAAAGAATCTCCTACATGAGAAAGTTTATTAAACAGGGTAATCATAACATTCTGAGGAGAAGGACCAAAAAAAATCTTTTCATGTTTTACTTCCTCCAAAGTAAGGATGGCACTATCTTCTGTACTTACCGAAAGATGTTCTTTTTCGAGAATTTCTTTTACGGATTGGTTACTATAAATTTGCACGCTAGGAAATTTTTCAACTAATTGTTTTATTGTTGGGATATCCATATGATCTGCGTGTTCATGTGTAATACCAATGCTATCGAGATTTTTCAGTGTATCAATATTGAGAGCCTGTTCTTCACGAGTATAGTTGCCAGGATCAAGAAGAATAGTTTTCTCTTCATGCTCAATCAGAAGACACGAATGACTATGTTTTGATAGTTTCATAGAGTTTGTAATGTTGATAATAAGTGATGATTAGTCATAAAGTGAATTGTTTGCATACCAGCTTGTGCAGCAGCATCAATATTTTCTTGAGTATCATCAATAAATGTAATTTCCTGCGGATTTATTTGTAATTTTTGTGCAAGAATTTTATACAATTGAGGATCTTTTTTTGAAAAACCAAAATCTTTTGCACTAAATATTGTGGTAAAAATATCCTTGATATTCTGTTGTATTTCAGGAGCATTCTGAATCATATCACTGGTAAGAATATATAAAGGATGTTTTTTCTTAAATTCTTGTAAAAAGGCAAGTAATTCATGATTTAATTTATAATAATCAAAGAAATTAAATTTTTTTTGTTGTAATAACTTGCGATAGAGATTATTTAAACTTGGTATACTTGGATCCTTAGGATGAAGTAATACTCGGGAAAAATCGAAAATGATAACCTGAGTTTTGGTCTTTTCCATAGTTTCATTAATGAGAAAATTTACGCAAACTCATTACTAACTGGTGCAATTGTATCACAATTGCAGTGGACAGTTTACTATACACAATAACAAGGAAAAGAAATCACGTAAGTACATTTTTAAACTTGACAATATGATTGATTGATTTTAAGATACAAGATATGACAATGTCTGAACAACAGCCAGACCATATTGAACATATTACACAGCCAGTTAGTCCCACAAATGAGGATATTGCCGCTGCAGATGCATATATTTATATGACTGCATTTAAAAATATTAGAGGAGTTCCAGATAATTTTGCTGAGCTAGGGCAAGCGGTGTTAGATAGAAGAAATGCTTTGCCTGCACCATATGATCAGATATTTCAACCTCTACCTGAGAATGCTCAACTATCAGAGGAAGAACTTTTGACACAGTATGATGGAACGATTCTTGACGGACGTCAAGCTGTGCAGGTTAATTCGATGTATGGAACGAGGGATATCTCCATTGGAAGAGTTGACGTTATGACTCGTCAACAGTTACCTCATATTGTTGTAAGAACAACTCCTGACTCTCTCACCAATATGAGTTTTCAAGTTCTTAATGTAGAACAAGGAGTAAATGAGCAAGGAAATTATAGTACCACTGAAGTAGATCAAGCAACACAAGAACAACTGCAAAGAATTACGAGTCAATATTTACTCGATAGAGCAGCGTATTCAGCAACGCCTATTCCTGAAAGTCCTGTCTATCCAAAAACAAGGCTTACCCCCTTACGACAATGGCGTGCGGAAACATTTATGCATGATAGGTTACAGAATACCGCTGATCGTCGTGCCGCTGCGGCAGATAATGTAAAGCAAGTGTTAACACCTCCGGCTCAACAAATAAAGGGATAATCTTGTATCTCTCTTTTTAAAGAAGGAATTTTTATTCGCAACGTTTCTGATTTGAATTATTGTAGGGTAACTTTTTGTCGGGGAGCGGAGAATTGAACTCCAGCCACCGCACCCCCAGCGCGGCATTCTACCGTTAAACTACTCCCCGTTTTCGTGCTTTATTGTATCATGTTTTCTTACTTTTGTCGTAATTCTATGCGAGCCGATAATATAGAAAGATATAGTTGTTTTTTATCATCTACGTGCTAGAATAATTCTAGAATATGGCACGAGCATCCTCAAATAATAAACAAACTCCAACGGCTACTCCTGATAGTGCAGCGGCACAAAAAATGGAAGCAGTCCGAATGGCAATGGATCAGATTGAAAAACAATATGGACGTGGTTCCATCATGCGGTTTGGTGAAGCAGGAGGAAAATTAGATATTTCAGTAATTTCTACCGGCGTACTTCCCCTTGATATTGCTTTAGGTGTTGGCGGAATGCCACGAGGCAGAATTATTGAAATTTATGGACCAGAAGCTTCAGGAAAAACAACAATTTGTCTTTCTATTATTGCTCAAGCACAAAAACATGGTGGAGTGGCTGCATTTATTGATGCAGAGCATGCATTAGATCCACTCTGGGCTGAAACCATTGGGATAAAATTGGATGAGTTACTGATTTCACAGCCTGATACCGGAGAGCAAGCACTTGAGATTGCTGAAAGTCTTGTACGGAGTGGTGGCATTGATGTTTTAGTTATCGATTCTGTCGCTGCACTCGTTCCTCGAGCTGAGATAGAAGGTGAAATGGGAGATGCAATGGTCGGTTTACAAGCAAGACTGATGTCCCAAGCATTACGAAAACTGACGGCAGTGATATCGAAATCAAAAACCGTTGTTATTTTTACGAACCAACTTAGGCAGAAAATTGGCGTTATGTTTGGAAATCCTGAAACAACGACTGGAGGACTTGCCTTAAAGTTTTACGCGACGATTCGTATGGATGTTCGTAAAATTGAAACGATAAAAGATGCTGATAAAGTTGTTGGTTCCCGCCATAGAGTTAAAGTTGTCAAAAATAAAGTAGCAGTTCCTTTTCGAATAGCCGAATTCGAAGTATATCTTGAAGGTATTTCTCGTGAGGGTGGAATTGTTGATGTCGGTGTCGAACTTGGGATTATCTCAAAATCAGGCGCATTTTATCGATATAATGAACAAATGCTTGGGCAAGGAAGAGCTGCAACGATTGATACGATAAAAGGTGATAAAGAACTAGAGAAAAAAATTGTCAGTGAGATTATGAAGCTGAGTGCAACGAGAGTTCCTATGGAAGTTGGGAAGGAAAACGAAGAAGAAAAACTTGCAAATGAACCGCTTGTTTAATGGATGAAGTTTTCTATACAAAAGCACTGAAATTTTTGTCTCGAAGGCCTCGTAGCGAATACGAAATTCGCGAAAATTTAAAAAAGAAACGTGTCCCCGAAGATCAAATAGCTCTGATACTTTCAAGATTACGTGAACAAAAATTTGTTAACGATTATGATTTTGCAAAATGGTGGGTTGAACAGCGAACTCAATTTCGTCCAAAAGGATGGCGGGTTCTCTCTCTCGAATTGCAACAAAAAGGAATAAGTAAAGAAATTCTCAAAAGCATTCACGAAGAAATGACATTCGATAATGAACATTCAGAAAAAGTATTAGCAATGAAAATTCTTCAAAAGAAAATGGAAAAATATAAAGGTCTCTCAAGACAAGAGTTATATCAAAAACTTGGCGGGTTTCTGGCACGAAGAGGATTTAGTTTAGACATTATTAAAGCTTGCATTGACGATGTTTTGAGAAAGTAGTATACTTACCATATGGGAACAATAAGATATATGGGGAAAGAAAAGAATGTTTCTTTTGAGACCTATACTTCAGCCTATTAATCAATAGGTCTTCTTATTGCTTCTTAACTTTTATTTATGACACAAACATCAGTACTTGAACTTGAAAAAAAGTTATTAGAAAAACAAGAGAAAATTGAAGCAGAAAAAGAAAAGCTTGATAAGGAGAGGGAAAATTATCTTGAGAAATTAGAAAAAATTTCAGGGATGACTCGTGATGAAGCAAAGCAATCACTGATTCAGGAAGTTGAGAAAAGAGAAACAGTATCCCTTGCCCGAATTATCAAAGAAAGAGAGGAACAAGCCAAACTTACAGCAGATAAAAAAATTCAACAAATACTCGCAGATTCGATGCGGCATGGTGCAACAAAATTTGTTGCAGAATATACTGTCTCGGTTATTCCTGTAGAAAGTGAAGAAATGAAAGGACGAATTATTGGGAAAGAAGGCAGAAATATTCGTGCATTTGAAACTGCGACAGGGGTTGATGTCATGTTAGATGAAGAAGGAGTAATTCGTTTATCCTCATTCGATCAAGTTCGTCGAGAGATCGCAAGACGTTCTTTAGAAAAATTGCTCAAAGATACAAGAATCCAACCATTTAGAATTGAAGAACTTGTTGACCAAACCAGACAAGAAGTTGATAAAATTATGCTTGAAGAGGGAGAAAAACTTTCCCAATCAGTTAATGTATTTAATATTCCAGTAAATTTACTCCAAACACTTGGAAGATTTAAATTTCGGACTTCCTTTGGACAGAACTTGATTCTCCATTCACTTGAAGTTACCAAAATTGCTGTCGCAATTGCGGAAGAAATTGGCGCTGATGTCAATATCGTTCGATTAGGTGCACTTTTCCATGACATTGGAAAAGTTGTTGAGGGGGAAGGAAGCCATGTAAAACTTGGTGTAGAATTATTAAAAAAATTCAATTTCCCAGAACCAGTAATCAACTGTGTAGCTGAACATCATGAAGATAAACCATTTTCTTCTGTTGAATCAATTATTGTTCATGTTGCAGATGCAATCTCTGGTGCGAGACCAGGAGCACGGTATGAAGATATTGAAAATTATGCTAAACGCTTAAAAGAGATGGAAGTTATGGCAAAAAAGAACGAAGGGGTAGAAGATGCGTACGCATTTGAAGCAGGACGTGAGTTAAGAGTTATCGTTATCCCAGAGAAAATTGATGATGAACAATGTGTCATTCTTGCGAATAAACTGAGAGAACAAATTAGTAATTCGTTAGCAATTCCTGGTGAGGTAAAAGTTACCGTAATTCGAGAATTTCGAGCTGTCGCTGGCGAGTCACTTGCTGCGTAATAAACTCTTCATCTTGACTTCTTTTTCTATAATCTGAGACACTAACATCATGAAGCGTCATCAGCTATTGATTTTTGGAGGATTTGTTGTTTTCTTTTTCCTATTAGTAGTTTTTCTTTTTTATCAGCAACAAAGACAACTTTCACAACCCATACCGAACGTTCCAGCAACAATAACACCGTTACAAACTCATTCTTCGCGTAATCGTCTCTATGGTACCCCTATTCTCCATATTCAACCAAAAAAGTTAAATCCATTGGGTAATACACTCACCAGAAACACTATTGTTAATGCACTCAGTGCAAATGGGTTTGTCTTTCTTAAAGATACTTCCATTGCAGCATCAGATCCGTATTACGGAGGGCAAGAAGCTTATTCATTACAACAAGTGAATACTGGCACGATTGTGACGATTATTGGTGATGCAGATAATGTAGTAAAAATAGTAATGACCGTTCCTCTAAGTTCAATCACGAATTACGATGTTCCTTTTAATAACATATCAGCTCTTGAAAATGCTATTGATCCTGAAATGATTCATTGGTTATATATTACGTATCAAGATATGGTTCAGAAATTACAAGCAAATCAAATTACCATGCCATTAAAAAATTCTATTTCAGTGAATTCGATATTTTACACACTATCACTTGCTAATCAACCAACGGCAATTTTAACATTGTCTTTGCAATCTGCTCAATAATTTTTTTTTGAAAGGTTGATAAATCAATCTGATCTCTTTTGTTCCATTGACAAGCAATTGAATTAAGTTGTATTTTAGATCTAATTGTACACAGGAAATAAATTATTTTTTACGAATCTTACTGCCCTGAAGGAGGTGAAATGATACATGACAAAAAAAGATTTAATCGAGCTTGTTGCAAAAAAAGCAAACCTCACTAATAAAGCTTCTCGAGATTCAGTTCAAGCATTTCTTAACGCGATCAGAGACAGCTTAAAACGTGGAGAAAAAGTAGTTATTACTGGTTTTGGCACATTTAGTGTCCGAAAAAGAGCAGCAAGACCAGGTCGAAATCCAAAAACAGGCGCCGCAATTACGATTGCTGCAAGAAAAGCTCCCGGATTTACACCCGGTAAAACATTAAAAAAAGTAGTTCGATAAGACGACCACTTTTGAAAAGAGCTCCTTACATTTCTTTGTAAGGAGTTTCTTTTTGTTATAATCATCTGACTATGAATGCAATATCAGTTTCTCATTTATCAAAATCATTTTCGATATATAAAAAAGAGCCCGGTTTGTTTGGATCAGTAAAGTCGTTATTCGCTCGAAAATATGAACAAATACAAGCAATTAATGATATCTCTTTTACCATCGAGAAGGGAGAACTCGTGGGATTTATTGGTCCCAATGGGGCAGGGAAAACGACGACGTTAAAATGTTTGTCAGGATTATTGTATCCAACAACAGGAGAGATTGATGTTATCGGGTACGTACCTTTTGAGCGAAAGTATGATTTTCTGAGAAGTATATCACTTGTCATGGGACAAAAGAATCAGTTATGGTGGGATTTACCTGGTATGGAAACGCTTTTATTAAATAAAGAAGTATATGGCGTCAGTAATAATGAATTTAAAGAAATCGTTGGCGATTTAACAAAAATTCTTGATGTTTCTGAATTTCTGCATATACCGGTAAGAAAGCTTTCGTTGGGACAACGAATGAAAATGGAATTAATGGCTGCATTAATTCATAGTCCCCGGATACTTTTTCTTGATGAACCAACCATAGGGTTAGATGTACTCATGCAGAAAAGTTTGAGAGATTTTATTAAAGAATATAATAGGAAATATAATGCAACGATACTACTAACCAGTCATTACATGCGAGATGTTGAAGCATTATGTAAACGGGTAATCATTATTAATCACGGGAAAATCTTGTTTGATGGGTTGCTTGCTAATCTTATCAAAAAACATGCACCATATAAAATTATATCAATAGTGCTTGCTGAATATGTTGATCCGAAAAAAATTGCAACATTGGGAGAAATAAAGAAGTTTCTTTTTCCTGAGCTTGTTCTTGAAGTGACAAAGAAAGATTCACAAGAAATATTAGCAAAAATTATGAAAGTTATTCCCATAGAAGACATTAAGATTGAAGATCCTGATATTGAAGAAATTATCCGCATTGTTTTTACGAGTCAAGAAAAAGGATCATGAAAAAATATTTTCTTATTGCAAAGAATACCTGTGATGAAATGTTTGTCTACCGGTTAAATTTTTTCATGTGGAGATTTCGGCAGGTTCTCCAGTTATTAACGATTTATTTTCTTTGGTATGCAATATTGCCTCCCCGTACTTCAATCGGTACTTATTCCCAACAAAGTATGCTTACCTATGTCTTGGGAACAGCAATTATGAATTCGTTTGTTTTTTCTTCAAAAAGTATTGGGATTGGGGAAGAAATCATTGAAGGAAATTTAACTAATTTTCTCATCAGGCCAATAAATTATTTTTATTATTGGATCTCGCGGGATATTGGTGACAAAGCAATGAATATTTCTTTTGCTTTCATTGAGCTGCTTATCATTTTTCTTTTCCTGCATCCTCCATTTTTTATTCAAACAAATTTCTTTATGCTCGTCTTTTTTGTAATCAACCTCATTGGTGCAATGAGTATCAGTTTTCTCTTAAATTTCCTTTTAGGTATTGTTGGCTTCTGGAGTACTGATGTATGGGGTGTCAGATTTTTATATTCTGTTGTCATTCAGTTTTTCTCAGGAGGATTGTTTCCCTTAGATCTCTTACCAAAACCGCTCTATCATATTTTTCAATTTCTGCCTTTTAGTTATTTGCTCTTTGTTCCAGTAAAAATATATTTGGGGCAATTATCACTGAAGGAAATAAGCATCTCGCTATTTATTGTTTTTGTTTGGATTGCTGTATTGCACAGAATTGTTATGTCACTTTGGCTGAAAGGGTTGCAAGAATACACTGCGACAGGGAGGTAATATGAAACGATATGTGTATCTTTGGTGGAAATTGACGAGTTATGCGTCACAAGTTGCATTCAGTTCCCGACTTGGAGCGCTCTTTTTTATTATTGGAAAAATAGTTCGTTTTTTTCTTTTTCTTGCATTTCTTATCTTATTGGGAACAAAAACAAACATTATTGCTGGATATTCGTTAAATCAAATGATTATTTTTTTCTTAACATTCAATTTAATTGATACCTTACCGCAATTTTTTTTCCGTGAAGTGTATCGATTTCGCCAATATGTTGTAACAGGAGATTTTGATTATTTTTTACTTCGACCGCTCTCTCCGCTTTTTCGTTCACTCTTTGGGGGAAGTGATGTTTTTGATTTATCAATTCTTCTCTTATCAGTAATTTTTATCATCATTGTTGCAATCAAACTTCCTGCAATAAGCTTGTTGCAAATTAGTATGTATGTGCTGCTTATTCTCAATGCATTTCTTATTGCGATGTCGCTTCATATTATAATTTTGTCTCTTGCTATCATGACGACAGAAATTGATAATGCGTTAATGTTATATCGAGATCTGACCCAGATGGGAAGAATTCCCATTGATGTCTATAAAGAGCCTATTCGTGGTATTTTAACGTTTATTATTCCTGTTGGTATTATGATAACATTTCCTACGAAAGTGTTACTTGGAATTCTATCGCTTCCTCTCGTCATGGTTTCTTATGGCGTGAGTTTGATGCTCTTTGGCATAAGTATATTGTTTTGGAGACATGCCCTCAAATTGTATGCCAGCGCCAGCAGTTAGCGTGTATTGATGGTATACTTGCACTATGCGTTTAAAGCAATGGTTTTTTATCATTGTTGGAATTCTTGTTATTTGGTTTCTTTTCATTGAGCGAACTATACTCCCTCCTTTTATTCTTGCCGCTATTTTTGCCTATTTACTAAATCCCATTATTAATTTTTTTTCAAAACACTTCAAAATATCACGAACCATAAGTATCCTTTTTATTTATGGCATTTTATTATCGGTGTTTGTACTAATCGGGACAGAACTTATTAAAAGAACGAGTGAGGAAGGTGTTGAAATTGTTCGTGTTACCAATAAAATTATCGACTATCAACGAATGCGAATAAAATATTTACCGTATTGGCTCCGACCTTCAGCAAACGATTTATTACTTTCTTTACGGGTATCCAATTTTGTAAATCGTTTTCCTACAGGTTCGGTTGTTCCGCTTTTTTCTCAAGCAATTTCACGAATTGTAAGTTTTTTTATTTTTCTTTTTTCGGGTTATTACTTTTTGAAAGACGGCGCAAATTATATACATAAATGTTTAGCACGTGTACCCAAAAAATATCGACTGGAAGTTGAGATTCTTCTTCGAAAAATAAACTATGTTTTAAGCGGCTATTTACGAGGACAATTGTTCTTAGTGTTTCTTATGTCGTTTATGTTGTATATTATTCTGTCTATTATTGGAGTACAGTTTGCGTTAACTGTTGCTATTTTCTCAGGATTTGCAGAAATTGTTCCCGTTATTGGACCCATTATTGCTGGAGCAGTTGCCGTAACAATCGTATTGTTAACCGGGAGAACAAATTTTGGTTTGGATCCATTCAATGCTGCCATTATTGTTATTTTTGTATATTTTATTTTGCGACAGTTAGAAGATTATTTTATTATTCCCTATGTGATGCAGAAGATTACGAAATTACCGCCTTTTATTATTTTTTTCGCGGTTATTGCGGGAGGACATATTGCAGGAATTTTAGGATTAATATTAGCGGTTCCAACAGCAGCGATTATTCGATTGCTGTTTGAGTTTTTTATCGATAAAATTCTCGCTGAAGAGAAAATATCCTAGGAAGAGAATAAGCCAGATTCTGTATTAATCACAATCTCTCTATGCCTTCAAACATTGACGCTCGATAAAGTACGTACGCGTCGCTCGGAAGTTGCAGCAGGGAGGATTGCTCGTTGCACACCCACTCGTCTCTGTTGCTCTCAAATCATGTCACTTCATGATCTGTTTCCAACTCCACATGTGGGTAAAGAGTTGGAACACCAGCTATTACTAGTTGGAGCTTACGCTCCATCCCTGACTTTATGCCTGTCTGGACTTTCCTCAATTTATCAATGATAAACTGTAGTGAAATGTCTTCCTAGGACTCTACTATTATACCACCCAGGTGTTTTTCTGTTTTGTCTGATATAATAGCGACAAGAAACATATGGGATTTCTGAAATATCGTATCCTTATCTATTCTGAGAATCCTGACATTCTGATGCCATTTTACCGAGATGTTTTAGGATTTACCCTTTTGAATAAATTGGATATTCCCGGAGATTATGGCTATATGTTTCAAGTGGTCGGCGATCTGAACGTATGGCTTGGAAAACATTCGGAAATTAGTGGGAAGGCAAAAGAACAATTTCGACATTTGTTTAATCTCTATCCCGAAGAAGGCGTATCTTTTTGGTATGAAAAAATAAAAGATCATCCGAAGGTAACAATTGTGAGTAAGCCTTATCTTGCACCTTTCTCAACTCCTGAAAACCAGGTGTGGTTTTGTACTTTCCTGGATCCTGAAGGAAACTGCTGGCAATTTGTTGGGAATAAGTAAATCGTTATCCATCTCCGGTCTCCAAAAAAGCATCAGTCCATTTTTGTTATAGGATAGTCATTTGTAAGATTAATCGAGTGATATTTTCATGCAATATTCGTTAGTTTTTGCTGCTTATAAAATCTCTCTTTTAGCAATATTGCATTTTAAGTAAGTATTTGAGAAGCTAAAAAGAGACCTAATGGAGGATTAGGATATTTGTGGTATGCAGAAAATACTATGAGGTAATAAAATTATTGAAAAAAGGTATTTATCATTAGTAAC
>CAYQEE010000009.1:0-31513 GCA_964416445.1 uncultured Gammaproteobacteria bacterium
TGATATTGTAATCTAAAATACTAATTTGATTATCATTATTAATATCTCCATTCGTTAAATTTACTTGTGGAAGACGATTCTGCATGTGTGCATTGATAGCTACAACATTCGCTAATTGCTTTTCCAAAAACCCATCTGATTTTATTTTGATAAAGTAATTTCCTGAAGGTAGATTGGCAAACGTAACATTCCCTGTAAATAATCCAGGAAAATTACCACTACTATCATTAAAAATTATTTGTCCTGTTGCACTTGCCTGTTTATTATCTTGGATATTGATTGCTGTTACGCTTATAGTTCGGGTAGTATGCTGGGGTGTTTGTGTTCCCAATCCATTTGGATTGGCATTCGTTCCCCCTTTTCCAATTCCATGTAGCCCGACAATAAACGAAAGCGTTGTCCCTGAAGATGGTGTTGGTGTTTGTGATATTCGAGAAGTTGGCGTTGGAGAAGATGGGGGAGGAATTGGAGATTGAGTCAAGTTGCTATAGATATTCGTCATATACTGTGGATCTTGTATCGCAGCAGCAAATGCAGCTTGTGCTTGCGGAGATGATTCTATGAGCCAATCAGTTTTCCCTTTATTTGTTGAGTCAAACCAAAGCACTGCTTTTACTTGCTGAAAATTTGAAGGAATTTCAGTGGTTAAGGCATTGGTAATCCATTGCGATTTACTTCCTCCTTGTTCAGTAGAAGCAGTTTCTCCTATCATGACAGGTTTTTGCGATAACTTAAGAAGATTTGTATATGTTGATCCAAAAATTTGCGTAAAGGTTGTCCATTTATTTCCACCATAGTTATACCCATCAAGACATGTCCAATCAACATAGGAGTCTCCGGGATATAGCTCTTTTAAGGTGTTAAAATCTACACCACTACTTGGACACCATACCCAGGTAGCATTGGTAACTCCTTCTTTAGTAAAGATATCATGGACATGTTTCCATAATTGCACATACTGGCCTGAATGATTCCCATTCACTTGTTCTGACCAAGGATACCAATTTCCATTCATTTCATGAGCAAATCGTAAAAAGAACGGATGACCCCATGACTTTGCTGCATCGGCAAACTGTGTGATATAGGTATCATATTGTCCATTGAGAATATTTTGTATGGTATATGCAGGATCATTGGGGCTATCGATATCCATAGGCTCCCAAGTTATCATTGGAATTGAACCATGACTCCGAATCAGATCCATCCAGTTTGAAGAAAATTGTGTATAAGCACCCGTCCCTCCAAACCATTCAAACCAATGGCTAATCGATACAGGCTTTCCTGCATTCGTTTCAAACTTCATAAGAAACGATAAGTCACTTGCTTTCGGATTAAAACTTTCTACATACGCTCCATAATATATTTCATTTCCCGGAGGAGATGTCGGCGTTGGTGTTACTGTTATTGAAGGGAAAACACTCGGTGTTGGTTGATTTTTCGTTAAGTAAGCAAAAATATCTTTTCCCATCCCCGCATGATTAATAGCATCAATTCCCCTTTGAGGACATTGCCAGCTACTGGCAAAAAGTGTGGGTGTATAATAATTACCTGTTGCATCAGTATAAATGAGATGTTCCTGTGTAAATGAATAGGCTGTCCAGTCCATGTTGTTCGTTTCCATATAGTGGAGAAAGTTAGCAACTTCACTATCAGCATTTGTTGGTTGGGGTGTCGGAACATTGCCACAATTTGTTTGTCCCGAATTATCTCCTCCCAGTAGTCCCCACTCTCCCACAAAGACAGGGAGAAGATATGGCGCTTTGGTTAAAAATCCAAAATCCTGATCCCAATTGGAAGAATCGAAAATGGCATATTTATGCGTCTCATAAACAATATTTGGCACTGAAAGGGTATCATGAACAAAGTAGCCACTCCCAAGATTAATATTATGCCATGTCTCGGCTGTAGCATATCCTTCAACCATAATAATTTGTTTAACTCCTGCAAGACGAATAGTATTGACGAGTTGCTGCATGCCGACATATTGCACTGGTTTTCCGTTTTCATCATTTTCTGTCGCGCCATTAAGCCAGATATCCCAGTCTGCTGCAGTGTAACTCTCTGTTCCTCTTGCATGAATTGTTGGTTCGTTATACACATCAAAAATCACCATAGGATTATTAGCAAACAATCCGGCAATTGATTGCCAATAGGTATTCACTTCAGTTCGAGGAAGATGAAACGGTTCTAATCGCGCTGCATATGGGGGATTACATTGATTATCGTCATGCGCTTCGAGAATGACATACAATCCTGCCTGGTTTGCTTGCATCACCGCTGTTTGTAAACGATTTATATAATCTGTTGGATTTGCCTGCCATAACCAGTTACAGGTAGGAAGACGAACAATATTCATATGCCACACATCATGCATTACTGTAACGGTTTGAGGAAAATGGATATAGGTGTCATTTGCCTTCGTACCATTCGTTTCAAAACCTGCAATATTCAACATTTCAATTTGCCCTCCTCGCAGAATAATTGGGGTTCCTGACCCATCGACTATTTGATTTCCTTGTACATGCAAAATATCACTTGATGCAAATTGACGAATTTGTTGGGTATGTCGCGAAGAAACGACAAGTAAAGGAATGGCAATGATGAGAAGCGGCAAACCTGCAAAGAAGAAATATTTTCCAATTACTTTCCAAAAATTCATAATTATTATTTGTGTTTTGTTTATTTCAGTTACGTAAAAAACCTTTGATGGTTAGTTAATAATCCACCAATCAAAGTGAATATCTGTTGTTTGTGCTTTATCAAGCATAACAGTAAACGATTGGCCTTTTACTTGCGATATGACACCCAATAATGCTGGTGTATGCGGTGTTACAAAAATTCGTGAATTACCACTAACTGCAGAAGTTTTGATAATAACTTCAGTTTTGCCTGCAGGAATGATTCCCTCTCCAACAGATGCTGCATTCGTATCTGATGTATCAACATTGTATTTCTTTGCAGTAATTCCACTGACTGTCTTCAGATCTCCTATGGGATCAATAACAACTTTCCCGTTAGCAATATCTACACTATTAATCCCGTCAGACTGCAGCTTCAACGGACCAGACAACGTATTAATACTTGCGTTTCCCGTTTCATCTAATCCTTTTACCGTAAGTACTCCCGCACTAATTGTTCCTGTTACTCCAAGATTGGTAAGCAATGTTTTCCCTGCGACAGAAAGATTTCCAGAGATCGTTGCGTCAGTCGTTGTCGTCCCTAAGATACTTGCTGATTGGGAACCAATAGCTGAGATTCCCGTTAGTATTGATACTTGTTTCTCAAGATTAGTCATTTGTAATGTTAAATCATCAATACTTTGGACTTTAGTAAGTTGAGCAGTGATAGACGCAACGCTCGTTCGTAAATCAGTAACAGTTGAGGAAAGATTACTAAATTGTGTTGAGTAATTAAGAGTATTTATACCTGAAACATTGGAATTACTTTCAGCTTCAACTGAAGCAGTCATATCGGTAGCAACAGAAGATATATTTCCGTCTGCCATTATCGACAGAGAAGGATCAGCAAAAGAAATATTCGTAAACACCATAATCTTTCCAATTGCTGTTTGATCTGTATTAGTATATGATTCGAGTGCCTTTCCGATTACATACCCTTCTTTGGTTGCTTTCATTGCTACTCCAGGTATCGATGACGTCGTTAAGAAGTCACCAATTTGAATAGAACCATTTTCTGTTGTTACTCTAACCGGAACACGTCCAGAAAGTGCAACTGGGATATAATTAGCATCAGAACTTTGCGACTGCGAAGGTTTCAGTTCGAATCCGGGATTTGATGAATAAACACCAATAACTGCAGCTGCATTTGAAGCTACTTCGACATATCCTGAATTATTTGGATCAATTTGGACAACATCACCTGGCATTAAGGAGTGATCATTTGTTTGATAATCTTCAGCATAGTCAAACCCACCAGAAGCAAGTGCAATCGCATTACTAAAAAGGAAAGTTCCTGTATGGTTCAGATTACTTTCAGTATCAGTACTTCCAACAAAACTGATTGCACCATAATTAGGATTCGTACTACCACTATCAAATTTCAACGCAAACGAGTTATTTTTGGTCCCGGTCCAGGTATAGATACTTCCTTTATTTGCTTGATCTGTGCCAATATACAGTGTGCCATTCATTTCAATCATGGTATATACAGCTGAAATTCCGGTATCCGATCCATAGACACCTTTGTTACTTCCTAAAAGTGTGACGGAAAAGTTATTTGCCGTTGTTGGATCATATTGGTAAATCGCACCCGTACCTCCATTATTTGTTTCTGATCCAACAAATAACTGTCCATTATATGCAACCATTGATGTTATTGCCCGAACACTTTGCGTGGTATCAACATTGGGATCTATTTTTCCCGCTGTTCCATTCAATTCCTTGAATGGTGATCCTATACCTGCACTGACAAACGTTCCTTGATAGTAACGGTAAACCTCCGCAGTGCCTGGTCCTTTTGTCACAGCTACATACATCTCTCCGTTATATACAGTCATCGCAGTTACATCTTGATAATTAGTGTCTTGGTCAAATTTGCCACGGGTACTATTGATAACCGTAAAAGGATTAGCTGACTGGTTTTTACCGTTATAGACGAATACCGCCGCGTTCTGGGCAACACCGGTTCGCGAACCTAAATACAGATTTCCATCAAAAACCAGTAATATTCCTCCTGCAACCGCATCGTTCACGTTATTTGCTGGCTCACCGGGAACAGTGGTTACCACAACCCATGCTGCTGTTCCTGTTCCACCTTGGTATTTATATATCTCCGCCGCTCCAATTTTTCCTGTTAAAATATACAATTCGTTATTGTACACAACCATGCTATCAATAGAATCAATATTTGCAGTCCCTCCAGTTACTATTGTTCCTTGGGTTGAACTACTGTTGAGTGAAAAACTGTCCGCAGTAGTATCAGCGGTACTACTCACATACACTGATGCGGTACCACTACCTTCCGCTGTAGATGTTTGTGAACCGATAAAAAGTTTTCCGTCATACACAACCATACTATACCCACTAATGCTATTTGCTGCATCAGCTGTGACGGCTTGACCTGGTGCATGAGTTACAAGTGTCCATGTGGTACCTCCATCATATCGGTATACACCCGCTGATCCTCCTGACGCTGTACTTCTTGTCGCAACAAATAACTTTCCTTTAAATACTGCTGAAGATGTCGCTCCTTCGATATTTGTTTGAGAACCAAATGTCCCTGCAGCGCTATTAAGACTAGTATATGCTCCTGAACTGGCATCCACCTGTGCACCTATTGTAATATTTCCAAGCACATTCAGTTTATCAACGGGGGCTGTCGTCCCAATCCCTACGTTACCAGAAGAATTAATCACAAACTTCGGAGATCCGGCAGAGGAAGCAGTGAAGATATCACCAGCACCTCCAGAGTTGTTGACTACTAATGCACTATTGCCTAAACTATTTTGTTCAATATCAAGAGCTGAGGCCTTAAGTGCAGAATTCCCAAGTGTTCCTCCTAGGAGAATACTGAGGTTTTGGGTAGCGTTCCATGTTCGACCAAAATTACCTGAGATATTTCCTATACGCAGAGTGTTATCTGTTAAAGAATTGGTTGCAGGACCAATACCCCAACTGTTAGGAGAATTCCATTGTCCGTTAATTAGTGCGTTACCATTGGCATTACTTGTAACATCGGAAAGGACCAAAAAAGCCGGAGTGGTTGTCCCATTTAAATTATGTGATCCTATATCCAAAGTCGCTGATGGGTTCGTCGTTCCTATCCCTACATTACCGGCATTGCTAATAACAAACTTGGTATTGCCGCCTTGCGAAGCGCTAAAAATATCTCCACTGCTATTAGGTTGGTTAACAACTAAGGCATCATTCCCAATAGAATTTGTCTGAAAACCAGCACCTCCAAATTCAGAGAGTCTCAAAACTTCGTTTGTTCCTGAGCTATTGGTTCCTGGATTTGTACCAAAAGAGAGATATGTCGCTGCATTTCCTCCACCTCCTGCATTAGTACGAACTGCTGCAATATCTGCAGTAAAAGTTGTATTTGTAGTAGATAAATTAAAATTAATTTGTGCACCTGTATTATTATTTACTGATCCATTTCCTAATGTTAATACATTGGAAGTTACACCGGAATTGGTATTCATTACATGCAACGGTGTATTTGGATTCGTTATACCTATTCCCACATTTCCATTATTGTTAATGACAAACTTAGCATTTCCTGACTGTGATGCATCAAAAATATCTCCATTTGTATTTGGTTGGTTAACAACGAGTTGTGTATTACCTGGTAATGCATTGCCTATTCCAACATACCCTCCTTTTGTAGGATTTATATACGTATTCACAGCTGTGGCGTTATTCACATAGAGTGGTACTCCGCTAGAAAGAATATCTACTGCTGTTCCTGTATCTCTTAGACTAATTCCTTTTGAGGATATATTTCCAATGGTTAACGTATCTGCATTTGCACCCCCACCACTATTCAACTGTAATGTCGATACTGGTGTAGCCGTACCTATTCCAACATTCCCTGCTTGGGTTATTACAAAACGAGTTGCCCCTGAGGATGAAGCGGTTACTATATCTCCTACTCCAGAATTATCAACTACTAACGCAGCAAAGGAAGTTGCTCCTGAGATCGACGCTGTTGGATTTGTACCAACAAGTGAACGTACATCAAAGGTGGCAAGCGGATCAGTTGCCCCAGCTCCAAGAGACATTCCTACCAGTGGCTGGAATCGCGCATATGTCGTATATGATGACGCAAATTGATTTGTTGAGTTTCGTAAATCGAATCTTCCTACATTTCCACCTGATCCTCCTATGACAAATGCCCAGCTATTCACTCCATTCCCTGATCTTACTAATTCTATACCTGCTTCATTCGTTGTCGTAGACGTAATTCGTGAATATTGATTACCACTACCTGACACCTCAAGTAATCTACTTGGGGTTACTGTTCCAATCCCAACATTGCCGTTATTTGCTATAAATAACCGACTCGTTAGACCTGAATCTCCTCCTGTTGATGTTTCAAAATTTAATGAACCACCATTCAACATATTTATTGCATTTGAACTTCCGGTAAAACTAAGATTTCCTGAGGTTGAGGCTGTCCCTGCCGGCTGCGTATTAATCGTATTGGCAAACACCTGAAAGAGTGCGCTACCAGTTCCTGTTCCACCAATTCCTAAATCATAATTACTATTCGAAGGTGACAAAACATTATTATTTAACTGCCAATACTGTGTACCTAATGCACATGAACCCCATGCAGGTGTTGTCCCTCCAAGCAAACATTGGCCTGCATTTCCCGAGCCAGTTTGGGTAAAAAGACCTGTGCCATCAGCATAAAGTACCCCACCGGAAGTAATATAATTTTTGTCTGTAATTGCTCCGTTATTTGCAATTTGGAATTTAAGATTTCCTCCCTGAGATGCAGTTATTATTCCCCCTGTTCCTTCCTGATCTATCAAGAGTGTCTCATTTGCCGTTGTTTCTTTTACATATAGTGCTGTTTGATAAAGTGGAGCAGTGGATCCAATTGCTACTACTCCATTAGAACTACCTGTTGGTTGTAATAATAAAAATCCATTTCCATCTGCATTAAAGAGTTGTGAATTATTCCCTTGTTGGGTTAATTTTAACCAATTTGTACCTGCTGAATTTGAAATTTGTAATGCTGCGTTATTAGTTGGATTATTAAGACTTAATAATCCATTTAACGGAGTTAATATCGTATAATTATTTGTGCCAAAATGATCTCCTAATCGATAATTTCCATTTATATATAACCCAGTCCCTGATCCTCCACTGGATGGTACGTTATTAACTCCACCAATTCCTAAATCTATACTTCCATCATTTCGCACATTAAATCGAGGCCATCCAGATGAAGATGCAGAAAATAATGGACCTACTCCATCATTATTTGCAACCAAAGTTGCATTTGACGTTGTCCCAGAGAATGAAGCAACGGGTTGTGTTCCAATATTTCCCCGCACATCGATAGTTGCGAGAGCAGAAGTTGTCCCAATACCTACATTTACTGCATACGTTCCAGTACCACCTAAAATAAGATTGTTGCTTGCTTGTACTAAGGAACCGGCACCGATGGCTGTAGAAAAATTAAATTGGACAGGCGAAGCAAATCCAGAACTATACCCAATAAAGGTATCACTAATTCCAGTGGTTAATGCGTTAATAGTGTTTAACCCTGCACCAGCGTAATAGCCAAGAGCTGTATTGCTTCCTCCTGTTGTATCCGCTTGTAAAGCCCATTCACCAACTGCGGTGTTATAACTCGATGTGGTACTTGATTCAAGTGCATAATGGCCATATGCTGAATTATATTGTCCAGTAGTATTCGTATATAACGCATCATATCCCGTTGCTGTATTTCTCGTGCCTGTCGTGTTATTAAAGAGTGCATTATTTCCAATACCTACATTAAACGAACCTGTGGTGTTATCAAATAATGCAGTTTGTCCTATTCCGACATTTGATCCTCCATAGGTATTATTGAGCAATGCATCAAGACCCAATGCTGTATTTGCTGATCCTGTTGAATTATTTTTTAAGGCTAAATAACCAATAGCAGTATTTTGATTTCCTGTTGTATTATTTGTTAATGCTTTTACTCCAAAGGCAGTATTCTGGTATCCTAAAGTATTGTTTGCTAAGACTGCCTGACCAAAACCAGTACTATATGTTCCAAGAAAACCTGCTCCTGTTGAACCGAGATATAGTTGTGCTCCCGTCGTATTATCACGATAGGTATAATCTGATCCTAATGAACCATCTACGGTATTATCAGTGTAAGTTGTCGTGACATTATCACTGATTGTTGTCAAGAGAAGATAAGTAGTTCCACCAGCAGTCGTACGGTATATATTTCTTGCGGTTACTCCTAATCCACTTGCCGCTGTTGGAATATTAGTAAGGTTTACTTGTTGGCTTGAGGGAGAAACAACGGCTGAGGCTGCACCCATATTTGTCTCGCCGTTTGCTGTTACATATGTAATAGCATATTGATAATTCCCAGTAAGATTTCCTGCAGACCCAGCTACTACTGTTGGTGCACCTGGAGCATTTACTTGATCAAAACGTAAATTTCCATAAGCAATTTCCAAAGCTTGATTTGCTGTTGAAATACCACCGATCCCAACATTTCCATTATTATTAATAACAAATTTTGTAGAACCTGATGAGGAAGCAGCAAAAATAGATCCAGAGCTATTCGGTTGATTTACCACAAACGCACCATTTCCGAATGAACTGGTATTAACACCAACACTTTGTATGCTTGTATCTCCATAAATAATGCCACCAATATTTAATGAATTATTTACTGTTGCTGATGATGCTGCTAAGTTATAGCCGAGGATAATATTATTTGCTCCTGAGGTTAAATTATTTCCTGAATTATATCCTAATAAAACGTTATTGCTCCCCGTTGATAAAGCATTTCCTGAATAATACCCAAGAAGCGTATTATTTGAATAAGAGTTATTACTAACTCCTAAACCAGCATAATATCCAATTACCGTATTATTACTCCCAGTTCTCGAATCAAGCATTGCATTTTCTCCAATTGCTGTATTCGCCCCTCCGGTAGTATTATTTATCATTGCTCTAAATCCTAATGCGGTATTATAATTCCCACTGGTGTTATTTTGTAAAGCTTGATTACCGACAGCAGTATTAGAAATTCCAACAGTATTATAGTGTCCTGTATAATATCCCATAAGCGTGTTATATAATCCGGTCTCTGAAGAACCTGCCCCAAATCCTAATATCGTGGTATCTTCATTTGCTACTTGTATTAATGTTCCGTTTAAATAAGTCAAACTTCCCGTCGTGCTTAACACTGGTTGAGCTGTGCCCAAACTTGAATCGGGAGTATTATCCGTATAGGTTGTCGTAACATTGTCACTGATCGTGGTTACGTAGTAAAACAAGGAACCAGCTGCTGCACTTTTATTTCTATATATTTTTCGAGCAGTTGTGCCTGCAGGACCTATAGGAATATTAGTCAAATTAATTTGTTGATTTGTCGGTGTAACACTATTGCTTAACGGCCCAGCTATACTTTCTCCAATGCTGTTAACATATGTTACAACATAATTATAATAACCAGTTGTATTCAGTACTCCAGCACTACCTAAGGCAATTGTTGGTGCAGAAGTCGGTGGAGCAACTTCAGACAAATTAACATTTCCATACCCAAGTGAAAGCATTTGTGAAGGGTTTGAAGTACCAATACCAACATATCCAGAACTATTCAGTGGAGATAATATAATATTACCAGTTGAATTTCCACCCACTGTTAAGTTTTGATTTGCTGTTGATTGTATTATACCTGCGTTAGCAAATGTAAAATTACCCGAACTTGTTGCGTTTCCATTAGCTGCAAAAACCTGAAATAATGCAGAGTTAGTACTATTTCCGCCAACAGCAAGATCATAATTTGCATTAACAGGAGATAAAACGCTGTTATTTAACTGCCAATACTGTGTCCCTAATGCACATGAACCCCATGCTGGCGTCGTTCCACCAAGGAGACATTGGCCTGTGGTTCCAGCTCCTGTTTGCTGCAATAAACCAGTGTTCGTTGCGTAAAATAGTCCACCAGATGTCATATAATTCGCATCAGTGATGCTTCCATTATTCCCAATGGTAAATTCAGAATTACCGGAAGATGAAGCACTGAAAATATCACCTGTTACATTTGATTGATTCACCGTGAGTGCCGAATTCCCTAAAGTAGTTCCGGTATTATTAATTCCGACAAATCCTGTCATTAATAAATCACTCGGGTTGTTAGCATAACTTGGCCCTGTTATTTTCAATATCGCTCCAGTAGGATTTGAATTTCCACTATTATTGCCTCCAGCAAGTTCAACATAGCTATTTGAAAGATTATAAGCAGAAGTAATGGTATCTCCATTACCAGCCATATATATTCCATTCTCAGCTGATATACCACCAGTGTAGAATTGAGCATATCCAGTTCCTGTAATATTTCTATTATAGAGAATAGGAGCACTTGACCCACCAGTAGTGGTTAACAGTGCTGTATTATTAATATTAATATTTCCGTTATTTGTCACAGCAAATCGGATGAGCCCAGCGGTTGACGCAGCTATAAGATCCCCTGTTCCTGTATTATCAATCACTAATGATGTCGCCATAGTATTTCCTGAAATCGATGCCACTGATTGTCCTCCAGAATTTGCACGAACATCAAATGTCGCAAGTGGAGAAATAGTACCAACACTCAATGCATTACTTACGGCAACTGTACCGCCACCAGAAACACCACCTGCTAAAATAAGTGCATTCGATGTACCGGTATTGTTATAAAGTTGCGGAGTTGTTAACGTACCATTTCCCCCTCTTGTTAAGCCTAACGAATAAAATATACTTCCAATATTGCCTTGAATCCCAGCTTCCATTTGACCATATACCTCTAACATATGACTCGCGCTTGTTGTTCCAATGGCTACATTTCCATTTGATGAAAGATAAAGACTTGAGGGCGAGTTTCCTGGTAGAAATTGTATATCTCCTGTTGTATTACCTCCTATTTTTAAAATTTGGTTTTTTACTGTTTGAAGTTGCGATCCCAAACCAGTAAAGGTTAATGCTCCTGCTGTTGTCGCATTTCCAGTGTTCGCAAAAACCTGAAATAATGCCGATGAGGTACTACTTCCTCCAATAGCTAAATCATTGGTAATATTGGTAGCTGACAAAACACCACTGTTCAATTGCCAGAGATTGGTTCCTAAAGCACACGTTCCCCAACTAGGAATACCTGAAACACCACTTGAGGAAAGAAGACATTGCGACCCAGTTGAAGTTGTTGCAGTTGAGAATTGTCCAGAAGATGGTGCAGCATAAAGAATTGCATTTGCTCCTGCATAAGTTCCATCAGTCAGAATACCACCGAGATTTACTGACGTCGACCAAATGGGTGCGCCACCGGATGTTGATTCTAATAAATAACCTGATGAGGCAGGAGGATTAATTGAGGCAAGCACAGATGAACCATTAGCATAGACAATACCGTTTGCAGTTAACCCATTGGCAATAGTGTCTGAAATTGTTGTTCCGCTTACTGCGATTCCATTTCCTGCTGTTAATGTGATACTTCCTGTTTGTCCGCCAAAACTCGTTACACCAGAATTCGTGATTGTAGTTCCACTAATAGTAATTCCTGATCCTTGAGTAAACGTTACCGCACCTACTTGTCCTTCCACGGAAAGAACACCTGCATTGCTAATCGTTGGTGTACTACCCTGAGTAACGGTAATGCCACTTCCTGCAGTCAACCCATTAATGAGGTTATTTAAATTTGCTGCTGTGATAATTCCTGTTCCTAAATCTAAATTTTTGTTATTGAGCTTTACATTGTCATTAAAGATCGTTTTTCCATCAACCGTGAGATCTTTTTTAAATTCTGCCGAGTCATTAAAAATTGCTGGAATATTAAAGGCAACATTTCCCACTTCGCTTACAGCATTGGTAGTATCACCGAGTACTGACGTTGTTGGGTTATTTCCTTGAGAGATAGTTTTATGAGATAAACCTGGGACAAAAGGCATGAAGGCAAAAACTGCATAGGAAACGAAAAGGAGTAAAATACTTGCGAGAATTCCTTGTGTAAAAAGTCTAAGGAAACTTTTTTTCGACAGTTGATTATCAATGCTATTTTTATTAACTTTATTACGCCGAAAAAACACCCGATTCATAAGGCTATATTTTTATCGTAAATGAACCTAATTAGCATGTCAATAAATGATAAAATTTTCGTTAATAATTCGTGAACTTTTGAGGCTAGTTATTTAATTCTACTTTTTACTCTTTCAATTCTTTTCAGAACAATATTATTTCAGCGATTTTATACCAATAAAAATATCAACGTTATCTTCAAAAATTTTGACAATGCCCTCTTCAATGGATATTTTTTTTTCTTTATCTTTTGTTTCATAAATGGTAACAGAATCTTTAATAAGAGAAATGAAATTTGCATGATAAGGAAGCACATCGAGAACTCCATTATCATTTACTAAGGTAACTGCAAGGGCATTGCCTTTGTACACCAATGCTTGTGGACTTTTAATAGTAACCCGGAGTGTTTTGCCAAGTAATGGAACATCTATCATACTTACGTAGATTGTATATCTTTTAAACTCCCAATATTTCGCAGTTTATCGATATCAATCGTATCACATTTCCCGTCAAGAATGGCACGTACATCAAGAATTGTTTCCGATAATGGAACGTATTTCCCTTCTTTCCCTGTTTGACTTTCAAGCACAAAAAAACTCTGCGTCATATAGTTTTTGATAAATCGAGCTCGCTTATACACCTGTTGATCTTCAGCGGATAATTCTGATTCTCCAATAAGCGATGCAATTCTTTCAATTCCTGAAGCCTGCTTGAGAATACTCTGGGCTTCAATTACCGTTTCGTAATGAAGCTTGTCTGCAATTTCCAAACTTAATGCAGAAGAGTTTGATGAGAAAAAATCAATTGCAGGGAATCGCCCTTCTTGATAGACATTTCGAGATAAGATAAGAGTTGAGTCAAGATAGGGAAATATTGATTGCACACCAAAATCGGTAATATCATCGGAAGGAACATAAACTGCTTCAAAAGTGGTAATATTATTTTCTGAAGTAGATACAATTTTTTCCTGTAATTCACCCATTTCAGAGGTTAATGTTGCTTGATATCCACCTTCTGAAGGAATGCTGTTTGTTAACGTAGCTATTTCATATCCCGCTTGGGCAAAACGATACATATTATCAATAAAAAGTAACACATTTTTTCCTAATTTATCGCGAAAGTATTCCGCTATTGCACACCCTGCAATCGCCGTGCGTAACCGAATTGCCGGATTTTCACCCATCGCCCCATAGATGAGACTAATACTATCTAAAACACCACTTTCTTCTAACGTCTCATAGAGTTCATGTCCTTCTCGGACCCGTTCTCCTACACCTGTAAAGACTGAAACATTATCATTTTTATTCAAAATAACAACATTATGAATAATCTCGGTGAGAAGCATTGTTTTTCCAACTCCCGCACCACCAAACAAACCTACCTTTCCTCCTTTAAGAATAGGTGAAAAAAAATCAATTGCTTTTATCCCCGTTTGTAAAATCTCTTTTGATTTTGTTATTTTTTCATAATTATCTATTCGTTCATAAATCATTTTTTTCTCAGTTGTCTGAAATGGTGGCTTGCCATCTTGTGGTTCACCAAAAATATTTATAATTCTTCCAAGAATTTCTTTTCCCACAGGAATCTCAAGAGATTTCATAGTATTTTGTACGGGAGCACCACGGTATAAGAGCGACGTAGGAGTTAGTGCTAAACAAAAAAACGTATTTGCCTCCGAAGAACTAAACACTTCCATCTTTACTTCTTCATGTTTTTCTAATATTAAAATATCGTGAATTTTCGGGTGATCATCAATAAATTCAACTTGGATAATTTGTCCATTGATACTTTTTACTCGTCCAATATTCATATATTACTTCCACAAAGCCATTCCTGAGATTCGATCCTGCTGTTTTTTATTTGCGAGTAAATTTTTCACTCGACGTTCTGCTGCACTCAGCGTTTTAATTTCATCATTAATCGAACCATATGCCTCTTCCATCGCTTTAATACGAGAACCATATCGTGCTAACTCTGCTTCATGGACTGCTTGTTTAAAGAGTGAAAAAAATGTTTGTGATTCAAAAAAAGACATAAGCTTATCAAGACTTGGTTCAAAGATAAAGTTTGGGTATTTATTGGATTGTGGATTTACTTCTTCTTCATAAGTTTCTTCACCGGTAATGTTCGTTGACGTGGGTTCTTGAGTAACAACGTTTAGCAATTTACCATAAAAAATTGTTATACTGTCATAAGGAAGAATATGATTAAAGAGCGGCTTTAAATCATCGACACCTTTCTCTGTATCAGCAATTTCAAAATACTTATAAGGACGTCTTATATCTGATGCTTCATATAATTCTCTTCCAAACTTTCCCACGATAATGATATCTGCATCCGATTTTTTACATTGTTCCTTAAAAAGAACAAACGTTCTATTGATAATAGAGCCATACATTTTTGCATTTGAGGATAAGAAAATAAATGCTTTTTTTTGAGATGCGCTAACTTCAGGATTTGCAGCATGATTTTTTGCTAACCCCTCCAGCTTGTGTTTTTTATAAGCATGTTTTACATTAGCTAGTACAAGTGCGAGCGATTCAAGAAAATCTCGTGTCGCAAGTACTGATCCACGAGCAAGACGTATACGAATGGTTGATATTTCTTCATGGGCTTGAACAAGTTGTTTTAAACTCGTTAGTACTTCAAGCTCTTGTTCTAATCGGCGTTTTTCTTCCATAAGGCAAAAATTCTGTCCTTATTAACAGAAACATTCTGTAATAATTCATTAAAGGACTCAGCATTCAATAATTCATGAAATAATGGCTTATTTTCTTCTAAAAGAAATGCATCAATCAATTGCACTTTTATCTTATATATTTCCTCTTTGGTACCATCAAGTAATTTTATCCAGATCAAACTAAATAATATCAATTGTACCTCTTCGGGTACAATAGTCGTATATTCCTCATTGAAAAAATGATATATTCGGTCCCCTGTTGATAAAATATTTTTTACGTTATCAGTCAATTCTGTCCCAAAATGAGATAACGTTTGCATTTTTTCATATAAAGAGAGGAACGCAGTTAATTCTCGAGTTATATCCCTTTTTACTTTTGATTGTGTTTGTTTTCCAACTCTCGTAACAGATAAGCCAATATTGACAGCAGGACGAATGCCTTTAAAGAAAATATTACTATCAAATAAAATATGCCCATCAGTGATACCCATAAGTGTTGTCACAATATATCCAGTTAAATCACCTTCAATTGTTTCGACAATAGGTAAACAGGTAATTGATACTTCGCCTTTTGTGGGATGCTTAAAATTTCCTGCACGTTCAAGAAGTCGTGCATGGGTGTAAAAAATATCTCCAGGATATGAATCCCGTCCAGGAAAATTTCGTGCAACAAGAGATATTTCACGATAAAACCGAGCATGAGTCGTTAGATCATCCAGAAGAATTAACACTTCTTCACCCTGGTCACGAAAATATTCGGCAATTGTCATTGCACTAAAGGGAGTCAAATAAATAAGACTCGGCGAATCATCAGAACTTGAGGCAATAATTATAAATTTGTTTTTTCCATTTTCCGTTTCCATAAGTCGTTCCAAGTGTTTAATATCACTTTTCTTCTTACCAATAGCGGCATAAATGGCAATTGATCCTTGACGTATCTGATTTCGAATTGTTGTGACTAAAAATGAACTTTTTCCTGTTTTTCGATCACCCATAATCAGTTCCTTCTGTCCCTTTCCTAAAGGAACCATCATATCTACCAATGTTGATCCCGTTTGAAATGGTTTTTTTACTCGAGTTCTACTAGCAATACCAGAAGGATTTCGATCAATTTCTCGTTCTTCCATCGTTTTGATCGGTTTTTCAATAATCGATAAAGGAAATCCTAATGGATTTATTACTTTACCTAATAATTCATGACCGACAGGAATGCTTAATGGCTTATTTGTTCGCGTCACTTTACATCCGACATGTACGGGATCTGATGAGAGAGTAAGTACAGAAATACTGTCTTCGTGAATTGCATATACTTGTCCCCATTGCCCTGACTCAAACAAAATAATTTCATTTGGTTTTGCTAAAGGAAGCCCCTGAACTACTACAACCGGTGGAGTAACTTTTGTGACAACACCAAATTCATTAATTTCCTTTAAATAAAATGTAAAATTATTCATTTGAAAAAATGAGAAAAATCAATTTCTTTTAATTTATACTTGTCCTCAAGTATTTTTTTATAGGACAAATCTTTATAAAACCCGTTATATCCGATAATAACTCCAGCAATAATATGGGGGTCGGTGCGAATATCTATGATAAGCGGTTTTTTGGTTTGTGTCAGTAACCACTGAGAAATAGCATGAACTGTTGCTTCTGTTGGTTCAAATGCAATAGTTAACGTAACTTCTTTTGCTTCCTGTAAGTATTTAATAACTTTTTCGATAAACTGTTGTACCTCCGATTCATTTTGCATATGAACACCATATTCTTTTGCTAAGATGAGGAGTTTTTCTCTCTTTGTATAAGGTATCGTTTCTGAAAAGAGCATTTCGATATTCTTCTCATGAAGAAAAAATGCTTGACTGAGTTTGCGTAGCTGAATTAAGAGATATTGCTTATCTTCCCGCGTTGGAACAAACGAGACAAGATCAAACATCAATGATGTATCGTCTTTCATACAGTAAACATACTTTCAGTTTTAGCTTTTTCAAGAGCCTGCAAGAGAAGCTCTTGATGATCATGAAGAGGTATAGCTTTCCCTAAAACCTCTTCACAGACTTTGATAAGAATTTCGTCTATTGTATTCTGCATTTTTTCAATTTGATGACGTTTATATTCACTAATCTCAATTTCCGTTTTCGCAAAATCATCTTGAATTTTTTTCGTTACTCCTTCATTCGAGCCAATCATTTGTGTCCTCAAAGCTGCTTTTAAGTCTTGAATTTCTTTTTCCGTCGTATCCCGAATCTGATTTATCATATCGTTTAATTGAGAAGTATAATGATTTTTTACTTCTGCTAAAGATGCTTGATATTCATTAAAAAACTGTATAGTGTTCGTCTGGAGAAGTTGTTCTTGTTCTTTTGCAATTTTATCAAAGGTTGCTTCTTCTTTTTGGTCAAGATTAATCCGAGTAGACTGGGCTTGCGCAATGATTGTAGCAGCTTCTGAACTTGCTTGTTCAATAATTTCTTTTGCTTTTAACTGAGCTTCTTGCACGATATGCGTATAATCTTTAAGCACCGTTTCTTCTTTCTCTTCAAAGTCCTTTTCCTTTTTAAACATATAATAAAAAAACACTACTGAGGTAAACACTACCGCACCCATGACAAGTATCATGCCTGGTGTTAAAATTGATTGAAGAATAAGGTAATTCATTATTATAATTTTAACACAATAAACGCAACAATTATTCCTGCGACAACAATACTAATCGCTATAGCGACATTAAGAAAAATACCTACCTGAATCATTTTTGACGCTAATGGGTTTCTCCCTAATGCTTCTATGCCTTTATTTGCTGTTCGCGCAAACAAGAAAAAACTCATAACAAACGAGAGAATGACTACTACGGCTGCAACAACATATTGAAACGCTTTAATCGGCTCTTGATAGGTTGCAAACGTACTTGCATTTAACACGTCAAAGAACCCTGATTTAACTGATGATTGAGTAAGATTATAGTGAAAGTTTAAGCGAACAGAAATTAGTTTTACTTGTTTTTTATTGTTTGATGCATAATTTTCAAGTGAAACTCCTATAATATACCCAGTCTGTGTTGCTTTCATACCGGATCCGGGAATTTGCGATGTTGTAATAGGATCATCTTTTTTAATATCACCGTTTATGGTGGTGACTTGTACTAATGTGTCCCCAGTTGAAACAACAGGATAAGTATTTGCATTCTGTTGGACTTGTAAGGAGATTGCTGGATGTGAAGTTACGACACCAAACGACAAAGGATCATATCCAGATTTACTTAAAAAATATCCCTTTGGAGTAAAAGAAACAATAGCTCCATCTGAAACATTTTTATCAGTAACTGGCAAATAATTGGCTAATGCAAAAGAAGTATTTGAAGCATAAAGAAAAGATGGATTGATTATACCTATTATTCCAAAAAGAAAAACGCTGAGTAAGATAAATTTTATACTGACTTTGTGGGCAGCGTTCATCATATAGATACAACAATATACCCAACGATATTGGGCCAAAATAAGCATCTCAAACTCCAACACATTATGCAAGATAACAACAGTATCAATTATTTAGGGAGTAACTAAGACATCAGTTGACGGTTTAGGAGCAGTTGCCGTTGCCAGACAGTCCAAGAATACCTGGCTCTTCGAAAAGACATAGACAAAATAGACATTCGTAGCACAGGCGGTGCCACCATTCCCAACTTTATATTTATTAATTTCATTCTGCGACTCTACTTTTGTCCACACAGCTGCGTCGGTCGATCCAATTAACGAATAACAAATATTGGCATTCGTTGATTGATTATTAAGCGTACAATTCGTTCCACTTACGGCAGGAACAGAGATATTTACTATCTCATTTGCATTCACTGACAATTCGGTGAACCATGTGCTGGCAGGAGGAAATGTTGTTCCTGCATGGGATGAATAGTAATTAGTTATTGCTTTACCGATTTGTGTTACTGCACTAATTCTGCCTGCATCTCGAGCGCGTGCAAATTGTTCAAAGGGATTTAAGGCAACAAGTAATACTCCTGCTAAAACACCAATAATAGCAATAACAATTAATAACTCGACAAGCGTAAATCCTTTTTGTTTAGGCGTAGCATTCATAGTTCACCTTCTGCAAGGAAAACAACCAACCAGTTATTTTATTGTAGATAATAATTTGTCTGTCAACAAGGAGAAACTTTTGGTAACTTTTACGGTTTATTTTTTATCTTCAGCAATTTGAGTTAAGGTCCGATCAGATACCGCAGAGATATCATAATGAGAAATATCATAGTTCTTTTGACAATACGAATCGTGATGTTTGATAAGCAGCCAAGAATTCTTTGGACCAAAATTTCTTGTCTTAATGAGTGCAAATGACCCAGTAAGTTTTTTCCCATAAAGAAAAAACTTTAACTCGCCCTTTTTTAATCCATCTTTCATAACTTTTTCTGCTCTATCCTTTTCTGTTACAACTTCTCGTTGGGATTTTTTTATTTCAATTTCAGGAAGATACGTTCCCTCATCCCAAATCATAACAGGCCCAGCACCATACGAACCTTCCGGAAGAACACCTTCAAAATGGCGATATTCAAGTGAGTGGTCTGTTGTTTCCATAGCAAGCCTTTTTACCGAAGGATCAAGCGTTGGCCCTTTGGGAATTGCCCATGAAGGCATAACACTTCCTATTTGCAAACGAAAATCATAATGAAGACTCGTTGCATGGTGCTTGTGAATGACAAAAAAAAATATGCCTTCTTTCTTTATTTCCATAGCTTTCTATTCATATCATATTCATCTACTCAGCAACAATACCCCTATGATTGTAATGACTGTACCAAGAATTTTTTTAAGAATATCTTTTTTTTCTTTTAAAATAAAAATACCTGCAAGAATAGAAAATACCATCATTCCTTGATATATCGCATTCACTTTACTCACCTCTCCCATTCGCAAAGCAAATAAAAATAAATAGATAGACAAAACATTAATGACAATTGCAAACGATTTTAAGAGGAAGTTTTTTTTTGTAAATTTTTTAATTCTTCGATAGGCTTGAGGAATAAAAAAAGGATAAAGAAATGTTGCAGGCAAAACAGTAATAATATTCAAGACGGAATTAGATCCAAATGGTAATGCCATATTCGTTAATACCGTATTAAGTGCAATAACAAATGCTGCAACACTTGCATATCTCGCCCCTTTATTAAAAAAAAGTTTGTGTGGGGATACGGTAATACTTAAACCACAGAATAAAATAAGAATACCAATATACTCTGATATTTTTAAATTTTCTCTTATGAGGAGATAGGCAATCAGAGGAATCCAAATGACTCGCGCTCGTGAAAGTATTGTTGAGATAGACAAATGGCTATATGCATGCATTTTCATATATACATACCCAGCAATAAACTCAGTAATTCCAATAAGAATGAAAAGAAACAGGGAATAGGAGGTAATAACTATCTTCCAATCAAAGAGTGCAATGAGGCAAAAAATAATACATCGAAGCGCTTCGAAATACCACGCATAAATTATTGTATCTTCCTGTTCCTTTAAAAGAAACCTATTAAAAAAATTAAAAAGATTTGATGCAAATCCTGCAGCGACTGCAAAAATAATCCACTTATTAATCATTATTGTATTATGCATAAACTCTCTCTCTTAATAAAGAACATGTATTCATGGTAAAATACAATAACCTTTCATAGTACCCATAGGAGATTGCAATAAAGAAACATTTAATGAAATTAGCAGCACAAGATATTACCATCAATAATACTCTTTATGATATCTATCATCGTCAATATAATATGCCAGATGGATGGTTACCCGGAAATCAAAAAGATAATTTTCATTATTTAGCAAAAATAGCTGGATTAACTCATGTTTCTCTAAAAAGCGCAACATGTCTTGATGTCGGATGTGGTTCTGGAGATCTTTCATTATTCCTTCGTAGGAGAGGTATTACTCAATATTTAGGAATTGATATATATGAAAAAGCTCTTGAAAACGCTCGAAAAAAATATCCTCAGGAGGCATTTATTACTGCGGATTTTTTAGAAATTAACCTTAAGCAAAAATTTGATTTTGTCTTTTGCTCTGGGGCGCTCACTGTCAAACTCGCAACAATTAATAATTATGACTATTTACATGCTGTAGTAACAAAAATGTGGTCCATAGCAAACATAGGAGTTGCTTTTAACGTACTGACTGATGATGATCCTATCAAAGATCCTGATCTATTTTTCTATTCTCCAAACCGTGTTAAAACGTTCTGTCAGCAACTTGCTTCTAAAAATAAAATCTGGGTAGAAAAAAATCCTGGTATTTACCAAATACATCTCTACCTTTCTCATGGATAACAATGAGATACGCTGCCTGAGAAATATTAGGTAATAAATTTTTTATTCGTGCTTTTTTACCAACCTTATTTTTGACGACGTTTCTTACGGATAATCTCTCTTTCATTATTATCTGTATCAGGCGCATCTTCTCGTAGTTTTGGTTTAATCAGAAATCCCTGTAAATCACGTCGCCCAACAATCATAGGAAATTCTAATTGAGACCGATCTATTATTGACGCTGTCGTTTTTATTTTTTTACCAGCAAGAACAAATGTTATGTCAACCATCTGGCGAGTATTTTTCCCACTTGCAGAAGTTACTGAAACGACTTTATTAGTCAATGATAATCCTAATTTTCTTGCTAAGTTTTTATCTATAGATGAACGTAATGCCCCTGAATCAAGTTTTGCTTCAATCTTCTGTGTTTTATCATCGGTAACTATTTTTACTGGTTGGGCAACAGTTAAAATTTTCGGTGTATTAATATTCTTATCAGATGAAGATTCTGAAAAGAGTGATTTTCCAATTTCGACTCCTCGTTCAGCACTTGCTACTTCCATATGCTCTACTCGTTCTAAGCGCGTACGTAATGATGCTTGATTTGCGATTTGAATGGAAAGACCTGGACGAGCATTCACTTCGAGTATTGCTGGACCTAAAAGTCCATCGAGGACAATATCTACGCCTGTATAGCCAAGACCAATTACTCTCTGCGTTTTTACCGCCAGAAGGAGTATTTCTTCCCATCGAGGTATTCTAATTCCTTTTACTTTTATTTTCGTACCAGGAATAAAATCAACAAGTTTATTTCGACAGACTCCAAATGTGGTTACACCTGTACGAATGTCAATACCACATGCTATCGCACCTTGATGTAAATTTGCTTTTCCTTTTGATTCTTTTGTTGGAATCCGTATCATAG
The DNA here is from genome assembly GCA_964416445.1 of uncultured Gammaproteobacteria bacterium. GTDB lineage: Bacteria > Patescibacteriota > Microgenomatia > Levybacterales > UBA12049 > CAYQEE01. Next base: position 22,674 of record CAYQEE010000009.1, read on the forward strand.
CCATAACTGGTATACCATTAAAAACAATCACGCGTATATCAGTTAAACCTTTTGGGGCAAGTTTTTTAAAAAATAAGTCAGGGGTAATAATATTTTCAATAAAAGCATTGTCAGGGAGAAACTGTAAAGAATAAGATCCCTCTAAAATATCAAGTAAATGAGATATTAACTGTTTTTTTGTATATCGTTCTCCAGTCACGGTAATTGCTTGCTCCCCAAACCATTCCATAATAGGTAAAATACCAGCACCACCATATCCTCGTGCTGGTTTTATAACAAAACCATGTTCTGGTAATTTCCACTTAAATCGATAAACTTCATTTCGATTATGAAAAGCAGCAAGTAAATCAGGTGTAGGAATACGATTTTTTGTTAACAACTCTTTTGTTAACAATTTATCATCAGCAATTTTAATTCTTGAAGGAAGATTATATTGCTTAATATACAAATAATTTCGGGCATTCATACCCATGATATTTTTACTTATGGGCATATGGAAGATTTGGTAAAAAACGGAAATATTCTGTTAATCGCAATCCAAAATACCGACCAATAAACCAATTAATTGGAATAAGAATAATAATAATTTCCGGATACAATAACAAGAAATTACGAATCGGTGTTGCGGTAACTAATAAAAATCCAATTGCTCCTATAAGTAATGTTAACAAGGTAATTCCTAATGCTTCGAGAAGATTTTTCTCTAATTGTAAGGCGATAACATGTTCTGTTAAGAGAATAAATAATAAAACAGGGAAAATAGAAATTTGATTTGAATGAATTATTCCGATTCGTAAGCTTACTACGAGAGCAACAATCGTAAGAATGGAGGTAACTAACATTGATAACGATACTTTCGCTAATTGCATGATTCGGATTCTCTTAAATAAAATTCGAGAAAGAATAGTTGCTAATAATAACGTGGCAAATAAGATACTCGCAAAAAGTATACCCGTAACAAAAAAAGTTATCGCAAAAACAATTGTTGGAGCAATACCTAACGTTGGAAAACCCACGATGTATCGCAAAAAAATTACGATAGTTGCGATGATTGGAATAGAGAGAATGAGCATTAAACTTTCTATCGGCACACCAGTTGAAACGGCTAATTGAATTCCATAACCAATAAAATTAAAAGGATTTACAGAGGTTATAGGTCTCTGTGCAAAAAGTTGTTTAATATCGGTATTATTCTGACTATAATTTACGAGATTTTGAATGGGTGCTCTCATATTAATATTCTTTGTATTTGCAGATTTTCCCACAGCTTGAGCATGGGGAATAGGTAACCCAAAAAAGAAGATAACATAAAGAAAGATGATGCTAAGCACCATCTTTATCATATTTTCATTACGAAAATATGTACTCATCATGGAATAATTTTAAGGAGAGAATACACATTCTATGAAAGAACTTAGTAAATATTAGGTAAGAGCGCATTCGTGTAAACTATTTACTATTTCTTTCTATTTTATTACTTCATGAAACGAGCTTTTTTACACTTCTGACCTACCATCCATTCCATGGATAATTTATTCAAAAAGATTGTTGATATTCCAAGTATATCGGGGAAAGAACAAGATTTAAAAGATTTTATCGACTCAGAATTAGCAAATGATGTCGATGAAATACAGACCGATATTTTAGGTAACAATATAAAACGAATAGGAACTGGTAAAACAACAGTAATGATTGAAGCACATGTTGATGAGGTAGGATTCATCATTACGTATATCGACAAAAATGGTTTTGCGTATTTTCAACCTCTCGGAGGTGTAAAAAAAGACATTACCGTTGGACAAATAGTAAAAATCTATACGGAAAAAGGAATTATTCCTGGAGTAATTGGACGTGACCCAAACAAAGAAATTACCTCACAGGCAAAAGTTAAAGATATGTGGATAGATATCGGATGCACAGAAAATGAAAACAAAGTACAGATAGGTGATATGGTATTTTTTGATACGTATTGTGCTGATCTACAAGATAATTGTGTCATTGCACGTGGAGCAGATAATAAAGTTGGTGTCTATGCATCAACGCAAATTTTAAAAAAATACTCACAAAATCTCAATAATAATATTTCACTATTTTGTACACTTACTGTTCAGGAAGAAATTGGTATGGTAGGTGTTAAAGCAGTTATTGAAAATATTAAACCAAAATATTGTTTTATTATTGAAACCACGGATGCAACTGATACACCGAACGCCGATATTGAAGGACAAGGCCTTATTTGTGTTGGAAAAGGGCCGATTATTACCTTTAGTCCTCGTACGGATAATAAACTTTTTTCTCTGTTTAAAAAAACAGCTGAAAAATACAATATTCCTTTGCAGATAATCGCACAGGCAAAGGAAACTTCTACTGATGATGATATTATCCAATCTAGTAACACCGGTATTTACACTATGCTTATTTCAATTGCAGTCCGATATATGCATACTCCGGCAGTCTTATTCAGTTGGAAAGATGTAGAGAATATAATTACGCTCCTTAATTACGTGTTGAAAGAGTTTAACATGTAATTAATCTAAGAAATTACTCAGTAAGTTTTATATGACGATTGCAATTTATTTTGATCAAAAAGGAAAAATGGATTATCCCTTTAACAATAAAGATTATTATGAATCATATAAAGCATTTGCTCAGCTTTGTAAAAAAAACTTAGTTAACCTTTATTTCGTCCGAGGTGCAGAATGCTACATAGGGAATATGCATTTTCAGCAAGGATATCAATTCCTTAATGATAAATTAATTCTTGTAGAACGTCCATTTGTTGCTGACATAATTTTTCTTAAAGGATATAATATTCAATTAGGCACTTCTGATAGGACACTTAATCATCCAGAACTTGGTATTGCATGTCATAATAAGCTACAAACATACAAACTATTTCATACCTATATGGCACCAACATTTCAAATTACAAAAGAAAATGCATCAAAAATGCTAGAAAAAATTCCAACTAAAACGATTGTATTAAAACCAGTATTCGGTTCTGAAGGTAAAGGTATTCGTATCGTGAAAAAATTAGATTTTACTTTAGATTTACTGAATGAAGATACTCCTTACTTTGCTCAAGCATTCCTTGATAGCAGTTCTGGAATTCCCAGTCTTGTAAAAGGTATTCATGATTTGCGTCTTATTATTTTTAATGGCAAAGTTAAATTTAGTTTCATTCGTCAACCAAAACAAGGCAGTTACTTGGCAAATATTGCACAAGGAGGAAAATTATTTTATATACCGGTTGAGACAATTCCTGAAGCAGCATTACAATTAGCATATTCTGTTGATAAACATTTTCAAAATTATATTCCTCGTTTGTATGCTGTCGATATGATGTTTGAAAAAGATAAACCTTATTTACTCGAATTGAATGATCAACCTGGGCTGCCCTATCTCGAAGAAAATAAATATGATAATGCAGCGTCGAGATTTCATCGAGAACTGCTTGACCTTTTAACTCATTTTCCCGCAAAATAACATTATTGACAGAGAATGTATTTCAACTATGCAAACTGATACATAAAGCAATTGCAACAATTCCCATAACCACCGCAATAATTATAGCAGCAATGTTATTGAGCATTGAATTTGTATATTTACCCATAATTTTAGTATTATTCGCAATCAGTAAAATAATGATGAGTAAAAATGGAGTAAGTACACCGTTTAATGCAGCAGCATAAATTAAAAGTTGAAATGGTTTAATACTCATAAAATTAATGCATGATCCAAGAAGTGTTACGAGAATAATAATTGTATAAAAAAATGGCGCTTTAACAAATTCCTTTTGTAATCCCACTTTCTTCTGGAATGTCTCAGAAATTGCATATGCAGTGGAACTAGAAAGAACTGGTACCGCAAGAAATCCACTTCCCAATACTCCAATACTAAATAAGAGAAATGAAAAATTACCAGCAAATGGTTTTAAAGCGATGGCAGCTTTACTCGGAGAATCAATAGTGGATAAACCATGTATACCAAGACTCGCAGCAGTAGTTATTTCAATAAAAAATACAATACAATTTGAAAAAATCATTCCAATAATAGTATCAATTTTCAGCTTTTTCATATCCCCTTTAGCTATTCTTGGTTTTCCTTTATCCTGTGTAACGAGTCGTTTTTTTCCGACTGCTTCTTCAACTTCTTCGCTTGCCTGCCAGAAGAAAAGATAGGGAGAAATATTTGTACCAACTATTGCTGATAAATTTAACAAATAATCTTTCTTGAATGACACAAAAGGGATGACAGTATATCGTAAAATCTCAAACCAGTTTTGTTTAATTAAAAAAGCAGTAATAATGTACCCGCCAAATGCAATAGTGGAATATTTTAAAATATTTCCATACTTCTTATATCCCACAAAGATCTGTAAAAGGAGAATACTACTAATTACCGTAAGGATCCAGACAATAAACGGCAGGCGAAAAAGTAATTGCCCGCTTTGCGCCATCGCACCAACATCTGCACCAATATTAACCCCATTTGCCACAATAAGTAAAATAAGCGCAATATAGAGAATCCACGAACTATAATTCTGTCTTATTGTGGCAGCTATTCCTTTTCCTGTCACCATACCAATCCTTCCACTCATTTCTTGTGTAATAAACATACAGGGAATGGTCAATAATGTCGTCCAAAGCTGTTTGTATCCAAATTGAGAACCGCTTTGGGCATAGGTGGCAATAGCTGTTGGATCATCATCCGCAGCTCCAGTAATGAATCCAGGCCCAAGTACATTAAGTATTTTCTTTAACGTTTGCATAAACTCACCAACCATTTCTCGTTATGTAACTCTATGCTTGCTTAATGAAATACGTATATGAGCAGAGTAAGAATTAGATTAAAACAGCTTACCTTTCTTGTATTATAGAAACCTTTGTACTATAGTAGTACTGTAATGTATGAGAACTACCTTGGACTATCCTACAACTAATATACAAATTGAAACAATTCATCAAGCGTTTACATGGATGTTTTTCGGTCTTATGGTGACTGGATTATCAGCGTTATACGTAGCTTCCAATCAAGTACTTATTACGACATTATACTCAAATAGTATTCTATTTTATGGTCTTATTATTGCTGAATTAGCTTTGGTATTTTTTCTTAGCCTCAGGATTACCGCATTATCATTTGGTACAGCACTCACTTCATATCTCGCTTACTCTGTCTTAAATGGGATAACGCTTTCTGCTATTTTTCTTGTTTATACATCTGCATCAATTGCCAGCGTTTTTTTCATTAGTGCATTAATTTTTGGAGTTATGGCATTTTATGGTTATGTTACAAAAAGCGACTTAACGAGTATAGGGAATCTTGCATTAATGGCACTTATCGGTGTTATTCTCGCTTCTGTAGTAAATATTTTTTTAAAAAACAACACAGTAAGTTACGTCTTATCGTATATCACTATTTTTATTTTTGTTGGGCTAACAGCATATGATACTCAAAAAATAAAAAATTTATCTACCAATGGTAACTCCAATAATCTTGGTATTTTAGGTGCTTTAACGTTATATTTGGATTTCATTAATATTTTCCTAAGTTTACTTCGTATCTTAGGAAGACGAAGAGATTGAAGATTGGTATAGTATCTTTTTTGTCTTTTCCTCCTTGCCATTCGAATTTTCGTAAAGTTCGGTCGTATATCAAAACTCATGAATAAAATTACATTACTTATTCTTCTTTTTATTATTTGGAGAATTTTTCTTTTTGTCCCGTTATACTTCGGTATGCGATATATTCCTTTTAATGCAATGAATGCCCCAGTACAATTATGGGCATTTACGAGACCATATCCTCCGGTGAGTAATTTTTTGCTTTATCCCTGGGCAAATTTTGATGGCGTCCATTATTTAACAATTGCCGGAAATGGTTATATGAGAGGTGCAGAAGGAAGGTTTTTCCCTTTTTATCCTTTTCTTATTTCGCTTTTTGCTGCACTTTTTGGTCAAACAACAATTTTTGGTATTGGACAGTTTTTTTCTGCTTTTCTCATAGCTAATTTGAGTTTCTTAGCAAGTCTTATTCTCTTTTATACGATGTTACGTAAAGATTATTCTCCAAAAATAGCGCTTTGGACTATTATCTTTCTATTAGTTTTTCCAACATCTTTCTTTTTTGGCAGTATTTATACTGAAAGTATTTTCCTCCTTTTTTCATTAGCATCTTTTTATTTTGCTCGCAAGAAAAATTTTGTTAGAGCAAGTATTTTAGGAGCTCTCCTTACGCTTACTCGTTCTGTAGGTATTTTTATTCTTTTTCCATTGCTTTACGAATTTATTAAAGTTGCGAGAGAAAAACCAATGAACAAAATACGTTATTTTCAAGCTATTTCTTTTTTTCTCATACCTCTCGCTTTACTAGGATTCATGTTATTTAATTATTATCAATGGCATGATATATTTTATTTTATTCATGCTCAAGAAGCAGTTACCCCTGGAAGATCACACCTTGTTGTATTCTTTCCGCAAACGATTTATCGATATGTAAAAATCCTCCTGAGTCTTTCCCAAAGTCAATTTGAATGGTGGATTGCTTTACTTGAATTAACTACTTTTTTCATAACAACCTTACTTCTATTTGTTTCGTGGAGAAAACATGTTTCACTTTCTTATCTTATTTTTGCCGTTAGTTGTTATTTCATCCCTACAATCTCAGGTACACTTTCAGGATTTCCTCGATATGCAAGTATTTTGTTTCCTATTTTCATTGTTCCTGCATTGATTAAAAACACTCATATAAAAATTGCAATTTGTGTTATTTGCTGTTTATTACTTTTTCTCCTCACAATGTTTTTTTCTCGAGGATACCTCGTTGCATAAAATATCATTTTTATCTGGAGAATTCTATTGATTGTTTGTTTTAAAAGTTTTATGATGATGAAAACATGGAAATTGTGATTGTTGGTGGTGGATTTGCTGGTGTAGCTGCTGGACTTGAACTCATAAAAAATAAGAAAAAACTTAATACTCGTATAACCCTTATCGATAAAAATACGTTCCATCTCTTCACCCCGTCACTTTATGAAGTTGCAACATCAGAAGAACCGCAGGGAAACATCGCAATTCCCTATAAAGAAATCTTTGATAACAAACTTACATACCTTAATGGATTCGTTGAAAAAATTGATCCAAAACTAAATATAATTTATTTACGTGGAGGTCAAGAAAAACATTTTGATTACTTAATTCTTGCCCTAGGAAGCCAACCAGCATATTTTTCGATACCTGGACTTAAAGATTATAGTATCCCATTAAAGGCACTGCCTGATGCGCTAAAAATACGAGAAAAAATTCGTACCATGTGTTGTAAAGGTGATTCTTGTAAGAAAAAAGTCCAAGTCGTTATTGGCGGAGGTGGTTTTTCTGGTACCGAACTTGCTGCGGAGTTACTCACCTATAAAAATAAATTATCGAAACAATATAAACTATCACCTTCTTGTTTAGCAATAACAATTATCCAAGGATCAAATTCCTTATTAAAAGAACTTGATCAGCATGTTTCTCAAATTGCTCAAAATAGAATAAGTCAACCAAATGTTCAATTTTGTTTTGGAGGACATATTACACAAGTTACCGATAAAGAAATTCTAACAGATACTGGGAAATCCTATCCATATGATATCTTTATTTGGACTGGAGGAGTTGAAGCAAATAGTATTGCAAAGAACTCCGGTTTACCAACAAATAAACGAGGGCAAGTTATTGTTAATCAATATTTACAAACTGAAGGATTTCCCCATATTTTCGCAATTGGAGATATTGCAGGATTTGTTGATTCTAAAACCCAATCTCCGGTACCGACAGTCGCTCAAGTTGCTGAAGAACAAGGCAAAATTGCAGCAAAAAATGTGCGTCAACTTATAACAAAAGAACCAATACTTCCTTATCCGTACCGGCATTTTGGATATGTTGTACCATTACGCGGACATTATGCATCTGCAGAACTTATGGGGAATATCCATATCGATGGTTTTTTTGGCTGGATATTACAACAATTGGTTTTTTTGCGATATTTACTGGAAATTCTCCCTCCATTAAAAGCAATCTTAAAATGGAATAGTTTCGAACAAGATCTGACCACTTCATAATTTTCTTTATTCTTTCAATCAATACATGCTATCTCAAATAAATTGCTATTTTCTGTGTAGTATTTTATTCTTGAATAAGAAAATATTAACTTAACAGGGTAAACGCATTTATTATGTCTTCTTTTGATATTAAAGTAGTCGCAATTATCACAATGATTATTGATCATATTGGATTATTTTTCTTTCCTCAATTCCTATTATTGCGAGTTATCGGAAGATTATCATTTCCTTTATTTGCCTGGCTCATTGCAAATGGTGCTCACCATACCCATAACATTAACAAATACCTTTTTAGAATTGTAACCTTTGCTTTTATTTCTCAAGTTCCTTTTATTCTCGCCAATCATACAATTAATCCTTCTTTTTGGTATTTAAATGTATTATTTACATTATTTTTAGGATTAGTGGCTATAAAAACTATAAAACAAACTCGTAAAAAATGGATAACACTATTGGTTATTATGCTTTGCATTGGTTTAGGGCAATTTTTAAAAACAGACTATGGAGCAAGTGGGGTACTCAGCGTAATTGCCTTCTATCTATTCTTTTATAATAAAAAACTTACGTTTATTTCACAATTTTTGATTTTTATTCTTCCCCTTTTTGTGCAAATACTTTGGCAAGCGATGCATCACCTTTTGCTCTCACCCTATATTCTTGCATACATTGAACCATTGAGTCTTTTCTCACTCATTTTTATTTATTCCTATAATCACCAAGAAGGATATAAAACGAAGTA
>CAYQEE010000009.1:31613-33936 GCA_964416445.1 uncultured Gammaproteobacteria bacterium
TCATACGCGTAGGCCATTACTGCATGCAATCCCCGGCTTTTCCCAACCGTACTATCTATTATGAAACTTTGGTTTTGCGGCGAAGCGTTATCAAAACTCGGCAATACCTGTGTTGTGATTCCGACTGGACTGCCATTTGAAATTGCATATTTTATGCTCATTTCGGCTGCCTGTATATCTTTTGTATCATTAAAAGGACCACCAGAAAAAATTGTTTCGATCTGAGAGGATTTATAAAATGCAGCATATGCTTTTTCAACTGCTGTTGGTTGATCTTTATAATCATAATCACCTTGGGTATAATTTTGCCGTTGATCGATTCCTTGTGTGTTAAGAATCCCTATATTCGCTCCCCAACTTGTTCCACAATCGGCAACATTTTTTGGGGTAGATTTATTACACTGTTGACTATATAAATACATTGGAGCAAATCCTCCAAGATTGGCTCCAGCTCCAAGTGTTGGATCATAACCACCAGGGGGATAATAGCCGAATTCATTTGCATATAAACCCATCATATAGTACCCCGAGGCCCATGTTGTACATGAACCGAGTTGACCTTGATCTCCCACTCCAGGCAAATAGGCAGATAAGGTATTATTACTATCAGGAGGAACTGTATCTGCATATGCCTGAGGTACTTTACTAAAGAGCGATGAATTATTCCTGCCCAGAGTAACAGTCACGTGATGTTTTTGGAGATACCATTGAGGTGAGTTATATACTTTAGAAGGTAGTGCACCCAGAGCATGGAATGGAGAACCTGGTGCACCAGTAATACTTACCACTTGTTTAGGAATAGAAATATAATAAATCGTACCTTCTTGAAGTTTTTGTTGACTCTTTTGAACTGGTTGGGAGATACGTTGTTGATAAATCCATCCAGAATTATCTGATGGAATAAGGTTATTATTTCTTGAACTATTAAAGGTTTGTAAAGAACCTGTTACCAGTAATCCAAAAATGATAATAATCGCAAAGAGAATTACCTCTACTTCTCCCCGTTGTGATCGTGTCTTTTTCTTCACCTTTCCTTGCATATCAGGCAGTATTTTTTTCATATTCATCAATTCTCAACTGATTACATCGTTTCTTTTTATAGTAGCACATATTTTTGTAAACAACATGATATTCGTTTTTAGAATTTACCGTTATTTCATGCTTGCGAGAAATAACAATCACCATTCATATTCTCACAAGTTTCTTAGTTACTTTTCATATAGTCTATTTCTCAAAAGTGTCTACTTGTAGTGATAACTATAAAAAGCTATTATGGAGAATGTAACCTTTTCAGAGCTATGATTACTATAAAAATACTAGCAGGATCAGTTCGTCCAGGTCGATTTAATATTCAACCTGCTACATGGATTTACGAAATTGCAAAAAAACGAAGTGATATTTCTGTAGAGCTATTAGACCTGCAACAAATTAATTTACCTTTTCTTGATGAAGCTGCACCACCTTCAATGAATCAATACACGAAAGAACATACCAAAAAATGGTCGAAAACCATTGCTGAAGCAGATGGATTTATTTTTGTAACACCAGAATATAATCATTCGTATTCCCCCGCATTAAAAAATGCAATTGATTACTTGTATTATGAATGGAATTACAAACCAGTAAGTTTTGTTAGTTATGGATCATTAGCAGGAGGTGCACGAGCAGTTGAACATTTACGAGGAATTGCGGCTGAAATCAAAATGTATGATCTTCGCGAACAAATTATGTTGCCAAATTATTGGGAAAATGTCAGCAAAGAAGGGAAATATCAATTTACTGATCGCCATGAAAAAAGTGCAAATGATATACTTGGTCAATTAACTTTTTGGGCAAAAATCATGAAAGAAGCAAGAAAAACCTTCCCGAAATAATTCACCTTAATGCCTGTGATCCAAAAACTTCTGTAAATCAATTGCATTTCTAATTGCGTTTCCCCCAAAATCATTATTAAAATAGCAAAAAACTTCATTACTTTTCCTCAATTGACTAATTTTTGTTGCCCACTTTTGCAATTGTTCTTTAGAATAAGAAGAATTATATAAAGACGTTGGCCCGTGAAATCGTATATAGGCAATATTATCAGTAAGTTTAACCGTTGTATCAAATGCGATAGTATCATTAATGACAAATCCCATATTTTTTCTATTCAAACTAGTATAGAGAGATGAGGTAAACCATGTAGCATTTCGGAACTCAAAAACATGCTTTCTGGATGCGGGTAAATGATTGAGAAACTGAATTAATTTTTTAAAATTTTGCTCATTATTGACAAATGTAGATGGAAACTGCCAGAGAATTATTCTCAATTTCTCATCTAATC
>CAYQEE010000009.1:34036-42234 GCA_964416445.1 uncultured Gammaproteobacteria bacterium
TAATTATAACCTGAAGTTCCAATAAATACTTCTTGTAATTTTTTTTTGCTATGAATATGGTTCATAATCTTTGCTGAGTTTATCACTTTTTAAACTTTTCTTTAATCAATAAATTACTATAAAATCAAAAATTGTTATACGTTACTTCTCCTTGCGAAATAAACAATTTACAATATTATAGAAGTATGCGGAAAATAAATGTTATTTTTTCTCTTTATTCTCTTACAGCCTGTATTATCATCATTGAAAGACTTTCTCCTACCACGAGAATTATCTTATCTCCCTATCATTTCATTAGGCTTCACGAATTAATCCAAACAACTCTTTTTTTATCTATCACAATAATTCTCTCATTTTTCATGGTGCAAGCAATTCTTAATAATTTTAAAACTTTGCAAGGGAAGGAAAATATCTTTCTTCTTGTACTCTTTATTGTGGGAATATATCTCTATGGTGCTGGAGAAGGTTGGCATGAAGTTGCAAGCTTTACCCTTAATAGTTACTGCAATCTTCATCATATAAAAGGAAATCTCTGTGGAGGTTTGTATATCAACGATTTCTATACAGGAAATTTACTTTTCTTTATTGGAGGAGTATTCATCAACATGAGTATCATGGCACTCGCTGCAAAATACCCCATGAGACCATTTTCTCGCAAAGATATGATAATTCTTATCATAAACAGCATCATTTACGCATTTACTTGGTTCGCATATGCTGCGTTTGATACCGTCATGGTAGGACTTTTCTTTTCTGCGCTACTCATGCTACTTTCGCTAGCATTTCTTTTGAAAACTAAATTTCAATGGAAAATCTATCCATATATTACGTATAGCTTTATTGCTTATTCGTTAGCTACGATCGGAACAATTCTGGTTAAATTACGTTAGTAACATTATCTTATCTTTCTCGGTTAATGAAATTTTTCGTTTCTCGCTAACATCTCAAGAATTTTTGACATTCTCTTTGCTCGGGTTTCAGGCTTTTTAGCTGTTTGGAGCCTCCAAGTAATAGCATAAATATTCGCTTTATTGAGTGAAGCAAAATATAATTTTGCTTTTTTATTCTTTTCGAGTGCTTCAAGAAAATCCTTAGGAGGCGAACTATTCTTTGGTGAATCATATGCGATTTGCCATCGTCCTTCCTTTTTTGCAGCTTCAACAAGTTTTAATCCTGCCGGTTGCATTTTTCCTTCTTTTATCAATCGTTCAATGTGGGCAGTATTAATTTTTGACCAAATACTTTTCGATTTGCGAGGTGTAAATCGTTGGATATATGATTGCTGATCATATTTTTTTACCTGACTATCAATCCATCCATAACAGAGAGCAACATCCAATGCTTCCGCATAGGTCAGTGATACGACATGGGAATTTTTTTTAAAAAATCGTATCCACACTCCGGAAGCATGCAAATGATTTATATCGAGCCAATCATTCCATTGCTCCTGAGTAGCAAACGAGAGAATAGATTGATTAGATTCCGTCGTCATATGAATAGTGTATCAAAAGCCTTTTGATAATTTGCTCTTTTTTTCAAAATTGTCGACCAAGACAATCCTGCCTGAGCACCTTTGAGTATTAAAAATACAAAAAGTTTACTGTACATAAATTCCACAATTGAGCAAATATGAGAATAAAAAGTGATTTCCATCACGGGAATAATTTCAGATTAAGCATACTATATGAGTTACTGAGACAATATATACTATGCAGGTAAGTTACAAAGATTTACTAACAACGTCATTAGCAATTAGTATTGTAATAATAACTATCATTTCCTTCAATAATCTCCCTATACCAATTATTGAAAATGTGAGAATAAGTTTATTGATAATTACTTTTTTAGGTTTATGTATTCATGCAATTGGGTTTAATAAAACGGTTTGGACCAATTCCTTGGTAATTTTACAAAGTACTGCCGGAATTTTAACTTTCTTTATCCTCATTATCGGATTAATAAGTGGGAATAAAGAGACTATAATTATCCTTACTGGTATAATACTGTTATTATGGATAACAATAACAATTCGTCATCTCAGTGGAATTTAATGAAAAATATACTACAAGTTTTAAAAGAATTTAAGATCCCTTTAATAGTTATCTTGGGAATTTTTCTTTATGGCGTTTTACTCTTTTTGCATCTTTCAAGTCTCTCGGTACTTCTTATCATTGCTGCAATAATCTTAGGGACATTTTCTATGGTGAAAGAGACAATTATATCCCTAACAAAAAGGCAGTTTGCACTTGATTACATAGCCATTATTGCAATTATTGTGGCTCTCATCACTAAACAGTATCTTGTTGGCGCAATTCTCGCCTTAATGATTACCACAGGAAGCAGCCTTGAAGCCTATGGTGTCGCACAAGCGAAAAAGTCATTAACGCAACTTATTGACCGAATTCCAACGGATGTGACTCTTTGGGTAAAAAATCAGCCTGGTAAAAAAGAAAAAATATATGCTGTTTCTGTTGGAGATGAAATTTTTATCAGGAAGGGCGAAGTGATTGCACTCGATGGAATACTCTTATCAGACATAGGCGAAACAGACGAATCGTCAGTAACAGGCGAACCTTATTTTATTGAAAAAGTAAAAGGAGATGTAATTCGAAGCGGAACAATAAACATCGGACAGCCGATTGTCATCCAGGTGACAAAGACTGAGAAAGACTCTACCTATAGAAAAATAATTGATATGGTAAAACAGGCAGAGGAAGAAAAATCTCCAATGGTGCGCCTTGCTGACCAATATAGCACTATTTTTACCGTAATTACCTTTGGCATTTCAGGCTTTGCCTATTTCTATTCTCATTTTGATTTATCACGAGTATTAGCCGTGCTTGCGGTTGCAACACCATGTCCCTTGATTATTGCCACACCAATCGCCCTTTTAGGAGGTGTCAATGCGTCAGCAAAACGAAAAATTATTGTCAAGAAACTCGCAGCTTTAGAAATACTCTCGCGTATCAATACTATCGTCTTTGATAAAACAGGAACAATAACATTAGGTGTACCACACCTCGTACATTTGTTTCTCGAAGATAAAAACTATACTGAAATACAAACGCTAAGTATTGCTGAAGCAATAGAGCGCAACTCTCTTCATCCATTGGCAAAAGCAATAGTTTCAGAAGCACGAAAAGTGAATGCAAAGATATTGTCGGCAACACATATTAAAGAAATCTTAGGAAGCGGTATTTCAGGAATTGTTGAGAATAAGGAATATACGTTGTCAAAAGTAGAAGAAACTATGGGAATGGCAATAGCAATGACCCATAACGGGAAACGGATCGCAATATTCCAATTTGCCGATGAATTAAAAGAAGAGTCAAAGGAAACTGTCCAGCACTTACTTTCTAAAGGCTTGGAACTGCAAATTTTAACAGGAGATAAAAAAGAAGCTGCACAACGGATAGTAGCACAACTTGGAGAAAATGTTTCGATCCATGCAGAATGCAGTCCCCAAGATAAGCAACATGATATCCAGTCTCTCAAAAAACAAGGGAAAATTACCGCGATGGTAGGAGATGGTATCAATGATGCCCCTGCTCTCGCTTTTGCAGATGTTGGTATGGCGTTTAGCAATCAAGAACAAACAGCAACAAGTGAAGCGGCAGATATTGTTTTTTTAGGAGGCGATTTTTCAATGGTCTTAAACTCGTTAACGATTGCACAACGTACCATTGCAATTGCAAGACAAAGTATTCTCTGGGGCATAGGTCTTAGTATTCTTGCCATGATATTTGCATCAATCGGTTTTGTTCCCCCAATTGCAGGTGCAGGATTACAAGAAGCTATAGACGTCGCGGTAATAATCAATGCTTTACGTGCGAGTAGATAGATTTATTGTATGATTACAATAAGTAATTTTACGGATAAGTTTGCAAAAAGTGATAATTGATGGTAGTGTTTAGCTGCAACTTTCATTTTCGACCCTCACACATTAATGGAATAGCTCCCAAGATACCTAGTAAAACTGGAACGCCCCATATAATATGAAGCCAATGTAATTGTCGAAGAATTGCAATTTCTACCGCAAACCAAATAGTAAAACCAAACAATGCTAATCCTGCTATAAACCTGTCAATACTGCGTCGAAGAAATACCGCAATAAATGCAGCTAAAGTTAACACACCCATTCCTGTTAAAATAAGGCCTGGAATAAGAAAATCAGGAAAGCTTTCATGCATAACTTTAACCGGTATGTTCATAAGATATCCATCGGGAGCAATAACAAGAAGAATGCCCCTAGAATGCCTCCCATTCCTTCCATAGCTAACACGATAAGTAGAATAATTTGCTTCATATTATTACTTTATATTTTTAAACTATGCAGAAGCATTGTTTGTGATAGTAATCAATGGAAGAAGAAACTGAGGATATAGCTTGATAGTTTTTTCTATTTTTCCTTAGGGAGCATATCTTTCAGGGGAG
Organism: uncultured Gammaproteobacteria bacterium; assembly: GCA_964416445.1. GTDB lineage: Bacteria > Patescibacteriota > Microgenomatia > Levybacterales > UBA12049 > CAYQEE01. Next base: position 38,471 of record CAYQEE010000009.1, read on the forward strand.
AATTCCTAAGTTTATTGATAGTCAGTTCTCCACCAAGGCACTTGTGGTAGAAAGTCATTGCTTCAGCCCAATTGCCATCAAATAAAAGAAATGGGATTGTTTTCAACATAGTATTAAAAAGATCCTGTTTTAATATCTCCTGCACGTTTGAAGTTAGCAACAATAACTCCTTTTGGAGATGATTTTGATTCAACTAATGAAAATGATCCTGGAATGGTACCATCTCCAAATAACCGCTTACCAGATCCCAATGCAACTGGAAAAATTTTTAACCAAAGTTCATCAATTAAGTCATTCTTGAACAGCGTTTGAATTAGATTACTACTGCCATGAACCTGTAATTCAGGACCTTCTTGCTCTTTTAATTTGTTAATTTCTTCAACAACATTGTTTTTGATAAGGACAGAGTTTTCCCAATCAAGTTTGATGTTGTTATGTGAAACAACGTATTTTTTTGCTTTATTTAATGAAGCTGCACCTGGATTTGTTTTTACATCTTGATGTGGCCAGAATGAAGCAAATATATCAAAGGTTTTTCTGCCAAGCAATAAATCGTATGGATGCCCCATTTGTTCACCCATCACATTACCCAAAAATTCGTCAAAAAATGGAAAGGTCCACCCTCCATATTTAAAACCACCACTCGTATCTTCTTCTGGTCCACCTGGAGCCTGCATTACACCGTCCAATGATATAAATGTAAGGATAATTATTTTTCTCATATACTTTACTTTTGGACAGGAGGTTTCTGCTGTATCTGCCATTTGTTTCCATCAGGGTCGCTAAAGTAAATATGGTATGCTCCCCATTCTTCATGCTTAACATCAGTTACCTTAACGCCTTTTTTTACGAGTTCATCATGTGCTTTGTGAATATCTTTCACCACCAAGAGCAAGCTATCGATGGAACCTGGCTTTGCTGTAGTAATCCCTTCTCCTATCGCAATAGATGAACCCGAACCAACAGGCGTTAATTGCACGAAGCGCTTGTCTCCCATCTTCCAGTCACCATCAAGTTGAAAACCCACCTTTTCTACATAAAATTCTTTTGCCCTGTCGACATCAGATACAGGAACTGTGACTACTTCCAATAGCATTTCCATGTAATCAACTTACTAAATATGTTCTGTTTTGTCAATGTGATCAGTTCATAATTAGAACTCAAAAACTTCAAGTCTTCGAATTTGAATTCTAGGACATATAATCTGAGTTGTGCGACAGGATAAAACGTTGCTTTAACTATCCAAAAAACTATAAATTTGATCTAATTCTGGAGAGCTAGAATTTTCTTTTTTTCTAAATAAATCACTCAGTCTGTACTGGAAATAACCTTCAGTCGCTTGCCATATTTCAATTCCTTTTCGATTAAAGTTGCGTATTGTAATTCTTTCATGAAAACTTTCTATAATCAGCTTGCACAAGATTTACTGAACTGCCATGGATAAGTATATTGATAGTCCATTTATCATCAATACACCTATGAAAATGCTCTACCCTATTTTTGAGAAACTTATTAATCGTGAAGTTAAATATATATTGTAACTAGAAATCCGAATGAATGCCTTCCAAATATGCAAGAACAAGCTGATAATAAAATACAGTGTTTTGAATAATTAGGCGTACAAGTATTTAATTATGTTTGCAACCATAATAAGAAATTAACGATTTTAAATAGAAACTATTTAGGGAAATGTAAATGTGCTAATCATTAGAGGTAGAATAGTTTTGCATCTTTCACTGCTTGGACTAAAACAAATAAAGTCGACTTCTGCTGGTGTTGTAATGTAGTCAGGAGGTAAACTGTTAGAGCTAATCGAAACAATATACGGGATACCATCTCCACCTGTTTGTGTATATCCTTCAAGAGTTCTTACTTTCCTATTATTTAACTTAGCAGGTAATAATGCAGGTACAGGTGTTGCTCTCATAGGCATTCCAGCTGCATCTTGAACAAAAACAGTTAACTGTACGCCAGATATAGCCCATCCACCATGTGGATCATACTGGGTGTCAGTGCTTATCAATGATGCTTCAGATGAATTCTTTTTTCCCGTCGTATTTGAACTTTTAAGCTCGAGGTCTGAAGGGTATTGAAATGAAAAACCATATCGTGTAGAAATATATGTTTTCATCTGCAATTGGGTACTCGGTGCTATTGGGTTAGTGATCGGTGCTGTAGGTGATGGATTCATTTCTACAGAGGTTTTTGTTTGGGATCGACTACCCAGTATAAATCCTATTCCTCCAACCAATAATCCGAATAAAAGAATACAAAAGATTATGATGTTCATTCTATGTAAGAATGGTTTTCTTGAAGAATTAGTTTCAATGGGATTAGAATTTTGTGGAGCTTCTACAACGGATGGTACTGTATTCTTTGGATCCATATATTCAAATTATGCAGATATGGTTGAAATTAGTCAACGCTACAATTTTTATTACTGTACAGATTAAAAAATATTTACTATTGTCCTCTTATTATAAAAAACAATATTCGCTAAAAAAGTGGTAAAGAATTTTTATCATATTGTCCACTTAAAGTAGCTGCCGAGGCGCCCGTTTTGAAACGGTATGGATTTGCTGACTCTAGTTGACTATGTTGGGAACTATTTTAGAGAACAACTCAACAGCTCTTATAGGTCCACTATTTATTAATAATTAAACTCTATTATTCTCTAAAATATAATCATCTTTTCTTTATAGTAATTTATCAGCTAAATTTAACGAAACATATCTGCTACAACACACGGAATAACTTCAATTCTTTCCCATGCATGGTTTTTAGTATATGGTTCTTCTGCAATCATTTCATCAAGTTCATGTCTAGTCGGATAATCAAAAATCATAACAGAACCAATAGGATTTTTTTTCTCATCTTCTAATCGTGCAGCGTAAAGACATTTTTTCTGTTGTCTTAAAGTATTAAGTAGTTTAAGATGTTGTTCTCGTACGGCAAGTCTTCTTTTTAGTCCATCAAATTTACAATCAAAAGCTGTTACTAAAAATTGCATATCGTTATAATACTACTTTAGCTTTTTAATGACAAATGTATAAAGAACATAGGCAAAAAGATAACAAATTGTTAGAGAAAATATTGTCCCAAAGAGGATACCTAATGATAGGTAAGTATATCTGACAAAGATTACATATATTACCGCACTGAGTATCGCAATTAGTGAGCTTTTCCCGACTGCTATTGAAAATGTTTCTCCCTGTGCAAAGTAAGTTATCATCAATGTACTTGTTAATAACGCAGGGAATACACCAAATATACCTCCCAAGATTGGTCCGCCTATATAAGACATTAAAACGGTAAATAAAACAATACTCCCGCTCACTAACGATCTAATTAGAATAATTGCAGGGGTGTACAATGTTTTTTTACCTGAAACTGATTTTATTTTTAGACGAGTTGCTATTAAATAATAAGAAGCTAGGGTTAAACACGCATATATACCCAGAGAATAAAAAAAATTATGAATATGTAAAGTTAGAAGCAGAAACGAACATATGAACCACAAAAGAAATGCAAATCCTAATGCGATCTTGATATTGAAACGAAGAAAATAAATATAACAGAGAATAAATAATCCATCGACGCCACAAATTGCTGGAATCAGAGTTGTTGCTTCAACAGAATCCCGAGGAGATTGCGTCCAAGCGATAAAAAGTAATCCGAATAGTACAGTTGTAGGTAAACCACTCAATAAGCCGCCAAATTTAGTACCAAGTTTCTCAGCTCCTATTGTTGAGGGAATTATCCAT
>CAYQEE010000009.1:42334-82728 GCA_964416445.1 uncultured Gammaproteobacteria bacterium
GCCGCCAAATTTAGTACCAAGTTTCTCAGCTCCTATTGTTGAGGGAATTATCCATCAAGAAAGATATTATTTTTTAAGTATGCTTTACAAATTTTATTTGTTCATCTTGCTCTATTTTCGTAGAACGATTGCGGTCGGTTAAATTTCCACGGTCTTTTTACATTACATTTATAAATCTCTATTTTCTTCCATACTTTACCCACAACATAAGGTTCACGCTTTAACCACTCGTTTAGTTCTTTTTCTGATGGGAAGTCCATAACAGCCATTGAACCAATCATTTTCCCATTATCATCCAACATGACACAACCATACCATCGCTCACCCGATGCTTCCATTTCATCTCCCAATTTGAGGTGAGCTTCTCGAACAGTCATTCTCCGTTCCTGAGCTTTTTTATCTTTACCATCTTTACCTATAATAAGAAATTGCATAATAGTATTTATTTTGCTTTGACACGAATAAAATAGTATTCACTTGTTGCTTTTCCTCCTGCTTCTATCTTATGCTTGAGATTTGCCGGGGTAATCATAACATCTCCTTCTTTATAGTCAGTTACCTTATCTTCACAATAGTATTTACCCTCTCCTTTTAAGACTATGAATATCTCATCTGTATCTTGATGAAAATGCCAGTCAAATATTTTGCCTGATTCTAGCTTCGTCTTTACTATCGCTTCTAAATAGGGACTTGCAACATGTTCTGGTTTTACAAGAACTTGTCTTGTTCCTGAGCCTCCATGAGCTTCTTCTACTGGAATGTCATTGATATGGAGTTTTGTGAATTTCATTAGCTATATTTATGTTAAAAAAGTTTTTCCGAATAGGCAAATACTATTTTCTTCGCTGGCAGACATAGACACTATTCGAACCTTTTGGAAAACTAATCAAGAACAATTTTATATTCCGAATTATCTATAGATTTGGCACTGGTTCACTATGTCTGAGCCTTTTATATACTTGCCCACATTTTACCATGTTTCCATAGCAACATTCAGATCAGTTGTTTCTTTTCTTTCGGAGTGATCGATAAGCATTTTTCCTAAAAGTTGTACTGGTCTTTCAATGATATAAAAAAGAATTGTTGCGATGCTTGATGAAAAAATGAGTAGCATCAAAAATCGGACTACAAAGTTAAGTACAGGCATATTAGGAAAAAAATCTATAAGGTTGTACTTTTCCATCAACCAAAGAGTAGGAATATGACATAAATACATGCTATAACTTACTTTACCTATATGGATAATCATTGCATTTACAAATAGTTTAATTGGTTTAACAAAAAGAAAATATGCAAGTAACCCAAAAAAGATACCATACAGATAATGTCCTGCAATAATGGGTATCCTGAACAGAAATTGGAATACTAAAATCACTATAAATATGACAAGAGAAAAGAAAAGAAATTTTTTATCTTTTTTTGTTAATTTCTCTTGCGACAAAAGAAACGTTGTAATTCCAATCAAAAAAACAGGAAACTGCGATGGGAAAAATTCGAAGGTATAGGTAGAGTAAGCTTGTGAGAGAAAGGGACTGGTATTTAAAGATAATCGGAGTATTTGACCAACGATCATGCTGGCAAATGTAACTATCATTGCAACGCGGACTGATCGAATTGTATATACAAGAAGAGGAAACAGAGCATAAAACATCATTTCAACAGCTATAGTCCATCCTCCATACACAATATTATTCATCCAAGCAGGGAATACTCCGTTAACAAAGAAAAAAGTTGTAAAGATGTTTGCAAATGAAAAATGATTTAGATTGCCATTCCAGTAACCTTGGATAAAAAGAAAATAAATAATTGCTAAGTAAAATAGTGGAGCTATTCGAAAGAACCTACGAATATAAAAATTTCTCAAAAAATACTTTTCCTTTTCTTTTCTTTTCGTCCATGACATACATAAAGTAAGAGCACTCACAACAAAAAATAGTTGAACACCTCTTGGGGCAACATTGAGATAAGTAATATTTCTTAGCCATGAAGGATATGCAACATTTCCTACAATTGATGTGTGCGCTAATAGAACACCAATAATTGCCCACCCCCGAAGAGAATCAATAAAGTTATAACGCACTAATTCTTTTGAAAGCATTAGTAAAAGTATATCAAACGTACGAATCTACATCTGAAGAAGTATAGTTTGATATAGTTAATTGAGGCTAGTATTGACTTGCTGGTGGACATAGACGCTATTCGAACATATTGGCAGTCTTCCCTAGAATCTTTTTACATTCCAAATTATCTTTAGTTAAGAGTTTTGAGGTTGATTTGTGGCAACTAAGTCGTAATCTGTAAAACTTACTCCTTCGCTTACTAATTCAGATGAATATATCGACTCAAATTTCTTTACAGCAGCTGATCTGCTGTGAGTATCTTGCGCTGCCTTATTTTCAAAAATGAAGAAATGAACGAAACTTGTGGGATCGTCTTTTTTTTGCCAAGCTAAATAAAGAATTGTCCCTGGCTCATTTTCTTTCACGTATTGGGTAAATTCTTTAACCGCCTCCTTAACCTTGTAAACGGAACTCTTATTTACTTGATAATATGCAGTTTGGTGAATCATCAATTTATTATATCATATGGGTTCGAATCCGAATTGGAGCTATCTGCTGGTGAGCTTGCCCGTAGGCGGAACCAGCTTTTTCCCTCTTTATTCAAAACCTACGAGAAATTAAAGAAACTTGGCTTCATTTATTACAACGGAGAAGTCTTTATTATAAGTCAGTAGCTAAAATAACACTTTGCTCATTATTAAATTCTAAAGAGACAATATATGCTCCTTCAAGATTAAGTGATTCTACTCTTCGCCGCAAATATTCAATATCTTGCAATGATGCAGCAACTTTAACTTCTAAGGCTTCCTTCTCATCTACAATAAAATCAATCTCACTTTTCCCTTCCTTACTGTAGAAGTAAAGAGTATGTCTAGATCGAAGATTTTGAAAAACACTTTGCTCAAATAATTGTCCAAGAGATATTTTTCCTAAAACATTTGCTATCCCGCTATCACAAACAAATAATTTTTTACCTCCTGCTGCTTGACGATCAATACTTTTTGAAAATTTAGGTAAAAGGGCAATAAAGTATGTTTGCTCGAGGAAATATAAATAATTATATATTGTTTCTCTTGATACAGCTAGACTAGCTGCTAATTTGGCTATTTCTAGTCGTTGACCAACTCGTGGTATAAGCAACAAAATGAGGTCACGCAATTTAGCCATATCTTTAAAATCAGCAAGATTTTTTGCATCTTTCTCAAAATAAGAAGTAAAAATTTCCTCAAGAAGTATTTTTTTTCTTTCTTGGTTTTCTTCCAAAACTACCGATGGGAAACCACCAAATTCAATATATTCATCGTAAAAGGCTTTATATTGTTCATAACTAATTTTATTTTTCTCTTTTGCTTTATCCTTAAAATTCGACAAGTACCTCTTCTCTTTCCCTTTAAATTGTAAGAATTCAGAGAATGTAAGGGGATAGATTTCAAATACAATTTTTCGTCCGCTTAAAGATTCAGGAAAAAGATTTTTGAGATAATAGCTACTTGAACCAGTCAGAATAAATTTAACGTCAAAATGGTCATAAAGATATTTAACTATGATACTAATTTCTGGCAAATTTTGGATTTCATCAATAAGGATATATGCCTTTTCTTTGTTTGAAAGGCCAAATTGTGCTAAATTATTCCAAATCACATCATAATTTTCTTCTTCAAAAATGCGTCTATGTAGTGGATTCTCTAAGTCAAAAATCGCTTTATTTTTTGATGAAATTTGATCAAAAAGATGACGTAAAAGTGTTGTTTTTCCAACTCGCCGCATGCCAGTAAGAACCGTTGCTTCCTTTTTGTTTAGTTCAGCCTCAAGTTTGGGTAAAATATCTCTTGAAATAAACATATTTATATCTTACATATACATGGGGTGTTTGTCAAGTTACGTCTTGCGTACCGAAAATCGTCTCAAAAAATTTGGTTCGAATCCAGGTCTGGAGATGTATAGTTCGATATAGTTATTCGAGGCTAATTTAGTTTGCTGGCGAGATTCACCTCAGATGGAACCAGATTTATCCCTGTCTTCTGAAAACGTACGAAAAACTCAAGAAATTAGGATATAGTTATATTAATGAAGAAGTTTCAATAGTCACGCATGAAAAAGAGGAAAATAATATGTAAAGATTTTGTGAGTAGAACTTGAGTTCTTAGACTTTACTAGTTCCCTTTTTGAATTTTGGTTCTAGTTTCATAAATATTTTACCCCAGTTTATTTTTCCCATAGCGATAATAATAATGATACTAATCAGTGCATTTAATACTGCACTTGGGTTTAAGACGCCTCCTTTAAAAATATCTGAAAGCTGATTTGCAAATTGATGTGTTGTTGTCATCCAGAACGCGTAGGAAATAAATCGTCCACACGCAAATGCTATTGCAACAACTTTCAAATTTAATTTCGCTAGGCCAACCATGATAAATAATATATTTGAAGGTATTGGTGAAATGGCATATCCGAAGATAACCGGAATAGTAATTTTATGATTTTGTTTTAAGTAGTTTCCTAAATCTTCATAATTTGAGAGAAAATTTTTTGGCAACAAGCGCTGTACAATGCCGCTTTGAGACATTAATGCTAAGATAACTCTTCCAAGCGTTGCAGCAACAGTGCCAATGATGAGTGTTGGGAAAAAGAGAAGATGATGATGTATATAGAGAAAAGAAAGGACAATCCATGTTGAAGGCATAAATGCCGGTATGATGTTTATAATAAATATTACAAAAAATAAAACTACATAGTTTTCCATAATTATTGAGTCAATTTTATATTGTACTGCGTTAAAGTTATTATTTATTCTCTTATTCGTTCAAAACTTTTTTATATATGCTAAAAGAGTGAGAAGTTATGATTAACTCTCACTCTTCCAGCCTTTGTTAATTCCTTACTACCGCTCTGTGGGGAGATAATACTTTCCTAACTTCCTCAGTCATATGGCGTAAGCTTAAAGCTGATGCTATACTCAGAGTTCCGGCAATAATGCCATATACTCCCAGTACCCACGTAAATGCAATCCCACCTGATACCGGATTCTGTAATACGATAAACCCGGCAATAATACCCAGAATGCCTGATGCAATTTCAAGAATCTTCATGCCAGGATCTTGTGTATCGATAAATGATGCGATGATTGCAAATATTCCCTGAAGTATAAAGGTAAATCCCGCTACCGCAATAAAGGTTGCAAGAGCCAGGCCAGGATACTTCAGCAGATAGGTTCCCACTCCAACTTCTATCACTCCTAAAAGAAATGTAATAAACCATGCTCGTTTATGACTTGCAGCACCGATTGCGATTAAAATATCCGCCATACCTGAAACAAGCACATATGCCGAAAAGAAGATTGCGAGTGATACAAAGGTCAGTCCAGGCCATACGACGGCGGTAAACCCAAACAGCAACAATGTAATTCCACGGAGTAATAACATCCACCAAATGTCGTTTATAAATCCTTTCATATTTTTTCACCTCCTTTCATAATAATTTTTCTGATAAGTTCGAGGGTTCAACAATTATTGTTGAACCCTATTTGCTAAGGCGTTAACGCCTGCCGTGCAAGCATGCTTGCCTGATGAAGTTTTTCGCTTCGTACTCTTTGATCTGCCTTAATCTCGGCGATTCGTTTTTCGAGTTTTGCTTTTCGTTCTTCATGGGCATTTTTCATCTGCGCTTGCAAAGCCTTTCTCTTTGCCTCTGCCTCACTGTTTATTTCATCCAGTTTGGCATGAGCTTTCGCGTCAATTGACTTCAGTCGTGTCTTGACTGAGTCGAGTGTTTTTTTCACTGAAGCTTTCGCTTCTCCATTGGACGCTTTTATCTCTTTCTGCAGTTCTTTCATTTCTGCATTAAACGCTGCAGATTCACCGGCGAGCTGATCATCAATGACCTCATAGCGAGGCTGTCTGAAAATCTGTCCGCCAAGTGCCTCAAGTTTGGTATCCACAGGTGTTACCCAATCCTCATCTATCTCAGCAACAATGGCTGTATTATCAGGGATGAGAATATCTGAAACCTCATCGAGAAAGTCAGCATTTACTCCTGCAGAACCCAGGTCAAATAACAGGCCGGTCAAGCCGCCGGCTGAAGCGCCAGCTGCTACGCCGGTTGCTGTTCCTACCGGTCCGGCGAGTGAACCCACGAGCGCACCGGTTAACATACCAACCGCGGTTCCGACAGGCCCCTCATCAGCAGCCTGTTTAACGGATACCTTCCCATCCATATCTTTGGAGACAACCGCGACTGCATAAAGAGTGATGTCGCCTTTCTGATGAAGATCTTTCAGGGCATCCAGTCCCTTATATGCCTGAGTCTGTGAATTAAATACTGCAACTAACATTTTGTTCATATTTTTTCACCTCCTTTCATCATGAAGTTATTGCATAGATGTGTTACTTCTTTTTGTACCAGGAAAAATATCATTTTTTTCATACTATTACCTCATCGTAAATCCTCTTACTGTTTTTGTCGCAAAATAGAATGAGGCAATAAATATAATTGCCATAAGCTGACAATAGAAAAAGAATCCGTGGAATGAATGATATGCAAATGTTGTAACCGCATAATATTCAAAGAAACAAAATCCAAGAACAGACGCTGTCCAGTCAGAAATAGCAGTCCATTTCTGCCTGTGGTTTGTTGCACCTGCCAATAATACAGAGATAACAATCAGAAAAATTGCGGTAAAAAGTGACATGGAATAACGGGTAAACGTAAATGGCAGGGTAAAAGCCATAAGAATACTCGCGCCTAAAAGGCAAAATCTCACATATTTTCCGTAATAATGAGATTCACTCATTTCTGTACTTGAAAAAATTGTTTTCACTTTATTTACCATATCGTTTGTAGAATCTTGAACCGTAATATACTGTTGTCTTCTTTCTGTAGTATCCATATATTCCTTTCTTATTCCATCTTTTACCTATTTTTCGTCTCTTCTCCTGCCAAATATCTGAAGGAGATTAAGAAAAATATTGATAAAGTCTAGATAAAGAGTGAGCGCACCTAACACACCAAGATTTTGACTCTCGCTCGTATATGCAAGCTGTTTGATTTTTTGTGTATCATACGCTGTGAGTCCGGTAAAAACTATTACGGAAATGCAAGAAAGAATAAATCCAAACAAATCATTGTGAAGAAATATATTGACAAGAGCGGCAATAATGATTCCAAACAAAACCATCAAGGCAAGGTTACCAATTGTTGTCAAGTCACGGTTTGTTGTATATCCATACAATGCCATGATTCCAAACAGGACAGCACAGACAAAAAATGCTGAGGCAATTGATGTACCAGTATAGATAAGAAAAATTGACGAGAGAGTTATACCGTTTAACACTGAATATGCAACGAATGAGAGAAGTGAAGCCATGTAGGACATTGTGGTAATCCTCAGGCTAAGGAAGAAAACAAGAGCGAGTTCAGCAATGATTAGTCCAAAGAAAAGCATGTTGTTTGAGTAAATTGCTGAATATAACGACTGGTTCGATACGACAAATAATGAAGAAAAACAAGTAACAACCAAACCGACACACATCCATATAAAGGATTGGTTTATAACAGTTGTCCCGTTTGCGGTTGTTGAATGTGTTATTGAGTAATTCATATTTCTTCAGTTTTTTTCTTACTTCAAGTGTTCTCCTTGTACATGTGTATATTTTGTTGTTTGTTTTTCTGTATGGAAATTTAGCTTCTTCGGATGCGTGTTTTTTAGCATTTTCTCAGCTTTTGCTATCTCCTGTTGTGATCCATGGGCAATGATTAAAAATTTACCTGCCCTTAATTCATCTGCATAGGTAGAAATATGTTGTTTATCAACGCTCCAATTCGCAAGTCCACTTAACAGACTAGCTAGTGTTGATCCAGTAACAGCTCCCTCCAGAGTACTGATAAGTGTTGCTGCCAGTGGTCCTGCAACGTATAGAGGTCCGATGTCCGGCACCCAAATAAATGCGGTACCAACTAAAAGGCCGTACAGTCCACCAAACCACGCTCCGGCTTTTGCTTCATCTTTCACCATATCTCCTTGTGTTACAAATCCAATAACATCTTTTTCACTGTCTAAATTAGTTGTGAGAATGGATAGGTGATCAATGGGAAATTTTCCATTACTAAGTAATTTTACTGCAGCCTCAGCGTCACCCATAGTTGAATATGTACCTACAAGGCTTTCACGTGTCTTTATATGATTTTGTTTGCTCGTCATATGCTTCATTTCTTTTAAACAAAATCATCGTAGCTCGAAAAGAAAATAGTGGCAGTGATAATTAAAACGTTGCAAACATGATGATTAAGAAGAATAAAGTGTGATATATGTCATGCAAAAGGGATGAAAAATGTTACAAGACAAGTTGGTTTTATTATTTTTGTTCGTAGGATAACGCAAGCTCTTCTTCTAATTTTTTGATGTCTTTTATGATAAAGACATGTTTTACTTCTGAAATAATATTCTTTTGTTTAAGTTTTTCCAGTTCCCTGCTTGCAGTTTCTCTACTCATGTTTATTGAGTTAGCGATATCAGTATGAGTTATTGGAGCAACAATTATTATTTGATTTCCCTTCTTTTCGCCAAAGCGCCACGCGAGCAACAAAAGCCGATTAATAACCCGAGAATATGAAAAGGTAAGCTCTAAATTTTCGATGCGGTTAAGCAGAATAATATTAAAGTTTATTGATAACTCAAACGCTTCACGAAGCGCTTCAGAATCAGTATCAAGAAGTTGTAAGATAGCTTCTTTTGGTTTTCGACGCAGGGAAACCGGTTCTATCGCCTGATACGAAACATCATCGATACTATGGCCAAAGATCCAGGCTCCAGGAAAAACTTCTCCTGGTTTATATATCATACGAAGATTCTCTGACCCATCTAATTTGGTTGAATAGGCTTTGACAAATCCACGTTCTACGTAATAGACCCCAGAAGGAATATCACCTTCCCTGAGGATGATGTCCCCTTTTTTATATACATATTGCTGACTCGTTTTAAAAAATTCAGCAATTTTTCCTGTATGCTTAAAAAAGCCCATACATAGCAGTATTATATCAAAATGGGTATTTCCTATTATGATTCGAATTCCTGCTCGCTCAGGATCAAAACTAGAGGCTTATTTGAGGCTGATTTTCGGTGCTGCCGGACCTGGAGTCGAACCAAGATAGACAGATCCAGATTCTGTCGTCCTACCATTAGACGATCCGGCAATACGTGCTTATTGTACTAAAAAGCCTCGTGGAATGCTATTGAAAGAACATTCGTATGATATGAGGTATGAAAACAAGTAGACCAACGATAATTGATCCAAGAGCGGTAATTAAAACCATGCCAGCCGCAACATCTTTGGCAATTTTTGCTTCTTTTCTATGCTCAGTGGTAATTAAGTCTACCATTTCTTCAATAGAGGTATTAATCATTTCCGATGCTATAACTAAGAGTATGATAATGCCAAGAATCCCCATTTCAAAACTATTTACTCGAAAATAAATACTTGCTAATGCAACGAGAACTGCAATAGCAACATGAATTTTCAGATTTTGATTATATTGAAAAGCATGTTTCACACCGGCAAAGGCATATCCAAATGATTGTAAAAGTTTTCTATGGTGTATCATTATTAGTATTCTAGCGTATTAATTGCTCTATCGCAAAGGTAATAAGCGTAATAACACAGCCAAGTATCCCTCCACTGATGATTTCAATAAGGGTATGTTTTCTTAAAACCCATCGCGACCAAGCTACAAGAAATGGAATCCAAAAAACAAATAAGAAGGCTATTGGACCATAGAGTAGGCCATACGTAATAGTAAATGCACATGCAATTGCCGCATGGATACTTATTTTCAAAAACATATTCCCTATTTCGAAGGCAACGAGTCCAACAATAATTCCTAATGAAACAAGCGTTAACGGAAAAAATATTCCTTTGATATACACAGCGAGGATAAAATATACAACAGAGAAAATAAGTGATACTGAATAAAATAAAGGTCGTTTTTCCCTTTTTGAAATATCAAAATCACTAAAAAATTCGCTCGGTCTTATGAGGAATAATACTATGAGAGTAGCAAAAATAAAAACGAGTGAATAAAGAGTCCACTTAATACCATAGTCAAAATTTGTCGTACTATGATAAACAACAAGAAAGGGAATAATAATTGCAAAAAAAAGTGGATGAAAAATAAATGAAACCAACTTTGCTATTAATAATTTCATTGCGAAAAGGTTAAGCGATGCAATGTTTCTTTCTTTCCAATACTTTCTAAAAATTCAGGGAGCGGTAGTCCTTTATCTTTCCCAGTAAGAATTTTATAGAGAACATTCATTTTAATCGAATGTTTCTGTAAACTTTCTCGTAATATGGTTAAAATGATTTCCTTATTCCACTTGCTACTTTTCTCAAAAGCATCTTTGAGTTCTCGAGCATAACCTTTTTCATTTTCAGAATATTCTATGGAATGAAAAACAATAAGATCCTTCAATTCTTTGAGTGTTTTTATTCTTGTCTTAGCAAGCATCAGAATAAGATCAATATTCCAATCGGAATGAGTCATAATCTCGGTTAATTGCGGATCTTTTTTATAGAAATTAATAAGTAATGATTTAAACGATTCGTGAGACATTTGTCGGAGATATTCTCCATTTATCCATTGCAGTTTTTGTAAATCAAAAATTGGTCCAATTGGTCGTATATGCCATAAATCAAAGAGAGTAATAAACTCACGTAACGAAAAAATCTCTTTTTCTGCAGGATGACTCCACCCAAGCAACGCAATATAGTTTAAAATTGCTTCTGGTAAATATCCTTCTTCCTGGTACCACGAAACATTGGTATGCCCTTGTCTTTTTGAGAGTTTTGATTTATCCGGGTTTCGTAACGCAGCAGTATGGAAAAACTTCGGCATATTCCATCCAAGAAACCGATAGACTAATACATGTTTGGGGAAAGACGGCAACCATTCTTCAGCCCGAACCACATGAGATATTTCCATGAGATGGTCATCAACAACAACAGCTAAATGATAGGTTGGAAATCCATCAGCTTTCAATAATACTTGGTCATCAATGAGTGAGGTATCAAAAATTATATCCCCTCGTATTTCATCATGAGCAACGATCTTTTCACCTTCAGGAACTTTAAGCCGAATTACTTTTGTCTTTCCTTCTTGTACATTTTTGGCAATTTCGTCAGGTGATAAATATCGACAGTGTTTATCATACATAATAATCGATTGTTTCCGTTCTTGTTGTTTTTTTCTCATTTCTTCGAGACGTTCTTTCGAACAGAAACAATAATACGCATGGCCACTCTGTAACAACTGTTCAGCGTACGTTGAATACAAATGCAACCGTTCAGATTGCTTATACGGTCTAAACGGGCCGCCTTTTCGTGGACTTTCATCCTCATTAAGAGAAAACCAGGCTAATGCTTCATAAATTTTTTGTTCGGCATCCTGGACGAGTCTCTGTTGATCAGTATCTTCAATACGAACAACAAATTTCCCATTCTCTTTTTTTGCATAGGCAAAGTCGAAAAGAGCTTGATAAATTGTCCCAATATGCGGATAACCTGTTGGACTTGGTGCAATACGTGTTCGGACCATATAGGAGACGAGATCGTCACCTTGCATTGTAACCGAAACGTACCTTATACTCAAGACATGACTACGTTACATAAAGTTACCGAACTGACAAAAAAACTTTCTCTTTTTTTAGGTGCAGGACTGGTTGGTGTTTTCTTACTTGTCATTTTAATACAATATGTCATAAGTCTTATTCCTAAAAAAGAAACTCCCCCAACAGTAACTTTTGGCCAGTTGCCAAGTATTCAATTCCCTACCAATACATTGTATAAAAATTTTACTTATTCAATTAATACCCTCTCAGGTCAATTACCGGCGCTACCAGACCAAACGTACGTATACAAAACAACATCGCCAACTATTGGATTATTATCATTACAACAAGCCCAGGATTTAATAGCCCACAATAATATTCCCGGTAATCCAGTAAAGATTTCCGATACTCTCTATCAATGGCAACAAGTAAATCCCCCTCTTGCACAAGTAACCTATGATATTGTTTCAAACAACTTTAATTTTACAACAAATTATCTTACCGACCCTACTGTTGCAGCCGCAGTTAACTTACCTGACCAGCCCGGCGCAATTACGAGTGCTAAAGGTTTTTTTACTAATTTCACTGCAGATTTCTCTGACATTGATTTGAGTAAAACGCAAACATCATTATATGCTATTCAAAATGGAACATTGGTACCAGCAAGCAGTATTTCAACAACCCAAGCAATTCGAGTTGATTTTTACCAATCTGATATTAATACTATTCCTATTTATTATCCCCACTATCCCCATTCACTTATTTATGCCATTATTGCATCAGTAAATTATCCAAATTCAGTTGCAGAAGCTGAATATTACCACCACGCGATTGTACCAAATCAAAATGGAACGTATCCTATCAAATCAGTTCAACAAGCATTTAATGAATTAAGCCAAAATAAAGGTTACATTGCGAACTATAACGGAGCTCGTTCTAATATTCTTATACAAAATGCGTTACTTGCATATTATTCAGGAGAGACTCCTCAAGACTATCTTATGCCAATAATTGTTTTCCAAGGAAATGACAACTTTTACGGATATGTGAGCGCTGTTACGGATTCATGGATAAGTAAGTAATATTTGGCAATATGGTCGTAACAAGCTTAACAGTGTCAGCAAAACGATCATCACTATCCATAACCACAATAATATATTTATGATCTTCACGAGTTACTGAAGTCACGAGCACTTCTTTTGCACCATCAGTATATCCCGTTTTCATGCCATTGATGCCGTAGAGGCCAAGCAAGATATTCCTATTCTGCAGTGGATAGATGTTCTTTCTATCAACTGTTGTTATCACGGCATTTTTTTGCTTGACGATATTCGTAATAATAGGATTTTGGACAGCAAGTGCTGCAAGATGAGCCATATCAGTTACAGTTGTATAATCTTCATCATCAAGTAAACCTGCCGGATCAGCAAAGTGCGTATTCCGTAAATGCCAGGCTTTTGCATTTGCGTTCATTTTTGCAACAAATGCGTCTTCTCCGCCAGGATAATTTTGTGCAACAGTTTGTGCTGCGTCATTCGCTGAAGGTAACAACATGCCATACAACAAACTTTCAAATGTCAACTGCTGATCTTTTATAAGCCCCAGTCCTGATCCTTCGGGATCAAGCGGACCCCGGACAGTAAGAACGTCGGTTAACTGAAAATAATTCATTGCAGTAAGCGTTGTCATGATTTTTGTTGTTGACGCAGGAGAAAGTCGAAGCGATGGATTTTTTTCATAAAT
The DNA here is from genome assembly GCA_964416445.1 of uncultured Gammaproteobacteria bacterium. Classification (GTDB taxonomy): domain Bacteria; phylum Patescibacteriota; class Microgenomatia; order Levybacterales; family UBA12049; genus CAYQEE01. Next base: position 55,736 of record CAYQEE010000009.1, read on the forward strand.
AATTACTCCAGAATTTACCTCCATAACGATAACTGCACCTGCTGATACATGAACTTGTGCAGGGATCGTTAATGCAGGATACATGGCTACAGATGGAAATGGCATTGGTTGGGAGAGAACTTTATCACGTTGCGTAATATTCGAAAGAAGCAGGGATATTCCGAACATAATAATGCAAACTCCTAAAAGGAAAAAAGGCAAAATGAAAATAAATGCCAAAACGAGAAGTTTACTGCTCAGTTTGAGAATTTTTATGAGAAAATTTTGAAAGTCTTTCATCAACACGCTCCATATCTCGTGGGAAAAGTGATGCTTCACGGATATTCGAAAGGCCTAGTAATTTCATGGTAAGCCTTTCTATTCCAAATGAAAACCCTCCTTCAGGAGGCATTCCATACTTAAAACTATCAAGATACAACGTTAATTTCGTTGGATCGATCCCACGGTCATGTAATGCCTTAATGAGCATATCATAGTTGTGAATACGTTGAGAACCGCTACTTATTTCAATTCCTCGAAATAATAAATCATAGGATAAACTGTAAGTTGGATCTTCTGGATCAGGATGAGTATAAAATGGTTTTTTTCTCGTAGGAAAATGGGTAATCGTTACAAAATCTGAGTCATGTTCTTCACGAGACCAAAGACAGATTTCTTTTTCATCTTCTGGGTTTAAATCTTGTTCATGACTGACATCTCTCCCTGTTCGTTTTTTTATCATTGTCTGTGCTTCACGGAGTGTTAATCGAGGTACTTTATTGCTCAAATGTGGTTTTTCCATTCCATATACTTTTAATTCTTTTTCACTACGTTCAGCCGTTTTCATCAAAATACTTGTACCGACGAATTCCAATGCATCAAGCAGTTCAGAAAATGTCACAAATCCTAATTCTACATCAATTTGAACGAGTTCAGACAAATGACGAGTTGTTACTGATGGTTCCGCTCGATAGGCATGTGAGATCATATATACTCGCTCAAATGCACCAACAAGAATTTGTTTATACAATTGTGGGCTTTGCGCTAAAAAAGCATCATGATCATAATAATTTACTTTAAAAACATCAGCACCTCCTTCAGAAGCTGCTGGAGCAATCGTTGGGGGAAAAACTTCCAAGCAATCTAATTTTTTGGCTGCTGATCGAAATTCTTCAATAAGTCGTTCTTGAACTTTAAAAATTGCTTGTATTTTTTCATGTTTTAACGTAATTGGTCGGTGATCGAGTAATGTTGGAAGTTCTAAATTAAGTTCTTTACTTCCCATATCAAACGGTAATGTCTGCGCACTTGCTAAACACGTTATCTTTGTCGCTTCCAACTCTACCGTACCGGTTGCCAATTCTTTATTGACTGCATTTGCCGGACGCTCATTCACTTTTCCAGTTAATTCAATTGCGTCTTCTGGGTGAAGCTGTTGAGCAGCGAGATATGCAGTTTCTGAAACTTTTTTATTGACCACTACTTGCACTCGTGCTGAACGATCGACTATGTCAAGGAAAATCAGTTTCCCGTGATCTCTTCTAATTTTTACCCATCCTTGAATAGTGATTTCCTTACCAATATTAATGACTGTATCAAGTATTAATGTTCGCATATAAATCTTTGATTATTTTACCTGGAGTGACCTTACTTAGCAAGTATATTCCTCTGAAGAAAATTAGAGAGCAAGCACAAGGCTAATGGTATCTGATACATCTCGAGGGGAGATTGTCGATGCGTATCGAGATTCTCCCGGGCGAACTACAATTTGGTTATCAACTCCTGAGAAAAATGTTGGTGGATATTCTTCATTTCCAATAACAATGGATGGAATATCTAATGCATCAGCTAAATGAGCAGGCATACTATCAACACCAATAAAGGTAGGTTTATAATTCTGGTGTAAATGTTGCATGAAATTAATATAAGCACCTAAACTCCATCCATATTTTGCCATAATTTGATCAAGTGGTACTTGGACAACTTCAAACTCAGCCTCTTCAGCATATGCGATAATACGATGAGCTCCTTGTGCCTGTTTTGGATCGGTAGGAATAAATGTTAAAAATTGTAATTTATCATTATGTTCAATAAGATTGTAAAATACATCTTCCCATGCTTGTTCTGGATAAAATTTAGAGTGAATTTTCGTTTGCTCAGCAGCAACTCCATGATGGAGTAATACTAAATGTTTTTCAGGATTTACTTGTAATTCATTGATAACTTTTGCAGCTATATCTTGAGATTTTGTATCTGGACTTAAAAAAGGAGGAGGAAGATAATCGGGAGTTTGATCATTTATTCCCAAGATATTACTTAATACTTGAAGTCCTTGTACCTGATGCATTCGTTGTTCCATCCATCCTGTTGTTAACCGACTATGAGGATATCCTTTGCGTGAAAATATATTCTCACCAATTTCATCAATTAAATCTTTATTTGCCACTCTTCCTTGTTGATCAACCTGAACCCATATTGGTATTGCTGCATTGATAGGAAACATAATTGGCATATCAGGTCCTTCCTCACTTAATTTTTTAAGTGTTGGCTTAAAGAGCGGATAGATTGGGTTACCTTCTTTCGCCGGATCAAGGTGTATTAATCGTACTCGCTCATCCAGAGTGCCTCCAAAAACATCGTCATGGGGAGTAATAATTGCGACTCGTTTTCCTGCCGCAAGTAACGTATTGACAACTCCACTTACTGCAATCATATCCCCTAAATACCCTTCAGGTTTTAATCGTGTCCTACCATCTAAAAAAACACCAATTTCTTCATGCTCGTCAAAAACTTGCCTATTCCCTTCCTCTAATAAACTGAGAAGGTATCGCTGTTGGGTATTATTATCCGTTATAGCTCGTTTTACTTGCTCTACTTCTGTTGATACTAGCGGTCTCACTTTCGCTTCCCAAATTGGCAAATTTCCGCTTATAGGCCTAAGTGCTTCCCAAGGATTTTGCACTTGAAGCCTGAGGGCCCTCAAATTTTCACGAGGAATTCTTTGATTCCTTCGTCCGACAATATCTGGACCATTCAATTGAGCAAAATTTCCTTGATTTCGTAAAAGTTCGAATGACATATGCGTAAATTAAGACAAAAAAAATTATACAGAATTCTTCAGGAAAAATCAAACTATAAGACTATAATAGTGGCAACTATTGACAAGTTCGCTTTTCTTTGATAAGCTTATTATATATATGAAATTCCAATGGTTCTGCATGACAATTATTCACCTTCCTACTTCGTAGGGAGATGTATTGTAGTGCACAAAGACAATGCAGTCTCCCCAAAAGGGAGATTTTTTTTGGAAAAAATTATCTATGAATGCCGTATTAGAACGAACAACAGTAAAAACGGGACAAGCTGGTGAATATAAGGTGAAACAAAGCCAAAATGAGGCTGATACGATTCAACCTATAACCGTTGTCTCAAATTTTGGGTATATAGTCCAATATCACCCCGATTCAGGGATTGCTGACGTAACGTATCGTGATAAGGGATCATGGCAGCAGCCTCGAGTGTATCAAATCGACCCTGGTATATTTGATGCAGATTTATCCAGCCGCTTTATGTATGCAGAACACATTAACCAGCTTGGTAATCATATTGGCAGAGATACCAATCATGGCAAAGCAGTAAAGCAGTTTGCCAATTACGTTCTAGATGGAACAAGAACAGTCACCGCAAGACCATTTGGGCTTCCTCATAGCGAAGCACAAAGTACACCAATAAGACGAGTAGGTGCCTTGGGAAGCGAACGAGTTTTTACCAGTACGCAAAGACCAGCCATGAGAAGACAAATACGATAAGTTCCGGTATCTCGTTTTGCTATCCTGCTTCCATTACTCGTGGTATGTCGCGCAATTTAAGTTGTAATTTTTTGCGTCCATTCCATTCGTTTTCATCAATTGTGTAGGCTATAGCAATTCTTTCCCCTTGCTTAATTGTCGTAATTAATTCTCCCATCCCAAATCCTATTGCTTCGATAAGCATATCTCTGTCTTCGGTAGTAAGGAGTAGTTTAAGATGTCTTTTTTCTTTCCCTAATGCTGTGATGTCTTCAATAATAACATTTCGGCTCATAAAGATAGGCTCAGGATTTGCCATACCAAAGGGAGCTAACTGTTGTAATGAATCATAGAGTTTTTGATTTATTCCATGTAACGGAATTTCACATTCAATTTTTAAAATTCGAGTCAATATAGCTTCGTTAATCTGTTCTTGTGCTAATTTTTCAAGTGATGCTTGTAAGAGGGTAATTTTTTCCGTTTCTATGGTAAATCCTGCAGCCATAGGATGACCACCAGCATTTAAAAGATGTTCTTGTGCTGTTCGAATAAAATCAATGATATTAAAACCTGCAACTGACCGTGCGGAAGCTTTACTTACCTTTTCTCCTTTTGCTATAACAATAGAAGGTCGATAATATTCTTCTACTAATTTTCCTGCAATGAGTCCAATAATTCCCTCTTCATAACTTTCATCAACGACAATCAGAATATTTTTTAATTCTTGCTTTGCAACAAGTTCTTTTGCATGTAATGATCTCGCTTGGGTTAATAATTGACGGTCTTTATTGGTAGTTCCTAGTTTTGCTGCTAAAAGTGCTGCCCGTTTTTCATCATGAGTGCACAATAATCGTAAACTATCCATCGCACTTTCAAGTCTCCCCATCGCATTAATTCTTGGTCCAATGACATGTCCTATCTGATACACATCGATTGTTTGTGGATCAATTTGTGCTTCATCATATAATGCACGTAATCCAACTCGTTTTGTATTACGCAAAAATGGCAGGCCATTTTTTAAAATTGCTCTATTCTTATTTGTTAAGGGAACTAAATCCGCAACAGTCGCTAGAGAAACAAGGTCGAGATGCTCATTGTCATACTGATTTACGCCAAATAGTTTTTTAATTTCTTTCGTAAGTATCCACCCTACACCGGCTCCACATAAATTCGTTGTATGAATAATTGCATACGCGTTGGGAAGATGCTCACCTTTTGTATGATGATCAGTAATAATAACATCGATGCCGTGTTCTCTGGCATAATCTACAGCTTCATTTGCGACAATGCCATTATCAACCGTAATAAGCAACCGAATATTGGGAACTTTTTGCATCAAATGCTCAATTCCTTTTTTGGAAAGACCGTATCCTTCATCAATTCGGTGAGGAATAAAGGGAAGTACTTGCTTACTCAATGCGTGTAACGTTTCCCAGAGAATTGCTGTTCCTGTAATCCCATCAACATCATAATCACCATAAACAATGACTTGTTCGCCTTTGGTTACTGCAGTTTGAATACGTGCTAATGTTTTTTGTAATTCTTGCGAATCGATTTGAACACTTGCAATGGAGACATCAGATAGTTGTGGATGAAGAAATTCTTCTTGGTCTTTCTTAGAAATAATCCCTCTATTTTCTAATAACAATTGGATCAGTGACCCATATTCTTTTTTTGTAAGATTAATTTCTTTCTCATTTAACATCACCCATTTTTTGGATTTAAGCATGATATAATTTTATCAGTATGATAGATACTTTGCCACCCCAAATTCAAGAAATTTATACAAAATTCCATAATGCTGGATTTTCTCTGTATCTTGTAGGAGGAAGTGTTCGTAATATACTTCTTCGTAAAGAAGTAAAAGATTGGGATTTTACAACGAATGCAACACCTGAACAAATTCTTCTTCTTTTCCCTGAGGGATTTTATGATAATCAATTTGGGACCGTTGGCGTTCCTTTTCAAATTGACCAGGTACCTCACGTGATCGAAATTACCACCTTTCGCACTGAAAAAGAATATCGAGATTTTCGTCATCCAACAGAAGTACGTTGGGGAAAAACAATTGAAGAAGATCTCGAGCGAAGAGACTTTACCATCAATGCAATGGCCCTTGATTTATATACTCATAAAATTATTGATATTTTCCAAGGCCAACAAGCAATTGAACAGAAAATAATCAAAGCCGTCGGAAATCCAAAAAAGCGATTTAAGGAAGACGCACTTCGTCTTATGCGAGCTATTCGATTTGCCACACAGTTAGGATTTGTTATTGAAGAAGAAACGTGGAAAGCAATGCTTGAAGATGCAAATCTGCTCAAGCAGATATCAGGAGAGAGGATACGAGACGAATTAATGAAAATTCTTGCAAGTGATCATCCGTATGAAGGAATTCTTTTGCTCAAGAATGCAAATCTTTTACCATACATCTTGCCGGAATTGCTAGAAGGAATAAAACTATCTCAAGTCAGACCAGGAAGACATCATACAACTGATGTCTTTACTCATAACCTTCTTTCTCTTAAATTCTGTCCTTCACAAGATCCTTTAGTTCGGTTTGCAACACTCATTCACGACATTGGTAAATCACGAGTTGTTGCGAAAGATGAAAATGGACTGGTGATTTTCTATAATCACGAAATTGCCGGTGCCCAAATGGCATTTGAAATAGGTAATAGACTACATTTTTCAAAAAAAGATAGGAATAAGGTTGTCAATTTAATCCGATGGCATATGTTTACCGTTGATGAGCATATAACTGATAGCGCTGTCCGCCGTTTCATCCGGCGAATTGGTGTCGAAAATGTAAAAGATATGATGGATTTACGAGTTGGAGATAGACTAGGAGGTGGAACTCAGACAGCTGAAAGTTGGCGTTTAAAGTTGTTTAAAAAACGTATCGAAGAACAATTACAACCAGCACCTTTTTCCATCAACGATCTTGCGATTGATGGTAATGATATCATGCAAGTGCTACACATAAAGCCAGGGGTTCAAATTGGAAAAATTCTGCAGTCTTTATTTGAAGAAGTTGATGAAGATTTATCAAAAAACACAAAAGAATATTTACTCAAGCGTACTAAAGAGATTGCGCATTCAAATACTTAAGAAATTGTCTTTGAACATATTATAAGTGAATGGTCACACACAATAACCAAAACCTGATATACTAGCAGTATGTTAAAACAAAAACTTCGTGAGGAATTAAAACAATCAATGATTGCCCGAGATGGATTAAAAACTTCTGTTCTCAGAATGGTATTATCAGCCCTTACCTATTATGAAATCAATAAAGGTGGTGCCGGATATGAAGCAAGTGATGAAGACGTACTTGCCGTTATTACCAAAGAAGTCAAACAAAGAAAAGATTCTATTGAACAGTTTGAAAAGGCAAATAGACAAGAGCTTGCTGATAAGGAAAAGCAAGAACTCGCATTGCTGTCCGTATATCTTCCCCAGCAACTTACGAAAGAGGAAATAACATCATTAGTAAAAGATGCAGTTGCAAAAACAGGAGCAACTTCACCGCAAGATATTGGAAAAGTCATGGGATTTCTTATGCCAAAAATAAAAGGAAAAGCAGATGGAAACTTAGTTAATAAAATTGTGCGAGAAAATTTGAATAAAGCAAGTTAGATTGTCACAGAAATTCCTCTGAGATCATTTACGAATGTATCAATTGAAGTAAAAACAAATCCGTGCATCCCCAATTTCTTTGCTGCTCTAACATTTTTTTCTTTATCATCAGTAAACACACATGCAGCAAATGGTATTCGAAGCTTTTCTTGGATAGTACGATAGATAGTTTCTTCAGGTTTTGCTGAATTTGAAGAGTAAGAAGTAACAATACAACTAAAGAGAATATCTAAAGAATATTCATGAAGCAGTTCATCAAGCCAATCCTGAACATGATTTGATAACAGCGCAACTGTATAATGTTTCTTTAATTGTTTCACCAATGATATCATTTGGGGATCAGGTTGAGTTAACTGCAGAATTTCTTTTCGCAATGTCGAAGGATTCATTTGCAATTCTTTTGCCAAATCGTTCCAGAAGCTTGGTGATACCGTATGATATTTTACGGTATTCCAATGTTTTCGAAATATTGTCGTGAACGTATCAAGATTTTGTCCTTTTTCTTTTGTATACCATTGACAAATATCTCTAATTGTTCCGTGTGGTGCAATGACTCCAGCGTAATCAAAAATGATCGCTTCAATCATACAGAGCTCAGTTTCTTCTTTTGAAGATTTCGTTTTTGGATCATATCCTGCCATACAACCAATAAGAGTGATGCATTAAAAATGGACGAATAGGTGCCACTAACGACTCCTATCAAAAGTGCAGCAATAAACCATTTCACACTTTCTCCTCCAAAAATAAGAAGCGTAAATAATACAAGAACAACAGTCAGCGAAGTATTTAATGATCGTGTCATTGTTTGCAGAATAGATTCATTGACAATCCTATCAAACGACATAGTATATGTTCGTTTTAGATTCTCGCGAATACGATCGAACACAACGATCGTATCATGTACTGAAAATCCAATAACAGTTAATACCGCCGTTACAAAAAGGCTATCAACTTCCACACCAAAGAAATGTCCAAGCAAGGAAAATATTCCCAGTACAACAAGTACATCATGAAGCAGTGCAACAATTGCACAAATACCAAAACGCCAACTCGACGCAGGTTTCGGAACTTGGCGAAATGCCCAAGCAATATATAAGACAATAAGCAAAGAAGCAAGTGCTACGCCCTCAATAGCATTAATCGTTGTCTCACTTCCAATAATTGGACCCACTGTTTCAAACGAATCCTCATGGATCATTGGAATGTCTTTTGCTATTTCAGAAATAACAGTAGCATGTTGCTGCTGCGTTAATGGTGGAGTGCGAACAATGATACCATCTCCAGTTGTTTGTAATGTAGCAACTTCAATTTTATATTCACGAAAGACATTATTCACCGTTTGAGTATCCTTACTTGATACTGACCGAGGAAGAATTAAGGTCATCTGTGATCCACCGGTAAAATCAATGGACAATCGTAGCCCAAATAACAATAAGGAAATTAAACCTGGAATAATAACCAGGAGAGATATTGCAAAATATATATTTTTTTTCCCTACGATATCCATATTATCTCTTTGTAAATAGTCGCAAGAATGTTCTTGTCACAATAATTGCTGAAAACATAGAAATAAGTACGCCAATAGCAAGCGTTAACGCAAATCCTTTAACGGTACCAGTACCAAATTGATACAAGATAAAACTTGTTATCAATGTTGAAATATTCGAATCACGAATAGAAGGCCAGGCACGAGAAAACCCCAATTCTATTGCAGATAATTTTGCTCTCCCTTGCCGAACCTCTTCCTTTGATCGTTCAAATATAAGAATATTCGCATCAACCGCCATACCAATCGATAAGATAAAACCTGCAATACCTGCAAGTGTCAACGTTACGGGGATGATTTTAAAAATGGCTAATACTAATAATGTATAAATAAGCAGTGCAAAACTCGCTATAACACCTAAATCGTTATATAACAGACACATAAAAATAACGATAATTAAAAATCCTAAAATCCCGGCAAACAAGCTTTTTGCTAATGAACTTTGACCTAAGGTTGCTCCAATTGATTGCTGTTGGAGCACCGTTAATGGCACCGGTAATGCTCCTGCCTGCAACTCAGTTGCGAGCGCATTCGCCTGATCAGTAGTGAAATTTCCGTTGATAACCGCACTTCCATTCAAAATTGCAGTTTGTACCACTGGATTTGAAACCACTGCGTTATCTAAAACAATATCAACAGGTTTTCCAATATTTCGTGATGTTATATCAGCAAATTTTTTTGTTCCTTCAGAAGTAAATGTTAATTGCACATCGGGAGCACCTGTTTGAGCATCAAATTGCACTGAAGCTTTTTGTAAGTCTTTTCCCGTGAGACTTGTTTCTTTCGCATCAGGCCCAAGCGTCTGAATAACACCAAAGGGCAATGTATTAACATCGCGTAGTTTTCCCGAACCAGAAGCTCCTTCTTCCCAAAAAGATAACTGAGCAGTTGTTCCAATGAGACTAATTGCTTGATTAACATTAATTCCAGGCAAATCGACAATAAGACGATAATCATTTCCTACCCGTGCAGTTTGTATTGTCGGTTCAGTTACTCCAAAGGCATTTACTCTTCTATCCAGAACTAATTTAGCGGCGTTCAGGGCACTATCACGCTGATCTTGAGAAATATGATTCATATTGGCACGTAAGATAACGCTTGTACCTCCTGCTAAATCAAGCCCTTCCCGAAAAGGAAAATCTTTTTGAAAAACGAAATTACCAAACGAAAGATTAAGAGAAGACCCAGCAAAAGGAAGAGTAAAAGAAATTTTCTTATTTATTCCTGGTAGATTCGGGGTTTGAATATGAAGTGGTTGAGTCTTGGGAAAATCAATGAGCACTGCTATTGCAGTAATCACAATAATAATCCATAAAAAAAATCGAGGATACTTTTTCATGCGAGCATACTCTCTTCATCACCCAGAAGTACCACGCGGGAACCAGCGAGAATACTCTTTATAAACGGGTCGTTTCTTTTTTTTCGAAATTCAAATTCGTCTTCAGTCATAACGGTATAATTAATTTCACCGCCCAATCGTGCTTCTTCATTACGAACAAGTAAGGCAACCTCTGGTAAAACAACTGTCCCGACAATAAGAAAATCGACTTCATCTGGATGTTTATCCATTCTGCGTACAAATTTTCCTGAAAACATTGCAAATTTTATTTTTCCTAATTTTACTCGATTTTTAATTAACTCAGAACCAAGGCCAATTGTCTTTGATCCTACTTTCAATAAATCGAAGTAATAGGGATAATTTTTATCCAGTGAGTAATATACTCTATTTGCTCGAGGTTCTTTATTGAGAACACCACGCTTTTCAAGAAATGCGAGTTCTCTCCGTACCGCATTAATCTCATCTCCTGTTCTTCTCACCAATTCTCGAACGTGAAACATTTCATACGGATGAGTAAGAAAAACTTCAATTAATTGTACCCGTGATTTTGATGTTATAAAATCCGCTAACATAATTTACTCTATTTACTCTCTTGCTGATTATATAGCATAATTTCCCGAAAAACAAAAGTATTTGAAGCTATAACTATTTCACGGTTAATACACCATCAAGAGGCAGTACGGTAAACCAGATATTTCCTGCATCAAAACTTATGGAATCACCGTTTGCATCGTAAAGTAATGTTCGAGCTGTTCGAGATGCTTTCTTCCAGCTTCCTTGAATTTCTTTTCCATCAATAAAGATTGTTGCTTTACCAGTTCCAATATCATTAAAGAGTAAATGCTCATTATCCATATAACCATCATTTGCATTTGACGCTGCCATATGGAGAATAACAATATTTTTCGCAGTAAGTTGTTTTCCCGTATCTTTATCAATATGGGGTACTCCTGCATTGTCTCTCTTATAATTATTATTCTGTGGATCATAAAACCAATCTACCGCATAATCATCGCCCCCTGATGCATAGAATCCAACATGAACTGTTTGCGATGAAGGACGCTGTGAAGCTGGCGCATCCTCTTTAAAGGTATATTTAACAAAATGAGCATCCCAAGCGTTTCCTTTCTTATCTAAGTTCGTTAATCCTCGATTTGTCGCTGCAAAATCCCATAATTTTGAGGTTGAAGAATACATTGTATGTTCCGTTGCAACAGGATGGCCCATGCGATTATAGTCACGAATAAATACTGGAAATCCAATGGAAAACTGGTTTAGATCATTATATCCCGTCCAACCATAATCATCAATTTGTCCTAGCGCATTCGCTGGACCTGCAGCGTTTGCACCACCAACATGGGCAATCAAAGGGTAATCAGCATATTCTGAAATAAAGTCAAGATAATACGTACGAACAGATCGAACAGGGCCCGCGACTGGTGCATCCTGACAATAAAAAACACCCATAAAACGAGTGATTCCACCTTCAGCTAATGCTTCATAAACAACATCGGCATAAGAGAGTCCTGATTGTGGACGAGCATCAGTGCTATTTTCAATCATAATACCAAGAGGTCGATGTTTTTGCCACCAATCTCTTTGTTGTGTTGAATATTTCACGCCATTGAGTGGACAGGGTTCAGTTTTCGGTAACGTCTGATCAAATGCTGCCGAACCATTACTTAACTTCTTGACCGATGGTTGGGTAACAATAATATTTTTAGCGGGATTCGTTTTTACAAAAACTAAATAAGATCCTCCAGCAACAATAAGAAAAATAAGGATTACAATAATGTAAAAAATTGAGTTATTTTTTTTCATGAATGTGTCTTCTTTTGAGTAATATGTCCTGCTTCTTTAAGAGCTTTCTTCTCTTCTTCGGATAATTCATGATCTACAGAATTTCCTTTAACAACCTTTTTTGCATACCATCGAGTTCCTGAACGAGAATATAAGCCTGAAATTACAACACCGGTATCTTGCCCATCAACTAACGCAAGAATAAAACTTTGGTCTCCTCCGGTATCCCGAAAAGGATTAAAACGTAAAAGACCAATTTTTTGAATGTGTAATCGCCCTTCTCTTTCCATTCTATCACATGTTTCTTGCAATAATGCAATATCCTTTTTTGCTCCATTTACTTGTTTCATAAGGGTATCTAAAACGGTAAATAAATTATCCGTGGATCCATTTTTTATGAGGTTATTATAATGAGAAAAAAGTTTCCAGTAAAAAAAGGTAACAACAAGTAACCATATCGATAATATTGTAATTACGATCCAAACAAATTGCATAATTATGCTAGGTTAATATTAGCCTCTTGACAGCCACAGTGTCAATAGTGTAACGTTGGCTCATTATGGCTAAAAAGAGAAAAACTCGTGAAGAGAAAATTGCCACCTCAGAAAAGCGACAATTCTCCCCTCAGCAGATTACCTATTCATTTCCTTCAGCTTCTCCAACCTCTCCTCTCATTCCAATTGCAAAACAACATGCGCAAACAACAACGCACACTCCATTAGATTTGCAAAAAACTTTTAGCATTTCTCTCACTCTTATTGTCCTTGAACTTATCTTATATTTCCTACTGCACCACCACATTCTAAAATTGCCATTCGCACAATATTAATCACTTGTTGAAAGGGGGTGAATCAAACAATGGCACAAATGTATTGCGTAAAATGCCGAGCCAAGAGAGATGATCCAAATGCTGAAGAAGTAACCATGAAAAATGGTAAACCAGCTCTTAAAGGCAAATGTCCAGTTTGTGGTACAGGAATGTACAAGATTGGTAAAGCTGCATAAAAATTACCAGAGAAAGTAATTTCGTAAACCCCCATGCTTTGCGTGGGGGTTTCATATTAATGATGTTGTACTGCTTTACGGAGAATTGTTGGAATTAATCTCACTTTTGCAGGACAGCCGGTTGGTTTTGATTGATAGAAAGAATGATGGACAAGCGACGCTTCAGTTTTTTCTACATCTTCCGCAGGTCTATCTTTTAAACGAACAAGCAATGTACCACCAGGGAAGAGATCTAATTGATAGAATTGTGGATCAAAATGGCTATGCATTCCTCTTCTGTCTGTTGTATTGAGATATCCATGCATATGTGCATATCCACCTTTTGCGCCATCTAACATAACATTTTGAGAAGCCATTATTAATCGACCAAATATTTCTCCATCGAGTTCTTGGGATGCAATACGAGGAATTGTTCCGTGTTCAGTTGTATATTTTTCTCTGATAAGTGCAAAGTAATCTGGAAGTAACTCTCTCATTAACGGTTGCATCTGGATGCTTTCTATAATTTTTTCACGAACAACTTCAGGAGAAATAGCATAGTAGGGAGATAATGCTGTTAATATTCTTTCAAACGTGGATTCAGGACGAGGACTTGCTACTAATTCAGTGGATAATGGTTTAACTCTATCAAATGAATCCCAGGCACGAGCTAAATAGATGTATGCTGTTTGATCAGTTACGGGATCCCTTGCCGGAGGTAACTCTACTCGTAATTTTGTACCTCCTAACTTCTGCGCAATAGTAGAAGCTGCTGCCGCACGAATTACATTGACAATAGGTTTTCTTTCATCATGTTCTGTTAAAAACAGATACGTTTCCTCAACATCTTTTTTCTCCAATATAGGACTAACAGGTACTCCAAAAACTGAAGCGATATCTGCACCCGCAAGTATTTTTTGAATAGCTGGACTTAATTCAAAATGATCATGTCCTAACTCATGAAAGAGTTCACTATGATAGCTCATAATAATAAAAAGGTATTATAATTATACGTACGAGAAAATGCAATTATAGGACACTTAAGAGACTTTTTATTCGCAACAGGGATCTTTAAACCCACATGAAGAGCAATACGCATCACGAGTTCCTGGCATATCACCCATCGGAGCATTACAAACAGGACATAATTGCGTACGAAGATTTTCTCTTACAAAAAGTCGCTCTTTTTTTGCCTGATTATTGTCCATTTCCCGTATAATGTAGCAATTTAAATACTTGTACCACACTTACATTCCATTGTCCGACTATAATCGCTCTCCCAAAGCCTGCAACCTCCCAGAGAGGGTTTCCTAAGGGATGACACGGTAAAGTATCACAAACGACCAATAATTGGTCTGTAACTGATTTACGTTGGGGATCAGTGATCGGATCGATAAGGGTTGTCGGTGGATGATTCCAAACAGTGAAGAAATACCGATACTCTTGATCAGAGTTCCCAGCAGTGATAAGAGCAAAATTATATGGTTTGCCATTTGTTTTATCCATAACAAACTTTGCAATTGTCTGTGCTTGATTTAACTGCCTGTTTGGTTGATAGCGGAAAGGTATGGCTTGAAGGTTTATATACGCTAATGCAATGAAAAGAACCGTGGCAAGAAGTTTTCCTACTATTTTTTGTTTCCATAGCCAATACCAAAAATTACTTACTAAAAGAAAAGGAACTGGAAAGAGGAATCCAAAGTAATAATCATAAATCTGTTTTTTATAAAATCCAAAGAAGATAATTCCTAATACAAACCAACAAAAGAGTAAAGCAAATTGTAAAAATGCATTTGTATCGTCATCATTATCACTATGGTACGAATTTTTTATAGTTCTTACAAATTGCACCAAAAAATACCCAAGACTCGCAAGTGCTAATAACCACGTCAATACATACCAAATGAAAATATTTTGATGTGCAGCTACAGAAACTTGTTCAGGAGGAGGAAAATCAGTTACTAATCTGCCGAATAAACGGAAAAACACATTTTGAATAATAATAAAGAAATTTCCCCCTCCCGTGACTTCTTTTGATGTAAATATAAATTTAATAATACTTCTGGTATTAGGAAAACCATGGCGAGCCTCAAAAGCTAAAAACGGAGATACACCAAGAAGAAAACCGATAAATATCTGGAAATATTCACCAAATATATGTTGCAAAAGAGTTTGCCACGTCTGTTGATCTTGCTTCTTGAAATAGATATGAACTCCGAGGATGTAGAAAAAGATAATAGCGCCGACAAACGTTGCTAAATAATGGAGCTGTATTAAAATACCCAGAAAAAACCCACAAAGAATAAAGTACTTCATTTTTCCATTTTGGATTGCTTTGTATAACACATAAAGAGTCAAAAGAGTAAAAAATGGCATGATATTTGGATTCCATGAAGAACGAGAATAGGCAATCACTAATGGAGAAATTGCGAAAAGAAAAGATGCTATCAGTCCTGCCGTCTTGCTAAAAAAATTCTCGCCAATTTTGTATACAAACCAAACAGTAGCTATGCCAAAAAATGCAACCATTACGGCTGGTCCTACAGGGTTATAATTAAATAACAATAGAAATGGAGCCATAATGTAATAATATATTGGGCCCAAAAAGAATCCTCCCACTGAAGAAGTTGGCCCAAGAAGCGTAAAATGACCATGCAAGATGTTATATACCACTAAAACATCTCGGCCTTCATCACCTAAAAACGTCATGTAATCAGCAATTCTATACAAGCGTAAGACTGCTGCTACAATAAGGATAATTCCTAATAATAAATTACTTTTGAGCAGTTTTTCCATTTTGTAAATGATGTGTTTTCCAAATTATTTTGTTATAAATAATATAATTTAGTGGTATTACTAAGAAGATTATAGTTGGAAACAAAATAGCAATACGCGTCGGAATGCTAAACGAAAAAATATGCAAGTATCTACCTAAATATTTTTCAGAAATTGCTACGGCTGCAAATTGAATGATAATAGCACCAAGAGACGTAATATTAAATTTAATAAGTTTAACAAATGTATTACTACTATTTTGAATTTTTTTTGTATCACTAAATGTCCAGAAATGATTAAATAAAAAGTTTGAAATAATTGACGCTTCAGCTCCTATTCCTGAAGCAATTGCGTCTTGAGTACCAAGATGAACAAAGGTTTCCTGAAAAATAAGTTGTACAATAAAACCCGATCCTCCAACAATAAGAAATTTAAAAAATCGTTCTAATTCATGACTTCTTTCCGATATAACATATCTTAAGAGATTAATAATATATTCAAGCGGAGCAATTTTAGACCTTCCCACTTTACGATCTTTAAAATGAATTGGGACTTCACCCGCCTTATATCCATCCAGAATAGATTTATATAAAAAGGCAACTTGAAACGTATACCCTTGAAACGGTTTCACTTTTTCTCGCTCTTTCAGGAAAACATCTTTTTTAATTGCCCTAAATCCTCCTGTCCAATCATGTAAATAAAATCTCCCCGTAATTGCTCTAACCAAGGTATTACCAACAACTGAAAATGTTTTTCGATAGAGCGGCCAATTCTTTGGCATTGATCCACCTTCACTGTATCGCGTTCCCGATACGACATCATATCCTTGTTCAATTTTCTCAATAAACTCTGGTATTTTATGTGGGTCATGTTGTAAATCTCCATCAATACTAATAACAACATCTGCACCCATCTGTTCGATTGCATAGCTCATTGCCCTCACATAGGCGGCTCCTAATCCTTTTTTTTCGCCGGTATTTAACGCGAGATTTTTGTACTTTTTCTGATATTCCTTAACGACTTCACTTGTGCCGTCGGGAGAGTTGTCATCTGCTACCAGTAAATATATCTCATGGTTATTAATTTTTGGAATTACTTCATCCATGACAATTGAAATAAATTTCCCAATATTATCTTTTTCATTATAAGTCGCGGTAATAATTACTATTTTCACAAATTTGTAAAATACGCTATTGTTTCGCGTAATCCTTCTTCAAGAGTAATTTTTGGTTTCCAATCAAGTACTGTTTGAGCTTTTGTAATATCTGGTTTTCTTTTTTTAGGATCATCTTCTGGCAAATCTTCAAAAACAATGTTTGAACGGGAATTGGTAAGCTCTTTTACTATTGTAGCGAATTCACTAATTTTTTTCTCATTTGGATTACCCAGATTAATAACTTCCCCCATTATATTTTCAGTAAACATTAACTTTGATAATCCAGTAACCATATCTGAAACATAGCAAAAACTTCGAGTTTGCTCTCCTTTTCCAAAGATTGTAATTGGTTTTCCTTCAAGCGCTTGTGTAACAAAATTTGAAACAACTCTTCCATCATCTTTTTGCATTCGTGGACCGTAGGTATTAAAAATTCGAGCTATTCTTGCATCGACATGAAATGTCCTAACATATGCCATAATTATTGCTTCTCCAAATCGCTTTGCTTCGTCATAAACTGAACGAATGCCATGAGGATTAACATTTCCCCAATAGGTTTCAGCTTGTGGTGATACTAAGGGATCTCCGTATACTTCTGAGGTAGAAGCAAACACAAATCGTGCTTGCGAATTTCTTGCAATTTCTAATAAATTATAAGTGCCTTGTGAATTAACTAATAGTGTTTCAATAGGATGATTAAGATAACTCGTTTTACTATCTTTATTCGGAGAGGCTGGAGAGGCTAAATGGAAAATATAATCTGGTTTTGGTAGTTTTTTCGCATCAATAAGTGGAAAATTGCTAATATCCTGATTAATAAATGTAAAAGAACTTTGTTGATAAAAATTCTCTATATTTTTCTGATTACTTGTCGCAAAATTATCGAGGCAAACAACGTGATAATTTTGATTAAGCAATGATTCTACCAAATGAGAACCGATAAATCCTGCTCCCCCTGCAATCCATACTATTTGCATACATTAGAGATGCTTCTCCATTTCAATATCTGCTTTTACCATTATTTCAACAAGCTCTGGAAATGTTGTTTTTGGTTCCCAACCAAGATTCCTTTTTGCTTTACTATAATCTCCAATCAAATAATCAACTTCGGCAGGACGCATATACTTTTGCATATTTGATTTGACATATTTTTGCCAATCTGAAATTCCTATCACTTTAAATGCCAATTGTAAAAACTCTGATACACTATGTGTTTCTCCAGTAGCAATAACATAATCATCTGGTTCAGCCTGCTGGAGCATTAACCACATTGCTACAACATAATCTTTCGCATAACCCCAATCTCGCTTTGCATCTAAGTTACCCAGTTCAATATGATTTTGTTTTCCAAGAGAAATACGTGCAACTGCATGACTAATTTTTCTGGTTACAAATTCTAATCCTCTTCTGGGTGATTCATGATTAAAGAGAATTCCCGAACATGCATACATATCATAACTTTCACGGTGGTTTACTGTAGCATAGTGACCATAAACTTTTGCAACACCATAGGGACTTCGAGGATAAAACCGCGTTGTTTCCTTTTGCGGTGTTTCGGTAACTTTACCAAACATTTCTGAAGAAGAGGCCTGATAGAATCGAATTTTCGGATTTACATCAAGAATTGCTTCTAAAATTCTTGTTACA
This sequence comes from uncultured Gammaproteobacteria bacterium, assembly GCA_964416445.1. GTDB lineage: Bacteria > Patescibacteriota > Microgenomatia > Levybacterales > UBA12049 > CAYQEE01. Next base: position 74,389 of record CAYQEE010000009.1, read on the forward strand.
CCTATTCCTGTCACTTCCCCGGTGAGTACAGGTTGATTCCATGAAGTTTTGACAAAAGACTGTGCTGCCAAATTATACACTTCTTCAGGCTGTGCTTCTTCTAACGCACTTGCTAAAGAACCTTGATCAAGTAAATCTCCTTGTATTAAAGTAATTTTGTCTTCGATATGTTTAATTCGTTCGTAATTTATGGTACTTGTGCGTCTTGTTAATCCGAATACCTTATAGCCCTTTTCAAGTAAAAGCTCAGCTAAATACGATCCATCTTGACCAGTAATACCAGTTATTAATGCTCGCTTCATTTCTCCTATTTTACAACAATGCTTCTCCAGTAGTCTAGAGTGTCTTTTAACGTCTTTTCTAAAGAAATTTCACATTGCCAATTGGTAACCTGCTTAATTTTTGAGGCATCACACAATAATTCAGGATTATCTGACGGACGAATAAGATTTGGATCTTTCTCAACTCGGATCTTTTTTGTGCTATAAGAAAGTAACATGTCTAAAATCCTATTAATGCTATAAGACTTTTCTGACCCAACGTTATAGACTTCTCCCATTACCCCTCTTTCAATAATCATTTCATAAGCTCGTACCATATCCCGAACATCAGTAAAATCTCTTTTTGCCTCAAGGTTTCCTACACGCATTATTGGTTCACGCTTTCCCACCTCAATTTCAGCTATTTGTCTTGCAAAATCTGGTACAACAAAATTTGGTGCCTGTCTTGGTCCTATATGATTAAAAGGACGAACTCGTACAATAGGCATTTTATACGTAAGATAATATTGCAAACCGAGGTAGTCCTGAGCAATTTTCGATACAGAATATGGATTTGTTGGATTAAATGGCGTATTTTCATCGATAGGTAAATCTTGAGAAGTTACAACTCCATATACGTCAGCTGAAGAAACAATAAGCGTTCTTGTACTCAGTAAGTTTTCTTTTTTGAGAGCTTCTAATATGGTTACTTCTGCAGTTACATTATTCGTTATTGTTTCAGCAGGATTTTTAAAACTGAGAACAGGTGCAGATAATGCTGCTAAATGATATATATAATCGGGACGAATTTCTTTGATAAGATCAGTAACTGCAGCGGCTTCTAACAAATTAACTTTTATTATCTGCAGTTTATTTTTTATTGAGGAAATATTTATAGAGTCATCGGTAAGTGATGTTCCAAAAATTTTATAAGAATTTTTTTTTACTAAAAATTCCGCCAGAAAACTACCTGCAAATCCAGAGATACCAGTTATGAGGATTTTTTTCATCTTCCAACTCCAACATAGGAAAATCCAAATGCTTTGACTTTTGATGGCTCATAGACATTTCTTCCATCAACAATATTAGGGTTATTTAAAAGACTCTTTAGTTTTTGCAAATCAAGATTTCTAAATTCATTCCACTCAGTCATTAATACAATACCTTCAGAGCCATGAGCAATATCATATGCATCTTTTCCAAATACGACATCTTTTGGTAATAACCGTTTCGCATTTTCCATTGCAATTGGATCAAATACTTTTATTTTCGCGCCTTTACTCAATAATGCATTAATAACAAGAACCGAAGGAGCATCCCGCATATCATCAGTATCAGGTTTAAATGCAAGACCTAATACTCCTATTGTTTTTCCTTTTAATGGACCCATCATTTTCTCCGTTTTCTTTATAATCGAGTTGATTGCTTCTTTATTAATCTGCTCAACCTCTTTTAATAACGTAAAGTCATAACCATATTGTTTTGCAATTGCAATAAGTGCTTTTACATCTTTCGGGAAACAGCTTCCACCATACCCAGCACCCGCATTAAGAAATTTAGGACCAATTCGTGAATCTAATCCCACAGCAGTTAATACTTCTGGACCATTTGCGCCTACTTTTTCGGATAATTGGGCAATTGCATTTGCAAATGAAATTTTTGTAGCAAGAAATGAATTTGCCGCATATTTAATCATTTCTGCAGTTTCAAGTGTAGTTAATACCAATTGACCATCGATTGGTTTATGCAATTCAACTAAGGTATCCTTTGCTCTTTGTGAATCTGATCCGATGACAATCCTATCAGGATGTAATGTATCACCTATTGCTTGTCCTTCTCGTAAGAATTCTGGACAAGACGCTACATCAAATTCTGCCTTTGCTGGCTTTATTTTCATAATCATATTCGCAACTTTTCTATTTGTTCCAACAGGAACTGTGCTTTTTACAATGACTACGGTATATCCATCTAAATATTTTCCGACCTTTTCAGCCACTTCATAAACAACGGATAAATCTGCTTCACCTGTTGGTTTTGGGGGAGTACCTACAGCAATAAAAACAACTTCTGAAGAAGGGATTGCTTTATCGTATTCCAAGGTAAACAAGAGTCTTTTCGCTTTAACATTTCTTTTGACGATTTCTTCAAGTCCTGGCTCGTAAATAGGTAATATTCCATTTTTAAGATTATTAATTTTTTCCGGAGTATGTCCAATTACCCATACCGTATTACCCAATTCTGCAAATATTGCAGCAGTAACAAGACCAACATAACCATGTCCAAGAAACGTAATTGTCATAATATCGAATGTTTTTGCAGTTTAATCATTTCTAAACCATCATCAAAACTTGTCATTTTGATAGCTAATTTTTGTATTTTATCATTTTTTAGCGATAAATTAAATGGCCTTAATGCACGATCAACAAAATATTCTTCTCGAGTCACTGGTTTAATGAGACCTTCATCAAACTGAAATTTCTGAGCGATGCGAATTGCTGCATCATACGGACTAATCGTTTGACCACCAACTGCGTGATAAATACCAGTCATATTTTCATTTAAAGAAAGGTTCAGTATTGCTGCTAAATCATCAATAAAGGTAGGAGTAAAGAAATGATCATTTACTGCTGAAATTTCCTTTCCTTGTTGTAAAAGAGAAATAAATATTCGTACATACTCCTTTTTGGGAAAATCAGCCCGATATGGATAAGCTATTCGTAATATTATCCAAGGAACTTTCGCTTGGGTAACAGCTTTTTCGCCTTCATATTTTGTCATCGCATACCAATTGAGCGGATGAGGTTTATCCTCTTCAGTATACTTTTGTTCTAAGGGAATTTCTCCATTAAAAACCATATCTGTAGAAAGATAAATAAGTTTTTTCCCAGCACGTTCACATGCCGCAATAATATTTTGAGTTCCTATAACATTAATTTTCCATGCCATACTTTGCTCAGATAATTCTTTTTCATCCTCACATCCATCAACATCAGTTTTTGCTGCAAAATGAAAAACCACTGGTGATTTCGACTGACTAATTTTCTCCAAAACTATTTCTTTATTGGTAATATCAACACCTGTATTACGACTCAGATCTTCAAAATCATACTGAGAAGATAATAAAGAAACAATTCGAGAACCAACAAGTCCAGATAATCCAGTACCAATAATATTATTTTTTTCCATATTGCTTTTTGTAGTATTCTTTATAAGCACCATTTTTAATATCCCGCCACCACCATTCATTTTGCTTATACCATTCAATTGTATGCTTCAGCCAATCTTCAAAGTTATGAAGTGGTTTCCAGCCAAGTTCATTATGAATTTTTGACCAATCAATAGCATATCTCCGATCGTGACCAGGTCGATCCGTGACAAATTCCAGATAACTCTCATCTTTCCCCAATTGTTGTAGAATCTTTTTTGCTACTGTTAGATTATTAATATCTTCTGTTACCCCACCTACGCAATACGTTTCTCCAATCTTTCCACTCTGTAATACTGCCTCTATTGCACGACAATGATCTTCAACATACAACCAATCACGAACATATAAACCGTCTCCATAAATTGGAATTTTTTTCTCTTCAATAACATTAGTAATTGCTAAAGGAATCATTTTTTCAGGAAATTGATATGGACCAAAATTATTAGAACAATTCGTAATTACGACTGGTAAACCATAGGTAGTATGATAAGCTCGAACAAGATGATCCGAGCTCGCTTTACTCGCTGCGTAGGGACTACGTGGATCATATTTCGTTGTCTCATGAAATTTATCTTTCGTATCCAAGGAAAGTGCACCAAAAACTTCATCAGTTGATACATGTTCAAAAAGTTTAACGTTCTTTTCAAGCGCTGTATCCAATAGTACCTGTGTTCCTAAAACATTTGTTCGTATAAAGGAAGCAGGTTCTAAAATGGAACGATCAACATGGCTTTCTGCGGCAAAATGAACAACAACATCAATATCATTCATTGCTTGACTGACAATCGTTTTATCGCAAATATCACCTTTAATGAAAAAATAATGACTATTATTTTGAACCTCTTTTAAATTTTCTAAATTACCTGCATAGGTTAATTTATCAAGATTTACTACAGTATCTTCCGGATGATGTCTCATCCAATAAAGAATAAAATTTGCTCCAATAAAACCTGCTCCTCCTGTTACCAGTAATTTCATTTTATAACTTTCCTTCTTTTTTTAATGTGTTTAACAATAGTATACCAATAATACTCGAAGAAATAAAAATTTCACCGGTAAATACTTTTTCAACCGCTTTATGTAATGGTATTCTTACTAAAGAAATATCTTCATCCTCTTCAGGTCGAGATTTACCAAATTCAAGATCTTTTGCTAAAAAAAGAAATTCAGTCCCTTTAATGACACTACTTCCTAATTCTACTTTTGCTAACTCCTCCCATTGACTCGCATGAATACCTAATTCTTCTTGTAATTCACGTTTTGCTGCTTGAAGCGGTGTTTCATTATCTTTATCCATAAAGCCTGACGCAGCAGCAATAATTTTTTTATCAAAAAACTTTCTATATTCACGCACTAAACAAATCTCATAATTATCCGTAATCGGAAAAATATCGACGGTAGGTAATCGATTAACAATATAATGTGTTTTCTGATTACCATTGGGAGTAAGGAATTTTGTTTCTTCAACAGTGAATAAAGGCGAGTGAAAAACTTGTTTCGCATCTTCCTGAAATATAGTTTTATTCGTCATGAAAAAGTTTTATCGTGGTGACAAATGTTATATTCTACCCTCTTTTAGTGCCCAATAGTGACTCGCGTTAAAAAGACTTTTAAATGTACCAGCATCGCTCCAAAATCCATGAAGTTCAGACCATGATAAATCACCTGTGCTGATATATGAATTATTCACATCAGTTATTTCTAATTGTCCTCTCTCAGAAGGTTTTATTTTTTTGATACGTTCAAAAACTGTATGATCGTACATGTATAATCCAGTAACAGCAAAATTACTTTTTGGATTTTTTGGTTTTTCTTCAATACGAGTTATTTTCGTTGCATCTGTCTCATCAAAAGTAGGAACCCCATATCGATTAGGATCAGGTACTTGTTTTAAAAATATTTTTGCTCCTTTTTTAAACGTCGATGCAGCTTCAGAAATATCGGCATCGGTAGTATTATCGCCGAGTATCACAGCAATAGATTCATTCGCAGCAAAGTTTTCCGCAAGCGATAAAGCATCAGCAATTCCTCCATCAGGTTTTTCTTGATATGCATATTCTAAATGATCTAAGCCCAGCTCAGTGCCATTTTTTAATACACCTAAATAGTGTCCGACATGGGGTCCACTGGTAATCAAAAGAACATCGTTTATCCCTGCTTTTACTAACGTTTGAATTGGATAAAATACCATTGGCTTGTTATACACAGGAAGTAAATGTTTATTCGTAACGTGAGTAAGAGGGTAAAGTCGAGTTCCAAGGCCTCCTGCCAAGACAATTCCTTTCATAAATAGTTAGTTTAGCGCTACATTAAAGGCAAAGAAAATTAAAGAAACACCTAATATAGCAATTGCAATATATTCTAACATAATCTTTATGGAAAAACTATGATGGATGATATGATGTGTCACACCCCAAATGATGTACAAAATTGCGGTTAATACAATAAGAGACAATTGCAATGTTTTTTGGCCTTGGAAATAAACTGGAAGAATAAAACCAATCGCTAATAATGTTGCTAGGGATAGGTAATAAAAAATATGTTTTTGCATATTATTGAATTGCTCCTGTACTCATAAATATTATAAACAATAATATCGCAAGCAAAAAGAGAATATGATCTAAATTATGACCAACCAATCGTTTAATCCGTTTTCTCTCAATAAGAAAAAGATCCAAGATAAAAATAATAATAAAAAGAAAAAGAAGAAATTGTGTTATTGATTTTGCAAAGGTGAATCTATCTACCACAGGAGAATTTGTAACAGATCCATATTGTTGTTCGGAAGCTTGAGCAAGAGCAGGAATTTCCGAAGTTACTTTAGAATCTCCTGCAAACGGAACTGTTCCTTTACCTCCAAATTCTTCAACTATTAATACAGTATTTTTTTCACCGGTTAATGTTCCTTCTTGTACTGAAAATCCGACATCTTGATAATGAGATGATAAGACATTTGCTCTATGAGACGGACTTGCCATCCAGGCTGCAACTGCATCATGTGCATTCATATACCCTCTTGCTAAGTTTTCTCCTGCCCAGGTATACGCATAACCTGAATTTTGAATAAATACCCACGGAGTTTGTCCTGTATTTGGATTCACGTGTGCCCAATAATTATATTGGAACATATTTTGTGCTTTTGCACTTGCCGCATTTGCGAGTTGTGTATTATAGACAAGTGGTGGTAAACCATTTTGCAGTCGCATTTGGTTCGTATCATTAAGTAGTTCTTGAACTGAAATATTAATCGTCGCACCTAAGATATTCGGATGAGAAACAGATATTGCTGAAAGAAGAAATGTTGCAACAAAAAAGAATAAAGCTATTCCTAAAATAATGTCATGATGAAGCAATCTTGCGCGTTGATTATTGGTATGTTGCGGGAGCAGGAAGTGACGCAAGTAATTCATAAAAAAAGTATATCATGCAGTATATATTGGCTCAACAAGAGAAGTATTATCTTTATAGGAAATTCCATTGACAGGAATTTGTAATGCATATGCTAACGCGTTAGCAATTGATACACCAACTCGAACTCCAGTGTAAGAACCAGGACCCGGATTTACGGTAATCTCCTCTATGTTTTCTAAAGTAAGATGATGCTGCTGAAGCAATCCAATAATCAAAGGTAAAACCATTTGAGCTTTACGTGTCGTAATATCTTGTTTCAGAATATATACTCTGGAATTACTTTGCAAAGTTATAAAGATTTCTTTATTGCTTGTTGTATCGATAGACAAAGTACTCACTCCGTCATTATACCATTCTTCGATAAAGTGAAGATACTGGAATTGCTCCTTCACGGACGATTTTCCATGGATTTACCGAGCAATCAATTACTGTTGAAGGCTTTTCTCCTAAACTTTTTCCAGGCATCACATAATCAACTCGTGAGATAAGCTCGGGATTAATATCCTCATATGTAACAGGTGTTTTATCGCCTGAGAAATTCGCTGATGGCGCAATAAGAGGCACGTGTAATTTCTCTATCACTTGCAATAATTGTTCATGATTTGTTTGTCGTACCCCAAGTGTTTCCTTGCCAGCTCGAACAATATCGGGAACCTTTTCCGTTTTACAAGGAAGGATTATTGTCAATTTTCCAGGCCAGAATTTTTCCATAAGTTGTGTTCGAACGTCAGAAGGTATTGGCTGAAGATAGGCTTGGGCCATAGAAATGCTACTGACAACAACTAATACAGCTTTTTCTTTCGGTCTTTTGCGAATAGAAAACACGCGTTTTAATGCCTGTTCATTATCTATTCGACAACCAATACCAAATACAGTATCTGTTGGGAAAATAATAACCCCTCCTTTATTCAGAACGTCCACTGCTTTAATAATATTATCCATAGTTTTTTAATTGAATCTGTCGAGTAGTATCTGATAGATACTGGAAGTATATTTCAAGACGTTTTTCCGGTAATAATGATTTCATTTTATCAGCCCATTCAATAGCAACAATAACAGGTTGATTCTGAAGAATATCACGTATGCCTGTTGATTCAATGGCTTGTTCTCCTTCAAGGCGATATAAATCAATATGATAGAACGGCACCGTACTCTCTTTATACTCACGAATTAACACAAATGTCGGAGATATAATTCGCTTTTTTATTCCCAAACCACGAGCAAACCCTTGCATAAAAGTTGTTTTTCCTGACCCAAGGTCACCATATAAAGCAATTATTCCTCCTTTTTTAGACTGCGCTGCAAGGGATATTCCTAGTTGTTGCGTTTCATCTGCTGAATGAGTAATAAATTCTTCCATATTACCGTATTTCTTATTTTACTCGATGAAACGTACTATATCATAGGTTACCGGAAAATTACACTTATGGCAGGATAATATGAAGATTAATGATAAATTCT
>CAYQEE010000010.1:0-67302 GCA_964416445.1 uncultured Gammaproteobacteria bacterium
TCCCGGTCGATTTAAGAAACCGCAAAGAACGTATTTTTTTGCGAAAATTTCTTTTATCTAATGGTTTACCGAGAATAGCCTCATACGTTTTTTGTAATTCACTCAAGGTAAATTCCTCAGGAAGTAAGCTATAGACAACATTGGTATACTCAATTTTCCATTGTAATCGTTGGATGGCATAGGAGATGATGGAATAATCAATCATATACTTTTGCATATTACTGAATGGTAGCCACATGTTCGAGTTCTTAATAATTGATGGTGGAACTAAGACATAATACACGATTGCTATTTCTCCTGATGAAGAAGTAACCGTGTATAATTGCTCCCAGTAGTGTGTTGCTAACGGAATATGTGTTGTTGATTCAAATAACTGCTTGACTGTTTCATCAAGGGTAATGGCTGATTGTAGTGGAGAGACAGGAAGTGTATCGTTCGTGAGAAAAATTTTCAATCTGTCATCAATGATACTAAAACAAACGACTTTAATGACAAGCGTTGAAGATACGTACGCCTCCCTTTTCATATGCCTGCATAGTAAACAAGAATAATCGTTTCGTCAAGAATAGGGTTGCGGAAGAGCGAGTAACAGTGCTTCAAGAAGGAATCGTAAATTGATATTCGTCGTCTTCGCTAACGTATAGGTTTTTTGCAGTTGTTGGAGGAGAAAAACATCATCAATGAGCGATTGGTTGGTTTGCAATTTCAGAATCATTGCACGTCGATTGGCGAAGAGACTGTTGCGAAGCCATTGTAATGCAGTGTCTTTTTCTTTTGCCATATCTTGTGCTTTTTTCAATTTTGTCCCAAGAGGTGCAGTGAGTAATGTTTGCCACTCTCGTTGTAACGTTTTGAGAGATTCAGTATCGAGTGTCTCTGAAGTGTCTGTAAGAGTAATTAATTTACACCGTGACAGAACGGTTGGCAGAAAAGTATCGGTCTGTGATGCTGTAAGAAAAAGGTAGGTATGTGGAGGTGGTTCTTCTAATGTTTTGAGTAACGCATTTTGTGTTTCAATTGTTGCGGTATGCGCATCACAAAAAATGATTGCTTTATTCTCTCCTTTCAGTGGCTTGAAAAATATTTTTTTTTGCATTGTTCGAATATCTTCAATACCAATACTTTTTTCAGGAATAATGATTGTTCTATCAAAAGGACTAATATGCAATGTATCGCATTGCGTTAAGGTATATGCTTCTCGTTGTTTTTTATCAGGAGATACAATTAAAAAGCTGTTCATATCCTTGTATTATAGCCAAAGTTTGTGTACGATAAAAGTAATGCCCAACTCGGTAAATTCATCAAATTCTGTTCCTCCTGTACAAGGAGAACAACTAACAAATGCAGCCCAAAATACGGGGCAAGTAAATTCGTTTTCAGACAGTTCCAGAGATATTCTCGATATTCTTCTTGAGCAACATGCAATTAGTCAATCTATTTATAATGAAGTCAAAACGAAAAGTGCAAGTTCAGGAAAATCTGCAGAAAAAATTTTGCTTGAACTGCATCTCGCAACTGAAGAAAAAATTGTTCATGCAAAAGCAGAACTTTTAAACACACCATTTGTCTCCCTTGCAACGATGGCATATTCGCCTGAAGCATTAAATTATGTTCCACAAGTAGTAGCACAGCGGTTTAAACTCATTCCGTTTGCTTATGACGATAAATTAAAAATGTTATCCATTGCAATGGCAAATCCGATTGATTTAGAAGCACTCCAATTTGTTCGATTAAAAACAGGATTAACTATTAAACCGTTTGCTGCAATTCCGAGTGAGGTACAAACCGCAATTGAAAATGAATATAACGAAGAACTTGCCGGTGAAGTCGGAAAAGCAGTGCAAGAAACACAAGACTTAGATGTTAGAAAAACGGTTGATAGTAAACAAATAGGTGAACTCATTAAGGAAGCTCCCATTGCAAAAATCGTATCTACGATTCTTGAATATGGTGTCACCAGCAGAGCATCAGATATTCACATAGAACCGTTAGATGATCGAGTTCGAGTTCGTTATCGAATCGATGGTATTTTATATGAAAAATTAAATCTTCCAAAATCAGTACAGGAAGCAGTTATTTCTCGTATCAAAATTCTTTCTGAGATGAAAATTGATGAACATAGGACTCCACAAGATGGTCGGTTTAATTTTAAAGTTGACGATCGAGAAGTCGATTTGCGTATTTCCGTATTACCTACCGTATTTGGGGAGAAAATTGTTATGCGATTACTGCTTAAATCCGGAGGTATACCTTCACTTGAGGAACTTGGATTAAATGGAACGTCACTGCTCAATCTCCAAACAGCAATGCTTCGACCACATGGCATTATTATTGTTTGTGGTCCAACAGGATCAGGAAAGACAACAACGCTCTACTCTGTCTTAAATAAATTAAATACTACTCGGGTGAATATTATGTCACTTGAAGACCCCGTTGAATATCAAATGGCTGGCGTTAACCAAGTACAAATTAATCCAGCTGTCGGCTTAACGTTTGCTTCGGGGCTTCGCGCATTCCTCCGACAAGACCCTAATATTATTCTTGTTGGAGAAATTCGAGATGGTGAAACAGCAGAACTCGCGACCCAAGCAGCATTGACTGGCCATTTAGTATTTTCGACACTGCATACCTCGAATGCAGCGGGGGCGTTACCTCGTCTTATTGATTTAGGAGCGGAACCTTTTTTAATTGCCTCAACAGTTAATGCGCTTCTTGGTCAACGTATTGTTCGAAAAAATTGTCAACATTGTAGAATTGGCTATAAACCTCCCCAACAATTAGTTGATGAAATTAAAAAAGAGCTTGGACCATTATTTCCGTCAACGTTACCTGAAGTAATTCTTTATAAAGGGAAAGGATGTATTGAATGTGGGGATAGTGGCTATTTCGGAAGAATTGGAATCTATGAAACATTACCAATTACCCAAAAAATAACGCAGATTATTTTAACCCATCCAGACATCGCAGCGGTTGAAAAGCAAGCAATGGATGATGGTATGATTACCATGAAACAAGACGGCTATTTAAAAGTGTTACAAGGAATAACCACAATAGAAGAAGTCCTTCGTGTGGCACAAGAGTAATCCTATGACAATTAAAGAATTATTGGATTTAACGGTTAAAAATAATGCATCAGATTTACATTTAATTCCTGATATCTCCCCTGTTCTTCGCATTGATGGGGAGCTGTTATATTTAACAGATTATGCGGATCTTTCTCAGCAAGATGTTGAAGAAATGATTTTTTCTATCATTAATGATGCGCAAAAGGAATTGCTAATCAATAATAAAGAACTTGATTTTTCTATCGCATATGGCGGTGGTGTTTTTGGAAATTTAGGAAGATTTCGGGTGAATGCATATTTTCAACGAGGTGTTTTGTGTGGCGCGTTTCGGTATTTACCAAAAGCAATTCGGACGATCGATGAATTGCATCTTCCCAGGGTTTGTCATAAATTTACCACAATGAGACAAGGGCTTGTTTTAGTAACGGGACCAACAGGACAAGGAAAATCAACCACACTGGCAGCAATTATTAACGAAATTAACATGGATCGAGCAGCCCATATTTTAACTATTGAAGATCCTGTTGAGTATATTTATCCAAAGGGGCGAAGTATTATCTCGCAACGTGAAATGAAAATCGATACCCATTCTTGGAATTTAGCTCTTCGGAGTGCGCTTCGTGAAGACCCAGATGTCGTGCTCATTGGAGAAATGCGAGACGCTGACACGATGGCAGCAGCCATGACCATTGCAGAAACTGGCCATTTAGTTTTTTCAACCCTCCATACTAATTCAGCAGCGCAAAGTGTTGATCGTATTATTGACTCATTTCAGAGTAGCCAGCAAAACCAAATTCGTAAACAATTATCCTTGGTACTCAAAGGCATTGTTTCGCAACGATTACTTCCCCAAATTGGTGGGGGACGAGTTTTAGCAGTTGAAGTCATGTTGGGTACCTCAGCGATTGCCAGTAATATTCGAGATGGAAAAACACATTTAATCGATTCGGTTATTCAGACCTCAGTCGATGTGGGAATGATCAGTTTAGATTCTTCGCTTTCGCAACTGGTGTTATCAGGTGCAGTCAGTTTGGAAGTCGCAAAAGAATATAGTATGCATCAAGACGAATTTTTACATATGATTAGTTAACGTCCATGAAAATTATCTACAAAGCAGCGACGGCAAAAGGAGAAATTAAAGAAGGTATCATTGAGGCACGGGATGTGAATCAAGCAGTCTATTTTATTCGAAGTAAAGATTTGCTTCCGATAACGGTCAAACAAAAACAAGACGCAGGTCTCCTTTTTACTTCCATCTTTAATTCCGTTGGGCAAAAAGATATAGTTCTTTTTACTCGGCAACTTTCTTCAATGATCTCATCAGGATTAACCCTTGTGCAATCGCTTGAAATTTTAAAAGAACAAATGCCCAATGCAGCACTTCGTGAAATTATTACCAGTGTTATTGCAGATGTTCAGGAAGGAAAGTTATTTTCTTATGCAATTAGCAAGTATCCGAAAATATTTTCCCCTATTTATATTTCGCTTGTAAAATCAGGAGAATCATCAGGACTTCTTGATAAAATTTTTGAACGTTTAGCAAATAACCTGGAAAAAAGTCAAAAAGTGCGTGGACAAGTTGTTTCATCCCTAATCTATCCGGCAATGGTATTTTCTCTGTTAATTATTGTGATGATTATTATGGTCATTTTCATTGTTCCGCAGATTGAAAACCTCTATGCGAGTTTAAATACCACGCTTCCTGTTCCTACCTTAATTGTTATTGGTATTTCTCATTTTCTTATTAATTTTTGGCCACTCTTTTTAGGAAGCATTGCGCTCGTTGTTTTCTCATATAAACGGTGGGTTTCAACAGATTTTGGAAGAATATTGCGTGATAAGTTTGTTATTTCTATTCCGCTTATTGGACGGTTAGTCCAGTTGTCAGTGCTTACTGAATTTTCACGAACACTAGGGTTATTAATCAATTCTGGCACCCTGATTGTTGAATCATTACAAAAAACATCAGATATTGCAGGAAATCGAATTTATCGTGATGCAATTATTGATATTTCTCATCGGGTCGAAAAAGGTATTACTCTAGGTGATGCGATGGCTACCTATGATATCTTTCCGCCCATTCTTGTCCAAATGGTAAAAATAGGTGAACAAACAGGCAAATTGGATGAATCGTTATTGAAAGTTTCTGAATATTTTGAACGAGAGGTTGAAGGTGTAGTGAAAGCACTGACAACGGCAATTGAACCTATTATTATGATTGTGCTAGGTCTCGGAGTGGCCTTTCTCTTAATTGCAATTATTACTCCAATTTATAATATTACCACCCAAATTCATTAAAAGTTTGATAGAGATTGATGCAGTTGACAACGAAGTAAGCAATATGGAATAGTAAATAAGGAGATAAAAAGAGAGTACCGAATATGATTGAACGACATCTTTGCCCTCAGCAACAAAAAGGATTTACTTTAGTAGAGCTTCTCATTGTTATTGCTATTATTGGTGTGTTAGCAGGAGTATTACTGGTTGCCTTAAATCCTTTTGAACAATTTGCTCGAGCACGGGATGCCGGACGTGTAAGTGCCGTAACTCAAATTGGCAGAGCAGTTGCTAATTATTATACGTCTCATGCAGGCAATACGTTCCCTCCCACATCTACTTGGTATACGGAACTTACTGCGAATTCGAGTGACATTAACACCTTATCTGTACCTCTTGTTTCAGGTGCAAATACTAATTGTACAGTCAATGCACAATCAGCAAATAGTAATGTGTGTTATAACACAATTAGTTCTGGTGCTGATGCAGCTGTGTGGACTGCTGCGGAATCACAAAACGAAATTAATAAATATAAAGCTGGTAATGGTGGAACGGCATGTGCAAATCTTGTTGAGTTTGTGTATGTTTTTTCAAAAGGGCAAGTGTATCTTGATTGTCTCGCGAAAGCAACAAGTCCAGTCGTTACCGGTTCAACACCTGATGTTTTAGTTGCCCCTTAAGTATTTTTGAAAATAATATAGTATAGTATCATTGTGGTTTATTGGTTTTCGTTTATTTTCATCTTTTGTCTTGGTGCCGTTATTGGAAGTTTCCTCAACGTTTTGATTGATCGAATCCCACGTGGTGAAAATCCCTTACAAGGAAGGTCTCATTGTGACTATTGTCATCATAAGCTTGCATGGTATGATCTTATTCCCTATCTATCCTTTATCCTGTTAAGAGGAAACTGTCGGTATTGTCATAAGTTTATTGGTTGGAAATATCCCTTTATTGAACTTTCTACAGCATGTTTGTTTTTAGCAACAGTGGTAAGTATGTCATTTACTTCTTCATTTGATCTTGTCCGTCTTTTGTATCTGCTTCTTATTGATGCATCCCTCATATGTATTTTTTATACTGATTTATTTTCCGGTATTATTCCTGATGTTATCATTTTCCCAACGATGCTGATTGCCGGACTGTATGTCTTAACAACACAAGGCACCGGGAGTATGTTTTATCTGTTTTCTGCTGTAGGCGCACTGTTATTTTTTCTCTTGCTCTTTACGATTACAAAAGGTCGTGGTATGGGATTTGGGGATGTGAAATTTTCATTTTTAATTGGTCTCATTCTTGGATGGCCGAATACGTTTTTAAGCATCTATGTGGCATTCTTGACAGGTGCGGCAGTTGCTTTCATACTAATTTTATGGAAGAAAAAAAAACTACGGGGAAGTACCATACCATTTGGTCCATTTCTTGTTTTTGGAACGTTTATCTCGCTCTTTTTCGGAACATTTCTCCTGCATCGTATTATGACCATTCTGTGAAAATCAAAAGACAACAAGGATTTGGATTCATACAAATGATTGTTGCTGCTGCTTTTTTCTTTGTCATTGGGAGTATTCTTGTCAATATTTTTCATCCAATTGCGGCACTTCAAAACTCCAATGATGCAATACGAAAAACGGATCTCAATACATTAGATACTGCTCTTGAAACGTATTATCAGAAATATAAGCGATATCCTGATGCAAGTAATGATTTTAAAATCATGGTAAGTAAACAATCACTCCAGTGGGGTCAAGATGGATTTGTTCCCTACCTCACTGTGCTTCCGCAAGATCCACTTTCCAATCATCAATATGTCTATTACACAGCAGATAATAACCAAGCATTTTGGCTTTATGCATCCTTGGAAAATAATGCTGATAGTCAGGCATGTGGGAAAAATTGTAATTTCGGAAATGGAGATATTCCCGCAACTGCTTGTAGCAAAAGTGATCCTTCCATTCAATGTAATTATGGGGTATCAAGTTCCAATGTTACTCCGTAAGAAAATGTATATAATAGATTAATATGAGAAGAAGGCCATGTATACTATCAAAAGGATTTACGTTAGTTGAACTGCTTGTTGTCATGGGCGTTATTGCTGTTCTCGCCACTGTTTTAATTTCAGTGATTAATCCGAATACCCAGTTTGCAAAAGCTCGAGATGGACAGCGCAAAGCGTATCTTGAACAAATTCGTTCTGCGCTGGAACAATATCGTGCAGATCAGGGATCTTATCCCGTGGTACCGAATACCCAATATTATTTAATTACCTGTGGTACCGGTAATTCATTCTCTGGTGGTCAAACGACTTATATTGTGAATTTTCCTTGTGATCCACTCGGTTCTTCTCAATCATACAACGGCGGAAATTTTGTCTACCAAGGAACAACGGGAACGACATACAATTTGGTAGCTTGTTTGGAAATTGCAAGTGATCCGCAAGCGATCAGTGCATCGCAACTTCCCTCAGGAATACCATCCAGTAACTGTGGTACGAAAAAATTTTACTTAGTCACGAATCCATAATATGGAAAATAAAATAACAACGAAACCTATCCAAAACGGGTTTACGTTAATTGAGCTTCTGATTGTTATGGCCATTATTACCTTTATTGCTGCAGCAGGCGTTGTCCTCTCGGCAAATTATGGAACAACGCAGCTGATGCTAACGGCAAGCCAGGATATTCGTAACACACTCTACAGTGCTCGTTCAGAAGCGCAATCAGTCGTGAGTCAACCTTGTCAAACAAGTTCATTTAATGGTGTCCAAGTTTCGTATTGTGCTTCAAGTGACACGAATGGGCATAGTTGTAGTTCGCAGTGTGCTTCGAGTCCGTTACCTTCTTTTGAAGAAGATATTTCTTGTGGTGGACCAACCCCAACTCTCATGGTCGTGCAGACGAAAACAGTAAATCCTCAAATAACAATCGTTCCGGATAATTGTACGCAATTGTTTCAACCACTCGGAAATGTTGTTACGGGAAGTGGTAATATCCAAGTATCCAATGGTTCGAAAACGCAAACAATAACCGTCAATTCGAATGGGGTGATTCAATGAAAAAGCAGTCCGGACAAACATTAATTGAGGTACTGATTTCCTTAGTGGTTGCCGGAACAATTGTTACGGCAATTACCTTTTCGGTGATTAGTTCACTGAAAAATTCGCAGTATGCAAAAAATCAAACGTCGGCAACCGAATATGCTCAACAGGGTATCGAAATTGTGAAAAATGTGAGAGATCAAAATTATGGTACCTTTACAAGTTTAGGAGGCGTTTCCGGTGGTACCTATTGTCTTGCCGATAGTTGTACCAGTATTTCTTCAAATGTAAATGATCCTTGTGGGCCTCCCGCTTCCAAATGTAACCTCAATGTTCCCCTTCCTTCGCCAACGTTTATTCGGCAGGTTTTTATTCAACAACAAGCTGCAAATTGTACAGGGCCCTCTCTCGGTACCCAAGCAGGAGCACTTGTTAACGTTACGGTTTCCTGGACCGACGCACAATGTGCTGGAAGTAGTTATTGTCATCAAGTAAATAATGAGACGTGTTTAACAAACTATGGACAAATTGTATCACCATAACAAAAAAACATACGGATTTACCTTAATTGAACTTTTGATTGTTATTGTCATTTTGGGGTCTGTTGGAACTATTGTGGCAATTATTCTGATTAATTCACTCCGCACGTCCACGAAAACGGATATTCTCAATGTCATAAAAAATAACGGCGATTTTGCTATGTCACAAATTGTCCAAAATGCTCGATACGCTGCAAGTGTCTCCTGTCAATCATTGCCAAATCCTTCTCCTCAGTTAACCATTAATGCAGTAAACGGAGCGCAAACAATCTATACATGTTCAGGTACATCACTTACGTCGACTACAATTACGGGAGGAACAACACCAACACCAGCGCCGTTACTTGATACTAACTCTGTTGCCGTGGTAGCAAATTCGTGTAACTTTATTTGTACTCAAGCAAATTCAACATCAAATGCATTTGTCCAAATTATTTTTTCCTTGCAAACAACCAATACGGGAACGTTGCAAGAACAAACAGCACCAGCACAACGATTTTCAACATCAGTAACCTTGCGTAATGTGAGCCGATAACGAAAGAGAGTTGACAGCGAAGGATGGGATTGTTACGCTACATTTATGCCCAAAATTGTTGGTACTTGCTCTTCACAACGAGGACAAACCCTGCTCGTCGTTATTATTGTTATGGTGGTTGTCTTAACCGTTGGATTGTCCCTTGCATCACGGAATGTTGTTAATTTAAAAACGACTACAGAACAACAAAATTCTCAGAAAGCTCTTTCAGCTGCTGAAGCAGGTGTGGAACAAGCACTAGTTGGTAATGTCGTGAACAATCAGAGTTTAGGAAATGCTACCATTTCCAATGTGACAATTCAGCAAACTGCGGGAACCTCATTTTTATTAAATAATGGAAGTTATGTGAATCAAGATGACGGGCAAGATGTGTGGTTAACAACGTATGATACGAATCCGCACAATCTCTATCAACCCCCTTTTTGGAATGGTTCATTAACGTTCTATTGGGGTTCTGCCTCAGATGTCTGTAGTAAAAATACCGATCATGCGCCAAATACTATGGCAGCCCTCGAAGTGATTAAAATATTAAGTAGTAGCTCTTCAAGCTTTAACCCAATCATTGATCGACAAGTCTATGATCCTTGTAGTGCACGGGCGGCATTTAATCATTTTACGGTAGCGAATACCAACACATCAGTAACAATCAATGGTGTCACTCCTGCATATGCCACCAATCTCATGAATTTAAGTGATGGTGTTATCGTTCGTGTGATTCCTCTTTACGCGAATGCGGTGATTGGTGTTGTAGGAACGAAGAATCTCCCTGTCCAAGGCAAAACAATTACATCAACAGGGAATGCAGGATCGACCCAACGAACAATTTCTTATTATCAGCAAAATGATTCTGTTCCTTCAGAATTTTATTATTCTATTTTTTCAACTCAATAATGAAAAACAAAGTATTTGGCCTTGATATTGGGGCAACATCACTCAAAGCAGTCTGGATGGATCGAAAGAAAGATGGCTATTTGCTGAATTCTGTTTTTACTGCGGCTTCCCCTCCAAAAGGCATGTTATCCGAATCGCCATTTGATCAAGAAGAAATGGCTGGTGTTATTGATAAATTATTAAAAGATGCCAATATTCGTGCGAAAAGTGTGAATATTTCTCTCCCTGAAAATCAAGTATTTACCAAAGTCATTGAAATGCCCTTATTAACAGAAAAAGAGATTGCGTCAGCAATTTACTGGGAAGCGGAACAAAATATTCCTGTTCCCTTGAATACCATAACCCTTGATTATCAGATTTTACGCTACCCACAACCACAAGATGCCAATCAACGAATGACGGTCTTGTTAGTTGGTGCACCGACACAACTCATTAATAAATATGAAACTATTTTAGGAATTGCGGGACTCTCGATATCAGCGGTAGAAACAGAAATTCTCTCCGTTGTTCGGTCCATTATTACAGAACAAAATTTTCCCACCTCACTTATTGTGAATGTCGGAGCTATTAGTACTTCCTTTGCTATTGTCAAGAATAATATTGTCGTTTTTACCTACTCAGTGGCAGTTGGAGGAACAGCATTGAGTCGAGCCATTGCAGCAGATTTTGGTTTTTCAGCACAGCAAGCAGAGGAATATAAAAAAGCATACGGTATTTCTGATAAAAACTTTGGAGGGAAAATAGGAAGAGCGACAGAACCGGTCCTTTCGTCGTTGCTTGCTGAAACAAAAAAGGCACTTGCGTATTATAACGAGAAGTATACGGACGATACGATCAAACAAATTATCTTATCCGGTGGTACTGCAAAACTTCCCGGGTTTAATACGTTTTTGGCTACCAATATTGGTATTGAAATCAATATTGCCAATCCTTGGAAAGTATTAGTGGCACAAGATGTCCCACGTGAAATTATTGATGACGCCCCCTCCTACTCAGTTGCAGTGGGACTTGCAATGAGAGATTATGAATAGACAGATTAACTTAGTATCGCATAAAAAGAAAAATGTATTTAATCGAGATCGACTATTGCATGGAGCACAATATATTTCTCGATTCTCAATTGTTTTTGTCGTTGTCAGTGCGATTGGCTTATTTATCGTCAATCGTTCAGGAACGTTACCTATTCTTGAACAACAGGACAAAACCTTTACGACCAATCTTACGTATGTGCAACAAAAAATTATTAAATTTCTTCTGATTCGTGAACGATTGCACAATGTTGATCCGCTTTTGAATAACGGCTCACGAATTGATACGATTTTAACGCAAATTTCATCAGCGCTTCCCAATGGGGTGAATTTAGATAATCTGAGTTTATCTGATAAGAAATTTTCTTTGACAATATCCTCCGCCTCTTTAACGTCTTTGAGTACATTCCTTGATTTTGCGATTAATAAGGTAAATCAAAAAGATGTATTTAAAACGATTACCATATCGAATTTCTCAGCTGATGCTGGAGCAGGGAAATACTCTGTCAATCTTGACATTACAACCTATGAATAATCATTTATCATTTCTTAATCAAACAACACTTCGAATTTATACCTATAAATACAAGCCGTTTTTCATGCCGATCGTTATTACCCTTGTGTGTATCATATTAACCTTTACGCTCCTTATTCCCCAACTCAATAATTGGTTAACGATACAACAGCAAATAGCGGATTCCCAACGCAGAATTAATATTTTGACACAAAATCTCAATTTAGCGGGGAAAATTAATGGGAATGTTGTTGATCAGTATTTGCAATTAGTTACCAAAGCACTTCCCACAAATAAAGATTTTATTGGTATTCTTGGTGCAATCTCAAATGCGTCGATTGATTCAGGAATTTCACTGAATGATTATTCCTTTGAAGTAGGAGATTTAACAAATAATACCAAAGACCAACTTTTATCCTTACCGGTTAATATTAGTATTACTGGGAGTTTTTCTGATTTAATTCGCTTCACGTCGTCCATTAAAAAACAATTGCCCTTATCGAAGATTACCAATATATCCTACGATGGCAATAACTCAGGTACACTGACCATTGTATTTTATTACAAACCCTTCCCCGCCACTGTTTCTTTTCAACCATCCCAACCACTCCAAACCCTCTCATCCTCGGAAACGACATTGTTAAAACAGCTCATTGCTCTTGATAATTTGTCTGCGCAATCACGCCTTTTGATTCAGCAACAATTGATCACGCAGTAATCTATTAGAGATTGAAACTCTACGCGTGTTTTTTGGAAACCTACTCTCCGTAAAGTTTTTTTGGCAATTATTCTGTTTGTTTTCTTCTATCTCTATTTCTTGGCTCCCTATTTCTGTGGTATTGATTTGGGAAATCAAGGAGGTCCCGAAATGGTACTTCACGCTCGACCTCAATCCTTTTTAATGACCATAAGCTAGTACTCATGTTTCCTTGATGGTAATCGTTATAGACAAAACCCTGTTGCTATTCTCATAGGTGTCACTCCCCTGCTCTTCTCGTATTTCTTTTCAGCAGTACTTGTTTTAATAATACAAAAAGTGCTAACAACTAAATATACTCAGGCAAAATGAAATCTTAAGAAGGCTCTTTTCGCGTTGTTTGCAATAAATAAGATTATTTTTTCTCCAGAAGATCGGGACGGTGGATTTTTGTGATTTTGGTAGCTTCTTCTTGTTTCCAAGTCTCAATATGTTTATGATTTCCTGATACCAAAACATCAGGGACATGCATGCCATTATATTCCCGTGGCATGGTATATTGGGGATGTTCAAGAAGGGATGTTGAAAATGATTCGATTGTGGTTGCCGGCTCTTTGAGAACGCCCGGTATGAGCCTTCCCACAGCATCTGCAATGAGCATTGCGGGAAGTTCGCCACCTGTCACGATAAAATCTCCCAGTGATATCGTTTGGTCAACAAGAGATCGTACCCGTTCATCAACACCTTCATAATGACCACAAATAAGGATGAGGTGTTTCAATGTACTTAATTCTTTTGCAACTGATTGGTGGAATTGCTTCCCACGTGCATCTAACAGAATAACTTGTTCTTCCTCTTTTGTGAGGGTTGGATCTTTGACATGGTCTATTGCATTACCTAATACGTCAACTCGTATGATCATACCAACTCCTCCCCCAAAGGGACGATCATCAACAACACGATGTTTACCTAATCCAAAATCTCGAATATTAATCAAATTGATAGTCAGAAGGCCTTTTTCAGAAGCACGTTTAATAATGGAAAAATCAAAAGGTCCTGAAAACATTTCAGGAAACAAGGTGAGAATAGAAATTTTCATGCAGCTGGTTGCTCTTCACCAATCGATACGCGGACTCGTTTATTCTGTTTTATTGCAGGAATTTTCATGACATTCCGAATAGCGCGAATTACTTTTCCATCTTTTCCAATGAGCTTGCCAACATCTTCATTAGCGACAGTAATGGTGTAATTGATAATACCGTTTTCATCAATATCTTCAGAGATACTTACTGCAGTTGTATTATCAACAATTGAGGAAACAATATATTCCAACGCGTCTTTCATAAGCCTAAGATTTTTCGTACTGTTACTGAGGGTTGAGCACCAACAGAAATCCAGTATTTCACTCGATCATCATTGAATTGTTTAAACTCTTTGCCACCAACATATTTGTGATATGATCCTAATATCTCAACTGCTTTTCCGTCACGTCGATCGCGTTGTTCTTTCACAACAAGACGATATTTACTTTCACCTTTTTTTCCCACACGCATTAATCGAATTACTAACATATCTCCCTATTTTATCATTCTTTCTCAATCTTCTCAAGAGCTTGTTTAGCCGCGTTTTCTTCAGCTTCCTGTTTTGACTTTCCTTTTCCTTCACCAACCAAAAGAGAGCCAATAAAGGCAGCAACCGTAAATTGCTTTGCATGAGGGGGACCTTCTTCAAGAACAACTTTATACAGAGGCGAACCCTTTTTTTGGGATTGTGCGTATTCTTGTAACAAGCTTTTGGGATCTTTATATGTTTTTTGATCGATAATATGGTTTACGTGTGAGAGTAAGGTATCTTCAATAAAAAGAGAAACGACATTGAGTCCTTGATCGAGAAACAAGGCACCAATATATGCTTCATAGCTATCTGCCAAAATACTTTGGTTTTTTCTGCCTTGTGCTTCATGTTCACCTTTGGATAACTTTAAATAGTCCCCAAATCCTAATTCTTTTGCCGCTTCTGCCAAATTTTTTGTATTAACAAGGAGTGAACGAATGTTCGTTAAAATACCTTCGTCATAGGTGGGGTATTCCCGATAGAGATATTGAGAAACAACAAAAGACAGGATACTGTCACCTAAAAACTCAAGACGTTCATTAGAATCAAGATTTTTTTTCGATTCGTTTAAATATGATCGATGCGTGAATGCTTGTTCAAAAAGATTTTTATCAATAAATTTTGGAAGTTGTTTCATACTAATTTTCCCAGTGCCCCATTAATAAAGGCAGGACTGGTATCTCCCCCATATTCTTTGGCAAGTTCAACTGCTTCATCGATAATAACTTTTGGCGGTGTTTGTTTTTCAATAAATAATTCATACACGGCAAGTCGAAGAATTGCTAAATCGACTTTATTAATTTTAATAACCGGAAATTCAGGCGCAGCTTTTGCAATTTGTTCATCAATCATGGCAAGATGGGAAAGAATTTCCTCAGCTGACTTGCTTACCTGTTGTTCATGAAATTCTCGGCTAAATAACTCTTCAACTAACTGTTTTCTCTTTTGGTGTCTGGGGTCATGAGGGCTCTTCATCGTAACCTTATTTCTTTACTTGTTTTTTTATTACTTCCCGGCCTTTATAAAATCCACATGCTTGGCAGACGGTATGAGGACGTGTCATGATGCCACAATTAGGGCATTTGATTGCTCTCTTGACCGCGAGTTTGATACTTGCGCGACGTTCCCCTTTTCTTTCACGAGAATGACGACGTTTGGGTTCATGTGGCATATTGGAACATATTGTACCTAATTTTAGCTTTCTACGCAACTGCTAAATAGGAAGGCTATTAGTTAAGGATATTTATAATTAATCGTATAAAATACTATATTGACATCAATTGATCTTGATGCTACTGTAAATTTGTGGAAGCTGGAAAAATATTGATCGTCGAAGACGAACTTTTTCTCCGCGAACTTTATATTGATACACTAACGCAAGAAGGGTACCAGATAGATTGGGCGTCGGAAGGTGAAGAGGCTCTTCAAAAAATCCTCAAAGGAGGTTTTGATCTAATCCTTCTTGATATTATTCTTCCGAAAATGAATGCGTTTCAAATCATGGAATCCTTGAACAATAACCCTGCGTACAAAGGGAATCAAACACCGATTGTCTTTTTAACCAATATCGATAATGATGGTGATATTAAAAAAGCATTATCTCTTGGCGGAGCTGGTTATCTGATTAAAAGTCAAATTACCCCCGGTGATCTGGTACGAGAAGTGAAAGTTTATTTCACAAAAAACTCTTCTGATAATTCTGCAGGACAAAATCCTTCGCTAGGAAATAGTTAATTCGCAATTTTTAAGGAAAAGGTAAATGTTGTTCCTTTGTTCTCCCCTTCTGATGCTACTGTTACTGTTCCTCCGTGCAGTTCAATAATTGATTTCGTGATATATAGTCCGAGACCTGTTCCCTGTGTTGAAGGTTTTGCGAAATAATTTCCCTCGATCATCCCAAATTTTTGGAAAAGCTTTGGCATATCTTCTGCTTTAATCCCTTTTCCGGTATCGGTGATTGCGGTAACAATCATATCATTTTGCTTCGAAAATGATACAGTAATACTTCCCCCAGCTGGAGTGAATTTGAGTGAATTACCGATGAGATTAATAAAGACTTCTTTCAGTTTTTCACTATCAGCTTGCACATTGGGTAAAGCGTCTGAAGGTGGCTTAACAATCAGTGATAATTGTTGATTTTGAATACTTGGAAGCACTTCTGCGGTGACGTCATTGATGAGTTGTAACAGATTTGTTGGTTTTAAGTTAATTGTCATTCTTCCTGATTCGATACGAGACACATTCAACATATCATTCACTAACTTAATCAGTCGTTCGGTAGAAAAATACACACGATCTAAATATACTTTTTGTTTTTCTGTGAGTGTTCCCAGATCTCCTCTTTGCTGCAACACAAGCCAAAGGTACGACTTAATGGCTGTCATAGGAGTTCGCAATTCATGGGAAGCAAGTGAAACGAATTCGTCTTTGAGCTTATCAAGTCCTTTCAGGCGTTCATTCGCATCCTCAAGTTTTTTATAAAGCAGTGCATTGTTGAGTGCAATGCCAATGACTCCTAAGAGTCGTTCTATCAACTTTCGTTGATAGGTAAACAGTGTATCTTCACTTTTGCCTAAATTAATAATAATGGTACCGATGATAGCATTATTTTTCATAAAAAGAGGACAGATTATTGAAGAAACAATTTCATCTGAAAAAGGAACGTTTAGTGGATTATTTTCGGTATGTGATGTCGTAACTAAATCACGAAACGAATGTGTCGTTTTAATCGTTTTATCGAGAACACTTCTTACAATAAGGTTATTATTTTCTGAAAGCGGGAGTGAGGTTACATACATTTGTGGCGAATTTGAAAAAATTTTTTGTACATAAGGTGTTGATGATACTGCAAGAAGGTTAAGGTGATCTTCTGAGACCATATAAATAGCTACCGCTTTAAACTGCGCTTCGGAAGCAACTTTATCAACTACTTGTTGAGCGATTTGCTTCACATCGGTAGCGCTTCCTAAAATAATGTCATCAATGGTACTGAGTAATGAAAGGGTAATATTTGTTTCGGCAAGTTCAAAATTTTTTTTATAGAGTTCCTCTGTCACATGACTTGTCTCTTGAGGATTGATATTAGTGGAATCGACGAGTTGTGTAGTCACAGAAGAAGCTCCCATTCAACAAATTATAATATGACATGTTACCGGAGTAAAGCAGGAATTTGATTGGGGGAAAGTTGGGTAATAATACTACTGACCGCTTCTTTACATGCTTCAATTGATGCTCTTCCAAACAAATGTTGATATTGTTCCACCAGATGTTCAACGACTTCGGTTTCATTACCGATAATATGTATTTCGTGTTTTGGCCAATTGATTTCAAGTCCTTTTACTTTCTGCGCTTGTTCTATAGCCAGAGGACCAATGATACTTTCCTGTTTTTCAATTATTTTTTCAGCCATGTCAGAATAGATATTCATAAAATAACTGTTAATGCTCTTTTATTTTTGCAACAACCATTTGTAATTGAAAAATTCCAAATGCCATTAAAAAGTACGATAAAACGTAAAGATAATCTAATATGCTTCCTGGATAGTAGTTATTCTTAAAAATAATAAAGAAATAGTCCGCAAGAAATTGGGAAAAAAATGCAAGTAAAATGAAGAGTATTTTTTGTTTCATGATACCTCCTAAAATATTTCTTGTTAAAAATAAACTGAGCAAAGCAATCGAAATGTAAATTGCCTGGCCTGTAGGGTAACCAAAATTAAGAAAGGTTTCAATGGGATCCTTCAGATCGAAACTATAGTTTTTTAATATCGTAAAGTAGGCAATCAGAAGAATAGTAAGAGGTATTATTATTGCTTGTAATTTCGATTGGAATGATCTGAGCGATACTTTAACTCCGGAAGTTTTCGCAATAAGGTATGATGCATAAATATAGAATGGAATTGTTCCAAAAAATCCAATATCTCCAATGGAGGGATAAGGAATATTCACATGTAAAATGAAAATATAATAGGAATAAGCAACTTGTCCAAATTCTTGGGCAAAAAGACCAAGCGAAAGCATAATAATTGCCCGTCCCATCATGCTTTTTAAGCCTCCCCACTCTTTAGAAAGAAGTAAACCCCAAAGTGCTCCCCACAATGCAATGATGCCATAGAAATTGCCGTAGTAAGCGTAGAGAGCATTGGTCTTAGGGAGGAATACCGTCATATATACCCACCACCCGGTAAAGAAAATGAAGAGAAATACCAGTATTTTTGCGTACCAATATTTCTGTATTGTTTTCATAAGTAATACGTACCTACATCATACGCACAGTATATGTTATAATGTCAATAGGTAAACGAAGCGTTTATAATAAATGATTTCAGCATATCCGAAATTTAAAAAACTTGAAGTTACCGACAAAGAACATATTGAAAGATATACTGCAAAATTTCCTCCTTATTCAGATTATAATTTTTTTAGTCTTTGGACATATAACACGGCGGACGATATTATTTTTACTATCCTTCATGATAACTTAGTCTTACGATTTCGGGATTATATAACGAATAAGAAATTTTATACTTTTTTAGGGACAAATCAGATACCTGATACAATTGAAACGTTACTACAACTGAGTGTGAGTGAAGGTTTAGAACCAGTTTTGAAGCTCATTCCTCATGCGTCAGTTAAAACAATTTTACCAGGTGAATTACCTTTTCATATAGAACAAGATAGGGATAATTTTGATTATGTTTATTTAGTAAGTGATATTCATGAATTACGAAATAGTCAGTATCATGGTCAAAGAAATTTTATTAATCAATTTAATAAACTCTATCCACACTGTCGTCTGGTAACGTTGGATATATCAGATGATGCTATACAACAGCAAATAATACAACTCTTTCAAGTTTGGCAAAGAAATGCAAAAAAGAGTTTAGAGGAAACGGATCATGAGCTTATTGCAGTAAAGCGGGCTATTACTTTTGCCCATTATGTTACTACCCTTTCGTTGGGGATTTATGATAATTCGAGACTCGTAGGGTTTATCATCGCTGATATTGCATCGCCTGAATATGCTCAATCGCATTTTGCCAAGTTTGATACTTCATATAAAGGAATTTTTTGTATCCTTTTCCATTCCCTTGCATCGGAGCTCTTTTCTCGTCATATTAGGTATGTCAATAATGAACAAGACATGGGAATTCAGGGTTTACGAAACGCCAAAATGCAGTGGCATCCTCATCATTTTCTTGAGAAATATATTATTTCAAAAAAGTAAGTGCCTAAATGAAAATGAATACAAGACCAATGAGAATACAAAGTGAAAGCGTAATTTTTAACACAATAGTTTTTTTTGAGATAATTTCTTTAATAAGTTTTGGATACCAAAATGTTAAAACGATACCAATAATAACGAGAAACAATGTTTGTAATCCTTGAAGAACACTGACAATTGCGGGAGAGATCAAAATGAGTGCGATGTATAAGGAGAGTTGTGAAATCCGATAAATAATCTCGCTGATTGTTAAGGTTATGAAAATCTTTTTTGTCATTTTTTTAATTTGTTTTTGAACTATTATGACATTTTTTGGATAAAGTAAGAGTGTAAGCATTCCTAATCCATTTCCCAATCCTTCAAATGGTATTGACTGCCAGTATCCCGTTTCACGAGCCCCCCACGAATACAAGAGATACACAGTTGCAGAGAGAAAACTTGCGAGAACCATATACCAAAAAGCTTGGTTAATTGTAAAAGAACGTTTATCAAACTTTTTTATCGTAAAAAGAAAACTTGAGGTAATGATGAGTAAGCTTCCGAGAACTTGTCTTATGGTAAATTTCTCTTGAAAAATAACAATACTTACGATGATGACAATTACCGGAACCATCTGGAACAGTGAAGCAACTCGAGATGTCTCATCCAGCGTTAATGCTTTGAAATAAGTAAGGAGAATAAATACCGAGAGATAACCTGATACGGTAATAATAAAAGCAGTAAGTAGACTTGGCGTATGTATTCCCACAAACAAAGCAATAATGATGCCAGTCAAACAAGCGATAAAACTACTGTAAATGGTTAAAGAAAGACTTTGGATTTTATATTTACTGAGTAACAGTTTATCAATGTAGTTTATTACGGTGTCTAAAAAAGGAGGAATTATTGCCAATAGATATCCCATGTAACTTAATTATCAATGTCTTCGGCTGGGTATTTTTTTCCGCGAACTTCTATTTCTACTTCAACGTCATCAGTTTTGAATATTTTTTTAAATTTTTCGATAGCTTTTTCAGCATCAAACTGTTTACATGAATAAATATCCATAGTTACAAATCGTCTTTTAATAAAGGTATGAATACTAATATGTGATTCTTGTATCATAACAAATCCCGACCATCCTCCAGGGTCTTTTTTACCGTTTGGTTGAGCGAAAGTAACAACTGGTGGAGTCAGAATTTTCATCCCAAGTTCCTTAGGCAACGTTGCAAGGATATTTGTTACCAGTTCTTTATCGTTTAACGCGTCAGGGGCACAGTTATACATATCCATCATTACATGGAGTCCAAAAGGAACAGTTTGTCTAGTGGTTTTTTTCATAGTTTTTTAGATATTATACGTAGCGATTAATTGGAAGAAATTGTTATAAGAATTACCAAGAGAGCGAGCACCGATATGAGGTGTATTATTCTGAAATATTCTTATACAAGAATAGTCGTTTATCATAAATTTATATCCTATATATTTAATACTCTGTTAAGGACAATTTATTCTAACCGGAGTATAATATAATTATAGGCCTATGTCAAGAGCCTTTATTGAGGCTAAATATAACGTGCGGCCCATACTAATTTCTCATTTTCATCTAATAAATATAATATTTTAGTTGACCATCCAAAAATGACTACAGTTTATTTTGTCTTATAATATTTAATATAGTTATCTCATTACACAACAATGAAAATGTTCATTTTCTGTTCATTTTTTTCAGGTAGAGTTGCTTGCATCATTCGTTTTCGAACCAATGATATACTATTCGTATGAGAATTCTTGTTGTTGAGGATGAAAAAATGCTTGCTCAGAGTATAAAGACAGGCCTTGTTGATGAGAAATTTGCTGTCGATGTTGTTCACGATGGACAGGAGGCATATGATCTCGCTTCATCTGAGGAATATGATGCAATTATTCTTGACCGCATGTTGCCAGGTATGGATGGGATAACAATCTGCCAGAAACTACGAAAGAATGCGGTGATAACCCCGATTCTCATATTAACTGCAAAAGATACCGTTGAAGATAAAATAGCAGGATTAGATAGTGGAGCTGACGACTATTTAGTCAAACCATTTTCCTTTGAGGAGCTCTTAGCAAGAGTTCGTTCACTGATTCGACGTACAAACATTGTGACGAAGAGTACGGTGCTCAAAATTGATTCTCTTGAGCTTGATACCGCTTCCCATATTGTCAAACGGGCAAAGAAAGAAATTTCCTTAACAGGAAAAGAGTATGCGCTTCTTGAGTTTTTTATGTATCATCCGCAACAAATTCTCACGAGAGAAAAAATTCTGAGTCACGTTTGGGATTACTCGTATGATTCCTTCAGTAATGTTGTTGATGTACTCGTAAAGCGAATACGAAATAAAATTGATAGTGATTTCCCTGAGGAAAAGCAATTATTTACAACAATACGTGGTTTAGGATATAAGTTAGGTTAGGGATGAATACCTTACAGACACAAACTTCTTTCTCGCAGGCTCGAATCATTCTTACTGCGTGGTATTGTGTAACGCTTGCCATTATTCTATTTGTCTTTTCAATTGCACTGTATAGTTCACAGTCAAAAGATTTTGTTCGTATTGTTTTGTTACAAGATTTTGGTAATCATACACCTCGGACATTGACTCGGGTAGAGCGAAACGAAGTCCTTCAGCAAATTCAAGCACTACGGCAGACTACACGAGTGAGTTTACTTACTATTGATGCAATTGTCATGGTACTTGGGGCAGGACTTAGTTTTTTCCTTGCTGGTAAAACGTTGGAACCTATTGGTGTTATGCTCGAAAAGCAGACCCAATTTCTTGCAGACGCTTCTCATGAGCTTCGCACTCCCCTTTCAGCATTGCAAACCAGTACTGAAGTTGCCTTACGTTCTCAGCGTTCGAATGAAGAATATAAAGGAGTTATTACTGATGTTCATGCAGAAATTGTACGACTGGGGAAAATTGTTAATGATCTTTTATACCTTTCTCGTGCAGATAGTCAAGCAATATCGATTACGTTGAAACCAGTTGATTTAGCACCTCTTATTCAGGAAACGCTTCAGAGTTTGGATCCGTTTATAAAGAAAAAAGCACTCCAAGTAAAAACAGACGTTGCAGAAAGCGTCGTTATTCTGGGCGACGAGGATAAGCTCAAACAACTTATTTTAATTTTCCTTGATAATGCAATAAAGTATACGCAAAGTGGTGGTACGATAACAGTACAGCTGAGCAAGAAACCAAAGCCGATACTAACGATTATGGATACGGGGCTAGGATTGGATCAGAAAGAAATCAAACAACTCTTTCAACGATTTTATCGATCTGATCGGTCTCGTTCAACATCAGGTGTCGGACTTGGCCTTTCTATTGCAAAATCAATTATTGAACTGCATAATGCGAAAATTCTCGTAAAAAGTACTCCACAAAAAGGAAGTACCTTCGCTATTATTTTTCCGATAAATCCTGTACACTAAAGGTATTCGTATAGATGTATTGAATACTATGAAAGTAATTATTGAGTCTCCTTCATGCTTCTTTCTCCGATTTGATCGTGATGAGGAAGTTATCCAAGGAATCAAGAAATTTTGTCAAGAAAAACAAATCCTTGCGGGGACATTTACGATCATTGGTGCAGCAAAGGAAATACTACTCGCTTATTATGAATTAAAATCAAAAACATATACGGATATGCGGCTTGAAGAAGATGTTGAAATAACAGGAGTAACAGGAAATATTGCTACCATGGAAAAGGAGATCGTGATTCATGCGCATGGAACATTTTCTGATGAATTGTTTCGCACGTATGGAGGCCATGTAAAAAAACTTATTATTTCTGCGACTGGAGAAGTAGCAATTACCGTACTGCAAGGGCCAATGCAAAGAAAATTTGATAAAAAAACAGGGCTCAACTTATTCGTATAAGACGCGTACCTTCATACCAGCAGTACCCTCATGATGACAATACGTTATGCTGCTCTCAGCATTTTTTCATACGAAAACTTTTGTGCTAAAACACTTCGTGAAATCTCATTTACCGTTTCATAAAATTTGTTTCTACTCTCAGACAAAGCAAAAGGAATATGGATAATTTTCTTTTTTCCATCAGAGGTTGTATGCTCAATGATCCATACTTTCACGCCTCGTTTCAAATCTGCACTGGAAACGACTTGGTGAGTACCGGGTATCATATTCTTTCTATCGCCTACATACCCAATGCCGAAGAAAACTTTATTTGCCAGCATGCGGTGACTAAGTTCTTCTCCTACTCGTGAGCGGTTTATTACTCCACCATCATCGTTTATTATTATGTTCATTTCATTGACTCGTTTTACACTACTGATGTGATATCGTCTTCGACGATCACCCCACATCCTGTTTCGAATATGGTCTGCAATCTCGTACAGCTGCCTTTCTTGTTCTTCGGTACGTAACTGGTTATGGAGCACTTGTGCTACATGTATATTTCGTTGTTTTTTTTGTTCAGCTGTTCGAACGGATGTTGTACTAAAGTCTCGTTTTTCTGAGATAAGTGGTGTTGGTTTTCCAGGTTCCCGTTGTTTTGCTCGTTCTTTTTTTGCTCTTTTGAGATGGGATGCATGAGTATCCCATTGACGCAGAGAACCTCCCGACGCAAATGTCTCGCGATCTCTTTGGAAGAGGTAGTCTTTATCCATTTTTGTGAGTTTTCGATTATGTATATAAAAGGGAATATGATCATGATGAGAAAGCCATCGTCTCAGCCCTTTTGCATTTCTGTTGAATGCATGTGCCAAAAAGGGAACTAGTGTGGCTTGTTCAATAAATCGGGCAGGTGTTTGGAGAATTGTTGTTGGGGCAACCTGATTTTCGGCTGCTGAGATATACGGAAAGAGAGCATGGATTCCTTCTGGGTGCGTGATGGGCACCGCTTGTGCTTGTGCATGAGAATTTCTCACAATATACGCTTTAATTCCTTGTGTTTGGTTGGGAGAAATCGTGCCTCTGAGGTCTATCGGAATTTGATTTACGCTCACATAGCCAATACCTATCACGATCTCTTCAGTTTTTTTGATCACCGCGTTTGCTGATACTGTCAAAACATCTGCTTTATTCGTCATGGTAGGGTGACTCAAGTGGTCGTAGCTGACTTTTATTCCTGTCAATGAACGATTCGTATAACTTCCATCGTCGTTAAGATTGACCACAGGTTCGTACACTCGTGAAATTTTTGGAGTTACTTGCCAATGGTCATATTCGCGCTTCATCGATGTCGTACCGGCATCAATAAAAGCTCCTGCATCAAGAACTTCTCCTAATTTTTCCCAAAATCCTTTTTTGTGTGCAGCGTGCACATTTCGGTGCGTTACTTGTTTCGTCCATTGATACTTTATTTCCTCTGCAATTTGTGGAATGGGAGTTGTTTGCAGTTCTTGATCAAGCAATGAACAGGCTTCCCTGCCGAGCGCTGATTCTCGGTTGGGCTTGTTATTCTGGATTCGTTGTTCCTTCAGACGACGCCTAGCCACCAAGGTCCCTTTTATTTGCGCAGCTAAGGTTGTTGCTGTTTCAGTAACCCGATTACTCTGCATCGAAATATGTCGCAGTCTTGTTCCCAATTCAGTGCGTGGCATAAAGTGTCTTATCGTAACATAGTCTCAGGGGAGCGTCAACTATAAGCTATTTTTAGATTCGGAAATACGATGGATTCGCAAAAAGGAATGAAGGCAACTTGGGAGAAAAAACGGTAGAAAATAAGAAAACAAAAAAAACAAGAAAAATGTAAATGACAGTAGAGAAATAAAAATGGAAGCAAAAACGGAAAAGTACACATAAGACAATAAGCACTACAGAGAGCGAGGGTAATCATGGTTCTCAAAGATGATAATAACAAATAGTTTCCTCTTTCTCTAGAGATCGCTTATCATTTCCAAAATTTTTCCTTATTTAGCTTCAATTTTGTCCAAAAAATGTCTCATTCTGGATGAGACACCCATGAGACTTTTTTTACGTGTTATTTTCGTATTTTAATCAGCTTTTTCCACAAGTTATTTTTTTCTCTCTAAGTAAAAATGAGGAAAAAAAGAATAAAACAGACGATAGGAAGGGAAAAAGAGCATCAATCAGGACTTACCTGCTTTACGTTTATTTCTTGTATTTTTTTTGCTAAACGTGGATAGTCCTCAAGAAATGGAATAATTTTTTCCGCTTCCTTTTTGGCTTTTTCTATAAGACTAAAGTCAGAAAAAGATGCAATTTTTAACATATTTTGTCCACTTTGCAGTGTTCCATAGATTTCTCCCGGTCCTCGCAACTGTAAATCGAGTTCAGCAAGTTCACTGCCGACATGCATCGTTTCCATAGCGGCAAGTCGTTTTTTCGTTTGTGGACTTTGTGATTCGGTAAATAGTAAACAATACGATTGCTTATCTCCTCTCCCTACTCTCCCTCTGAGCTGATGAAGTTGGGCAAGTCCAAAACGTTCGGCTGCTTCAATAACAATAATAGTAGCATTAGGAATATCTATACCCACTTCAACAACAGGTGTCGCAATCAGAATGTCAATTTTCTTATCCCGAAAAGCTTGTAACACCGCATCTTTCTCTTTTGGTTTCATTTTTCCGTGAAGTAATCCAAGCGTCAGATTAGGGAACACTTCCCGTTGTAACCGTTCATACTCTTTTGAGGCAGCCTTAATAGTTACCATACTTTCTGATTCTTCAATAAACGGACAAACAATAAATGCTTGATCACCTTCCTTTATTTTTTCTTCAATCCAATGATATCCATTTTCTCTTTTTTCATTGGGAACAAGCCACGTTTTAATTCGTTTTCTTCCCCTGGGCATTTCATCTAAAACTGATAAATCTAAATCTCCATACAAGGTTAACGCAACGGTTCGAGGAATTGGCGTTGCGGTCATCGTGAGTACATGAGGATTATCCCCCTTTTGTCGAAGGATTGCGCGCTGTTCAACACCAAATCGTTGCTGTTCATCAATGGCAATAAACCCTAATTTCTGAAACACTATTTTTTGCGATAACACTGCGTGAGTTCCCACCAGAATATCAAAATCATTTGATTTTGGTTTTTTATTTCCTGTAGCAAGTTCGATACGGACACCAAAAGGACTCAACATTTTTGAAGTCGTTGTAAAATGTTGTTCAGCCAAAATTTCTGTTGGTGCAGCAAGTACCGATTGGAATCCATTTAAATACGCTAAATACATACCAATAGCCGAGACGACTGTTTTTCCACTTCCTACATCGCCCTGCAATAATCGGTTCATTGGTTGCGTTTTCGCAAGATCAGCAAAAATATCAGTTACTGCTTTTTTTTGTGCTCCGGTTAATACAAACGGTAATTTTTCCCAGAACTGAGCAATTTCATTTTTATATTGGTCAATTGCGTACGCATGACCGAGTAATTTTTTACTCCATTCTTGTTTCCGAACTGAACTGGCAAGTTGCAGGAGAAAAATTTCATCAAATGATAGCCTTTCTTTTGCCTTTAAAGCATGATTAAGTGTTTTTGGAAAATGAATTTGCTCAATGGCTGATTGATAATCCATAAGTTGATGATTTATAATAATTGAGGACGGTAAGTGTTCTGTAAGATTTTCTTTGTTTTCCTGGATAATTCGATAAGTTTGCCGGCGAATCCATTTTGATGAAACTCCCTTTGTCTCATGATAAATTGGAACAAGTCTTCCCGTATGAATTGATTCTCGAGGTTTTTCGACTCCTTCAGAAGTTTGAATAATTTCGTACTCTGGCGAATAGAGTATCAAACGATTTTTATTTTGTTCTACCCTCCCTGATAGCGAAATAATTTCACCTGCATGAATCATTTTTGTTAGATATATTTGGTTGAACCAGATAACATCAATTTCTCCAGTACTATCAGCAATTTTGGCCTGTTGTAGTTTTTTATATCGTTTTGTGAAAATATTTTTGATCTCCAAAACTTTTCCGTGAATGGTTACCACTTCCCCAGCTTGCAGCGTCCCAATGGGTGAAATTAAAGTGTAGTCCTCATACCGTGTGGGAATAAAATACAGGAAATCTTCGAGTGTTTTAATATTCAATTTTTCGAGGCGTGATGCATATAATTTTAATGCTCTCCCTCCATCTCGCACTGATATGTGTAAGCTCATAACTATTAATTGATTATACTCAGTTCTATGGGATTGTCTAGGTTAGTTGCCATTACCGAGCGTGGAAATATAGGGAAGAATTGATGCGGCAATTAACGCTAGGCTCGCAATCGCGACAATTACTTTCCAAATATTTTGGTGTTTTCGAAACATTTCCATAGCAGTATTATACAAAAAAAAACTTAATGCCAAAAGGCCCGTCGTCCAGTAAATACCATAGGTATTCCTGCTTTATCTGCTTCTGCAATAGAATCGTGATCTCTAATTGATCCGCCTTGCTGAATAATTGCGCCAATCTCATTTTGTGCGGCAAGTTTTACCGAATCACTGAACGGAAAGAAACTATCGCTTGCGAGAATACCGCCTTTTGTATACTGACCTGCTTGTTCTAAAGCAATTTTCGTTGCTCTAACACGTGATGTTTGTCCAGAGCCAATACCTCGAGTCATAGGCAGTTTTGCATCAACAACAATAACGGAATTTGATTTAATTCGAGAAATAAATTTCCAAGCATTTTGCATTTGTCTCATTTGCAATGCTGTAGGTTGAGTTTTTGTAACAATTTTCCATTCAGTAAATACGTGATCAATATCGGTATCGGCTGTTTGCAAAATAAAACCACCATCAATCCATTTGATATTCATCGGATCAACAATTTTGGGAAGCGGTCCAACGGTGTAAATTCCCATTGATTTTCGTAATGCTTGTAAATAATCTAAGCTATCTGTATCTATCTCTGGTGCTGCAACAATATCAATATTTCCTCGACGTTCGTCTTTGAATGCGCCAATCACTTTTGCTGTTTTACTGTCAATAGCACTATTGAGAACAATAATACCCCCAAAAGCTGATTCAGGATCAGCCTCTATTGCAAGGCGCAATGCCTCATCAGGCGTCTTTCCTAGTGCAATACCTGATGGGCTGTTATGTTTAATGACTACCGCTGCAGGTTCTTGAAAGATCCGAACGGATTCAATTCCTGCATTAATGTCTGTTACATTAATCAGCGATAAATCTCTCCCCCATTTTTTCTCAAGATGTTGTAGTGAAGAGTGAAATCCAGGTCGCGTATAGACTGCTGCCTTTTGATGAGGATTTTCTCCATAACGCAAATCAATCAATTTCCTTCCCGGAAGTGTTATCTCAGAGGGAAATGATTCATGGGAAAGATAGTTTGCAATTTGTGCATCGTAAAAGGAGAGATGCTGAAACGCTTTTGCTGCTAACATTTTTCGAAATTCTAATGAAAGCGATTTACCCACAATTTCCTTTGATGCACGTTCATAATCATTTGGGTCAACAAGAACGAGAACATGCGTAAAGTTTTTGGCAGCAGCTCGAACCATTGTTGGTCCGCCAACATCAATATTTTCAATAGCCTGTGCAAGATTCATGGACGCATTTTTAACTGTTTTTTCGAATGGGTACAAATTGCATACAACAATGTCGATTGGTTTTATTCGAAGATCTTGCGCCTGTTTAATGTGTGATTTATTTGTTCGATCATAAAGTATGCCCGATTCTATTTGAAAGCTTATTGTTTTCATTCTTCCGTCAAAACTCTCAGGGTTTCCCGTAATGTCTTGAACAGGAACAAAGGTAATACTATGTTCTTGCAATACTTTCGCTGTTCCTCCAGTGGAAATAATGGTGTACCCTGCTTTTTCAAGCGTTCGACTAAATTCTACAATACCTTGCTTGTTTGAAACGCTGACTAATGCGAATTTTTCCATAACGATTGTTATTCCTCAACAGTGACTTCGATAAATTTTCGTTTTCCTACTTTAATAACCACGGAATCTCCAATAGTAATCTCTTTATTTGGTTCGGTAATTCGTTCGTTATCGATTTCCACTCCACCTTGTTCAATAAGTCGTTTTGCTTCTGACTTACTGCTTGCAAGGCCTGTTGCGACGAGTAATTCAGCAATAATGAATAAATCATTATTTTTTTTGACGAAAAATTTTGGTACATCTACAGGCGCTTCTTTCTTTTGAACAGTTCTTTCGAAAGCATCCTGTGCATGTATTGCTGTTTGTTCCCCATGAAGAAGTTGAATAATTTCAAAAGCCAGCTTTTTTTTGTATTGCATAGGATGCATACCTTCTTTTATTGCTTTTTCAATAATTTGAATTTTTTGTTGCGGTATCTCAGTTAAGTAAAGAAAACCTTTTATAATCACTGAGTCAGGAAGTGACATGATTTTTCCAAACAAGTCACTTGGCGTATCGGTAAGAGCAATGACATTTCCTTCAGTTTTTCCTATTTTTCGTCCTTCAGCATCTGTCAGAAGCGGAGTTGTAAGGACAAATTTCTCTCGCCCTTGCATTTCTCTAATTAAAGTTCTTCCACAAAGCATATTAAACGTTTGATCAGTTCCTCCAATTTCAAGGTCCACTGACATAGCAACTGAATCATATCCTTGCAGGAGAGGATAAATAAATTCTCGAAGATTTACTGGTTCGTTATTCTTAATTCGCTCTTGAAATAAATCCCTTTCAATCATTTGTTGTAATGTAAAATGACCAGCAATATCAAGAATATCTACGAGTTTTAATGAATTTAACCAGTCGCCGTTATAGAGAATTTTTATGGGATTTTCACCGTCAAAACGAACAATATTGCCTGCTTGTTTAACATAATCAGTTGCATTCTTTCGAAGTTGTTCTCGAGTAAAGAACGTTTCTCGAGATTTCGTTTTTCCTGAAGGATCACCTGCTTGTCCTGTTCCATCTCCAATGAGAAATATGACATGATGACCTAAATCCTGCCATTGTTTGAGTTTCATAAGGCCAACCATATGTCCTATGTGAAGTTGGGTTCCTGTAGGATCAAATCCCATGTAAAGTGTTAATTTTTTCCCACTACGAAGAACTTTTTCGAGCTCCTCTTTTGATGGATATATTTTATCGACACCTCGAGTAAGTAGTTCAGTAATTTTATCCATTTTACCTTCATGAGTATATCATTTTACTTGGCAATTTTCATCTCTGCGGAAAAATACGTCGATATCATGTACTATAAAAGGAAGTTGATAAAAATCAATAAAAACACTTTTGGCAGCTCTTATTACAGGAAAGTATTTGTTTTGTGTTTGCTAGTATTTATTTTACTTAGTATTTATCTGACAATTCTTTTATTATCACAGCGCCAACAGTTACAAGAGCATGCTGCAGGAAATGTTATTTATGCTAGTCCAGGTGATAACCTAAACCAAAAAGTTAGTTCGCTTACTCCAGGTGATACGCTTATTTTTCATGATGGTATTTATAATGGATCGTTACCTGCAGCGAATATTCATGGTACAAGTTCTCAACTTATAACAATTGAAGCAGAACATGATGGTATGGCAATCATTGATGGACAAAATACGGTAAGTACTGTTATTGATTTAAGTAATAGTTCTTACGTTCTCTTACAAGGTTTTGTTGCAAGGAATTCATCTGGCAGTGTCGTACGAGGCGATGGGAGTAATCATATAACCGTAAGTAGAGTTACTGCGTATAATGCAGGGTCAGGAAATACGAATTGTTTTACCATGTCAAATGGGGCAAGTTATGATTTGGTTGTCGATGCAGCATCTTGGGGAAGATGCAGGTATGGTTTTCTCGCATACCATTCCAGTAATATAACGTTTCGCAGAACCTTTGCAAAATGGGAACAAACAGATAATTTTTCTCCTGCGCCTCGAAGTGGGTACGGAGCCTATGGGTCAACGTTTATCTCTTTTGAAAATGTAATCGGCTATGATATCCAACCAACAACCAATGTCTCCGACTTCTTTTCTGGCGTTTGGGAAACTTCTGACGGTCCATCAACACATGATATTTCTTATTATGGTTCTATTTTTTATCATGTGTTAGGTGATGGAATTCGCGTAAATGACTTGCAAGCATTTCCTAATACCATTATCAAAGATAGCTTTTTTAGCAATCCTCTGGTTCAAAATATTAGTTATCCCTTT
This sequence comes from uncultured Gammaproteobacteria bacterium, assembly GCA_964416445.1. Lineage (GTDB taxonomy): Bacteria > Patescibacteriota > Microgenomatia > Levybacterales > UBA12049 > CAYQEE01. Next base: position 31,494 of record CAYQEE010000010.1, read on the forward strand.
ACTAAAGGAGCAGGAATTGAATGGGTGACTCCAATAACTGGTACGGTTAGTAATAATGTCTTTATGGGGAATAACATCGGAATCAATCAAGGAAACGGTGTCCCAAGTGTTATGAATAATATTTTTATGAATAATTCCACTGCAATATCGGGTTCAATTCAAGGAAGCTATAATGATTTTTGGCAAAATTCTAGTAATGGGTATACTCCAGGTTCAACAGATAAACAAATAGATCCAGCGTTTAATGTCGCAAAGTATGGATTAGGTGCATACTTTTTTGTACCTTCGACATCACCATTAAAAAATTCTGGACAGGGAGGAAGTGAAATTGGAGCAAATATTATCTATGAGTATGTAAATGGTCAACTTACCAATGTCCCTCTATGGCCATGGCCTATGGAAAACAGAATTAAAGCAGAACGGGGTATTAGTGTTACATGGGCTTCAGGTGGAGGTTTTTGGAACTCTTTAGATGGTGTATATCCAAGTATTACTATTACTCTACCGATTTCTTCTCCCCAACCATCTCCTTCTAGTAGTCCAGTACCAACAAACACACCTCAACCAACAAGTCAACCAACGGGAACACCCAAACCAACGAGTACTCCTACTCCAACGCCAACGACGTATCCATCAGGCGTTACTTATTGTGGAGCACATTGTCAATCCAATAGTGATTGTGATCAAAGTGGGGTAACCTGTGGAATTTGTGATCCTGACGCATTGGTCTGCACCACAGGAAATGGTTCAATTACTCCTACTCCTTCCTTGTCTCTTACGCCAACCAGTGGTACTTCTGTAACACCAACTGATACCCCCTCACCAACTCAAACACGACTGAGTAGCCCTACTCCATTTACTACACTTACGCCTACCCCCACCCTTGGCCCAGCGGTGGGGATACTCTCTTTGCATTTTGAAGGAATTGATCCTCAAAACAATAGTAAACCCACTCATCCCCAACGAAGTGTTCTACTTTCTTTTTATCCTACCAATGACTTTACAAAAACTCCTCAAACTACCCTTCCCGTGATTGTTTCTTTTAACTCTGCTGATCCACTGGGTTCTTTTGTCAACACCAATATTGATCTTTCCTCCATTCCACGAGGCAGTTACTATCTCCTCGCTAAATCTCCTGAAGGATCTCTCAGAGAAGAACTCTCCTCACAACTGGTCTCTATCACCAATGGACAAACAGTCTCTCTCAATGGAACAACTCCTACCAATATGCAAATGGGTAACATTAATAATGATAATCAAATTGATCTATCTGACTATAATATTCTCGTTGATTGTTACGGAGCAAAACAAGCAAGCCCTGCCTGTAAAGTACATTCCATCTCAGACCAATACCAACCAAACTTCGCTGACCTCAATGACGATGGTATCGTCAATGGGGTCGATTACAATCTCTTAATAAGAAATTTTGGAAAAACTGGATATTAATTATTGTTCAATTTCCTCTGAAAATGAGAAAAAGATATGCCAAATTTTCTTAATGATCGTTTTTGGAATATTTTGTTCATCCGCCTTTTTCTCTAATGCTTCAACTACTGTTTTTTCTCTTGGAAAATCTCGTATTTCAAATCCACCCGATTTTTTAAAATCGCCAATTTTTTTCATAATTTCAAGTCGTCTTTTAACTAACTGTAATAATTCATTATCAAGTGCATCAATATCGCTTCGTAATTTTGCTAAATTGTCCGTATCGTTAACTTTCATAAATTGTGCCACGTTCATAGACGCCAAGAATTTTATATGTGCTTGCATATTTTTGTAATATTTGTGAAATGAGATGCCTATCAATTAATGTAGGGGTAACTTCAACATCGATCCAAAATTGATATTCCCATTCAGTTCCGGGAATTGGGCGTGATTCAATTTTTGTTATATTAATCTTTCGGTCGGCTAATTGCATCAACAAATTCGCTAAGGAGCCTGGTGTATGGGGAATAGTAAAAATAATTGAAGACTTATTTCCTTGTGTTTCCTTCCTTTGAGAAGATACAAGGAAAAATCTGGTGATATTATAATGGTTATCCCCTATATTGGGCAATACAATAGTAAGGCGCGGGTCATTTGCTAATTCTTTACTTCCAATTGCCGCTGCACGTTTATCATCAATTTGCAGGATCAGATCTTTTGCATTTGCAGTACTTACTGTTTCTTGAAACGAAAGATGGTAGTTCTGGATAAAATTTTTGCACTGAGCAAGTGCTTTGGGGTGAGAATATACTTTTATAATATCTTCAAGAGACGCAGTATGGAGTCCAATCAGATAAAGGTTTATTTTCAAATATGCTTCTTGTACTATCTTAAGATTTTCATGGAATAAATAATCCATGTTTTCATGAATATTACTCGTGATTGAATTTTCAATGGGGAGCACTCCAATCGTGCGTGGATTTTCCATAACTTTTTCAACAATCTCTGCAAAGTTAGGACAGGACAATAACTGATAATCATCTCCAAAAACTTTTTTTGCAAGAATATGACTGTAGGAATTCTGTGGTCCTAAATAATATGCGCAAGTCATCTAAAATTTGCCTCCTTCTTTAATCTAATCAGTGTGTCAATACTGTGGGAAAGAAGCTGCCGGCTAAATTTATTATAAATAATCATATCAAGTAATAATGCTTTATTAATCCCCATATAACTTAATGCTTCGAATAAGTAAGAGGGCGCTGGAGTATCAATAATAGTTGGGTTTAGTTTTTGCTCAGTGGCAAGATATCGTACCATTTGTGCAAAAAATTGTGATTGCGCAACAAGTTTATCATGCTCCTGAGGATTCATTTCAGTGACTTGAATGCCAAGCGATTGAAAGTAATGCTTTACGCAAGCAAAGATGGTTTCAGGCGAAGAGACGTTATAAATTACCAAGGGCAATCCTGCTAATAGCCCTTCTTTTTTTGCAATACTTGTCGGCCCAAACATTGGATGGGTAGCTATTATAGCAATATTTTTGGGAAGGTGTTTTTTGAGAATATTGACGGGGTATTCTTTTACTGAACAAACATCAATAATTGTTTGTGATGGGTTAATGAATTTTCCAATCTCTAACACGACAGCTTCAAATGATCGAATGGAAACAGCGGGGATAATTATATCTGCGGATTGTATGACTTCACCAATGGAAGCTTTAGGAGTGCAGTGTGTGGGTAAGGATTTTTTATGAATATGGGGAGAATAAACCACAATGCGGTTATTTGGAAATAAATTTTCACCTATTACTTCACCAAATTTCCCATAACCGATGATTCCTAATGTTTTTTCTAACAAGTTGAAATGCATATGGTTATTCATTCATTTTGTGCTTTATGCCGTAAGATATGATCCATGATAACTAATGCGGCCATAGCATCAACAATTGGCACTGCGCGTGGTAGGACACAGGGGTCATGCCGACCAAATGCCTTTAGGGTGGTTTCCTCGCGTTGACGGGTAATTGTTTTTTGCTCTCTCTGAATTGTAGACACTGGCTTAAATGCAACACGAAAATATATTGGTTGCCCTGTTGAGATACCACCTAAGGTACCACCTGCAAAATTAGTTCTTGTTTTTACATTTCCCTGTTGGTCTAAGTAAAATTCATCATTATGTTGGCTACCACGCAGTTCAACTCCTGAAAATCCTGAACCAAATTCAAATCCTTTTGTTGCGTTAATACTCATCATTGCTTTCGCAAGGTCTGCAGGAAGCTTATCGAAAACTGGTTCTCCAAGCCCTGCTGGCACCTGTTTGATGACTCCCCGGATAATTCCACCCACAGAATCTCCTTCATCTCGTATTTTTTCAATAAGGGCAATCATTTCTGAAGCAAGTTGCTTATCAGGACAACGCACAATAGTTGATTCGATCTGTTCTTTGGTGACTTCACGAAAGTCTATGTGCGTTTTAACTGTACCTACTTGTTCAACATAACTGAGAATTTCAATACCGTATTGTTCGGTTAGGTACTTTTTGGCAATGGCTCCAGCTGCTACACGTGCTAATGTTTCGCGTGCAGATGCTCGACCGCTTCCTCTCACATCGCGTATACCATATTTTTTTTCGAAAGTATAATCTGCATGACCTGGCCGATAAACATTTGCTAAATGATCGTAATCTTCTGGCCTCATATCCATGTTATATGCAAGAAGAAGAATTGGTGTTCCCGTAGTTTTCCCTTCGAAGACACCAGACAGGATGTGAATACGGTCTTGTTCTTTTCTTGGTGTTGTTATACTGCTTTGACCGGGCTTTCGCCTATCAAGTTCTTTTTGAATTTCTTCCTGGGAAATCGATATGCCTGGGGGACATCCATCGACAACGCAACCCACTCCTCCCCCGTGAGATTCTCCAAATGTCGTTATTCGAAATAATTGTCCAAAAGTATTTCCTGGCATCATTACTCCTTTTGCATAAGTACTCTTTCCATAATGTCTATTGGTGGTTCAACGCCTGTATATTGTGAAAATTTGAGAACTGCTTGCCAAAAAAGCATTCGTTCTCCATAAACTATTTTACACCCTTTTACTTGCGCATCTCGGATGAATTTTGTTTCCCGTGGTTTTGCAATTACATCCATAACGATTCGCTTTTCAGGAATTTCTGTTATGGGAACTACTGAATCATTCTCAGAATACATACCAACTGTTGTTGCTTGAATAATAATATCTGCATGCGATAATTCTTGTGAGAGATTTGTGAAAGAACCATACCTGCATGCAACTTTTTCAGCAAGATTCTTTGCATGTTCTTCGGTTCGATTTAAAATGATAACATTTGCCCCAGCATCTTTTAGTGCAAATGCTAACGCATGTGCAACTCCACCGGCACCAAGAAGCACAATGTTTTTTTTCGAGATTTCTGTTACTTCTTGCAATGCTTTTATTCCACCTTTTCCATCAGTATTTCCACCAATTAATTTCCCATTATGATTTGTAACGATATTGACTGCACCAATTCTCTGCGCATCGTTATCAAGTTCATCGAGAAAAGGTATAATAGCAATTTTATAAGGTATGGTTACTCCTACGGCATGTAATCCTAATCCACGTATTCCTTTTACTGCCTCAGCCAAATTTGTAACAATGAGAGGGATATAAATAAAATTAAGATTCAGTTCAGCAAAAGCAGCATTATATAATGCATACATTTTACTTGTTTTGTATGTTGTTCCCAAAAAACCTATTACTTTTGTTTCACCGTTAATTCTCATAATTTTCTATTTTCATTACAATATCTGCCACAATTTCTTTTGGAAATTCTTGGTTAATTGGTATGTTAATATTTGCTAATCGTTCGTAGATTGGCATTCGAGTTGCTAAAAGTTCATCTAATGATTTTTTGGGATTATCTTGATATGGAAAAAAAGGAGGGATCCCTTTCGCACGTATCCTTTGCAATAATATTGATCGATCAACATTGAGATAAATAATTATTCCTAACGGTAATAGAAGCTTTTGATTATTCTCGGAAAGTATCGTGCCCCCCCCGACAGATAGCACGAACGGTTCGGATTGTTGCATATTTTTTATTAACTGTGCTAGTGCTGTATGTTCGAGATTTCTGAAATTTTCAGAACCTTTTTTCTTGAAAATTTCTCGAGAAGAAAGTTTCTCAGAATATTTTTTTTCATATTCTTTTTCAAGTATCTGATCTAATTCTAACTGGTGATATCCGAGCTTTTGGGCAAGCAGATTACCAATGGTAGTTTTACCACTGCCTTTCATTCCGATGAGAATAATATTTGGTTTATTTCTCATAGAGCGTAAAGTTAGCTCCCGCATCTTTCATATCGGGTATAAATGTATCAAATGATTTGTCTACCATTTGCGCATCAGAAATAGTTGTTTCTCCGTCAATTTGCATACCTGCAAGTGCGAATGAAAGAACCATTCGATGATCGAAATATCCATTAATTTGAGCAGCATGTAATTTCCAAGAACCATCATTATCAATGAGTAATCCATCTTCTTTTTCAACTACTTTTGCACCCATTTTTTTAAGTTCTGTTGCTAAAGCACTGATACGATCACATTCTTTCCATCGAGCAGTTAATGCATTTTTAATTATTGTTTTTCCTTTTGCAAAACAGGCAGCGATGGCAATAGTAGGAACTTGGTCAGGTAAGTCATTCATATCAATTTCAAGTCCATGTAATTGGCTTGTTCTTGCAGTAATTGTGTTGTTCTCAATAGTTATATCTGCTCCCATTTGTTCTAAGATCGTGAGAACTTTTTTATCTCCATACGGATCTTGTAAATCCATTCCTCGTACTGTTATTTCTGATGAGGGTGTGAGCACGGCAGCTAATAATGGATAAGGTGGTGCAGACATTTCAAAGGGAATTTCCGCATCAAATGAATGAGGTAATGTATTGCCTGAAAATTTATAATGATCATATCTATTATCGACATTTTCAAATGATACCCCTACTTTCTTAAACCAATACAAAAGTAAATCAATATATGCTTTTTCTCCAGGATTTCTAACAAATATCTCAACAGGTTTATTCGACATAGCTGAGGCAATAAGAACACTAAATACTGGTTGGCAACCTATACCATCCATATGCGCTACACCTCCATTTACTTTTCCTTTGATAAGGAATGGTGCCATTCCATCATTTTTTGTAGATATTATCGTTATGCCAAGTTGTTGAAATGGTTCAAGTAATTTCTCAGAAATTTTACGAAGCGTTCGAATTGATTTATCACCAGTAATAATAGACCATTCTGAACATGCTGCAGCGACACCTAAAATAAAAAATAACATTGTTCCTGAATTGTTGACATTAATTATATCAGGAGGTGTATGTAAATTTCCTCCAACTCCAGTTATCTGAAAAATATTAGGTTCAAGTTCTTCGATTTTTGCTCCATACATTTTCATCGCATTTACAGCTTCATACCAATCAGCACTTACTTTTGGCTTTCGTATTATTGAAATCCCTTGAGCTAACGAAGCTAAGATAAGTGCTCGAAATGAATGTGTTTTACTTCGAGGCATACGAATATTCCCACGTAAATGTTTACTTTTTTTAACGGACAATATCATGTTTTTTTTCATAAATTATTTCCTTACATAAGTAACCAATTTTTTGAGACCTTCATAATAACTTTTCTCCTGTAATCCAACGATCTGATCAATCCGAACATCGTCGAGTACATTGATTGCCTTACTAATTCCTGTTTTATGAATATCAGACATATGAACTTCTATAATAGGTTTACTGAAATCAATACATGCAGCGCGAAGACTATATCCATAACGAACGAGAGCTCCAGGATTTATTACTGCACCTTCTGCTGCTCGTGACGAATCTTGTTGGAGAAAGTCAATAATTGCTCCTTCATGATTTGATTGAAAAATAGATAATTCGCATCCTAATGATTTACCAAGTATTTCAAGTTGATGGTTAATTTCCGAAAGTGTCAGTTTACCGTATTTATTGGAATCACGTTTTCCTAACATGTTAAGATTTGGCCCGTGAATAATTAATGCTTTCATAATTATCTAATTTCTTTCAATGCTGTGCGAATAATGTTTTCAGAAACTTGCTGGTTATATTTCGCTCTACCGATTTTTTCCAATAAGGTCCACTGTAAAACACCGTTCTCTATTTTTTTATCAAACATAATATTTCTCAGTATGTCTTCTTCGGTAATAAAGTGAATTGTTGTTTGAAGACCTGTATCTTTCAGCTTATGAATAACATATTCACTTTCTTCATGCGAGAGCAATTTCTGTAATTCAGATATTCGCGTTTCTACAATCATACCTAAAAGAATTGCTTCTCCATGCATAAGTGGCATACTCGAGGTAAAACTCAGAGATTCAATTGCATGACCAATAGTATGTCCAAAGTTAAGGATTTTCCTCAAACCTTTTTCTGTTGCATCTGTTTCAACTATTTTTGCTTTAATTTCAACAGATCGTAATATAATTTCTGCTAACTCAGAATTGGTAAATTCAAAAGGTTTTTTAGCTGTTACTTTTTCAAAGTAGTTTCTATCTATGAGTAATCCATGTTTAATAATTTCAGCAAATCCTTCTAGGAACGCTCTTTTTGGTAATGTTTTTAGTGTCTCAATATCAATAATAACTGCTGAGGGTTGCGTGAACGTTCCAATATAATTTTTAAACTCATTTAAATTAATACCGAGTTTTCCTCCGACCATAGCATCAACCTGAGCAGTAATGCTAGTTGGAATTTGAATGAATTCTATTCCTCGCATATACGTACTTGCTGCAAATCCTCCCATATCTCCAATGACACCTCCTCCTAAGTTAATCACTAAGGAATTTCTATCAAATTGATTTTTGAGAAGATGATTCCATATCGTTGTTACGGTATCAATAGTTTTTACTTTTTCCCCAGGAGGTAAAACCAATGGATAAAGAGGACTCTCCATACCTGATTGTAATTTTACTAACCAAGGTTTCTGTACATTACTGTCAGTGATGACGGCAATTTTTGAGTATCCTTCTCTTGGTAATATTCGAGAAATATCTTTTAGCATATCTTCACCAATAAATACGGTATAAGAATGTGACTTTTCCGGAATATGAATTGTTGTTTTATACATCATAGGTTTCATAGAAATTTACTAATGATTATCTATATTTTTTGTTTCGCTTTTTCCTTTTCAAGATCGTCGGTTAATACTTGGAGTTGTTTCCAAGTTATTTGTTGTTTGGCATCAGTAACAGCAACCGATGGATTTGGATGTACTTCTATAATCAAGCCATCAATGTTGTATTGGTTTGCTTCATGCGCAATTCGAAACACATTCTCGACAGTCCCTCCAGTATGTGATGGATCAAATACCATAGGAAGACCCGTTTTCTTTTTTATTCTCATTGACATCTCCCAATCAGGAATATTTCGATATCCTTGAGGGTTTTCTCCATAAGGTACAAAACCTCGGTGGCAAAGAATAAGATTTTCTTTTTTTACTCCTCCAGCAAGAACATGCTCTACAATTCCTTCCCAATGTTTTTCATCTGGCCATATTTGATTTTTAACCATAAGGACGATTCGCTTATCTTGTGCTGCTATCCGTGCGAGTTCTCGTTGGATATAATGATTTTGGTTTCTTGCTCCAATCCAAATCATAAGTTTTCCATTCTTTAATTCGGGAAGAACGGCATCAATCACTTTTTTTGCCTGTTCAGGAATGAGCGGTTCTACTGCAGGATTGAGACCAGCTTTTGCTGCTTGGATCAAAAATGGAATCCCATTCTCTCCAAACCCTTCAAAACCAGGTTTTGTGCGTGGTTTCCATAAACTGAGCCTAATAAAATCAACACCGAAGTTTTTTGCTTGTGTGATTGATTCTGTCACCTGTGCTTGTGACTCAACTGCACAAGGTCCGGCAATAATTATTGTTTTTCTTCGTTTTTTCATATTTAGGTATAAAAAAACCTCCCTTGTGGGAGGTGCTGTTTCTTCTTTTGTGTGTTTTATTTTACACGAAACAACCTCCCGGGTTGGGAAGTAAAGTAAAAATAAAACCAACTTTTATTTTGTAAATGCATAACTCGTTCATCTTACCAAGGATTAATTGCCTTGTCAAGCAATTTGACTATACCTTATATATTTATGAAAGAGGATAAGCATGTTACAATATTTCTACGCCTGAATTACTTCATTCTCCAGATCAAAACGTCTTCCCCTCCTTGATTATTCTTTCTCACATTCATTTGATAAGTATCGTGCTCGTATACTGAGAGATCCGAACTTTTTAAGCAAATCACTTTTGGAGAAGGTTATTTTGCATAATTAACAGAAGTAGAAGAACAATTTTTTAACAATCTCTGGACATTTTAAATACAAAAATTATACGAAAATATCTTGCTATTTAGGTTTTAATACGAGTATACTAAAGCATGGGGTTCGAGAGTCGTCGGCAGCGCATGAGAGCACGAGGTAGCCGAATTGTTCTTCTTAGTCGGATCAGCACTTTCATCTTCTTCGGTTTGATCGCAATTATCGTGATTGTGCTTCTTGGTTTTATTTGGTATGGACGTGATTTGCCAACTCCTGGAAAATTAATTCAATCGCAAGGGAATCAATCAACTCGTATTTATGATAGAAATGGTGTTCTTCTCTATTCCGTATTTGCAAATCAGAATAGAGTTTATGTCAATTTAGCGGATATTCCTAAAAATCTACAAAATGCAACCATTTCAATAGAAGATAAAGGATTTTATAGTAATGCTGGGTTTTCTCCCCTTAGTTATTTGCGTGTTCTTAAAGATATTATATTACATGGAAATGTCACGGGAGGTTCTGGTATAACCCAACAACTAGTAAAAAACACGTTAATCTCTTCAGAAAGAACACTTCCCCGAAAAATTAAAGAATTGATTCTTGCAATTCAGGTAAACAATAAATATACAAAGAATCAAATTCTTGAAATGTATCTCAATGATGTTTCTTATGGAGGTAATGATATTGGTGTAGAAGCAGCAGCTGAAACTTACTTTGGTAAACATGTGAATCAGTTGGATTTAGCACAAAGTGCTTTTCTTGCTGGACTTCCCCAAGGACCATCATTATATGATCCCTTTAACGGAAATAAATATTACTTAACTCGAAGCCAACAAGTTTTGGATAGTATGGTATCGGACGGTATCATTTCTCAAAAACAGGATACGGATGCATATAATGAAATTAAAGGTTTCCAATTTGTTAATCATGATCAATCAATAAAAGCGCCACACTTTGTTATGTACGTCAAACAGCTTCTCCAAGATAAACTTGGCTTTTCACCGACAATGATTCAAAATGGTGGATTACAAGTTACGACAACACTTGATTATGATTTTCAACAGAAAGCAGAAACAATTGTAAAGTCAGAAATAGATAATTTAAAAATCTATAAAGTGAGCAATGGTGCTGCAATTGTAACTGATCCGAAAACGGGTGAAGTGCTCACTATGGTAGGAAGTAAAGACTATTTTGATCAATCGATTGATGGTGAATACAATGATGCACTGGCAAATCGTCAACCAGGGTCATCATTAAAGCCGATCATGTATTCAGTCGCTTTTGAAAAAGGATATACCCCTGCAACTATGGTCATGGATGTCCAAACAGATTTTCCAACGAATGATCCCAAAACTCCAATATATACGCCAGTAAATTATTCAGGTAAGTTCCAAGGACCAATTCAATTGCGATTTGCTCTGGGAAATTCGTTAAATATTCCCGCCGTTAAAATGCTTGCGAGAGTAGGTATTAAAGATGTTATGCAGAAAGCTTATGATATGGGAATTCAAAATTGGCAACCTACTCCACAAAATTTATCAAGTGTTGGCTTATCATTAGTTCTTGGAGGTCGAGAAACAACACTTCTTGATGAAACGACTGCTTACGGTGTTTTTGCAAATGGAGGAGTCCGTCAAGATCCGATCTTTATACTGAAAGTTACCGATAGTAAAGGAAATATACTTTATCAAGCGCATCCTTCACAAGGGTCACGTGTATTATCACCAGAAGTTTCTTTTCTTATCTCTCATATTTTGTTAGATAATAATGCTCGTATTATGGATTTTGGTCCAAATTCCTGGCTTGTTGTTCCAGGAAAAACAGTTTCTGTCAAAACAGGAACAACAGATAATAAGAAAGATAACTGGACAATGGGATATACTCCATCCTATGTTGTAGGTGTTTGGGTAGGAAATAATGATGATACGCCTATGAATCAAGCTATCTCTTCAGGAGTAACTGGAGCATCCCCAATTTGGGAGAAAATTATGTCGGCAATATTGAAAGGGAAACCAGATGAAGCTCCTCAAAAACCTGATGATGTGAATGCCCTTACCATTGACTCAATTGGAGGTGGATTACCTGTCTCTGGGCAACCTACGCGATCAGAATACTTTATTAAAGGCACAGAACCAACCGGTCCTTCTGCCATTTATCAAAATTTAAAGCTTTCGAAACATGATCATGGGAAGTTAGCAAGCCCGTGGGAAGTAGCTAATAATCAATTTGATACTGGTGCATATATTGTCTTTCATGAAGATGATCCAGTCTCAACTGATGGCCAAAATCGATGGCAAGCAGGAATTAATTCTTGGCTTCAGACGAACTATCAAGGTCAAGACCAATATCATCCGCCAACAGATACGTCCAGTTATTCTGAAGGTGGAGGTACACAACCTACTGCTACACCCACCCCAACGCAAACACCGACGCCGACCTCAAGCCAATAGTATATCAATGGAAAAATAAAGATTTTTTACTTAAGATTTAACGCGAGCTTGAAATGTTTGAGAAACTGATGTAATTATTTTTTCTCGTATTGACTCTATTTCAAGATCAGTTAAATTTTGATTCTGATTTTGATAGATAATATGGAAGGTTCGTGAATTCTCAAATTGATCAAGCAAGTCTACTGATGTTATCAAATCACTTTGTTTTTTAATTTCCTTAATAATGTCTCCTGTTTTTACACTGGGGTCAATAATAAGAGCGAGATCTTCAATGACAGGAGGAAATTTGGGAATAGGAGTAAAGACTTTCTTTAAAGTTGAGTGCTTTTGAAAAATAACAAAATTTAATTCAAAGGAAACCATATTACTTTCAAGTACTTCTATATTTCCCAGAAAATCGTTTCCGATATAAATATCAGCTCCAACTCCCCCTTTTGTTAAATCTTTAAATTGCAGATTTTGTATACCACAATCTTTTGCTAATTGTTCAACGATTCCTTTCAAATGGTAAAAAGATATTCCATCTTGTTTCCATAGAGCTGCAAAAGTAAGTACTTCATTTGGTAAATCAAACTGTTTTTTATGATAAACATTTGCGATTTCAAATAACTTAATTTTCTCTTTTCCTGCATTTTCACGAGCGACCTCAAGCAAACTTGGGAGTACGGTTTTTCTCATATAGATATGGTCGGTATCAAGAGGGTTATCAATAATTACTGCTTCCTCTAATGGTCCTTCATATAGTTTCTCTGAAACCATAGAATATGTATAGGTTTCGTTAAAACCCCAATATTTCATTGCATCTTTCACTCTGTCCTCCCAAAAAAACTGATTCGTTTCTTGATGAAACGGTGTTGCAATGGTAAAAGAAGGAAGTTCACTTGGAATATTATGATATCCAAATACTCTAGCGATTTCTTCAATAACATCTTCTTCAATTGTAATATCTTTGTTTCTCCAGGAAGGTACACTAACTTCGAGCGTATCTTTTAACTCTTTGATAGTAAATCCTAAGATTTGCAAAATATTGATCGATTGTTGGATGGGAATTGCAATTCCAATGACTTGACTAATTTTTGACTTAGTAACGGTAACAACTTTCGGTTTTAGTTTTTTTGGATAGATATCGAAAATATCTGAAATTACTTTTGCATTTGCATATTGTTGATATAATTCGATACCTCGTAATAATGCTGGCATAGCTAATTCTGGATCAACATCTTTTTCATTAAGACCTGCAGCTTCCGTTCGAATTGCAAGTGACATTGAGGTTTTTCTTATTCTTTGCGGGTCGTTATTATCAATAAAAAATAATACTCGTTTTGTAGAATTAGTAATTACACTATTCTCGGTTCCCATAACTCCAAGCAAATCGATTATTTCTCCTTCTCCATTATCTGCAACAATATCCCCTCCTAACAGAGTATGCTTCTTTTTATCTAACGTAACGATTGTTTCGCCTTTTTGAGAAGGACGAATAATGAGCTTTTTAGTAGTTAATCGATCGAAATCGAATGCATGAGTAGGATGACCAATTTCATGCATAACATAATTAGTAATATCGATAAGGTTATTCAATGATCGTGTACCAGATGCTTCTAGCCGGTCCTTCATAAATTGGGGGGATTCATGCATCTCAACTTCTAATATAACTGCACAAACTCGTCTGACTAACGTGTCATCGTTTTTAATATCTATTTGCTCTTTTTGTAGTGATGTATTGTGTGGTTTAACCGCTTGCGCAGGAATAAATGTTGCTGGTATTTCAAAACGAGGCAAAACTGCTGCAGCTTCGCGAGCTAGTCCAATGATAGAAGCCATATCTGGCCTATTCGTTGTTACTTCTACATGATAAATAAAATCATGAGAATTCCATGGTTCTATTTGTTCAATTGATGCGCTTGTTAATGAAAGAGCTTTCGCTATCTCATTGGGCTTTGCTTCAGTTTTCAGATGGTCTCGCAACCAACTATCAAGTATTTTAATATCCATAATTAAAATTGTTCAAGAAAATCTAGCTTATTTGAATATAAAAGCCGTAAATCATCAATTTCTATTCCTTCTTTCATCATTAAAACACGTTCAACCCCCCAACCAAAAGCGAAACCAGTATATTTTTTGGGATCTATACCACCACTCTTCAAAACATTTGGATGAACCATACCAGCTCCGCCAAGCTCTAACCATCCAGCTTTACATAATTTACATCCTTTTCCTAAACACACGCCACAGGTAACGTCGACTTCAAATGATGGCTCCGTAAATTGGAAATGGTAAGGACGGATTCGTGATATCCTCTCTTCTCCAAAATACGAACGAACAAAATAGTCGAGAACCCCTTTAAGATGTACAATTGAAATATTTTCGCCAACAACCAGTCCTTCAAATTGATGAAACATCTGTGTATGTGAAACATCCGCTTGTCGACGGTAACATTTTGCAATATTAAGCATTCTAATTGGCAATCCGGCCTTTTCCATTTCCCGAACTTGGCCTGATGAGGTATGGGGAGTTAAAATTATTTTTCCTTTATTTTTATGGGGCTTTTCTGTGATGAAGAAAGTTTCCCAATCATCTCGTGCGGGATGATTTTCAGGAAAATTGAGTGCGCTAAATGCATACCAATCCCATTCAACTTCCGGATAACGAACTCGAGTAAACCCTATTTTTTCAAAAATAGAGGTAATCTCCCGGATTGCTTGAGTAATAAGATGAAGATGCCCTAATGGTGGTAGTATTCCCGGATTGGTTATATCTAAATATGATTTTGCGGTTTTACGTATCTTTTCTTTTAGTGAACGGATTCTTTCTGCTAATGCGTCTTCTATAGCATTTTTAATTTCATTTGCAAATTTACCTGCCGCAGGACGATTTTGAATGGGTATATTTGGTATTTCTTTTAATGCACGTGTCAATTTGCCATTTCGACCTAAAAATTGAATCCGTATCTCCTCAAGAGATTGAGGAGTATCAGCTCCTAAGATGAGAGATAATGCTTCATTTTTGATTTGAATTAATAATTCTTCCATTATAGCTATTGTACCATGATAAAATATGGCATCAGAATTATATCTAAGGAGACTAGCAAAAAGCAATGGGAGCAAGAGCTTAAACTTTTTTAACGGTATTGATTAATGCAGTAAATGTTTCTGGGTCATGAGTAACTAAATCACTAAGAATTTTTCTATCAAGAGTAATATTAGCCTTTTTGAGTTTATTCATAAAGACACTATATGAAAGATCATGAGCTTTCACTGCACCAGAAATACGTGTAATCCAAAGTGCTCTGAAGTCTCGCTTTTTATTTTTTCTTCCTTGAATCGCATATTGACCAGCTTGCAATACTGCTGTTTTAGCTGTTCGAATAAGCCTATTTCTTGAACCGCGATAGCCTTTTGCAAGATCAAAAATTTTATTATGTTTTCGTTTTGATGTTAATCCTCTTTTAACTCGCATATATTATAAATATCCCAGCATTCTCTTGATTTTCTTAGAGAATCCTTTACTGAGAATTCCGGGTTCCTTTCCTCGTCGATTTCTACTATTTGACCGGTATGCCTTATGATGCCCTTGGTTTTGGTGAGCATACATAACTTTACCTGTTTTAGTAACTTTAAATCGTCTTTGAACCGATCTTCTAATTTTCTTCTTTGGCATGTTTTGATTTCCTTTCTGGAGATAACAAAGTTATCAGTTGTTTTCCTTCAAACTTTGGATCTCTATCTATCTTTGATATATCATTTAATGCTTCGGTTACTTTTTGAATAATTTGTTGTCCAAATTGAGGATGAATTATTTCTCTTCCTTTAAACTTGACAACTAATCTCACTTTATCGCCATCTTCTAAAAAACCTTTCGCTCGTCCAATCATGACCTGTAAATCATTATCACTCATGTGTGGACCAAAGCGAACTTCTTTAGTTCCCGAAACTTTTGCTTTTCGCTTTTCTTCTTGTTTCTTCTTTTCTTGTTGATACAAGAATTTTTTAAAGTCTATAATTTTTGCCACAGGCGGCTGTGCCATTGGGGCAATTTCTACCAAATCCATCTCTAATTCTCTTGCTTTTGCTAAGGCTTCATCTCTTGATAATAACCCAATTTGCTTTCCTTCTGTATCTAAAACACGCAATTGAGCAGCCCAAATACGCTCATTGATACGATAGTGTCTTGATGTATCTTGTCTATGAAACCTTTTGTTCAATTTTTTCTTTTAAAAATAATACAAACGCGTCTATTCCCATTTGTCCTAGGTCTTTTCCATCTCGAGTTCTTAGAGAAACTGACTTCGTTTGTAACTCCTTGTCCCCTATTATACCCATAAATGGTATTTTTTGTAAAGTAGCGGTGCGTATTTTAGCCTGTAATCTCTCAGAATTAGCCTCAACTATGGTACGTATATTATGGTGTTTCAGTGTATTCTCAATGGTTTGCGCGTACGAATTATGTCTATCAGCTATAGGCAAAAGAGCTACTTGAATCGGAGCAATCCATAATGGAAAAGCACCTGCAGTATGTTCAATATAAACTGATAAAAATCTTTCTATAGAACCCATAAGAGCATAGTGAACCATTACTGGAGTTTGTGCTTGTCCCGCTTCATCAGTATATGTTAGACCGAAACGTTTCGGTTGCACAAAGTCAAGTTGAGGTGTCGCTAATTGCCATTCTCTTCCCAACGCATCTATAACCATAAAATCAATTTTCGGTCCATAAAATGCTGCTTCACCTTCTACGATGTAATAATCTAATTTCTCTTCTTGAGCAATTTTTAAAATTATCTCTTGCGCTTTTTCCCAGAGATTTTCCTCACCTAAATATTTTTCAGGTGTTTGGGGATCTCGAAAAGAAAGACGTGCACGATACGTCATCTGTAAAGTGTCATAAAATTTTCTCGTTATCGTAATTAACATTTTATAGACTTCTTCAATTTGTTCAGGGGTACAGAATGTGTGACTATCATCTTGAGTAGCAGAACGGACTCGGGATAGTCCTAAAAGTTCGCCAGCTTTTTCATCACGATAGATAGTTGTCGTTTCAAGATATTTTATTGGTAAATCTCGATAACTTCGAGGACGAGAAGCATAAATTTGTTGATGATGAGGGCAATTCATTGGTTTCATAACCATTTCATCGCTTGTCTCTTGACTTTTTACGATAAAAAGTTCTTTGCCAAATTTTGCCCAATGTCCACTCGTTTCATATAATTCCTTTTTCGTAATATGAGGAATCCAGACTTTCTGAAAACCCTGATCTATTCTCAATTTTTGCGAAAAATCGTTTAATATATCTCTAAGGAGAGTTCCTTTAGGAGTGAAAAGAGGTAATCCTTTTCCGACCAGGTCAGAAAATAAAAAGAGATCGAGTTCTTTACCCAATTTCCTATGATCTCTTTTTTCTGCTTCTTCAAGCATATGGAGATACGCATGCAAGTCATCCTTACTTGTAAACGCGGTGCCATAAATTCTTGTTAACATAGTATTTTTTTCATTACCTCTCCAATAAGCGCCCGCAAGCTTTAACAATTTAAAATATTTGAGTTGTTCTTTTGGATTTGCAATATGACCACCTTTACATAAATCCCAATAATTCCCTGATCTGTAAAAAGTAACTTTTTCACCATTTTGCGTAAATTCTTCGATAAGTTCCTTTTTATATGGATTATCTTTAAATTCTGCTAACGCTTCATCTTTTGTTAATTCATATTTCTCAAATGACTGCCATTGTTTTGCAATCTCATGCATCTTTTGTTCTATTTTGGGAAAATCTTTTTCTGAGATAGGAGTTGAGAATTCAAAATCGAAATAAAACCCATTATCTATTGCTGGACCAATTGTCCGTTTTGTGTCAGGCCATAGTTCCATAACAGCAGCTGCAAGAAGATGAGCTGTAGAATGACGTAAATGAGCGTTTATTTCCTTAGCGGTTGCCTCGTTTTTCATATGCTCACTATAACAAAAATCATTTGATAAATAAAGTATTTGAGTAGAGGCGTACTATAATCGGTGCTATCAGTAGTGAGACACTTTTATGATTACATTCCAAGAATATCGCTAATTCCTTGCATAGCAATAAGCGTAACTGTTATAAATTCTTCAAGTGAAATTCCTAATTTTGTTTCGCATAACTTAATATTTTCCCGATCAACTCCTTTTGAGAATGATGGTGTATTAAATCGTTTCATAACAAATGGAGTATTAATAGATTTTAATTTTTTATCTGGATGAATGAGTGCTGATGAGACGATAAGCCCTGTTAGTTGATCAACACAAGTGATTCCCCAATCTAAATCAGACTTAGGGTGTACACCGGTTTTTGTATAATTATGTGATTTGATAGCATGCGCCATAGGTTCAGGAATAATATCTGGGTTTCTTTCAAAAAGAAGTATTCCATGTTTATCTAATTTATCTTCCTTTTGTGCGACCTCATAATCGATATCATGTAGTAAACCGGTAATGCCCCATATTTCTTCAGTTTGAGGATTATAATCCTTCTTGTGTAAATAGTTATAGATACCTTTCATACCTGCTTCAGCAGCAATACTATGTTTGATTAGATTTTTATTCGTGAGATATTCTGTGAGCAGTTGGTATGCTTCAGTTCGATTCATATGAGTTGATTATATAGTAATCATAGGGTGCAAGCAAATAATGTTCATCGTAAAATGTATCATATTCTATTTCTAAGATAGTTTTTTAACAATTTCAAGAAGTAATGGAAATTGACTATAACCAGAATCAGTATTGAGGTGTCCTCCTTGATGAATAATGTAAGGAGTAATCTGCAACTGTTGTGAAAGTTTTTGCAATGTTTGTTGTGGAACAAATGGGTCATTATCACCATAAATAACTGAGAAATATTCTGCGTTATGTTTAATTTTATTAAAGTTAATTTTTTTTCCTTTCATGAAATAATTATTTAACGGGCTTCCGTAATCTTCAGCAAAACCTGATACGGAAATCAACGCTTTTACTTTTGTTTTACTTATTTCAATAAAGTCGAGTGCTGATGCCACTCCGAGAGAATGGGCTATGATAATTAATTCATTCGTTGGAATATGATTAACTACATGTTCTATTGTAGTTAACCAAACTTGCCTACTTGGGTGATCTGCCTGAGGTAATGTCGGCATGATAACTGAATTCCCCATTTTTTCAAGCGAGTCATGTAACCATTGTTGCCAATGTATTCCCGCATATCCATCGATACCATGGAGAATTAGGATTGTCATAAAGCAGATTATACTCTTGAAACGCCTGAAAAAATAGGAGAAATGTATTTTTCTTTTTTTACCTCCTGTATTATAAGCATTGGTAACGAATAGTTGGTTATTTTCTATAAATGATGTTGCAATGAAAAGTTGTTACAATACGAGAATGGGAAAAACAATTGTGTACTTCAGTTACCGAGGTCTTGGACATTTTAATCCAACGAGTATTTTTGCGGCAGAATTGGTAAAACGAGGACATAACGTAATATACTATGCGGCAGATCAGTATCGTGACACACTTCATTCGTTAGGTATTCACCAAAAATCCTATCCCCAATGGCATTTTAGTGAAGGAAATGCACATGGTAATTTAGGAGTACTTGCAAGAGAAGTAGTTGAAATAACAAATCGATCTCTGCCAATATTACTTGAAGAAATGCGAAATATAAATCCTGATATCATTCTTTATGACACTATTGCTATGTGGGGAAATGTTATTGCACATGTTCGTCAGAAACCCTCCGTTGCTCTCTTTACCACATTTGCCTTTAATGCTCATGTTTCAAGACATTTTCCATCAATTTATCTATCTCTATTGATAAAAGCACTTCTTAAGAAGCCTGATGGAATTTATGCTTATTATCGATATTGCAAACTTGCAAAAAAATATTCCCTTTCGCCAAAATCACTTACTGAATTTCTTCTTAGTAAAGGGACGATGAATATTGTTTTCACCTCGGGTTATTTTCAACCGTGCTCTGAAAGTTTTGATAATTCATTTCATTTTGTTGGTCCTTCCCTATCAAAGAGAAAAGAAACGATTGATTTTTGGAATAAACTTGATTTAAAGAAAAAAACAATCTACATTTCTCTTGGATCTATTTTGACTGATAATTTAAATTTCTATAAACTCTGTATAAATACATTTGCTAACGCTCCATATCAAGTAATTTTGTCTTTAGGTAATACGTTTACTATAAAAGATTTACCTCCAATACCCCAGAATATTTTTGTAAAAAATTATATACCGCAACTTGAGATACTTCAAAAAACAGATGTTTTCATAACTCATGGTGGGATGAATAGTGTTAGCGAGGGTTTATATTACGGAGTACCCTTAGTCATAATACCTCATACAGACGAAATGAAAATGAACGCAAAGCGTGTCGTTGAATTAAGAGCTGGTGTACAACTGTCAAAAGATCATCTTACTTCACAAAAACTCAAAAATGCAGTTGCATTACTCTTACAAGAAAAACGGTATTCGCAGCATGCTGCGATGATTCAATCTTCATTTCGAAATGCAGGTGGATATAAAAAAGCATGCAAAATTGTTGATGATTACTTGAAAGAAAATCGTAGATAATGAAAGCTGAATCTCTTACTATAGTTAATAATAAAAATCAGAAACTTCACGGAACTTTTTATAGAAATACATCTAAAACTCTTGTAATTATGTGTCATGGTATTGAGTCATTTACTGATTTTCCTGGAATGGAGAAAGTATATACCGCATATTTTAAAACGGGTAGCTCTGTTTTCTTTTTTGATTTTTCAGGTTATGGAAAAAGTGAAGGTAAAAAAGTATTAAGTATAAAACAACGGGTAGAAGATATTGGGAGTGTAATTCGTTATTTTGATGAATATCAAGAGATCATTCTTTATGGAGTAAGCTTGTCTGGCATTGTTGTGTTGATTGCTGCGGGAAAATATAAAAAAGTTACCAAATTAATTACTATTAATGGTTTATTCTCAATTCAGTTAGCGCATTTATATTTACGTCAAGCATTTATCCTATATAGCTACTTACTTTTTCATCCAAATAGCTGGAGTGATGTGTACTATATAATAAAAAATGCTAATCCAAAACAAATTACGATACCAGTTCTAGTAGTATATGGTGAAAAGGATTCTATAGTAAAACCTAAACAGTCAGTAGACTTTTACAAGAAAATACGTACAAGCAAAACACTCATCACGGTTCCCAATGGTGATCATCCATTAATGAAAACTGAATTTGAAAAGGTAACTATTAGTATTCCTCAATGGATAGCTGGGTGGGTTATTAAGTGATACCTGATGAATTTAACTTACTGGTGGAGCCAAGTGGACTTGAACCACTGACCTTTACAATGTCAATGTAACGCTCTAGCCAGCTGAGCTATGGCTCCGTGTAGCCCATTATAGCAAACATGGATATTTTACGAAAGTGAAAGAAGGAAATTCTTTAAGATATTATAGTATTCAAAAAGACTTTTTATTTCAACGCATTCATTATCCCCATGCTGGTTCTTCCCTACAACACCAAACTCAATGCCCAAACAACCAACGTCATTATAGAACCGCAAATCTGATGTTGCATGAGCTACTCGTAAATGAGCCTTTTTATTAGTTGTTCTTTCTATATGTTTTCTTAATTGGGTAATATAATTATTATCCTCGCTAATAAAGGTTGGATTAGTATTTTGAACAATAGTTAATTTTATATTTGCTGGGATGACTTGTTTGATTTTTTCCAACACCGTTTCTTGGTCTTCGTGGACAAATCGTAAATCAATATGTGCAGTTGCTTCTTCAGGAACTGCATTAAACGTTTTATTACTTGTCTCGATTCTTGCTAAATTTATTGTCGTTACCCAAGCCTCTTTGGAAGGTACAGGATAGAGTTTTCTGATTTTGTATAGCGTATCTGTTAACTTCCAAAGAGCATTTTCTCCTCTCCATGGATATCCTCCATGCGCTGTGGATCCTGCTGCTGTTAAGGTGAACCAAAGGGCACCTTTCGATTTGTGAATAATATCCAAGTTTGAAGAACATTCTCCGCAGATGATAAAATCTCCTCTCACCCCTTGTTTAATTTGATATTGTGTTGAATTTTCGCTTGAATTTTCTTCATCTGTAACAATTTGCAACGCAATTGGATAGGAAACCTGATTAGCAATTTCATTAAAAACAAGTATCATAACTGCAGCGGCTGCTTTCATATCATAAGCGCCACGACCATAAAGATAACCGTCTCTTTCCTCTGGTTGATATTGTTCTCTTTTCCCGGGGACTACATCAAGATGTGCATTCAAGATAATTTTATAACGAGAATTTTTTGTTAAACTATTATGAATAAGTAAACTAGGAATCTTATTTGATTCAAATCTTTTCGTAACAAACGTGGGTGCTACTACTTCTTGCACAATATGTAAGATATTATCTAATGCATTAAGGTTATCTCTTGTTGATGGTATCGTAATAAGTTTTTTTGTTAATGTAAGAATTTCTGTCTTTGTTACCATTGAAATATTTTAGATTTGATTATGAGCAGTTTTTAGGCATGCATATTCTATCTAGTATACCGTATACAGGTAATTCATCAAAGTAATTCTTAAATTCCTTCGTGTACTTGGAAAGAGGAGTATTTAATTCATAAAGAGAATAAAAAACACCATTAGTCCAACTGAAAATATTGCAAAAAATGTACCAATTTTCATTAATGCTATTGAAAGGCCAGGTAATTCTAGTCCAAGTTGATGTCGTACTTTTTCGATTCTCACTTTATAGATCCAGTTATATATACCTATTAAAGCCGTGATGCTTAGAAGGACAACGTATACTGAATTTGTTACATTACTCATTATTACCACCTCCCTCCTAATGAAAATCTTCCTGTGCCTTGTTTACTTATCGCTTCAGGGGCTGTTGTCTGATGTGCTCGGAACCAAATTGGACGAATTGCATTTGCATCCAATGTTGAGAACATATTATTCAAAAGGACAGCGATTTTTCTCGGATTTTGTATATCAGTTAAAATAAATTCCTCTTGATGAGTTGGACGATCAAATGTTATGACAATATCACCCATATCAACAAGTTCATTTAATATGCCATGTTTTTTCTCATCAATCTCTGTGCATCGAACTTGGTCCAGTAATACAATATTAATCCGATAAAAATATAATGGCGAAAAATAGACTTCTAAAATTTTTCTATTTGTCACAATGAACAGATGGAAATACCAGTCTACACTTGCTTTAACTATTAAACTCAACGTTGCACAAATTACCACCAATATACCTGAAATAAAAAGGGTTGGATAGTCGAGCAATTTGTCAAAAAGGACAAATAGAATTAAGTAAAAAGGTATACTCAGTGCAATAATATTTATTATTTCACGACATAAGATTACCGGATGTTTTCTTTCTGCTAGCACTAACTGCTCATCAGGAAGGGTAATAAAATATTCGAGAGGACTTGGTATTTTTTTTTCAGTTATTCCTGCCATAACGTACCTCCTTTATCCGTCTCTTAATAGGTGTTTTCTAAAAGTAGTTATTCATATTTCGTTTCTTTGCCCCCTAACGTTACTCTTTTTAATTTTAAATGCAGTGAGATATCTTACCAAATACTAGTAATTTTAATTGCAATTTTACTTTTTTATACTATAATTTCCCTATCTTGAATACGGAAACGTTTAAAAAGGTAAATGCATTCTTTCTACAATTCAATTCGTTTCATTATAAAAAACGAGAAACTATTCTATTCACTAAAGATGTTCCTCCTGGCGTGTTTTATATAACAAAAGGTTATGTGCGAAGTTACCTCCTTTCCAAAGAGGGTAAAGAATTAACAGTAACTTTGCTCAAACCATTTGATGTTTTTCCCATGCATTGGGTTATTAATAACGTTCTTACGTCTCATTATTACGAAGCATTAGTACCGGTGGAAGTGTATCGATGTCCAAAAAAAAATTTTCTGTTCTTCTTAGAACAAAATCATGATGTCTTTTTTTATATAATCAGCTTAATTCTTTTAAGACTCCAAAATTCTTCAGAACGAATAGAAGCTGCTGTGCTGGGGAATGCCTCTGCGAAAATAGCAGGTATGCTTGAGTTTCTTATCGAAATTGCAGGAACAAAAAGCGGAAGTGGCGTTGTAATCGATTTACCGATAACTCATAAAGATATTGCCGCTTTTATAGGACTAGCGAGAGAAACAGTAAGTATCGAAGTAGAGAGACTACGAAGAGAAGGGATTTTAGAACAAAAAGCACACCGATTTGTTATTAAAGATTTAAAAAAACTTAAAGAGGAAACCAATATTGATTGAATTTACTCTTAACCTGCTTGTGTGGCTATTGCTCGTTCACCTGATAGACTAAATTTCGTTCCATGTTTTTTAGCCATATCCCAATAATTTGGTTTCTTCTTTTTACTAGCCATCCCTTGTTTTTGTTTTCCATTCATGGTTGTTAACCAAACACTTGCATTATCGATTTTCTGACGTGCATCTCGAACAACTGACAGCACCCAGTTAAAGAATGATTTATGATATTTACCTGGACTTACTAGCGTTTGTCCTGTCGCTTCAACAATTTCCTTTTCTAATTGCTTGGTACTACTTGCTAAACTTTTTAATTCTAAAATAACTTCTTGTATTTCCTGTTTTGTTTTTTGTTCATCTACATGGTTTTTCTCGCCAGCTCGGAGGATTTCACCAATATAATCGATACCTGGTCGAATTGCTTGTGCGTGGTTTTCTACTGATTGTAGTTTCTTTGTTTCAGCTTGTTGTTGTGCTTTATGAGATTTTAGATCGAGTTCTTGACCTGGCTGAAGATCGCCTTTCTTAGGCAATGCAAAAAGTTCGTGAACTACTTCACTGAAGATTTCTTTTGTTTGTTGTTTAGTTTCTTCTCCAAACTCCCGAATTACTTCATACGGATTAACGTATGAGTTCTTTAGGTTGTTTTTTTTCTTTTTCTGTACTATAGGGTCACCTAGCATAGTTGTATAACCCTATCACAAATTCTTGAGAAAATCAAGTGTTTTCTGTTGTCTAAGTATACTGGCAAGGAGATAGACATTCGATTCTAATTGCTTTCGCTCTGTATCATCTTTTGCTTTTTTCAGAGCTTCCTCTACTTCTTCTGGATTGACTGCTATTTTCTCTACTTCAGCAATTTTTTGTAAAGCAAATTCAAATTTTATATCGTTTTCCGCCTTGGTTTGATATTCACTTTTTAAAGATTCTATTGATTTTCCTGTTGATGCAATATATTGGTCAAGGGAAAGTCCTAATGATTTGATCTCTGAGAGTAATTGAGAGAGAAGTCTTTCGACCTCTCCTTCTACGAGAATTTTGGGAACAGTTACCGTTATTTTATCAAGGAGTACTTTGACAATATCATCAAAATTAGGTTGTTGAGGCTCCTTACCGGGAATGACAATTTTACTTTTTACTGTTATGTTTTTAATAGCGTCTTTATAGTCATTTAACGCAACTTCAGGCATTTCACAAGTTGAAGCCGTAAATACCCAATCTTTCCCTTCCTCAAAATTTTCCACATGAATTTTAGGGTTAATGATTGGTTTAATATTATGTTCTGAGACTGCTTTTGAATATGCATCGGGCAATAGTTTTTTTAATACTTCCTCACGTACTTTTTCAAAATTAATATGGTTTATTGCCACATTTTTTGGTGCTTTACCCTGTCTAAAGCCAGGAACCGTAACATATTGAACTGCTTTATCAATCTCTATTTCTGTAGCTTTTTGCACATCTGCAGTAGGAAGCGTAATGGTAAAAGTAATAGTTCCATCAGTGTCTTTTTTTATAGTTGATATAGGTTTTGTTGTATCTTTTTTCATAGTTATATTAGTGGGTCGGAGAGGAATCGAACCTCCAACCCGTAAGGGATACGGTCCTAAACCGTACGCGTATGCCAGTTCCGCCACCGACCCGAAATTTTCTTAAGTATACTTTATTTATAAGGAAATTGGAAGAGTCGGAACGAGTTGTGATTCATAATTTAATTTCGATGCTTCCATTTGAACTAAGAAAAAACGAGTATGTGTTGGCCAAGCATCTGAAGAAGCATAAACATGACCGATCTCTTCCAGACTCGAGAGGTGAAATTTATCAATATAATCTTCCCTTAAGGATTTCGAAACAGTTTTAATTGATTCTTCGTAGGAAGTAAAGCAAGTCATATGGCCTGTATAAATTCCAAAACCAAAAGGGTTATTACAATTTGCGGGAACTTCCTGTCCAAAGGTGGATTCAGTTCCTGCCACAGCAGCAACTAAATTCCATGGTAGGTTATATAAGTCCGCCTGATCTATGAATACTTGTGCATATTGCGATAGTGGGGAATTCCACTTTTGCAAATATTCTTTCAAAACCTCAACTCTGTAATCTTTTTTCTTTAGTGTTAACTGAGCCTCACGTGTTGCTCCTTGAGTTTCAAGAGCTGTGACATTAGGAGTGAGTTCAGCACTGTCTCCTGCCGCGTGTGCTTGCTTTATATTGAGAAGGGACAGTATGAGAAAAAAGAAAACAAAAATAGTAATTTTTGCTTTCATACGAAATTGGCAATTATTTTGCCATAAAAAAAATCCTAACGTATGCATTTGAGAGGCATACCTTAGGATCTAGAAAGTAGTATATCACACGACTATAGGTTTGTCAAGACCCCGTTTTTAGAGGATAGTAGATATCTGGTTCATGAAATAATTAACCTTACTTGACCAGCCATTATTATTGGTTGGGTTATAAAATTGTTGAATTTGCTCTGGGGTAATATACCCTTTTTTTATGTAATTTTGGGCAAATAATTTAGAGATTGTTTCGATTGCAGTTGGATAATCTTGAAAGCTTGTAGTATGACCATGATATATTCCCCACCCCCAGCAATTATTAGTATTTGGTATCTCAGTTTTACAAAGTTGAGATTCCTGAGCGGCAATTGCAGGAAGATATCGATAATCAATATTATAATGATCTGCAGCGTCAATGATATTTTGCGCATATTGTTCCAATACAGATCCATATAAATGGAAAAACGATTTCACACGTGCTACACGCGTATCTCCTGTACCCACAATTCCTGTTACTTCTGTCTCCGCAGATGGTAATGCTGCGTACGTTATGGAAGAATTAGCAGTGAATTTTGTAGACAGCGTGAGGAATTGTTGTTTTTGATTTAAACTATAGGAATAGAAAGCAAAGAAAATAATACTAACTATGATAACACAAGGTGTTATCGTAAAGAAACTTATAAGCAGAAATAAATTTCTCATGGATAACAATTTATATTGGCATATTTCAAATAGGTTGTCAAGAAAAATTGCTTTTGTTACAATGGTTTGACTTTAGCCCAGGTGGCGGAATGGTAGACGCGCTAGCTTCAGGAGCTAGTTCCCTCAACAGGAGTGGGAGTTCGAGTCTCCCCTTGGGCACTTTAATCGCCTGCAGTAAATATGAATTGATGTTTGAAGTAAAATAAATATATATTCCTCATTGCAATGAGGGTAAAATTTATTGCACCCAAATAATAAATCCAATATTCTCATATATATAAGAATATCTGTTGAAATTTATAAAATATGAATATACAAATTCGTGAAGCTAAAAAAGAAGATGTGTCTTGGATTGTTAACTCTGCAAATCAAACACGTGAACTTTGGAGTAGTAAAAAATCAAGGTGGTTTAAAGAAGAAGATATTCATATATTGCTCGATAAAAGGAATACGGATACAATTTTCTTAATTGCTGAGGCTGATTTTTCGCCTGTTGGATTTATTTTAGTACAACAACTCCATGTTTGGGCTATATGTTTTGGTCTTTATGTTACGTCAGATTTTCGAAGTAAAGGTATAGGAAAACAATTATTAAAAACTGTAGAAAATATATTACTTACAAGAGGTATTCAAACATTGGATTTGTTGGTAGAGAGGGATAATAGAAAAGCATTGGGATTTTATAAAAGAGAGGGTTTCGATCAAGGGTTTGAATTCTATTGGATGAGTAAAACTTTATAGCCGTCTGAAAAATAGAACTGTACCAAAATTATTACGACTAAATTAGGGATAATTTACGTTAACCTGACATAATTTTGTAATTGAAAATAAATAGTAAATATAGTTTCCAAAAGAATTTGATAATCGACAACTTCTGTGCACTTATCCCCAAATATAAAAACCTATGCTAATTTTTAAGGTTATAAGTTCAATTCTCCTTCGCAGTACTTTCTATCTTGATAAGGAATCTTTCCTGAGCTTTTATTTTTATAGTATAATTTAGTTAAATCTATGGATGTATCAGCTATAGAACATTTACCACAAGAATATACAAAAAAAGACATTAGTACACAAAATGAGATATCTTTAGAAAAAGTAGAAAATAGATCGCCTGGTATCCGTGGATTTATCACTGAGATAACATCTAAATATTTCGACCCTACCACTGGAAAAAAGTCATTACCTAAAACAGATGAAGAAGTTGAGGAAATAGCGAGGATATACGGAATAGACGTAATCGGTATGGGTTCAGAGTCTGTCGTCTTTGCTAAACCTTCACGAACTGGCACATTAACAAAAACTGGTCATGAACAAGTGATTTCTCTGTTTTGGCAACCACACAATGAAAACGAACTTAAGCAAATACAACTTGTAAGTGAAATTTTACATACTATTTATCCAGATGCATATCCGTTAATACAAAGCTTTATAGGTAAAGTTAAGTGGAATTTTACTGGCGTAGAGATACCGGTTACTGGAACAATTAGAGAAAGAGTTAGAACTTTACCTAATAACCAAATAGTTGGCAATATAGAAGATCAAATTTCAATGGCTCATTCTGTCTGGGATGAATTTAATTTACCATTCAATTATCAGAATATGCTTGATATTGAAGAAGCTCACGGCAACGTAGGTATAAGGGAAACAAAAGAAGGAAAGTTCACAAATGTTTTTTTAGATACTATTCGTGGTGAAAAAAATTTTGAACTTCCTGATTTAGTAGGATTTGCAAACTACTTACGTGGTCAAGATTCCAAACTTCCTCATACTCCTCTCCCTGAATCTGAAATTGGAAGGACAATAGAAAAAGTTTCTGATTTGATTAAATTAGTGTAATTATTATTTCCTTTTATAGGTAGCTACTAGGGAAAAAATCCAATAATAAAAAGTGTTCCAAGTATAAGTAGTACGTTAAATATGACAACATATTTCCAAACTTTATGGATACTAAGATGTGATTTTTTTTCAGCACGCCTAATTTTCATTACAATATAGAGGTATGCTAAAAGCATACATAATTCACAGAAGAAAAAAATAATTTTTATGTAATATGCGACGGTCATATACTATTGTTTCACCATATTTGTTTCTATTTCTGCAAGTGCTTTTTCAATTTGTTCCGGATGATGTGGAGTTTTAAAACTGAATGGTTCGGGAATATCTTCTGTATGAATTGTTACGTAAATATCTTCTATATCAAGAAAATCATAAATAATATTTAATGTAATCCGTTTTGTTTCCAGTTCAACACGGTTTTGTAATAGAAGTTCCTGATAGTATGTTCCAACAACTTTAAAATATTGTCTTATGATAAGGCGTTTATTTGTAACTATATAAAAAGTGAAATACCACTTCATACTCGTATATGTTCCAACGATTGCTAATAGAGAGAGAAAAAGAAGTGACATATAGACAAAAACCTCCCAAAAATTTGGTAGCAATTTGAAGATAAAGAGAAAGGTAAGAGTTATAAAAACAAACGCAATAAGCAACGTATGTGTGATAAAAAGCATTGCTAAAGCAATAGGATGTTGTCTCTGAACATTCAGCACCTGTTCTTCAGGTAAAAGATCTATTGCTAATCTGCTATGTTCATACACAACTTGTTTGTTTTCCATATAAATCCATAGTTTCCACAATATTTTTATCTGAATGATAGTGAATATATTTTCCTTTTTGATAAAGTACCAGTTCCTAAAGTATTATAGTTGCAAAAATATAAAACAATAAATACCGTCTTAAGAAAATTTGCTCTGCCAAAGATGGGAAACGTATTATTTGTGATCTTGTTAAAATGTTGCATTATATACCCTCCTTGTTCTCACCTGCTATACTACTCTTGTTATAGCAAGAAGACAGTGATGACTGACACACATATTATGGATATACAGGTAAACGAAAAAGTAACAAATTTCTTTACAAAATATAAAAAACAACAATTTAAAAAAGGCGAAATACTTATTCGTGCCGATGAAGATCCTCAAGGGATTTTTTATCTTGCAGATGGTATTGTCAGAAGCTACTATATTTCAAAAAAAGGTGACGAAATAACCCTTAATATGTTTAAACCTCATACGTTTTTTCCAATGTCATGGGTTGTAAGTGACATTCACAATCAGCGTTATTTTGAAGCAATGACTGCATGCATTACTTATAAAGTACCAAAGGAAAAAGTGTTAGCATTTATTAAAAAAGAACCAGATGTCGTTTTGGATTTGCTGAGACGTGTCTATATAGGTATTGAAGGTTTATGGATGCATATTGAATACTTATCAAGCGGTAATGCGCTTGAAAAGTTAATTTCGACACTTCTCATTCTTGGGAAAAGGTTTGGAAGAGAAGAAGGTGGAAGAACGACAATTCAATTGAAATTAACAGAAAAAGAATTAGGAGAATACTCAGGCATGTATAGAGAAACGGTAAGCCGCGAAATGCAACTATTAAAAGAAAAAGGACTAGTGGTATTTAGTAAAGGAACTATCACTATTCCTGATCTTAAAAAATTGGAGAATGCTCTGCCATTATAACCAGGAAGCACCAAATTGTTCTCCGACCATAACTTTTGTAATTAATTCTTTTGTAGGTGTGATTGGATATTGTTTTTCTTGTTTTTTTGTACTTACAGGTAAACCCTCAGGTAATAAATACCCTTGCCATTTCCCTTCTCCGACAAATAATTCCAAATGTATCTCTGGTGTAAGTTTTTCTTCATAATGCACATGATAAAGTCGGTAACTTCCTTCGGCTAACGTATTTTCTTCTTGTATTTTCCCATAAAACCTCTCAATAATTTCACCTGCATTACCTACGTTAAACCAAGCAAAAGTATCTTTGTTATTAAGGATGAGTATTCTTTTTTTTTCGGTTGTTTCTATCAGCCGGTACTGACCTCGGTTAATAATACTAATCATATTTTTCATATTCTCATATTTTGTTAATTTTTTATGTGACGATAAACACTTTTCTATTGTGATTATAGCTACGGAAATTTATGTTGATCATTTTTATTATTTATGATATAGCGCATTGTATATGAAACAACATATTACTTTTATCAATGAATTAATTAAATATACATTCCTTGATATTTATGGTATCTATCATGCATAGAAAGTAGGAGTAACTGTACGGGTGATATAGAAAAGAGTATCGTATGAGGCTAAAAAATAAAGTAGCAATCATCACAGGAGGAGGAACGGGCATTGGACGGGGTATTGCATTAGAATTTGCTAAACAAGGAGCATGTGTCGCTATTTGCGGTAGACATAAAGAACAACTAGATGATGTTGCTCATGAGATTACCTTAAATGGAGGAAGTAGTATAGGCTACGTTGCAGATGTCTCATCTGAAGAACAAATTAAAGATATGGTAGATAGTGTTATTTCCCACTTCGGAACCGTTGATATTTTGATAAATAATGCTGGGATTTATCTTCCTCATGAAGTTTTATATACCTCAGAAAATGAATGGGATGCCACTTTTTGTATAGACATAAAAGGCATATTTTTAACTTCAAAAAAAATTCTTTCTGAAATGATAAAACACGAGTATGGAAAAATAGTTAACATTGCATCTATTGCAGGTGTTGTTGGATTTGAAAAATCTGCTGCATATTGTGCTGCAAAAGGAGCTGTTATGAGTCTAACTCGTCAAATGGCACTCGATTATGCAAGAGAGAAAATCACTATAAATGCAATAGCTCCCGGAGTTATCTTTACAAATATGACTAAAGATTCTTTATCTTCCAAAGAAGCAACAGACGCAATACTACGAAAAATTCCAATAGGTCGAATTGGAACATCTCAAGATATTGCTAATGCAGCACTTTTCCTCGCATCTAATGAATCAAGTTACATAACAGGACAAACGCTTGTTGTTGATGGCGGTTGGACAATCCAGTAACCATTTGTATAAAACATAGGATATTACCATTTAGCTACGCAATATTTTACAATTTGGATCAATAATGATTGGTATGTTACCAATCATTTATTAATAAATAATGCAATGAACACAAAAATCTCCAAGCAATTGGAGATTTTTGTTGTATGAGTCGCCAGGGATTTGAACCCTGATCTGTCTTCTTTCATTGCTGGAAGGAGGTAGTTCTTGCGCTTGAACTAGCGACCCGCATATGTGCGCTCGGGGAGCCTTCCACTTCTGTCTTATTATCTTTAGAACTTTCATCCTATTTGCTTAAAGATAACACGCTCTATCAAGTGAGCTACGGGCGCGTGTCTATTTGAAAGTGTTTTAAAGAACAAGATAAATATAACTATATAAAAGAGTTTTTGCAGTGATGCCGATCACGAAATATGTGGGACAGCTTTTGTTAAGAAGTTAGAATGGATTCATATAAGATTTAATTCTTAAATTACAGTTGTCTTAAAATTTTTACTACTTCCCTACTCTTTCATTCTAGTCTGTGTATAATGCTACGAAGAGATCTTGAAGAGTGATTCCTATCACTGCGGAATTCCTTTACTTATGATACAGGTAAATTAATATGGGAAATGTCTGGGGTATACTTTTCGGATTAGTTTTTGTCTCTCTAGGTGTTGGGCTTATCTTTGGAATTAACCTGTGGCGATATTTTTGGCCGATTCTCCTTATTCTTATCGGATTTAGCATTCTCTATAATCAATCATCCAATAGAGTCTCTAAGCAAGTAACTCACGAAAGTGCTCTTGACTATTCTGCCGTATTTGGAGGAGAAAATAAGAAAGTTATTACCGATGATTATCAAGGAGGAAAAGTCACATCAGTATTTAGTCGGGTAACTCTTGATCTGAGAGATGCAAAAATACCTAAAAACTCGACGGTAGTGCTTGAGGTAAGTGCAGTATTTGGAAGCGCGAAAATAATTGTACCTAAGACATGGTTAGTACAAGGATCACTTGCTGGCGTATTTGGAGGATATAATAACGCTACTACTGTTCCGGAGAAACCAGATGGAACACTCATTTTGAAAGGCGTAGCGGTTTTCGGAAGCGGTGAAGTTATCAATTAGTAATTTCTCAAAAAGAGAAATTTAATGCACAGTATTATGAAGAATGATAACTCTATTATTTTACTAAGAATCATTCACGGACTGTTTGCAGGCTATTTTATCATTTGTGTTTTATATATTGACTATTCAGCATTAATTTTTCATGTAAATTTATTCCTCGATATTGCCATTGTAAGTATTTTCCTTGAAGGATTTCTTGTATATATAATAAATAATGGAGATTGTCCTCTTGCTCCACTGCAGTGGAAACTTGGAGATGCTATACCTTTTTTTAATCTTTTCCTACCGAAAAAAATTGCTAAACTGATTATTCCCTTTTTTACAGTTATGACATTTTTGGGAATACTGCTACTGCTTTTTCGGTATTTTTCACTTTATACGAAATAAAAACTTATAAGCTAGCTTTCGAACCTCAAAATTTATATCTCTTAAATTCTTTATCCTTTTCTGTGCTAACTACATACTAGTTCTCATCAAATTTTAACATTGCCTTTACATATTTGATCTAGCATTTGCAAGATATATGACAACACATGAAAAAGCCGAGAAATTTTATAGTAATTTCATATCATTATTACTTGAACATGATTTTCCATTTATGATTGGTGGAACATATGCATTTTCAGCATATACAGGAATTACTCGGCCGACAAAAGATATGGATATCTTTACCACGACAGAAGATTATCCAAAATTATTACAAGTAGCGAATGATAGTGGATTTGAAACTGAGCTTTATGATAAGGAATGGATAGCAAAGGTATATCAAGATAAATTCTTTATCGATATTATTTTCTCAGAAGCGAATGGTTTGAGAAAAGTAGATAAAACATGGTTTGAACACGCACGGCAGGGCGAGATACTGGGACATTTGGTAAAACTAATGCCTATTGAAGATATGATTCGATCAAAGGCATTCATCCAATATAAGGAGCGATACGACGGTGCTGATGTAATTAATCTCATATTGAAATATGGAAAAACATTAAGCTGGCAGCTTCTTTTAGAACGAATCGGACCGTATTGGGAATTACTTCTTGGTCATTTAGTTAACTTTTATTTTGTTTATCCTTTGGAAAGAAATATAATTCCACAACAAGTATTACAAGAATTAGTTAATCGTTTTCAAGATAAATTGCGTAAAAATGTACGTCGGGAAAAAATTACCCAAGGACTGTTAATATCTTCAGAATACGAAGTAGTTGTATCAAAATGGGGTTACAAACCTGTTAAATGATCTATGGATGAAATAAAAAACAAATTACGTATCGCTGCTATTGGCGACATACATGTAACAGAAACATCACAAGGTAAGTATCAAAAACTGTTAAAGGATATTGAAAGTGCTGCAGATGTACTTGTCCTTTGTGGTGATTTAACTGATCATGGTAATCCAATTGAAGCAAAAATATTAAGAGATGAACTCAAAAATTGCATTATTCCAAAGTTAGCAGTACTTGGTAATCATGATCATGAATTTGGGAAAGCTGAAGAGGTTAAAAAAATTCTTCAGGATGGTGGAATAATTATGCTTGATGATGAAACATTTCAAGTGAATAACGTTGGGTTTGCTGGTGTAAAAGGATTTGGTGGTGGGTTTGGTCAACAAATGTTGACTGCCTTTGGTGAAAAAGCTATTAAAGATTTTGTTGATGCCGGAATGTTGGAAGTAAAACAGTTAGAAATTGGTTTAGCAAAGTTGCAAGATACAAAACATAAAGTTGTAGCGTTACATTATTCTCCTATTCGTGCAACTAATGAAGGAGAGAATTTAGAAATTTATCCATATCTTGGATCATCACGATTGGAAGAAGTAATTGATCGGTTCTTAG
Source organism: uncultured Gammaproteobacteria bacterium (assembly GCA_964416445.1). Classification (GTDB taxonomy): domain Bacteria; phylum Patescibacteriota; class Microgenomatia; order Levybacterales; family UBA12049; genus CAYQEE01. The sequence goes on from CAYQEE010000010.1 coordinate 66,829, forward strand.
TTTCTTACGTTTTTCATGGACATGCTCATCACGGTAGTCATTATGGTAAGACAACGAAAGGTGCTGAAGTATTTAATGTCTCTATGCCATTAATGAATAAAATTAATGATGCTAAACCATTTAAAGTAATAGAAATTGTTTCATGAAGTAAACTACCCAAAGGAATATATGGAATAGTTCTCATATTCGATACGTTTTTACTGTTAAATCATCATAAAGTTTGTTATAATCTTACCATTCGCGGATGTGGTGAAATTGGTATACGCGCAGCCTTGAGGTGGCTGTGCCTGAATAAGGCGTGGAGGTTCAAGTCCTCTCATCCGCACCATAGAGAACTTTTTAAATAATTTTTTAGATTAGATTGATCTGACGACCCGTTATTAGGTTCGAACCGGCCTTTTTCCACTTTTGTCCTTTCTATACCTTTTTTGTATTGAAAAAAAAGATATCGAAGCTGAAAATCCAATTTTTGAT
>CAYQEE010000010.1:67402-77963 GCA_964416445.1 uncultured Gammaproteobacteria bacterium
CCTTCAATTGTTGAAGTCTGGACAAATGCCTGATTACATTTCCTATTTGTATACTTGCCTCTTTTAGAGCAATGGTAATAGGTAAAAAGCTGAGATGTACCGTTTTTATATTTCCTTGTGTGTCTTTCCGCTGTAACAGTATATCCGCATTCTCCGCATTTTATAATTCCGGTCAATGCAAAATCATTTTTCTTCGGCCGTGCTTTCTTTCTTCCATCGACAATGTCCTGCAATAGATTAAATTCATCATCGGTCAGAAGTGGCGGGTGCTGTCCCTGATACATTTTCCCTCCATAAATGAATTTTCCAGTATAAAACGGATCACGAAGTAACCTATGCATCCAGCTTTTGCATATCGGTTTGTTGTTTTTTGAACTTCTTATACCTAACCGCCCAGCTTCTTTAACCAGCCTTTCCACACTGTAGTTTCCTGTCAATGCAAGGTCAAACAACTCTCTCATGAGAGGAAAATACACTGGGTGGGCTGATATATCACGTAATCCCTGCGGTTTATCCATATTATTCTTATATCCCGGTCTGGCTTTACCAGGGAAGACTCCCCTCTCTGCTTTTAATTTCAATGACTCTTTAACATTAACGCTTTTATTGTCATTTTCCAGCTTCGCCTGTGTGCATAATAGATTGAGCATAAACTTGTCCAAAGGATTATTTTTGAATGTCTGATAAGGAGTTGCAACCTCTAGGAGTTTTCCCTGATCCATCAAATATATAATCCTGCCTGTATCAACGGTATTTCTCGACAACCTAGATGGATTCAAAAGTATTATGCCATTTACTGAGCCTTCCTCAATCAATTCAACCAATTCATTAAAAACCGGCCTACCGGGTATTTTGGCTGATTTGCTCTCCTGTAAGGGCTCTCCGGTAACAGTTAGTCCTTTTGAGGAAATAAATGTCTTAAGTGTGGCAATTTGATCCGGTAATGATTGTATCTGCCGTTCATCAGATTCACTGCTTTTGCGGCAATAAATTGCATAACGGTTTAATGTGGTTTGCGTTATGTTTGCAGTATTAAGTTGTTGGTGTTGTGATAGTCTCATTCTGCCTCCTTTCTTTTTCTGTGGAATTGTCGTGATATTCCTGAGGATCGGGTTCGATTAAGACTTTCATGAGATTTATGAGATCAGTTGACATCTGCGTAGCTTCTTCATCGGATAATGAGGTATCGAATTTCTCTTTGTATAGCTCTTTAAACTTGTCTAATAGTTCTTTACTTACCATATTTATTACTACAACTATAGTTGTAGTATAGCAACTATAGTTGTAGCTGTCAAGCACAAAACGCAGATTTTGAGGCTATATTAAATAGTCTTTTGGTAGCTATACAGACCCAAATGTTTCCTTGTTTATTATCAGATTTGTGTTATTATAGAGAAAATAATAATAAATATGATTACAATACAGACAACAGTAAATGCTCCAGTTGAAAAAGTTTGGTCATATTGGAATCAACCTGAGCATATTACAAAATGGGCATTTGCATCAGATGACTGGGAAGCACCACATGCAGAAAATGATTTAAGAGAGGGTGGAAAATTTAAGACGAGAATGCAATCCAAAACTGACCAAACACAGGGTTTTGATTTTGGCGGTATATATACAAAAGTAGATGAGAATAAGTTGATTGAATACACAATGGATGATGGGAGAAAAGTATCAGTCCAATTTGAAACAACAAGTGAAGGTCAAACTAGGATAACAGAATCTTTTGATCCTGAAAGTGAAAATTCAGAGGAAATGCAAAGAAGTGGTTGGCAAGCAATTCTAGATAATTTCAAAAAATACTCTGAAAGTAAATAACAATCTATTTATATTTAAGTTTCTGGGCTAATTCAATAATAATACCTTCCGGTCCACGAATATAACAAAGCTTCCAAATATTTTCGTAAGTCTGTATTTCCCCTACTAGCTCATGCCCTTTTTGTTTCAGGACAGATACAATTTCATCTAAGTCATCTACTTGGAATGCAAGATGCCTTAGGCCAAGCTTATTTGCAGGAGCTTGTTGAACTCCATCTTTGTCTATTGGATGATGAAACTTCACAAGTTCCAAATTCAACTGTCCATCTGGTGCCTGTAACATGACCAGATCGTCCATAACATCTTTTAACCCAATAACTCTCGAGACCAATTCACCTTGCATGGTTGCTTCCCCCATCACTTTAAATCCTAAATCAATAAAAAATGCTTTAGCAGCAGCAAGGTCTTTTACGTTTATACCTATATGATCTACGTGAAGAATTTTCATTTGTTCAAATATAACAATGCCGCTATCAGCTGTCAAGCGTAAAACTCAAATTTTTGAGGCTAAAATGTAAACTCCTATTAATAGAAAATAACATTATTTAGTATTTATCTGACTAGTTATTGGTATACTATAAGTGATGACTTCAATTGATATTTACAGACCAGACCAATGGCATGACTTTTTTATAATGGTGGGAGGGGCTGCTGCAGCGCTAACAGGATTAGTATTTGTTGCAATGTCTCTTAATCTTGAAATTATAGTCAAGGATTTAACACACAAAAATCGTGCAATTGGTACAATTGCTGGTTTTACAGCAGTTTTTGCAATTTGTGCGCTTGCGTTGATAGGAGGACAAAATTACCAAGCAGTAGGACTGGAGTTGCTAGTTGTTTCTGGTATTGCAGGTTCGATCTATGTAAATGGTTATATTCAAGCAAAAAGGAGAGGAAAAAGTCCACTTGGCCTTACTCTTATACGCTTAATATTCGGTACAGCTCTTTACATAATTGAAATTCTCTGTGCCATTATCTTCACACTAGGACAAATTATGGGACTTTACGTGGCTGCAATTACTATGGTAGTCTTACTTGTCTATACGATTACTGGAGCATGGCTTCTACTCGTTGGAGTGCATTCAGAAAAATCTAAAAAGTAATTTATTAATATTTCTAGGAGGTTTATACTGTATATATGACTGTCGAGGTAAATTCAAAAACTCAGCAAAAGATTGGTAGAAATTTGCGGGAGATAAGGGAAAGAAAAAATATGTCACAAGAAGATGTGGCAAATGCTGCCGGAATTTCTGTAACGTATTATGCCGGAATTGAAAGAGGCGAAGAAAATCCGACAATTACGGTATTAGAAAATATTTGCAAAGCTCTCAGAGTAAGATCTTCAGATATACTTCCTTTTTAAATTATTAAGCCAAAAATGTATCGTGGGGAGGAAGACTTTGTAAATCCGGTACTAAGTGTTTTATGATCGAATAAATTGCGGTTAAGGCTTTAACTATTTCACCTGCATTGTTCGCCATTTTTGAAGTAGCAACTATTCGATCCCATGTAGTTTTTATAAAAGATTTGTCAGGTTCTGTCTTAATAATTTGGTTTTTAATGGATTCTATATCTAATATTGCATCTCTTTTCTTATTCTCATCTATATTGGAATTATTGATAAGGTTTGTAACTTTATCTAATTCATTAATGGTAGAAATTGTCGTTTGGTTAACAGTACCAATACTATTTCCTGCTCCAATAATCGATACTCCTCCGCTTTGAGTAATATTGATATGAGAAATTGATTGTGCATATTTTGAAGGAGAAAACTTTTGTGATCCTTTACTCGATAATCTATAAAGCAGTTGATGATTTTCTGTACGTTTAGATAATAATCCTTCTTCCCCCAAAAAGTTTACAGCTCTTTCTACTTCTCTGTTGTTATATTTCTTTATGTTTGCTACTCTTATCCCAATTGTACTGGCAGAATGCCATAAATGAGGAAATCTGAGACTTTCTTCATTCATATATTCAAGTATCGCATCTTTTATTTCATCTATATCAGACATAATTATAATAAGCCGTTCTCAATACCATAAATAATTGCATTAATGATAGCCTTTGCTTCTTTCAAGTCTTGTTGACAGCCTTTCCTTCTATCTCCTTCAAAATCATCATCGTGAAGTATTATTTGGTTTTTACTTTGGAAATCCAATTCATCGAACTCTTTGTAGTGTTTTGATTCTAAACCAATTGCTTTATCTAATATTATTAACACTTCATGTTTCCATTGAGAAACTTTTTCTTCAATTGGATCTTTTTCCAAATCATCAATTTGAAGAAGTTTTGTTTTTAAAAGACTAATATACTTATTTGTTTTTTCTTCCATATAGACATCAAAGCTTTATCGAAAATTAAGTTAAATTGTATTGCTACCTACCCATATTGATACTGTACTATCATCATTGAACGAGATTCCTTGTCCTTTAACCGGATTTGACCAAACTGCTTGGTTATTTCCATTAACTTTATAACCTTTTGATTTCAGATATTCTCCGATTTCATACGCAAATGATATTGCTTCACCATCTCCCAGTAAAGAAGTTATTGTTATCATTTTTTCTTTATGTCCAGCAAGTTTAGCATCCAAGTCACTCTTTAGTTCTACATTGATATGTCTTGGTTGTGAGCCGATATTAACCGTATGTGCTGTTATTCCACCACTTTGATAAAAACTAGTAATATTTATTTTATTATTTTCGCTCATACTCGATTATTTATAATAAAAGCTAGAGCTGACAGTAGCATTGTTATTACTGCGACTATAACCCCTATTTTTGTCCAAATTCCCTCTTTTGTATCATGTTTATTATGAGTGTTAATATACTTTTCATTTAAAGAAATCTTTTCTGCAGTTATTCCACCTTTTTGTTTATAACTGAAAATATTTTTTATCATTTTTATATGCGCAATTATTATTTCTTTTCTTTTACTCCTTTTGCCCGATTTACAACGTATCCGGCTGGTCTTTTAGCTGTCTTTGAAGATTTTCTGCCGTGTAGTTCTTTTTCGGCAGCTTTTAATGTTCTTGGTTTTGGTTGTCCCTTTTTAGTCATATATTGTCACCTCCATTCAAAAATCAAAAGCATTATGCAGTAAGCATTCCTTTCTGGTAAACCGCTTTTACTAATCCCTGAATTGCGAAATTTTCTCTTAATATTATCGGTTTATTATTTGGGTTTGAGGATTTAGGTACCAGTGCTACATACCCATTACCCGGCCGGAAAATTTTAATGGTTGCCTCATCATCAATAAGTGCGACAACTTTTTCTTCCGATCGTGCCTGTGACTGGGAATGAATAAGTACCATATCTCCATCATTAATACCAGCATTATTCATCGAATCTCCTATTGCTTTGAGGAAGAAGTATTTTTTAGGATCATCTTTGATAAGTTTCCTGTCAACTGTTATATATCCTTCAATGTTTTCCTGCGCCAATAGAGGTCTGCCGCATGCAACTGCGCCTACGACCGGTATATTTACCATCGTTTTTTCATCGCCTACCGGAGTAATACCTCGCTCTACCCCTTTTGCTCTTTGAATAAATCCTTTTTCTTCCAGCTTACCAAGTAAATGGACAACGGAATTGAGAAACGGTACACCCAGTATTTTTTTCAGTTCGCCGAGGGTTGGAGATTCACCATGTTTGCGCCTGTATTCTTTTATGATATTTAAAAGTAATTTTTGCTTTGGGGATAGATCAGCTTCCATTAATTGTAGTGTACTACAAATCCTACAAGTAAGTCAACTATTTTGAATCTATAAATCGTACTTTTTGTTGTGGTATACTTTTGTGAATTAACCTGCCTTGCAGAATATGATAAATATCAATTATCTCAGGGCAGATTTTCTTTTTTCTCTTCTTTGGAAATTTTCACTTCTCATAAAAGAAACAGTTTTTGGCTGGCACAATCATTCGTCATCACTTTTAACATTAATTTTTATATTAGTTTTTGTATCAATTTGTACTATTGTTTTTCGAAAAATTATTAATCTGGTTCGTTATTTAAGACAGGAATCGATATTCCTTGAACTTACTCCTCCGGCATTAACTGAAAAATCTTCATATACAACGCAACAATTATTTTCTGTTCTTCATAATATTGGTATTCAAAGAACTTGGTTCGACAGGATTTTGGGAGAGAAAGTTACTTTTTCATTCGAAATTGTTTCCACTAAGGATAAAGGAATTCGTTATATTATTAGATCTTCTCATGAAGAGGCCTCATTAATTGAACATACAATCGTTTCCTATCTTCCTCAAGTAAAAGTAAATCGCATTAATGAGTATTTACCTCTAGAAGACATACAAACTACAGGAAAAGTTATTGAGTTCAAACAGAGAAAGCATTTTGCATTTCCATTAGCAAAGCAAAATGTACTGAATCAGCATGATCCGGTTGCCTATATCACCGGAATGATGACGAAACTACAAGAAAATGAATTAATTTCTTTTCAAATAATCGTCTCACCGGTAAAAATTCGAGAGGCCGATATTTTATCTCAGAGGATTTTGCGAAATGAAGAAATATTGGAATATCTTAACAAGCCCAGAATACCAATTTACTTGCAGCCGGTTATTCTGATATTCAAAGCAATCATTAATCTCATTAGTGTTACTATTCGAGAAATAGGCTGGGTTTTAACTGAAATTGCTCATGGCACATCACCGCAGCAAAAATATATTTATTCCTATATGCAGCAGCAAGATCAGCTAGTCGCACAACGTATTCGTCCTGCTCGTGTTTTAAGCTCTTTTGAACAAGAGGCTGTTGAAGGTGTTCAGAAGAAAGTAGAGCAGGATTTATTTGAAACAACCATTAGAGCTTTGGTGATTGTAAATGGAGCAAATAATCGCAGAGAGCGTATCCGCGGAATTAAATCGTCTCTTGCACCATTTTCAATTCCTAAATATCAATCGCTGCGGGCTTTAAACAATTATCCCCCGATTATTGCTGATAAAATGCGCTTTTTTACGTTTAAAAACAGACTTCTGTCATTAGTAAGTAATAAAAGCTCTTCTTTACTTTCAGTATCAGAAATTTCCGACTTTTACCATTTTCCTTTTAGTGAAACCACACGAACTGAAAATATTGTGAAGAATTTAAGTACTGATTTACCTGCTCCAATTTCATTAAAGAATGATAAGAAGCTCGATGTGGTATTTGGGATAAATACCTATGGTAACTCTATGACAAATATCGGATTAACGGATTCTGAACGGGCAAAACACATGTATCTTATCGGTCAAACTGGTTCAGGCAAATCTACGATTATATTCCATATGGCAAGCCAAGACATGCAGAAAGGCCGGGGGGTTGCTGTTGTTGATCCTCATGGAGACTTAGCTAGAGATTTATTATATTGCGTTCCTCAAAATCGAATTAATGATGTCATATATTTTAACCCTTTTGATTTGGGTTTTCCTGTCGGTATTAATTTACTTGAATTGCCGAATAACCTTTCTGATGATGAGCTTGAACTCGAAAAAGAATTAGTATGTGAAAGTGTTATATCTATTTTCCGGAGGGTTTTTTCTAATGAAGAAAACAAAAATGCACATCGGATTGAATACATTCTCCGTAACACAATTTATACGTCCTTTTCAGTTAAAGACAGAACAATTTTTACAATATATGATCTCTTAAATAATCCTGATTATCAGAAAACAGTCATAGCGAATCTTGAAGATGAAAATTTACAGAATTTCTGGAAATATGAATTCGGAAGAGCCGGAAACTACCAGATTGTCAAAATGGTCGGAGGCGTTACTGCTAAAGTCGGGAGATTTCTTTTCTCTCCGACCGCAAAAAGAATTCTTGAGCAGAAGAAATCAACCATCAGCTTCGATGAAATAATCAATCAAGGGAAAATATTAATTTGTAACCTTTCAGAAGGTAAGCTTGGTGAAGATACGTCCCAACTCCTTGGAACGACGATTATCAGTAAAATTCAACAAGCTGCGTTGAGACGAGAACGAATGGAAATTGAAGACCGGAAGCCATACTATTTGTTTGTCGATGAGTTTCAAAATTTTGCAACAACTTCATTTACGCGGATGCTCTCAGGGGGACGAAAATATGGCTTAAGAATTACCATCGCCGAGCAATCAACAGCTCAACAAGAAGAAAGGAGAATCGTAAATATTATCCTTGCAAATACCGGTACAGTAATTTGTTTCAGAACTGCCAGTCCGTTAGATGAACAATTAATGCTTGTTCAGTTTTCACCTTATATTCAGCGGGAAGATATAGTTAATCTTCCAAATTTTAAATTTTATATGAAAGTGTCTGCAACAAAACCCGAAGAACCATTTTCCGGTGAAACTCTGAAAATTTCTGTAGTAAAAGATAAAAAAATATTTGAAGAAATCATACAAGCTTCCCGGAAAAATTATGCAATAGTCTATAAAAAACCAGTAAAGAAGATCACTAAATCCAAACCAAAAAGTACAGCTGATAAAAGTATCGAAGAGTCTACAAGCGATATTAGCACTCTCTAAAATAGTGTTAGCGCGTTTACACTATTTATGGATATTTATGAGGCTAATTAGTAAAAAAGTCTTACGTGTATATTCCTTATATTATATATAAGGGGAATGAATAAATCACTTTCAAACATGACTAAACAGATAACTTATGATGAAAAATGCAGAGTCTTACAAACTAAAACAACATGATATAACTATTCTTCTTTTTATTTACCGTTTCCGCTTCTTAACCACATATCAAATACAACAATTATTACTGCATCAATATCCAAGCAGAGTCATATTATGGCTAACTAACTTAGTTGAGAATAAATATCTTAAAAAGTATGATAATCCAAAAGATGTTACTACACCTACCACGTATTCATTAGGAACGAAGGCTAGAAAATACTTTAAAGAAGAATATAATGGGGATGATGTAAAAATTTCACGACTTGACCGGGTTTGGCATGAGCATACATACAGTGACCAATTTCGGAATACTTGCGTATTTACCGCTTTTTTGTATTTATCTCTCGTAGCACTAACGAAAAAAACTAAAGCAACTGTACGCTTTCATACAAAAACTGATTTACACGGGACTAAATTTTTTATAAAGCCTTTACCTGATGCATTTTTTGCAATCACGGAAAGTAGCGGAACAACTAAACGTTATTTTGTTGATATATTTTCCTATTATCCTCCTCCAAAAGAGTTAATAAAGCGAGTGAGCACATATTTTTCGTACTATAAACGCGGTATTTGGCAGGATCGAAATAAAAATCCGTTTCCAAATATTGTCTTTGTAACTTCTGAAAATATTACGAAGAACATACTAACAAAAAGAATTAAAAAGTATTTAAGCGATGAATTACCATTAAATTTTTATCTTGCAAAATGGCGGGATATACAGACAAATGGAATAAGTAAACAAGTATTGCACAAGGTAGAGTTATAAAAGGGCAGGATTTTATAACTATTTAGTTTAATATTGATTTATGCATTTCTTGAAGGATGGTTTGCCCTTCAGGACTTGAGAATTCGATAAAATCAATACTGGGTAACCCGTATTCGACTTTTCTAAATTGCTTTAACCGTAAATCGACCGTATATCCATTAAATTCTTTCAGTTTTCTAACTCCTTTTATTTCTTCCGGTTCGTACGCTTTTTGGCATATTTCACAAATATGTATCATATATTGATCACCTCCTTTGCATTATATAATATGTCCGGGGTAGTGGGGCACATAGTCCGTGCCCCACTTAATCCCACTACCCTTACTTGCGACCTAGAATATAATCAGCCGCACTACTTGCTTTAGCACTAGCGTATATGATGAGCTTTTTTTCCTCCCTCAAAACTTTAAGCCATGACTGAAGATATGCAGAGCTGTTATCAAGAACACTGTTATCTACTCTTGCTTCAGCGCAGAGAAATGCGCTTCCGAGCTCTGCAACTAATTCTTCTTTGCTGTATTCAGATGATCCAAAATCGAAATTGGTATTTTCGACTATATGGTGGTTAAGTCTGCTTTGATGTCCGGTTGCATGAATAAACTCATGAAAGAGCGTAGCGTAGTACCCTTCAGAATGAGAAAAGCTTGTTTTTGTAGGCATATGAATTGTATCTTCATTGGGCATATAATACGCTTTGGGTTCAATCGTATGCTTAATTTCCGGTTTATCCTCAAATCCGGTTATAATTCTTTCACATACATCATATAGTTCACTAGATTCCTCTTTATACTCCAATTTGATAACTCTTTCTGTTTGTTCCAAATTAAAGACTGTATAATACTGCATAAAGGGAATATCTCTATATGCAATTTCATCCGCATTAGTACCGTCTGAGTCTTTGAAACTCACAATTTTCCAGAAAATAATCGGAGTTCCTTTTGAACCTTTTTTAATATATCCTCCTAACTCTTTCGTTTGTTTGAAGGTTAGCCAATACGGACTCGAAAACTCACTCATGGTTAACAGTAAAAAATTAATTCCATGATATCGTCTTCTTGTTACATAATTACATGGAGGTTGGAATTTCCAAGGTTTTCTCCATGGTATAAATCCTTGCTCCATTTTTGTAATTATTTTATTCGTTATCATTTCGTGTACATTTGTCATTTTTTGTTCACCTCCCTTCTATTGTTATTTTTGTCGGGCATGCCCTATGCCCGACATACCAGCTACTGCATACAAAGGGTGGTGAATTTTGCAAGGGCGAGACAACGATCTCGTTTATTTACCCTTGCAAAAGAGGAGGGCTT
>CAYQEE010000011.1:0-62028 GCA_964416445.1 uncultured Gammaproteobacteria bacterium
CATGCATTTGACTCGTTAACCGATGCTCCTGGGCTAATAATTTTGCTCGTCCTTCAGCTGCTTGTATGATATCTGTCATAGAGTTACCACTCTGTTCTTAGCAATTATAGCAAAGCAGAAAGTTGGGTTTAATGAGCTTACCTTCTTACTGGGTAATTCAGTTGAGAACGTAGGGGAGTAGAGATTTTCAATTGATATGTTTTTGGTGGGCAAAGAGGGAGTCGAACCCACACGACCTTTACGGTCAGCAGTTTTTGAGACTGCCGCGTATGCCATTCCGCCATTTGCCCAACTAGAGCTGTGAAAACATTGCTTTTAAAGCTATCCTATTATATACTTTGCACTATGACCCTGCAACAAATCTATGAATTAGCTATTCAAATGGCCATAAAAGCCGATCCGCGAGGAGTAGAACATGTACAAAAACTTCTTGAAAAAAATAAAAAATCATTTGATGAGTTACCTGACAAAAAGAAATCATTATTTGATAAAGAACAATTTACTAATCCGTATTCAGATTCGCGAATTCTTTATGGAGATCCAAAACGTGAAGTAAAAAAAGTATTAGCGGGTATTGATGCGGGTGTTGCCGAAGTTCTTTTAGCAGATCGATTAAATGAAAAAGGAATGCACATTGATGCAGTTGTTTCTCATCATCCAAGTGGACATGCATTAGCTTCACTCTATGATGTTATGGACCTACAAGTTGATGTATATGCAAAAGTAGGTATACCGGTAAATGTTGCTCATGCACTCATTCAGGAGCGAAAGAATATTGTCCAACGTCGATTTGCTCCATTAAATCATAACCAAGTGGTAGATGCAGCACGTTTGTTGCAAATGCCTATTATTGCCCTCCATACCATATGGGATAATTTAGGCGATCATTTTATGCGAACCTATTTAGAAAAAGAATATTTCGAAACGGTTGGAGATTTGCTAAAATATATAAACGAAATTCCAGAATTTGTAGAATCAACAAAAGGAAAGACCGGTCCAAATATCGTTTCAGGTAGTGAAAAAAGTAGAGCAGGAAAAGTTGTCATTTTCTTTACAGGGGGAACGAATCCCTCAAAAGAAATGTATGTAGAGATGGCAAAAGCGGGGGTTGGAACAATTGTTGATATGCATATGCCTGAGGAATCATTGACTGAACTTCGTAAATTACATATTAATGTCATTGATACAGGCCATATGGCTTCAGATTCAATTGGAGCAAATATCTTTTTCGATAAATTAGAAGAAAAAGAAATAGAAGTAGTACCATGCGCAGGATTTATTCGAGTGAAAAGGAGTAAAAAATAACTATGTTAATTGTCAGTGAATTACGACCAGGTATTATCTATGAAGCCGATGGAACACTCTGGCAGGTTGTTTCCTATGAACATATTAAGCTGGGACGGGGAAGTGCCACTATCAAGGTGAAAATAAAAAACGTCCGGAGTGGATCAACAATGGAAAAAAGTTTTATTAATGGTGCAAAAGTTAATGATGTGTCTGTGATTAAGAAAGAATTACAATACCTTTACCAGGATGAAGACAGCGCCTATTTCATGTATACTGATACGTATGAACAGATCGCAATTCCCGTCAAAGTAGTTGATGGCGCAAAGTTTCTTAAAGAAGGTCAAACATACCCGGTGAGTTTTTATGGGGAAGAAGCATTGTCTGTTCTTCTGCCTCCAAAAGTTGAATTAGCTGTTACGGATACTGCTCCAGGAGTCAAAGGAAATTCAGCATCTAATGTATTCAAAGAAGCTACATTAGAAAATGGGATGAATGTTAAAGTTCCTCTTTTTATCAATGTAGGAGATCGTATCCGCGTTGATACACGTACTGGTGCTTATACTGAGAGAGCGTAAAGTTTGTATACATGAATAAATTTCTTCTCGCTTTACGGAGTAGACCATTTCTGTTTTTGTGGTTATCTGAGATCTTTTCATTGACCGCTTTTAATATGGTCAATTTCCTCTTAATTTTGATTTCATTCTCCTTAACAAATTCAAATACCGCTGTTTCTGGAGTCGTCTTGTCATTTTCAATTCCTGCAATCCTTTTTGGTGTGGTTGCTGGTGTTTATGTCGATAACTGGGATAAAAAGAATGTCTTATTTATTACAAATGCGCTACGATTTCTTCTTGCAATTGTTCTTGGGCTCTTTCATCAGAACTTACTGATACTCTATATTGTTTCCTTCGCGATGGCAATTGTCACACAGTTTTTTATTCCTGCAGAGACACCTTTTATTCCTATGCTTGTCGAAAAACAATATTTATTATCAGCAAATGCATTATTTAGTATTGCGTGGTTTGGTGCAGTACTCATTGCGTATGCGCTTTCAGGCCCTTTCTTACAGTACTTTGGCACAGCAAATGCATTGTATATACTTTCTTTCTTTTTTCTTCTTGCAGCTCTTTTTATTTTATTTATTAAAACGCCAAAAAAAGAAATTACTAAAAAGAAAATTACGTTTAACGAAGTAATTTCGGAAGTAAAACATACCTTTCGTATCATTCTCCAAATTCGAGATGTATCTCATGCATTTTTTCTTTTAGCTTTTTCCCAAGTTCTCTTACTGGTGATATCAGTTATTGGTCCAGGTTACGCGAAAAATATTTTAGGGATTAGTGTCAATCAGTTTCCTTTACTTTTTGTAACACCATCGGTTATTGGTATGGCAGTGGGTGCAGTTATTATTACTAATTATTTTCATAGTTTAAATCGACATAAAACGGCAACACTTGGTTTATTCCTTGCTGCTGTTGCTTTAATTCTCATGCCTTATGGTTCTCGAGTTGCCTCACGAAGTATTGTCCATGCGATAAATGACTATCTTCCTCTTTTTGCTCGAATTACCATTCTGCATATCATGGTTGTTCTTGCCTTTTTGTTAGGAGTAGCAAATTCATTTATGTTTGTTCCTTCAAATACGCTCGTGCAAGAAAATACGACCGATGAATTACGAGGGAAAATTTATGGTGCGCTTAATACAGTTGCGTCGCTTTTATCTATTGTTCCCGTCATTATGGTAGGATCGTTAGCTGATATATTTGGTGTCGGAAATGTCATGACGGGAATGGGTATAATCATTGGACTGATCGGTGTGGTTAGACTATTTATTCAATAATACTATGAAGCTCATACCAGAAATTTTACTTGTTTCTCTTTTTTTATTTCTCTATTTAGTATTTGTGTATGCAAAAGATAATTTCATTTTACTAAGGAAAAATATAACTCTAGAATATTTATTTAATATATCGTTTGTTGGATTTTTAATAGGTATTATTTCTGCACGTATTGTTTATGTTCTTGAGCATTTAAGTGTGAAATATTTAAATCCACTGGTATTATTTTTATTTCCTTATTTCCCGGGGTTGTCGGTTGCAGGGGGAGTGATAGGGTTTAGCGTTTATCTGTTCTGGGCAACAAAACAAAAGAAATTTCCTTTCTGGAATATTTTTGACATATTTTCTTTATCGTTATTTTTCTCGTTTTGTATCGGAGAATTACTCGTTTTTCTTACTAATCTTATTTTGCAGAGAACGTTTACGCTTGCAGAGTTAGTGGGTAGTGGAATTATTCTGCTCTTTTTTGTTATATTTTCAATAGTTTATACAAAAAGTACGCTTAAAGATGGTAGTCTTGGATTTTTAATTCTGTCTTTTTTAGTTCTTATACAAAATATTGTCAGGCTAATAATACGAGGAAAATTTGCCTTGAGCATTTCTCATATGAATTTTGAAGATCTTCTTCTCGGTATTTTATTCCTGATTTACTTCACTCTCTTTATTCAGCGACAGGTATCAAAAAAGAAATAACACAATGTTGCAACAACCATCAATTATTTTTCAAGATAATGATATTATTGTCATCAATAAACCAGCAGGAATGACCGTCAACCGTGCTGACACAACAAAAAATGAAGTGACTTTGCAAGACTGGGTTGAACAAACGTTTCATTTACCAATAGAAGGGGAGAGTGCACAAAAAAATTTTGATGGGACATATAATCCAATATATGAATTCTCTAGCAGGTCAGGCATTGTGCATCGATTGGATAAAGAAACATCAGGGATTATCTTAGCTGCGAAAAATGTTGCGAGCTTTATTGAATTACAGAAACAGTTTAAAGATCGTACTGTTCAAAAAACATATATTGCATTAGCACACGGAGCGATTGTTCCCTCAGAAGGCGATATTAATGTTCCCATTGGAAGATTACCATTTAATCGAACTCATTTTGGGGTAGTTGCCGGGGGACGAGAAGCAGTAACCCATTATACTATTCGAAAATACTTTTCTGTGAAAACAAAGCGAGGAGTTGAGAAGCTATCATTAGTAGAGTTGTATCCCAAAACAGGGAGAACTCATCAAATTCGTGTTCACTTAAAATATATTAATCATCCAATTTTCTCAGATCCTCTCTATGCTGGTCGAAAAGTGGGAAGAGATGATAGAAAGAAGTTAGATCGTTTATTCCTCCATGCTGCATCAATAACTTTTTTGCATCCAAAAACGCATCAAGAACTTCATTTTAGTAGTTCGTTAAGTTTTGATCTTGTTGCATTTCTCGCGACAGTAGCAGAGGAACCGATTACGCAAGTAATACCTTAAGTCCTATATTCATCGCTTATCAAAGTTTCTGTAGCTAAATTGGCTGAATTGCAATATTAGGTAAATCCTATATAATATATTCTATGGCAGGACGAGGTGAACAATATCAGAGAGCACGAGCAGCTGTTTTTGGTTTTCGTGGTATGGCGAGAGATTTGCTGCAAACAGCACGGGCAGAACAACTCCAAGGCAACCATACCGCACTTGCTGATGCAAGACAACTCTTACGACAAGAGCTCCAAGCTCCAGATTATCAAGCGCAATCAAGAGTGTATAGACAAGAGCGAGAAACTATTCGTCGGGAATCGTTATCCTATTCGCAGCGATTAGCAGAAGATGTTATCAGGCAATATCAAACAGCGGATCAATCTGAGCAACGAAGTGGACTAGTATCTGCGCTTGTTACCAATACCTCACATGAACTATTTACGCAGCATTTTGACGATATTGGAAGTGTCTTAGAGCGGTTAAAAGAAGCGGGACAAGATGATTTATTTCAACGAATAGGGAGACGACTTGTTACAACTGTTGAAAGAGAAGCAGCAAATCTGACTACCCATCAACTTGCCAAGGTAACGGAGTGGTATGCCAATTCCCAACATGCGAGTGAACCAGCGCGAGAGATGTTACGAAAATACTTCCACTCCACAGAACAACCATCGCAAAAGGATCCGTATCATAATATTGCTGGGAAAAAAAGTGCAGTAAAAGATAAAGCAATCGAAGCAAAACTAGAAGAGTTATCACCAAAACAAAGTAGAATTATTCCAATACAGGTTGATCATACAGAAGCAAATGCATATGAAAAAGCAATCGAGAGAGGTAAAAGACAGGCGAGAGAAAGTAAAGAACTGTTAGCGATGCGACTATACGAAGAGTTACGCGATATGCCCGTACCAAGGCTAAAAGTTTCAAAAAAGGAAGCGCAAGAAAGAGAAAAATTACGACGGCGACGAATGGACCTTATGAAACGATATGCGTTATCGACCATCGAGCTTGCAAATAATCCTGCACTGAAAAAAGCTGCACTTATTGGAAGTGGTTTGGATCCCTACATTTTGCCCGTCCTTAGTGGGATATTCTCTGATTATATGATTGCCGCAAATCTTGAAATAGGATTTTTATATCCTCAAGAATTTCAGGATCCAGAAAATTTACCAGCAAATCCGAAACTTAACCTTGCACGGCAAGAAGCAATGTCTATTCGATCAGATGGCGCACAAACACAAAAGTTATTTCGTGGTATTCGACGGCTTACCCAAAGTGATTATACGCCCGAGCAAAGCGATATGATGTCAGATAGACTTACGGAACTTGACTATATCTATACCGGTGAACTGATGGCACAAGGTTGGCCTCTTGAAAATGCTGAAGCAGCGATTGATCATGTTGTAAATCTTTCCAAAAATAGATTTGAAATGATTACCTACTCACGCTGGTTGGAAATGATGCAAAATTCAATATTTCGAGTTATTCATAATCCAGATAATCAACTTATCCGACAGTACAATGTTACGTTCGAACCAGAAGTTGCCGCTCTTGTTTGGAAGGAAAAAACGTTAGAATTGCCTGAGCTTGCTCAGAAGGCAATGACTGAAGTTGTTGTGCCGGTAGCACAAATGAATGATCAAATGCACCTGTTATTAGAGCAATATGATCCTCGACGGTTATCACAAATTATGGATGTTGTGTATGAGGATGTTGCACGTCAACGTACAGAAATGCATGGAGAGGAAGATGGATTTCCTGATAATCTTCGTCCGAGTGTTGGTATTTTAGCACTTGATGGAAAAATTCACTTGGATAGCCAAGACATTTTTTATTTTCTTCGTGAACAAAGTCCTCGTGAGGAGGAATATCATCCTCTGGCAGGACTGCAAAGAATTGGATTTCCTCTTATTGAATCACCAGATCGGCCATTAAGAGAAGTGAATGAAGCAATCCGACGACATATTCTTATCCATCAATCTCATTTAATTGATTATAAAGGGTATCGGTTTCCCTTAGACAAAAGTTTATTAGGACAATATGGATATACCCACGTTGATGTTTTCAGTGATGAAAATCCTTGGTATACCATTGTTCGATTTAATATTGGTGAACAAACACATTATGAAGTGAAGATAAACCAGCTCTTACAGTTTATGCCAGAAGGAAAACGGATGCCGACTGAAGATTTCATGCAATTTGTTGAACATACGGTACTTTCTTTATTAAGCCCGGTATTAAGTGAAAAACCGATCGGTGAATCAGGAGCAAGAACCATTCGTCGGAGAGTAAGACCGTCTCCCAATGATGAATCGACATCAGAAATTGTTACTCGTGCAACGCAAGGAATGGGATATCTTCGAACGCTCCCAATTAATCCATATTCCGCAACTGGTGCTCGAGAGGAAGCTTCAGATGAAGCCGCAGAACTTTTTAAAGCTGCTTCTGGACGAAATTTACGTTCGTTTAATGAAATGCGTATAAACGCGAGACCACCTTTACCACCAAAAACATATGTTAGCCCACCAGATGCGGCAAAAGAAGCAAATAAACGAGAACGAGGGAAAAATCCTAGGATAGTTAATATTGCTGCAGCAGTAATTGGGTAATATATTGAAAATAATTTCATTATTGGATAGGATTAGTATATTCCTGAAGGAGGTGAGATGTTATGAGTTTTGGAGGATTTTATAAAGGTGATAAGAAAAAAAAGAAAAAAGAAAAGCTCAATCAAAATCAGATAGGCTCCAGTTCTGCACCCGTTTTTGTTCTACCTAAGATGGTTGAAAGGAAAAAGAAAAGGGAGGAATGAATCACGAAAACCCATATGGGAAGAATCTCAAGCTGGCAGGCATATTCCTTTTAATTGTTGTTTTCCTTATTTTCCTTTCATTTCTTTGGAGATTCGGTGTACTTGTTGCTGAGAGTCGTTATGATGGTAAACATCAATTTAATGTTGAGATTCAAACAAGTTCTCATCCGCGAGTAGTGAGTTTTTCACCTGAAGCACATACGTTAGCTATCTTAGATGTAATGGGAAAGGTTCGTATTTCTGAATTACAAAAGGATTTAGAGATTCCGATAGATGCTTATATAACTGGACAACCAAATGGATCTGTTGCTAATGCCCTTTGGCAAAGTATGTTTAGTTTTCATGCAAAGAGTAATATTAATTTCGTTGATAAAATGAAATTGTGGTTTCTGGCAACATCGATTCATTCAGATGCTCTTTCGGAGGATTCAGTTACTCTCCCTATATCAGAAGATGTTTCAACAAACATTCTTCAAAAGGTTTTTTTAGATAAGACGATCTATCAAGAAGCAAAAACAATTGCGATCGTCAATGCCAGTGGTATTTCTGGAATGGGTGGAAGACTTGCTAGACTCATTACGGATATTGGGGGGAATGTTATTATGGTTTCCACGTCACAATCATTGTCAGAGCATTCTCATGTGTCCTATAACGGCTCCTATACGTATACGAACAAGCGAATTGATGAAATAGTACATGTTCAGGAAAACCAGAGTAGCGATAAGCCGGTAATTGCTGATATAATGATTGTTATTGGTACAGACTTTACGTCAACTGAAGCATTCTAAGTATGTTTATTTTCGTTTCTACCATTTTTATTGCACTTCTTTCGATTGGTATGGCATTTATTTCACTGAAAAATATTCAAAAAGAGTTTAGTGCAAAAGAAACAAAAGCAGCATTACGAAAAGAACGAGTAATTTTTCATTCTTCAGATAGATCGTGATTTGCTTCTGCGGCTTTTCGTTTACTTCCATGAATAACTAACGTTTGTCCTTCTCCAACAATAAATGATGGTTGATTTTTAAATCGAGCTGATCGTTTGATTTCCTTCATAAATACTGTAGCACTATGATCCTCAAGAGCTTTGACATAAATGAGGTATTTATTACCCCCTTTAATAAACTTAATGAGTCGTTTACTGATATTATCAGGGAGCATTCCAAGAAATTGTTGTCGTTCGTCCAAAACAAAAATTTTCATGCGTTTAATATTGAGACATAATGGTTGTCCTGATTGGAGTGTTCGTAATACTCGAGGTGGTGCAGTATTAACGAGTGTAATAACTTTCGTTTTGCCTACCTCTTCAAGGAACATGTCATTATTAATGGAAAATGAGGTAATAGTACCTTTTCGAGAACCATCTGCAAGCTTTTTTAAGTTTTTTAACGCAATAGGATTACATTCATCAATTTCTAAAACCTGTTGGTAAATTTCTTTTGCTTTACCCGTTTTTCCAAGAGCGGTGTAAGCGAATGCGAGTCGATTTAAACTTTCCACATCTTGAGGGTTTTCTTCAACAAGTACGAGGCTAAGCGCGATAGCTTTTTCCCAATTTCCTTGCAGTATAGCCTGTATGGCTTGTGATGCTTCTGTCATTCTGGGTATCGTTTTTCCCTGCGCTTTAATTGCAAAAAATTGTACAATCATTTCTTGCAAAAGTCAAGGTATAAGATGTAAAATACACTACATGAGTGGACATTCTAAATGGGCCCAAATCAAACGATCAAAAGGGGTAAAGGATATTAAACGTGGATTAACATTTACGAAGCTTTCGAATGCTATTAGTATTGCAGTACGACAAGGAGGAGGAATTGGAGACCCTGATCAAAATTTTCGTCTCCGATTAGCAGTAGAAGAAGCCCGTAATGCAAACATGCCCAAAGAGAACATAGAACGAGCAATTGAACGTGCTTTGGGGAAACAAGCGGCTGTTCTTGATGAAACTGTTTATGAAGGTTTTGGTCCCAACGGTATTTCGATCATTGTGGAAGCAGCAACAGATAATAAAAATAGAACAACCTCTGAAGTAAAAAATATCTTCGAAAAAAATGGGGGGACTATGGGACAACCAGGTGCCGTAGCGTATCAATTTAAACAAATAGGCCATCTTGTTGCTCATAAGTCTGGTAAATCCCTCGACGATATTTTTCTTCTTGCAGCTGATGCTGGAGCGGATGATGTGGTTGAAATTTCCGATGATGAAGTAGTTATTTATACTTCTCCTGCCATCCTTAATACCGTACGACAAGCATTAACAAAAGAGGGGATTACGGTAAAAGAAATGGAAATTGTACGAATTCCAACGATGCCTATGCTCATTGAAGATGAAACTGCTACTGACAAAATAGACCAATTAGTTGCTAAACTAGAAGAACTCGATGATGTACAAAAAGTCTATACTAACCTTGAAATGAGAGAGTAATCTTTCTTACGCTTACTATTCTGATGACACAAAAAACTGAAAAACCGTTTTTATTCCGTATTATTTATTCCGTAGTTGATAGAAAGAAAAAGCAATCTCTTATCCGCAAAAAGAAACCTTTTAAAATTGGAAAAAGACAGAAGTTTGCCATTGGTATTGGTCTTTCATCGCTCATCCTTTTTTTAACTGATTATATGTTGAATGGCTATGGTATTCTCGTTGCGTTTTTTCTCGCCGCATTTTCCGATATTATTTTATATTGGGCTATACGTGAGGATCTGAAACGAAATTTTTCAGCGCAGGTCTTTATCCTTCCGTTTTTGTATAGTCTCTCATTTGGTCTTTTCTCCTTTTTAACTCCTGCTCGATTAATAACCCATTTAATCTTAGCGACGTTGTTTGCAATTGGATTATATTCAGTATTTTTGAGTGAGAATATCTTTGCCGTAGCTTCGATTCGAACGATAGCACTATTGAATAGTGCGCGTATAGTATCTTTAGTTATTTCTCTTGTGGCTTATTTCTTTTTAGCTAGTACCGCATTTTCTCTCCGAATTAACGTTATTCCAACAAACACTCTTTTATTTCTTTTTTCTGGATTATTTACGATACACGCTATTTGGACATATACACTTGAAAAAGTCTTACGCAAAGATCTTGTATGGACAATAATTATCAGTCTTTGTTTAACGGAATTTGGCGTTATTTTATGGTTTTGGCCTACAACACCAACAATTGTTGCGCTTTTTCTTACCTGTATGTGGTATATGTTTATTGGACTTTCCCATGTTTGGTTGGATAAACGATTATTTCGAAATGTATTATGGGAATATATTTGGGTTAATGTTATCAGCTTGTTAGTCATAGTCGCTTTTACTCGTTGGCAGTAATCTTCAAATCTCCGAGTGTATAATTATGTGTTTTTTATAGGTAATATGTGAGGCTAATTTGAAGCTATTTCGAAGTTGGTACATGAAAAAAGGGGAGTTGGAAGGAAAAAAAACCGGAAGGAGCATACTTGATATGCGAGCATGATTTGCCTCAGTATTTTTCTGAAAATAACTACGTAGTATTCTTAATTTAGCTTCAAAAATGAAAAAAAGAGGAGGATAGTGTACATAATATATTTTAAGAAGAAAGACAGAGAAGAGGAGAGTCCTATAATATTAATGATATAGTTTGTTACAGTATTCTTACAGATGTGGATAACTAAAGGTGATTTTCACAGGTTCCGGGAGGGAATACCATTAATTTTCACAGGTATATTTTACTGCAATGTTTTTTTAGATATAAAGCTAGTAGGCATACGAGTCGAATAAAATACGAATGCCCATTTGTCGCTCTCTGGTGGTTTGTGAATAGTTTAGCAAGTTAACCGATTTTTCACGATGATCCTGCAGCTTCAATTAGCTTCACGAGAAGAGTCCTCCTAAAAAAGATAGAGCTTCATTCAGAGAAAGGAGTGCCATAAATGCCTCTTATATGCACGTGCGAGCCAGGACTCTACGGAAAAAATGAGCTTCGTTCTCTTCCATGGAGTACTCCGTTAGCATAAGAATGTCGATTACTGATAACGTCGCACAATAATACTTTTGCGACGTTATAGAGGGACTTCAGGGAAGGGGGTAATTTTTGTTTTATTGGTATGTATCCGCACTGTATCGACTTTCTTACCTTTAAAACGTCACATAAACGTCAAATTAGCCTATTAGCTGCTCGAATTATATATCTGGTTATATATAGCTAATTTCATTATTTTTGGCAGTTTTTCATTATGAAAAGTTTCTTATCATGGCTTTATTCGGATTATTTTTTTCGTATTTACTCAGGTACTTGTACAACGATCTATCATGAGTCATGTCATTGGTCAGCAGAGAAAAAAAGATGCGTCCTAGGGCATCCTACGAGGTCATAAAACGTAAGATTTAGCCCGCCATATGTACCTAATCGGCTTAGATAACAGGTCGATAAAGTATGCTTGTGAAAGACCAGGATATACGTAATCAGCATGGAGGATTCCTAAGTGCTTAGGAGAGGGTGAATGCTAATATAAGGCTACATGGCAGCAATAAAGAAAAACGTAATGTTGTAAACCAATACTTGAAAAAATTTCATTTTCTTATGTCGCACAATAATTTACTTCTCATAAAAATATTTTTCCGTTTTTTTTATTTTTTAACATTTTCGCTTCATTTTCACTGGGTTGATATTATTTTTTTATTCTCTTTAAATATTTCTTGTTTCTCTTTTCTTCTTCTCTTCCCTACTTCATGGTGAAGTGTGAAAATAAGTTTTCACAAAAGTATCGTTTAGCTTGCTATAACAATCTAAACTGCAAAATTATTCACAAATTGAAGCTACGTAGTGAAGATATTGAGATGAAGTTACCGAATGATTGTCGACCAATCTGCAACAAAACGGTCTATTCCCTTGTCAGTTAATGGATGAGTAATATCAAGTGTTTTCGTTTCTAGTGCACGCATAAATTCATCATAGGTTGTGATTGAAAGCAGTTCAGATGAAGGTTCCCATAAATCGATTTGTTGTAAAGAAGTTGCTTGAGCAGTTACTTGTTGCTGATCTTCAGGTTTCATCGTGAACCATTGTTCATATATTTTGGCAGGTGCCGTGATAAGATCAACATCCATATCGACGCCTTTCTTCATATGATCCACTGTTCTTACTGATGCCTCAAGCATCCAGGTATTATTGACATCGAAATATTTTTTTGTGACGGATAACGAATTTTTGATTAATGACATACCATCTTGACCAATGTCATCAAGGCGACCAACAAATGGAGAAATAAAACAAGGCCATTCACTGTGAGGTTTTCCAAATTCATTGATCATAATTTTCTCATGGAGTTCGATTGCAAATACCTGTTGCTGCGAGAAAACTAATGTATTATTAATACAAATGCCAAGTTTTCTCAGTTCTGTCCTTGCTTTGAATCCTTCAAGAGTAGTCGGTAATTTTACAACAATTCTATCACCCCAGGTAACTATTTCCCGACCTTGGGCAATCATTTGGTCTGCAGTTGTATCATGACTTGCGTAGACTTCAGCAGAAACTGCTCCGGGAACTAATGTAGCGATCTCGAGAACTATTTGTTTTTGAAGTACTGAAAAAGCTTCTTCAAAACTTGCTTTTTCCCCATTAAGTTTTTTTGCAATGAGTGAAGGATTTGTTGTAGAACCCCAAAGTAAATAACCATTTTGTTTAGCAAGTTCGCTTATTTGTTTATACTCATTGGGGTCACCACTATCAAGAATATACTTTGTCATGAATTGTTTGTGAAATAACTATATCTGGAGAATGCAACTTTGTCAATGCGTGAAGCAACAACTCTTATTGCTCAGTAAGCATCATTTTATCACTTTGGTCAACTTCATATACCCCACTTTGTGTTGCGAGTCGGTGAACCATACTAAGTGCTTGCGATGAAGTTTTAATCAAATTACGCAGCGATATCGATTGACCGTATGCTCGGCTTAGTTGATCTCGTTCTATGTTATCCGCGATTTCAAGAATATCTAAAATTTCTCTTCGCATAACCCAGTTTTCATCAGCTCCTCTTCCTGGTACTATCCCATCAGGAGGAACTTGTTCTACTCTAGCCTTATATTGTTCAAATGATTCTTGTGCACCTCGATTTGGAAAAGCTCTCGCGAGAGCTGCAACTTGTTCTGGAGTTAAGTTATGGTAACGGGGTTGGACGAAATATGTTGCAATAGCATAACAAGCCCGATCATAGGAAGTTTTTTGAGTAACAGAGGATGCTAATGCGTATGATGTCCTTTGTAACCAATGTTCATCGGAGGAGTTACTATAAATCATCTCGTTATTGGTTATTGCCTCTGAGGATTTGAGATCTTTTCGAATCTGTTGTCTGATAACCTCTTTTGTTCCTATGAGTTGTAAAGCATCCCTCCATCCATTTCCACGGTCACTCAATGGAAGTTCAATGTTCATACATCGTTGTACTGCTTGATGAATATTTTGAGTTATCGTTCGTTCTATTTGTGTTCTCTGTTGAATTCTTTCGAGACTAGTCATCTGTTGAGAAATCTGTGCATGTTTATTTCCATGTAATGCAATGAAAAGAAGAAATCGTTGAAAATTTAGATTATAATCACCGTGCTGAGAAAGAATGTGGATTGCCTCATGACCGTATGTTTCAGTCAACTGTTCGATATATGGGAGGATTTTTTCATTAATACTTACCAATAATTTATTTTGTTCTTTGCTAACAAGTCCATTGACAGGAAAAGACCGTGCTTTTACCGCAACACCGTTGTCATCCATCGCGAGAAGTAATTCTTTTTGAGTTGCTAGTGAGTCTTTATTAATAACTCCTCTCAGTGCATGAGCTTGTTGAGGATCAGATTCCATCGAGTCAATCATTTGTGCAAGTGTTTGGTTTATTGATTGAAGAAATGTTATTAACTGGTATCTTTGTGTAGGAGGAAGCGTAATTGACGCAGCTTCAAACTGCTGAAGAAATGCCAGGGAATCATAAACTTCTGCTTTTTGAAGTATTTTTGTTATCGGTCCAGGGAGATGGACAAGATTGTGATTTTCTAAATGAATCTCATTTGTTACTGCCCTTTTTTGTGACGATAGTTTGTCATGATTACCTGGTTCGCCACCATGAGCTTCATCTATTGGTATAGATTTCAGTGATAATATTGCGTCATCTCCAAATACTTCATGAAATGCTTCCTTCCAAATGAGTAACGTTTCCTCGCTTATTTCAAAAAGCCGCATGTCCTTAAAGAGTCTATTTTCTAAAAAATCACTTTTAGGACTATCAGCCGCTCTTTGCAGGATTGTTTTCAGTGCATTTTTGTCTTTTATCGTAAGGTAATAATTCTTAATATACTCATTGAGCAGTTTCGGATCGTAGGTGTCTCTTTCTCGTGTATTAATGATCCGAGCATTGATATCATAGCCAAAAAGTGCGCGAGATGGTTCACCACTGGGAATTAACAGCGATTTTTCATAAATATTTCCAGCATCTTCATACAGAAGTCTTACCGCTCCAGAAGTCGAACTGCTTGTATCTCGCGGTGCGATGAATCGTTCCAAGCCATGTCGATTATTATGATCAGTTAATCGTGGATCCATGATACTAATCCACTCGCTCCAGGTTAAGCCTACCGCAGACTGTCTATCAAGTCGAGCATACACTTCTGCAATTTGAGCATCTCCAAGGTGTTCTTGATCTTGAGTTATGGAAGGTGGAAGTATGGAAAAACGAGTTGCCGAACCGACTCGTTTTTGCTCGGTCCACGTCATGTCATACCCTAACATCGCAAAAGTTCTTTCTTCGTCATTTGCATAATCTTTTATAGTTTTTTCGTAGCTTCTTGGAGTAGCTTCCCAATCACGTGATGCAAGTTGAACTGGTATGCCAAGCCGTACTCCTGCCGCAGCAAACATTTTGAGACCTTCACCATACGCACCAATATCCTCATCACTCTTCGTTGATGCTCCTAATCGAGTAAGATACGGTGTTGGATAGCCATCACCTTCATCAGTTATTTCCATGCCAACAATGTTCCATTCCTGTTCCATAGTTTGTAACTCCTGTTGCGATACTCTGCGAATACTTCCATCATGATGACACACAGTATATACAATATTTGGTTGTAGTCCTCCTGATGCATCAATATGATTTTGCATAGCATCAAGTAAGATACGTTTCGGATTATTCCATACTTGTTCGCCATAGTTAATGGTTATGTTTCCTTCAATAAAGGTCTCTCCTTGATGATTCTCTAAGAGCTGTTCGCCAACATGTGGATTATTTTTTGTTATCTGAATTTCTCGTTGTTTTGTAGGATGAAAATACATAACATTAGCATTTGTTTCAAAACAATCGAAATAAGAAGCGGCTTGGCTAAAGGATTCACGCTCATTCGATGGTACCACGATTGTTCCTGAGTCATCAGTTCGTGTCGTAATAATTTGTCCACCGACTCTTCGTACCTGCAAATATGATACTTCTTGATTATCTTTCACTGTAATATACAGAGATTGATTTTCCTCAAGCTCAAAAGGATAATAATATGTTTGATTTCCTTCTAAACTAAAGGTATTAGCATCTTTCAGAATTGTACCTTCCATCTCTTCTAAAGTCCTCCATGTTTCGGAATATTTGTTTATCTGAAAGAGTTGTCCGTTATAGTAAAAAATACTATTGTATCTCCCTCGATGTCGCAAATCTCGGATATTGCTTAATGCTGCTTCTACCTCGTCTCTCGATGCATTTGGTTTCCCGAGTATTGAGAGGTAATGATAATCTTCATGTGCAATTCTATCGCGATCTTTTTGTGCGTCGGTATATGTTGTTCGGTCAAGCTCAATCTTCTGTTCTGGAACAAAGGGAATGTATTGTTCTCTGAGTTGTGGAGCAGCAGAAAGAATGGAAGCTCCAACTAATTCGGTAAGTAATTGTTGTGTCTTATTATCAAATACTTCTGTTGAGACAGCAGTCTTTGTCAGTTCTGCAAAGAAATCAACACGGGATGCGTAGGTTGTCAAATCTGTATCGTGAACATAGATAACATTTCTTTCTTGAGAATACTCAAAAGATGACTCAGCATCACCAGGTTCCTTCGTTGCTACCGCAAATTGGAGTGATTCTAAATTTGCAAAATTAAGGGGAATTTGTATTGCGTCAAGATGATTTAATAGCATGACTAAATATTCTGTTTTGAGATTCATAAGTGAGTGAGCAACTTCAGGATTTACTGGAGTATCTCGTATCTCAACATATTCATCTTTACCTGCTCTTTTTGCAAGAAACTGTCGTGCAGACACTAGTTCATTTCCATAGAGATGCTCGAAGAATGTAATTGCTTGCATATACTCTGCCGGTATCACCGTGAGCTGGTAGCCAGCTTCTTGAATAAGACGCAAATTCTGGTCTGAAACTGTGCCTGTTGTAAAAAGTGTTTTCCCGACCTCGAAATGCGCAGATTGTCGTAAGGCATCTTTCCATATTTGCTCGTGCTCATGATCAACTTGAAGACTAGGCTTAATAAGCTTCAGTTCATTTTGATTGCCTCCACTCACCAGAGCGGATACAATAACATTTGTTTGTTCAGACGATGCTTTTTCTATTCCTCGTTTCATTTCTTCTTCAAGAATGTCCTTTTTTACGGTTTTTCTATCGCGCCCACCAATTGCCCATTTTTGGCCAAGATTATAACTAAACAGCAGATTCAGCTGCTCTTCTATGAGAAGTCCTTTTACATATGCTCTTCCTGGTGGTATATCCTCTAAAGAAAGAACCTGTGAAGTGTCAGTAATCGGAAGATACGTATCATCGCGAAATTCCAGGACATACTTACCAACCCCCTCGCCTACTCTCGGATCAAGCGACATACGGATTACTTCTCTTGTTCTTGCCTCAACATTGGTACCTGAAAAATCAACATCGGTGAGTGATCCCGTTTGATCATTATGTTCGCTTTTACGTATTCCCGTAAACGATACCTCCCCATCAGTAACTTTAGGATGTGCAATCCAGAGATTATCTTTGTTTCTCGAAACGAGTCGAACTGAAATACCTGCTCGTACGAGATGGGTAACGCTCATTTTTAATCCTTCACCTAATCCTCCTCGTTGAGTTTCATCTTTGGTTGAGG
Source organism: uncultured Gammaproteobacteria bacterium (assembly GCA_964416445.1). Taxonomy (GTDB): domain Bacteria; phylum Patescibacteriota; class Microgenomatia; order Levybacterales; family UBA12049; genus CAYQEE01. The sequence continues at coordinate 17,498 of CAYQEE010000011.1, forward strand.
CACCTACCATACCCAGAAGTTCGTCATCAAAACCACTACCACTATCTTCTACTCGATATCCTATTATTTCCCATACGTTTGGCATGTCTCGAACCTGGTCGTACGGAACAAACTGTACCGTTTCTCCTAAACGCATTTTTAATTGCAGGTTTGGTTTTGTATAAGGAACGATTTCACTGCTTACCTGTGGATGATGCTCCGTGGTCTGTCCTTCCTGAACACCATTTTTCCCGTTTCCATTTCCATTAAGTCCTAAAATTTTTTTATCACGTTTGATTGTTTCAGCATCTAAGTGATTTTGAATAACATCAATGACTGATTGTACTGGCCTCCATGTTTTCTCTCCGTATTGAATATCGATTTTTGGTCTATGTTCAAAGCGAGAAACACGAGGTAAAACTGGCGCAGCATTTTGCTCCATTAGTTCATACTACTATAAAGATAATGTAAAACAAACTTTAGATACAAAAACGAACTTGACGTTGTGCGTTATTGCGTCGTACAATAATTATATGATTCCTCCCCTGCCAAAACTCATTGAAGATTATTTAGATTACTTATCAGTTGAAAAAAATTCGAGTAAATTAACAATTCGAGATTATAAGCATTATTTAGCAACATTTGTTACTTGGTATACTACAACTCTCCCCGATAAAACAATCGAAAATTTAGATCTATCGATTATTAGAAAATATCGATTGTATTTAGCAAATAAGGTAGATGAAAAAGGAATGACGTTAAAACGAGTCACGCAAAATTATTATGTTATTGCGCTTCGATCGTTTTTACGATTTCTCATAAAAAATGATTATAAAACATTAGAACCTTCAAAAATTGATTTACCAAAAACAGAAAGCCGGAGTTTAAAGTTTCTTGAACGTGAACAAGTTGATCGATTAGTTACTGCCATTGACACCTCTCGAGAAGAAGGCATGAGAGATCGATCGATGCTCGAATTACTTTTTTCAACGGGACTTCGAGTATCAGAGCTTGTTAAGTTAGATCATAAACAGATTAATTTTGAACGTCGGGAATTTGGTGTTATTGGAAAAGGTGGACGAGCAAGAATTGTTTTTATTTCAGATCGTGCGGCAACTTGGTTACAATATTATTTACAAGCTCGTAAAGATTCATATAAGCCACTGTTTATTCGCTATTCAGGGAGGTTAGATACTGAAAATGAAGGAGAAAAAATGCGACTAACCTCAAGAAGTGTCGAGCGGATAGTAAAAAAATATGTCAAAAATGCGCGACTTCCTGTTGATGCGACTGTTCATACATTACGCCACTCCTTTGCTACTGATCTACTCACGAATGGAGCTGATTTACGATCTGTGCAAGAAATGCTCGGACATAAGAATATTGCAACAACGCAAATTTATACACATATAACAAATAAACAACTTAAAGAAGTTCATGAAGCGTTTCATAGTGGCAATAAAGATAAATAATCGTTACCTTATTGTGTTTGATAGGCAATAGTAACTGAAATAGTAATGGTGTTCTCCCCTGTAGGTATTTGTGGTAATGTTTGGTTCGCGTTTGAATTGATCTCAGTTGCAGTAAATGGGATTGGTTGAGGAGTTGGAGAGGCATTTTCTTTTATCGTCATAATACGCCCGAGAAAAATATGCGCTTCTGAGGCAAGCGTTTGCGCTTTATTCTCAGCATCCTGGATTGCAGCTTTCCGAGCTTTTTCTTCTAATTTTTTCCTTGTACTCTCATCAAACGTAAATGAAATTCCTCCAATTTGGTTTGCACCGTTTGCAGTAATGATATCAAGAATAGTATTTGTTTGATCTATTGGACTAATTTTCATGCTCATATCCTGAGTGACTGTATATCCGGTTGGCGTTTGTTGTCCTAAGTCATAATTATATTGGGGGAAAACGGTATAGTTAATAGTCGTTACATCTTTTGCCGATGCACTACTTACTTGAATGCCACTTAAAATAGCAGAAACGGTGGCATTGGTTTGATTTTGCGCGTCAATAACTGTTTTGGATGTTTTTGATACACTTACCATAATTTGTGCACTATTAGGTAATTGCGTAACGCTTCCGGTTCCTGTTACTTCAAAGGTATTATTTTGTGTTGGTTGTGCTGTTCGAATATCCACCGGTATAGGACCAAGGAGTTTTATTGCAATGCAAAAACAAAGTATGGTAAAAGTAACAATAGCAAAAGGTTTCCGTAACTCTTTTTTAAAGAATTTCTTCATACAATGATTCTGTCAAATGACACTCACTGAGGATGATGAGGAGCAGACCCATTCTCAAAAAGAGTTTAGCAACAATGGTTTTAATTGTAAAGCTAATCTAGTGAATTACTTTAAAATAATAAGCATGATACCACCGATACTAATGATAATGCCAAAAAATTGTTTTAAGGTGAATGATTCGCTGGCAAATAATACGCCTATTAGAAGCGCGAAAATAATTTGCGCAGGTGAAGTTATCGCTTGATAGTTTGATAGTAAACCTAATTTTAATGAGAGATAACTTAAAGCGACACCTACAACAACAGTAATTCCAGCAAGTGCAGCAAACGTATATCCTTGGAATGATTTAATTTCAAAACCACCTTTTGCTTCAGGAGAAAAGAGCAAAAATGCTAGGCTCATGAGTACCATTTGCATTGCGGTTTCAATAAAGTAAGCGGTAGATACTGGGACATACTTTCCTGCTTGTTTTCTCAGAAAAAAAGTAAGTGCAAAGAAAAATGCGCTTGCAGTAGCAAAAAGAATAAAATTCATAACAGCAATTTTTGTATTGTGTTTACTTTTCAGTATCTTTTTCCCCATGGACAAGATTAATAGTACAGATAATTTCTTCGGTGTACAAGAATGATGCTCACGCGTGAATAACTATTTGGAGATTTGTGGTTGATAATCTTGACCCACAATAACAAGTACGTTATATGCTGATTGTGCAGAAGTACTATATATAACATTTGATACATGAAACGCTTTCTGTAATGCTGATAGGGCGTTTTGATCAACATTTTTATCATAAACGGTAATTTGCGTATGAATATAGTTTTGATTCACCGCATTCTGTGGATCCAAAGTATTCAAGTTTAGGCGTTTCACTTGTGTATTTGCCGATGTTGCGAGTCCAACGGTTGTTGTTCCGTTTTCAATTTGAATAACCGGTGCAACAGGTTCAACTTTCCCACTAAACTGGTCTGAGATGTATCGGTGAATATTGGAAAAATTATCAATACCGTCTTTGGGTTCAAGGATATCTTGTCCATCACTTGAAATGGTATCAATAAGGTAATTTTGATCGGTAAGAGCTAACGTTGAAACTTGATATTTATCAATAGTTGTCGCATTTTGCAAAAGTGTTTTAACATCATCAATAGAAAGATCAGTACGAAGATCATCGCCCAATGAGCTCATGAAAGGTATTATCTGAGAGATAAAACCCACAGAAAAGATTTTTTGTTTGACGGCAATAATTAAATTTCGTTGTCTTTTTGCTCTTCCAAAATCGGTTCCATCTTCCATAGAATGTCGTGAACGTACATAGGAGAGAGCTCGTTCACCATCCATATGTTGCATTCCTGCGTCAAAGTGAAGATTCTCATAACGGCAAGGATAAATAGTTTCAACTGCAGAGACGGTTGCTTGTGCGTCAAGCGTTGGAATGTCTGTTGCTTGGTGTCCACACAAATCAGCTTCTTTTCCATCAATAGGATATTCAGTATCAGTGAAAGCTGGATTTACATTGATATCAACACCTCCTAAGGTATCGATGGTATGTTTGAATCCGGAAAAGTCCATTCCGACAAAATAATCGATAGGAATACCCATAACTTGTGAAACCATGTATTCTGCAAGTCTCCCTCCCCCATCGGTTCCTTTAAACTGGGCTTGTTTATTTGGATAATCACTATCATCTAATCCATATGCATAAGCGGCATTTATTTTAGAATAACTTCCTTCAGTTCCATTTGTTGGAATTTTTACCCAAAGATCTCGAGGAATAGAAACAAGAAAGATTTTTTTTACTTTCGGATCAATATGGACAACGATCATGGAATCAGTTAAATAAGCGCCATCATGATTTCCTCCTCCGTACCCTAACAATGCAATATTAATAGGAGTATTCGTATCAAAATCATTTTGTAACGTATTCACTGAAGTATTATTTGTTGCAGTATTTTTTTTGATGAAAATCTTATTCGTTATTCCTTTAATCCAAACAGAGGTAATGCCTAATCCTATTCCTATGATAATTCCTATAATCAACAAAGTGAGCAAAAATTTTTTCATAGAGATGAGCATATAGTATAAAACATTTTTATACTGATCGCTACTTTTCTATTGTATGCTCCTTCATAAATTTTTTATGGTGACTGTTTTTTGGATATACTTGTTTTGGGTAATTTCCCGAAGAATGAAATCTGCCACGTTGGTACGAGAAATTTTTGATAGTGGTGAAATTGCAAGATCTTCACCGATTTGATAATTCTCGTTCTGTTGTGAATCGACAAGTCTTGCTGGTCGAATAATTGTCCACGCTAATGTACTATCTTTTATAATCTTTTCTTGTGTTGGTAAATCGGCAAAAATGTTTTTAAGGACAATACGAATAAACAATTTTTCAGGGAGAAATATTTTGGAATTAATTCCAAATGATGTAAGAAATAATAATCGAGAAATATTATTTAATTTCATCGCTTTGACTATATTTTGTGTTCCTTCAGATATGGTGTTATTTTTCCTAAATAACGAGCGAGATGTCTTATTTCCTAACGTACTGACCACAACATCTCCATGAGTCAATGCATGAAGAACTTGGTGAGGATTAGTAATATTACCCTCACTTGTGGATAAATTTTTATGGATAATACCAAGTTTTTGTGGGTTTCTTACAAACGCACGGACGAGATATCCTTTTTCAAGTGCCTGCTTAACAACCAATTTTCCTGTAGCACCCGACGCCCCAAAAATAATTATACGCATTTATGTAATATATACTATACCCTATTTATAGTTAATAGTATGATTTTAGAGCATAAAAAATATCCTAGCTATGTAATGGTCACTCACAAGAAGTAAAAGACTGCTTACTTGCAGTTTTCTTACATAATTTATTAGCTATTTTTATATATCATCTGTCATGATAAATATATTAATTCATATGCGTTGGCGTAGAAAACGAAATATCCTAAAAAGAAATGGAAAAAAATATTTATATTTTAAGTATAAGTCTTCCTTTATTTCTACCATCGTATCGTTATTGTAACAAGTTCATATGATAAATATGCTATTTAATATATCTTTTCTCTCTTATGTAAGCTATTTATTACCAATTCTTCTTGTTGCCGTAATTTACGTTATTCACTTGAAATATGAACGTGAAGTTAAATACGTAAATTCAAAATCACACAGGAAAATGAAAATGGAATAAAGAGTTTTAGGAAAGATTAACCGTACTTGCCCAGGCAGGAGGATCTTGGAACCATGTATCTATGGAATCTTTTTCTTGCTCAGTAATTTGCCCGTTTTCATAGGCAGTTTCAATAATAATTTTGCCTGTGGTGAGAGGAATCAGAATAATGTCGTTCTGTTGTAATGCATGTTGTGATTTCTCTGTTTCGTAGGTCGTTGTTGTAACACAATACGTAACTATACTCCCCGCATCTCTAATTGAATTTGCATTGTTGACGACACTTTCTGCTGTCGTAATATGATCTTCAATAATAACAACCTTACTTCCCTTTTTTAAGTAGCCTTCAATTTTATTTCCTTTTCCATAGGATTTCGTCGTTGGTCTGACATACACCATAGGAATTGCCAATCGATCTGCAACAAGAGTTCCTTGGGGAATTGCCGCAGTTGCTGTTGCAGAGATCCATTCAACGTTATTAATGCCAATATGTTTTTTAATTGCTTCAACATAATAATTAATGATCTTACTTCTTACTTCAGGATGAGACATGACGACTCTATTATCAAGATATACTGGACTTTTCAAGCCTGTTGTGTAGGTATAAGGAGGATTGAAACGAAAGGTAACAGCTTGAATGGAAAGGAGCAACTTTGCAACCTCCTTTGCTGTTTTTGTATCTTGTTTCATAAAAATGATAGTAACAATGCATTAATTGCTTGTCAAGTTGCTTTTATATTTCATAGTGGATAATACCATTAAAGACTCCGTGCAGCATTAATTGCCTTTTGTAATTTTATTGTTTCGTTTCTTGCGGCATCTGCAAAATCTTTTTCTGGTGATGCGTATATTATTCCTCGAGAAGAGTTTATAATTAATCCCTTTTTTTGCGCATTTAATCCGGCCTTGACTGAGTTTGTGAGATCCCCTGCTTGAGCACCAACACCTGGAGACAAGATAGTTATATCGCCTACTATTTTACGTACTTCTGCAAGTTCTCCAGGAAAAGTAGCACCTGCAACGACCATACAATTGTTATTACTGTTCCATTCTGTTGCTACTTTTTTAGCAATAATTTTGTATAACGGAACTCCATCAATAAGTAAATCTTGCAACTCCCCTGCTCCGGGATTTGATGTTCGGCATAAAATAAATGAACCTTTTTCTTTGAGAACTAAGAACGGTTGGAGAGCTTCTTTTCCAAGAAATGGTTGGAGTGTAATTGCATCCACACCTAAATAGTCATACGCAAACTCAATGTATCCTAAGTTCGTTGTGCCGATATCTGCACGCTTTGCATCTAACAGTATCGGAATGTTAGGATATGTTTCTTTCAGATATTGACAGGTAAGGAACAATTCGTGGATCCCTTGTGCGCCCGACGCTTCGTAGAAAGCACTATTTGGTTTATATGCACAAACCAAATCATGAGTTGCATCAATAATCGCTTTGTTAAAAGTAAATTTTGGTTCTTTTTCTTCAAGGAGATGTTTTGGAAGCTTTCTTGTGTCAGTATCTAGTCCAACACAAACGAGAGAGTTATTTTCCTCTATTATTTTATCTAATTTTTCTTGAAAACCCATCTGATTATCCCCCAGTATAACAAGCACTATTCACCTACGCAATAAGCATATTTTTTCATCTATTTTGTGGGATAACGCTTACGTAACACCGAGATTACATGGTGGACAAGCTTTTTTGGGTCCTCATTAAAAAGCACGTCTGCCTTGGTTACTTTTGATATTTTTCTCATTAACGCTTTGAGTTCATCTGCAACACCACCCGTATTTTCCAAAACTCCAATTACTTTGCCCATATCAAATAGGTTTGTAAATTCATTCAACGTCCCCCATCGTCCTGAGATAATGATTCCTGCATCACAATTTGCTGTTGAGATGACATTACGATATTTTCGCTTTGCATCATCTTCAGGAAAGTGAAGATTTTGCTGAGCAAAAAAAAGATCTTTGTAGGATTGAGGAACATAGAAAATTTGCGAGTAGATATTGATATCGTCGTGTGGATACATAGTAAGCTGCTCTTCTCTGCTGGTATTTGGTGAGTATCCCCAGATCATTGCACCCTGTTTTGCAGCTTCGCTTGCTGCCAAATATGGCATGCCACTACAACCTCCGGTAATAATGATTACTTTTTCTTGTGCAAGGACTTTGCCAAGTTCGATTGTTTTTGCAATTGCACTTGAGTGTTCATGAACTGCAGACCCAAAAACACCAATTTTATACTGCATGTGCCTAGTATATCATAGGCGAATTTGTTGTCCCTTGAGTGGCTGTTCTCGTTTGTATAATCCCGTAAGTGTTGTTTGCTCAAGGATATGTCCTTTCATTGCTTGTAAAACGTCTTCTTTTTTTGAGCCCTGAGGAAGATTTAACTGTGTATTAAGAGCGTATAACGTGAATTCATATCGATGGGTTCCTGAAGGTGGACAAGGACCTCCGTAGGAAAGATCGCCAAAGTCCCCCATTCCCGAGAGAGCACTCGGTGGTGTTTCTCCTTCTGGAATAGTCTGAATATTTGCTGGGATATTATACAAAATCCAGTGAGTCCACGGTTTTACCGGAGCATCGGGATCAAGAACAATAAGTACTAAGCTCTTTGTTTTTACGGGAACATTTTCTATGAAAAGTGGAGGATTAATTCCTTTTCCTTCACAGGTATATTGTTTAGGAATAAAGCCATTATTTGTAAACGCAGGACTTACAAGATGCATACAAGGAAGTATAGAAAAAAAACGTAAGAAATCAAAAAATATTAGGTAATAATGTGACGAGAATCCTCCTTTCTTCAAATAAAAACAGATGGTTGTACCATCCGTAATTATCCTCATTTGGGCTCGTGTTCATGGCTAGTTTCTGATATCTATCCATGTAGTTATTTTATTAGATTGAGTATATCTATAAAGAATGATAAACGTAAGAAAGTACAGTAAGAGAAAGGAATGATTTCAGAACAATGGTTACTGATATTTCGCTTTTATTTCTTGAGCAAGAAAAGGATTCCACATGGCTCCTGTTGCAGATTGTACAACATCTGCTCCTGCTTGACGCAACGCATGGTAATCTTTGGAGTTAACTACCCCACCGACTCCGATAATCGCATAATCGGCTCTAATCTTCTCACGAATAGCAGCTAATCGTTTGGTCATATCGAGCCCAGCCCATTTGATACACGCGCCACAAATACCACTAATCAGTCTGTTTGGTCCCGGCAATGCTTGATTCTCATGTTCATCAACAACTGCTGCAGGAATAGTATTAATAGCAGCGACTCCTGCAATAAATGGTTTGAGTAGTCTCAGAATATGTTCAAGCAGTTCGGTTTGCTCTTTGGAATAGTGACCAATTTTTACTATAAGCGGTATATCTCCTATTTTCTCCTTTGTTTTTCGCGCGATTTTTTCAACAGCATGAGGTGTATAACAAAGAATGCCTTCATCAGCGACATTTGGGCATGATAAATTAACTTCAATAATTTTTGCACCAGTTTCAGCAGCTAGTCCTGCAGTTAAAGCGAAATCGTCATAGTAATCTTCTTCGGAACTATCTTTTTTTATTGTACCGACAACACTTGCAATCATAACTTGCCCTTTTCGCGTTGCTTGAACTGCTTTTTTCATATCCTCTTGCCAAAAGTCAGGTCCTCGAGAAGGGTTACCAAATGAATTCGTAATGTTGAGCGAACTGCTGGTGGGTTCTGGAGTGCCAACAAGTGGTATTTTTGCTTTTTCTGGTGTCAAATCTCCGTCCACCTTTACAAATAATACATTGGGAAACTGATTACAAGGAAATTTGATACTTCGTTGTGTTTTATAATGATTAATGTCGAAACCTTTTTCAAAAGCTGCTTTAAGAAATTTTGCATTTGGTAATGGTCCTGCAGGAATACCAAAAGGGAGATAAATTTTATGACCGAGAAACGTATATTTTGGCTCTTCTTTTTCATGATAAACTTTTCCATCTTTGAATGCGCCATAAGGTCCGTTATCGAAATTTTCATCAAAGGTTTTATGAGGATCATAAAATGGAGTCTGATTCATTTGTATGTACTTTATTCTCTTTATAAATGTTTGTCAAGCAATAGGTTAGTTCAACCCGAATAACCGAAAATGGTTTTTGGTGAAAAGATAGATGAACTTGAGGATTGAGGGGTGTTGAGATAGTATTCACCCTTTCCCCTGCGAAGTGATAACGAACGTTTCCCGCCATATTCCACGAAAGCTTTTGCCATGTCAATCATTGGCTTTAAAGTCAAAAGAGAACCGAGCAACTTCAATGGACTTCTGACTGTTTTTGAAGCTGTTTCTTTAATACCTGTTTGGATAAAAGAAGGACTTTCAGTTCGACGCATATGTACTATAAGATAGTAGCATATTTTGCATGCTAAGTCAAAAAATAATCAACAATTTGTCTATATCAATGTACTTATTACTGTTCCTTAAGTATTACTTGTATATCGTTATCACAAGTTATCCTTTTGTTGGTGACCAAAAGTCTTCTCCTAATTCATCCCATGGTAGACGGATTTCATCTGGATTCTCGATATTAAATTGTGCGTTTACAAAATATAAAATAGTAGCAGGTTTATTACCATAATTAGCACCGCCATGGGCAACGCCTCGGGGAATATATACTAAATGTCCCTTCCCTCCTCCAAGAGCAAGACGCATCGTAACTCCTTTTGTTGGGGAGTCTTTCCGGATATCCCATAAACCTACAAGCAGCGTATTTTCCGGAAGGATATGCCAAATATCTTCTTGAGCAAAATGAATGTGCCAGGCCTTCACTGAGCCGGGATACATCTTAGAACGACTCATTTGGCGAAGTGCAAAACCTGGGAATTGTTCAGATTCGCCATTTGGAGCAAGACGCATTAGTTCGGAAAAATCACCATCTTCACCTACAAAATTTTTAATTTCCACAATTTTTACTCCTTCAATCATAGGTTTCTTCGTGTAATCTTGAACAAACAGTTGTTTGTGGAATTTGCCGTCAATGTCTTTATGTGTAAGCGGTGGTTGCATAGATTGAGTATATGTAAAGAAAATCATAAAATCAAGTAAACGTGGGACTACTTTATAAAGCATATATCGATAGGGCTGAGTTCGAATTGAATCTGTTGAAAAACTACCATAACTACCATATAGTAAAGAGTATATTCTTTTATCATTTTGTAATGTATTTATGAAAGGACCAATAACTTCACTTTCATCAAGAACTCTGATTGTTTTGAGTACTATTATCCTTATTTTCGCCTTACCTGTGCTGATCTTTTCAGTACAACTTGTTCAAGATTTTAGACAGCACGCTTCGGGATCACTTGCGGATATTACTGTCGATTTTGGCAATAGACAAAATAAAAGTTTTCCAATTCCGAATAACTTTTTTGGTATTAATGGTCTTGGACCTAATAAAGGGATTCCTGAAGATACTACTTCACTTTCTCAGGCAAAAATTGGATTAACTCGCATAGGCAATTATATGGGCTTTGTATTTAGAAATCCCCAAAGTCTTACGGATGATACAAAACGAGATTGGTCACAAGTCGATCAGGATCTCACTTTAGTAAATAATGATGGACTCCAACCAATTATTGTTTTATCCTTTAGCCCTGTGTGGATGGAACCAGCAAAACAGAATCCACCGCTTTTAAATCCCTGTCAAAATGGTGAGGATCCCTCTCATGTTAAACCATCGTATGTTGTTAATGGTCAAGATATTGGGCTGCAAACGTGGGGGAAATTAGCTGCTATTTTAGTAAATCATATTGATAAGGCTTTTCCCTCCCTCCATCCTTATTATGAAATTTGGAATGAGCCTGATGGAACTGGCTTTTGGTGCGAAAATCCGCCTACGGGAACTACAGCAGATGCCACAAGATTAAGTGATTATAAAGCATTGTATGCAGCAGCAGCACCGTTAATAAAACAACAAGCTGCATCGGATGGAGTAGCAGTGCGTGTCGGAGGTCCGGTACTCGGTTTTTCCACTGCTCGAGCAGCGACATGGATACCTTCTTTTGTTGATGATCCAACGGTTGCTCCGTATATTGATTTTGTTAGTTTTCATCACTATCGAAGTAGTACTTCATGGCCTGCTTTAGTTGCCGCAACTCAAGAAACGACAGTTTCAGGAATCAATGGAGGTTACACAGCATTATATCAATTGGTTGCGAATGCAGTATCTCAGGGAAAACAACCTAATGCTGCTTCAACGCCAATACTCATGGATGAATATAATACCGGTTCATCAATTCAGAATTTTGGGAATACCCTTCCCTATGCGCCACTTTGGAATTCTCTGGTTGTTACCGATATTCTCAATAGTGCAATAAGTCCACAGGGACAATATAGTAATGCAAATGTATTACCAAGCTTGAGTTATTTTGCTTATGCTAAGTTAACTCCTCAGGGTAATACCTTATGTATGTTTGGTGTTTATAATACCCAAATGGACTGTTCTCTAACAGGAGGAACAGTACAGCCTTATCCACAATATTATACCTATTTACTTTTCGGAGGCGCGAATTATCTTAATATTACTGATAATGGGTATGTTGCTAATTCTGCTGCATCAAATTTACCAGGCGTTTACACAACCGGGTTTTTTACAAAGAAACAAGATACGCTTGTAATGGTTAATACAACAGCGACTGATTATCCTGCCATCACTGTTGCTGCCCAAAATGTCGGGTTTGTTACTGCTTCTACCGGAACCCTATTTACGCTCAACCAAACAAATCCAAAAATAAATGTTCAAACAATACCATTAGGAGCAAATAGTACCAATACGTCCACGGTACTTCATCTCCCTCCCTATTCCACTGTTGCGCTTACTTTTTCTGCTCAATCGCCACTAACGCCTACTCCATCTTCCCCTACGCCAACACCATCATCAGAAACATCATTATTGTTTGCAATAGGTCTGCACGGTATAGGCAACGGAGGAACGAATGCAAATCCACAAGCCAAAGGAACAACAACACCGAAGCATCAAACACGACCTATTACGGTTACCGCGATCAATATGCAATCCAATAAAGTATCGACTGCGTCAGGAACTCTTACGTTTGATAGCACGCAGGGAATATTTACCGGCACAGCATCTTTTGCAAATCTTATTTCAGGCGATTACCTTATGAAAGTAAAAACTGATGGGTTTCTAGAGAAACAAGGAGCAAGTATAGTCCATGTTATCGCAAAGCAGTCAAATAGTGTTCCCCCTTTATATCTGACGAATGGAGATATTAATAATGATAATCAAATTAGTATTTTAGATTACAATATCATTGCTGAATGTTATGGGACAAAACTTACTACTGATTCTTGTCCAGTGCAATATCGACCAAATAGTACTTCTTCGGGAGCAGATATAGATGATGATAATGGTCAAATTGATGGCCCTGATTATAACCTTCTCTTAGTTGAATGGTCTGTCCAATCAGGACAATAGCTTTACATATGAGTTTACAAATATATTTACAATTGTCTTTTCTTGTATATTGACATATATGATTACAAATATGTTGACAATCGTGAATCTTTTGGTATACTAATACTATGTTTGAACCAAAATTTACGTTTACGCTCAAAATTGTTAACTCTATTGCTACTATAGAACGTTTATATGGACAACTCATTAATGAAAAATTAATACCTTCGATTTCTTTGAAGTTACGACAAGAAAATCAAATGTTGGCAACCCATTACTCAACAAGTATTGAAGGAAATCCTCTCTCCCCTTATGACGTGACAAATATTATCCTCGGTGATCAAGTTCCCGTTACGAAATCAGAAAAAGAGGTAAAAAATTACTTCTCAGTATTACAAACAATTTTTGCGCATGCACGAAATCATGAACCAATAACGACAACACTGATTCAGAAATTGCATGGAGAACTTATGGAAGGCATCGAAAAAAAAAGTTTAGGTTCACTTCGTGATGGGCCGGTATTTGTAGGGCATCGTACTCCAGAAGAGATTGTGGTAAAACATAATCCTCCTTTTCATACGAAGGACGAAATTGAAAAAGCATTACAGGAATTGTTTGATTGGGTACAACAGGAAGTGGCATTACCCCCATTAATTCGTGCTGGTATTCTTCATCACCAATTTGCATATATTCATCCTTTTTTTGATGGTAATGGAAGACTTGCAAGAATTATCACTGCGTATTTTCTTCTCTTACAGAATTATGAAGTAGCCAAGTTCTTTATTCTCGATGATTATTATGATATCGATAGACATTTATATTCCGATAGTCTTCATACTGCCGATTCAGGAGATAAAACGCAATGGTTAGAATATTTTCTCGAAGGCATAGCATATTCATTACAAGCAGCTCTTGCTCGTATTCATGAGTTGAGTAATGCGAAATTCGAAGAAATAACCGGTGAAAAACGAGTACTCGTTACGAGTCGAGAGGAAGAAGTATTGCAAATTGTAATTGAAAAAAAAGCGATAAAAACTACCGATATTCAAAAAGCTCTTTCAGTGACGCGCCAACAAGCTCATTCACTTCTAGCTTCGTTAGTAAAAAAACAGCTTCTTGAAAAATTTGGAAAAACAAAAACAAGTTACTATACGTTAACTTCTCCACAAAAATAGACCAGAATTATCAATTATTGAGCTGAGGTAGTAGCTCCATAACCACTTTGTCCAAAATTTCTTAAGAGTATATTATAGTCAATTCCATTCACCTCACCGTCATCATTTAAGTCAGCAAATACACCCTTTGTTTGGTCATTAATATTATGATTAGTACATCCGGTTGAGTTGACTTTTATTCCATAACAATCTACAAGAATGTTATAGTCGGTGATATCAACCACATTATCATTATTTAAATCCCCCATACGGAAATTTTGTGTGGTATTTGTATTTGATGATGTGCCATTTAACATTGTCGGTGTACCAGGTGCAATGGGAATCGGTTGTTGGGTCAATAACTCTGAAAGTGAACCTTCAGGAGATTTAGCTAACACATAATATGTCCCTTGTGGTACTGACGAAAGATCAATTGCAGTATTAACAAATGATCCATTTGGATCTGAACTGTCAAATGTAACGGTGGTGTCAACGCTAGCATCAGGTGTTTGGGAGAAGTCTTGTGTTTTATAAAAATGTAATTCAATATCTCGTTGTGGATGATGTGGTTTTGGGTTATTCTCTGGATCAATTCCTTCAAAATGAATTTTGATAGAACCCTTATCGTTATCATCCTTTTTGGTTGGAGTATTTGATGGTTGGGATGTTGGTTGAGTAGTTGAACTTGGGGAACTTCCTTGGGTACACACCTTCGCATTGGGATCACAAACACCACAGGAAACACCACTTTGATCGCAATCTACGTCAGTATTACATGTTTGTCCACAAAATGATTGCGAGGTTGGTGATACACTTGTCGTTGGTCCGTTGGATGGGATGCTTGTTGGTGTATCAGTGGGAAATGGGCTTGAGATAGGACATGTTGGTGTTGGCTGCTGTGCGGAAGTTGGTGATGGGTTTTTTGCATTTGTTGGGGTTGGCGTTTTTTTTATGGTGGGAGTGGGAGTCTTCTTGGTGGCAAAACTCATGGCAGCTTGGGTATTGACGACAGTTTGAAGATAATTTTTGACATCTGTCCCCATTCCTTCTTGTCCACCTGTATTACATGCAGTCCAGTTTCCTGCAAAAGTCGTAGGTGTAAAAGCTGTCTGACTTGTAATTAAATAATATGGTCGAAATTCCCATGCAGTCCAATTGGCATTTCGTTGTTGCATATACTGGAGGAAATTGTTCGTCAGAGTGTCTGCATTTGCAGGAGTATATGGTTGACATTGAGCAGGTACTAATGAATTAGGTAGTACTGCCCATTCTCCATAATAAAGCGGAGCTTTGCCTATAAGCGATCCCCAAGCTTGATCCCATTGTGTAGCGTTCTGGGTTCCAATTTTAGCGTAAATATGAACGGTATACATAATATTGGGATCGTTCAATTTAATTGTCGGATTTTGTGCGGTTATATCTGCAATAGTTACAATAATTTGATTTGCACCGGCTTGTCGAATTGCATTTACCATTGCTTGCATACCGACATCGACTGCAGGTTTATTCGGACAATTGACCGTCTCTCCTCCATTAAGATAATTTTGTGCGGTTATGCCGTTCGGTTCATTAATAAGGTCAAACATTACCATAGGGTTATTTGCATAATGTCCAGCAATAAATTTCCAGAAAATAACATCTTCAGCTTTTGGTATTGCACACCCTACTCCATAGGGGGAACCACTTTTATCATCATCATGATTATCTAAAATAACATAAAGGCCTGCGGCATTCGCTTGTTGTACAATTGGATCCAGATACCCCATATACTTTGAAGGATTCGTATTATACTCCCACAGAGAAATTGGTAATCGCAAGGCATTCATATTCCATGATTTAATTGCTGCGAATACTTGAGGATTGAGATATTGCGTAGGATCTTGTCCTGAGTTCCATCCAGAAATAAAATTTAATGGCGAAGCGATTTGGGTACCTCTGAGCATTAATACTTTACCAGTTGATGGATCAATGATTTGTGCACCTTGTACGAAAGGTGCCTTTCCTGCATGAGGTTGTATGGTGGGGCTCGTGCCAGGTGACGGTATTTGCGTTGGGGTAACTCCTGGAGTCATTGATGGCATCACACAGGGTGCAGGAGTTGCTGTTGGAGTTCCGTTACCCGATGTAGGGGATTGGTTATTACCAGTATTAAAAAAATCACTCATGGGATTTGTGCTTGCTGCACTTCCAAGTGGTTGGACACCTAATCCATCTGAAATTGTTCGAAGTAATGAATAATGGGTATAGGCAATCGTTGATTTATATGCTTGTTTTCCAAGAGGTGAAATAATGATAGTAACAACCTGATTAGGTGATAAATTCTTATCTCCCTCATCGAAGGTTATCACCAGGAGCCCATTTTGTTGATACGCTGATGACGCAAGTATCTTTGGTACTTCTTGGGATAACCAGGTGTCCCCTTGTTGAATATTTCCATTATGCATGTCATTGTTTGCATTCGGTGAGATCCAAACAAAATTAGCAATATTTCCCGATGCTAAATCAGATGAAAATTGCGTGTATGCGACATCATTTTTTGCACAGCTTCCGGAAGAAAGCAAACTTGAATAATATGCGGGTGGGTTATGGTGATGTAAGTAAGGACTTGCATCTGCTCCAGCACAATTACTCGGCATACTTTCCATATATGCTTTCCATGTTTTTCCCGCTTTTTCGAGTTCATCAAAGATACTGGGAGCGCTAACGCGGCAGCTATCACAGTCAGTGGTAATTCCCTGATTTCCACCTGAGGTAAGTGCAATATAATTTGGTAAACTCGGGTGGAATAATGCTTGATAATTTGCTGCATAACCGTATTGACTGATGAGTTGATTAATATATGGTGCCGAGCTACTCCCGGCAATTTGGCTTACGCTATGGTTTTCCATAATAATAACAAAAACATGAGAAAAAGATGGAATACTTGTCCCTGCAGCTCTTTCACGGAATTCGTTAATCTTATTAACTGCGAGTAAAAAAATTGGCAGAGCTATGAGAAGTAAGATGCTAAAGAGAAGAGTTATTTGTTTGTTTGATAAATATCTACGAATTTTATGAATATGCTTAATATGTTTCACTTTATCATCATACTATATCGAGCTCAAAATTTATAATTAATGTTAAAACGAAGTTGGAAAAGCTAACGAGTTAGTTTTTTACGAAGTGCTAATGCATCATGGTAAACTGCATAATCTTTTTTTAAATAGAAGGGAAGTTTATCAAGATTCGTATATTCCAACCAAAGTAATACTACACTTGCTCCCCGTTTGAGCAACGTCTCTTCAGTCTGTTGTAAAAGAAGAGATCCATATCCTTTCTTCTGATATTGTGGCAAAATAGCTAAGTGATAAATCCATCCTCGTCTTCCGTTAAAAATACCGAGTACAGTTCCAATTATTTTCCCTTGATGGATTCCAACAAAACAAGAATCAGGATTAAGGAGCAACATTTGTGCTACCTCTTTTTGTTCTTTTTCGTAGGATTGTAATTCAACGGTAGTTTGTTGCCAAAGAGCATAGCAGGAGGAAAAATCACCAAGAGTCATTCGTCGAATTTTCATGGTATATTGATTGCTGGAATTGCCGGAGGATCTTCTACTTCTTCAAGTATATTTGTCAAACAGTGAATTCCTCCCCCACCCTTCATAATTTCTGAAACATCAATTTCTCTTGTTTCATAACCCAAAGAATGGAGGGTGGATAAAAAAGTTGGATTTCCTTTTTGGACAAGAACAGTTTTCCCATGGACAATACTATTTGCTGAAAAGCCATGCGCTTCATGCAAAGTAAAGGGAATGAGATTGGGAACAATACTTTTTAATAACTTTTGTGAATTTGGTGTATAAGCATCAGGAAAATAGAATGCAGTTTCATTATTGAGAGGAAAAAATCCAACATCAAGATGATAAAATGCAGGATCAACAATGTGCAGTGGGACGATCGTATGGTGGAAAAGTGTTTGCAGGTAACTTGCGGTTTGCTTATCAGAGCGATATCCGGTTCCAATAAAGAGATATTGATTCCAGAAGTATGATTCACCATTTCCTTCAAAATAGTGATTTTCGGGAAGATGGGAAATGGTATATGCATGTTCGAAAAACCATTGTTCATAGAATTGACTCTCTCCCCGTCTTTCTTTATGCCGAAATCGGCTCATTAATACGTTTCTTCCCTGAACAATTGCCTGATCCGTTGCGTAGAGCATATCTGGCCATCCTTTTTGTTGATCAATAATTTCAACTTTAATACCCAGATCAATATACGTTTTTACTAAATTATCCCACTGTACTAATGCCTTCTTTGTATCTGCACTTCCAGGTTTCATCCAAGGATTAATCACGTAATCAACCGTGAAATAGAGAGGTCGGCACATTAATACTCGGCGAATATGTTTTACTTTCATTTACCAGGTTATTGGACTTTTGTGGCTTCTAATTTTTTTACTGTTTCTTGCGCAACAGTGACGGTGGTAATGAGAGGAACATTATGATCAACAGCTTTCTCGCGAATGATTTGTCCATCGGTTTTTTCTTTATCAGTTGTCTCTTCCCCGCTTGTTGGAATATTAATAATTAAGTCGAAACGATTGGCTTCAAGCAAATCGGCTAGGTTTGGTTTAAGATGTGGTTGTGATATTTTATTCACTTCAATTGATTCAATACCATGCGTTTTGAGGAATTTATGGGTTTTATAGGTTGCATAGAGCTTATATCGCATTGCATAAAGTTTCTTCATCTCTGAAAGCAGTTTAATTTTATTTTCGCGTTTTCCTATGGAAAGCAATACTGTTTTTTCTGCCCGCTGAGCAAGTCTCATTTGCATGGTATACAACTCAATAAATCCTGCTGAGGCGTTTTGATTAAATGCTGTTGATGCCATAAAGGTTGCCAACTTTTCTTCGAAAATGGTATTAGGAGTTTCTAATGCGAGAACTTGTGCAGTTCCCTTATATAATTTTACAGTCACTTTACCCGTTACTTTTTGATTTACTTGATTAATGTAGGCATTCAAATCATCCATCAAAGGTTCATACCATAATCCACCATAGACGGTATATGCCCATTTCGTTTCGACAATTGAAGTGAATTCGTTCTCTGCCCGAGTTGAAACATAATTTTCTAATTTCCGGTGAGCCGTTATAATAATTTCAGCTCCTGGTGCTTCGAACACATCGCGGATTTTAATACCGACAACGCGGTCCTCAATATGTACATTCGTTCCAATACCATGTTTTGCTCCTCGTGCATTCAATTCTCCAATAAGATCAGCAAGTTTCATTTGTCTGCCATTAATGCTGACAGGAATTCCCTTAACGAATTCGAGGTGAATAGTCTCGGGAGTATCGCTTGCTTCTTCTAGAGTTTTATTGATTTGGAGAATTTGCTTCAAAGGTGGAATGAGTGCAGGATTTTCTATTTCTCCCCCTTCTCCGGAAATACCCCACATATTATCATCGTAGGAATATGGTTTTTCGACCGTTTGTTGGACAGGAATTCCATGTTCTTTTGCATAGGCAATTTCTTCATCACGACCCATACTCCATTCACGAACCGGAGCAATTATTTTTATATCAGGATTGAGGGCTAGTGCTGTACCTTCAATACGAACTTGATCATTGCCCTTCCCGGTACAGCCATGAGCGATACAATCAGCGCCTTCAAGAGCAGCAATTTTCACGGCCCATTTTGCTAAAAGAGGTCTCCCAAGAGGTGTGGCAAGACGATATTCTTGTTGATAATTTGCATTTGCTTTGATTGCTTTTGATAAATATTCTTCAGCAAATTCATCTTTTGCGTCAATAAGATATGATTTAATCGCTCCTAATTTTTCTGCCTTTTTCTTAATTGCTTGGAGATCATCGGCAAGTTGACCAATATCTATGGTAAGTGCTATAACCTCTGCTTTATATTCTTCGCGTATCCATTTCAGCATGACTGAAGTATCAAGTCCACCGGAGTATAAAAGAACAACTTTTTTAACTTCACCTTTCTTCCCTTCATAAGAAGCCACCTTTATGTATTCTTGCTTTTTTTTCATATTATTTTTAAAAAATTGCTCTTTTTGGGACCAAAATATATCATTTTCTGCTATTTTTGCCTAATATTTTGAATTTTATACAGTATAAACGAAGCGTAATGTATTGTCAATAGGAGACTCAGAACGTGGCAAAGTGCTTTTTACGTCGTCAATATTTGCTCTTCGTAATTATATGTTAATGCGAAAGCCTACTCCCCTTATGGTTTCTAATTTTCCTGGGTATTTCGTTAACCCTAGTTTTTTCCGAAGGTTTTTGATTTGAGCGTCAACGACATTACTAAATGAGTTATAATTCATGTCCCATACTTTTTCCAGTATTTCCTCTCGTTCAATTACTCGATTTGGATACGTAACCAGATAAACTAAGAGTTGATACTCTTTTAAGGTTAATTTCACTTCAGTTCCATTGCGAAATACTTTATGTTCTTGAGTCCATATTGCTAAATCACCTACGTGTACCACGTTTGAAATCATTTCCTTTGGTCTTCGGAGCAATGCCTTTATTCTGGCGACAAGTTCTTTTGCTGAGAATGGTTTTGAAAGATAATCATCCGCTCCGTAATTGAGTCCTACTACCTTATCAGTAACCGTATTGCGTGCAGTAAGGATAATGATTGGTGTTGTTATTGATTCTGCCCGAAGTCTTTTACAGATAAGATTTCCTGACAATTTTGGCAACGCAAGATCTAAGACAATAAGATCGATTGACTGATGATTCATTTCAATAAAATGTAATGCCTCTTTTCCGTCATAACAAGCCATAACACTAAAACCTTTTTTTTCAAGGTATCGTTTTAAGTATTTAACTAGTATTTGCTCGTCTTCAACAATAAGGATCTTCATATTTGTTTTTTTGGTTCTTTTTCATAAGTATGTGTCAGATGGGTAAGGTAAAGTAAAACGTACTCCCCTCCCCTTTCTTCGATTTTACCCATATAGTACCATTATGTTGATTAATAATTTCTTTTGCGATGTATAAACCAAGACCAAATCCTTTAGTAAAATAATCTTTTACTTGATAAAACATATCAAAAATATATGGCTGCTCTTTTGCACTTATTCCAATTCCTTCGTCTTTTACCGCAACAGTAATAAAGCGATCTTTTTTTTCTATCGATATATATACATGAGATTTATTTGGGGAATGTTTAATTGCGTTCGCAATCAAATTAATCAAGACTTGTTTAATTCTATTTTCATCAGCATTAACGTAAAAGGCATGTTGTTTTTGCCAAATGATTGCATGTGTTCGTGAAATAATTTGCATACGTTTTACGACTTGAGCAACAACACGAGAAAGATCGATTTTGTTTTTTTTAATAACTAATTTGCCTCGTTCAATTCGCGAAAGATCTAATAAATCGTCAACAAGAAGCGTTAACCGTTCAAGTTCTGAATGAAGATCCAGTAATGTATCTTTTTCAATCACTTTTTTGTATTCGTCAAAGAGAACTTGTTCAATGACTCGTATGATAGCAATTGGCGTTTTTAGCTCATGCGAGACAACACTTAAAAATGTACTTTTCTGTAAATCTGTTTCTTTGTGTTCAGTAATATCTTCTGATATACCAATAAAACCTAAAAAGTTTTTTTTCGTGTCAAATCGTATCACGCCGGAGTTCGATATCCATCGATATAAATTGTCAAACCGTTTTATTCTACATTCAATTGTAAAACTGTTTTGTAATTGTAATGCTTTTTCGTATGTTTTAATGAATAATTTCCTGTCACTCGGATGGATTCCTTCTCTCCATAATGAACCGATTTCTTCCTCAATTTGTTTGCCTCGAAATTCAAGCCATTGATTGTTAAAAAAAATAATTTTTCCGTGTTTGTCAGTCATCCAAATCATAATGGGTGCGTGATTGGCAATTGTCCGGAAACGTTCTTCAGATTCTCTGAGAAGAAGTTCGTGATAGTGTGCCTCTTTTGCCTCTTTTTTGGCGTCTGCCAGTGCATTATGAAAAAATTGACTAAGAATGCTAATACAAAGGCCACTTATTCCAAAAAGTATGACACGGACCCAATCATCGGTATTGGTAATGATGAAAGTATGCAATGGATGAACAAAGAAAAAATCTCCAACTAACAAGCCAATAATTGTTGCCCAGAAGCCGGGTAAAAAACCACCTACCCAGGACGTAATAATGACGCTGGGAATCATCATAAGAAAAGGACTAACACTCCAAAGAATAGTCGAATTGTAGAATATGGGTATAAGGATATATAATACGCTGGTTAAAGCAAGACCATATTTTAATGCAAATGGTTTATCCTTCGCGCTACTATTTCGTGCTAGAAACGATTGAATAGGTTTTAGCGTCTGCATGGCAGAATTATACGATTACTTGCTATTTTTGCAAGTATAGACAGAATTTTCAAGAAAATTTGAACTTAGCGAGCGCTTAACACAGTAACTTCATTTGATGTCGGTATACAAATTCTCGTAATAACACACGTAAAACTTTGCGGAACAAAAGGAATGGTAAAACCAATCGTGATAAGAACAATTGCTGAAGCAAAAAGAAAGACAAGTAAATTTTGTTCAGTTTTACCTGAAATACAATTATAATTCCTCTGAATATGAAAATTATTCATGAGTATCAATAAATTCTCTTTGTGCTTTTCAGCGATGTGTGCATAGTATAAAGAAATACTCATGAATATCTTATGAATTTTATTGAAGCTAAGTGTTGAATTGATACGTTATTGGGATGATGGGAACAAATGAAATTTACATGGATACGCCATAGAATGAATTTTTTATGCTTTAGAATAAGAATTTTACTGACAAGTTCCCTTGCATGTGAGGGTGCTTGTATCAGATTGATATTTCCAATTTCCGCCAGTGCATTGATACACTTTATCATGGTTTGCCCAGCCTTTATCAGCACATTGGCAGGTTTGTCCTTCAGTGGAACAGCTTGAAGAGAAAGAACATTGTGGATTTGATGAACTACTACAGACGACAGTACTACCCCCCGAGTTTCCTCCTGTGTTATTACCGCCTGAACTATTTCCTCCTCCACCATTGCCATTTGTTGTTTGAGTTGGTGCCGGGCTATTTATATTTCCATTCGGATTGTAACCAATGTTAACTGTATATCCATTTCCAGCAACATTAAAGTTTGTTAATTGACTTTGATTCGTTGGCGTAAAACCATGAATGGCAATGGTATACGTTCCCGTTGCTAAATTATTAAATCCAAATCCTGCACCGGTAGTTGTTGTAGCTGCAATTTGTCGTGTTGCAGAATCCTCTAAAATGATTTGTATTCCAGGAACGCCATTATTTGCCGGTTGCTCACCGTTATCCCAAACGCCATTACCGTTCGCGTCTATCCATATACTTCCTGATATATTCGCATTTCCCGTCAGTCCACTTGTATTTCCAGTATAATAGCCAATGTTTACAATCATGCTCGTATTATTCCCTTGAAGATTAATATTTGACAAATCATTTGGATTCGTGGGTGAAAATCCATTCACCGTGATACTATATGTTCCTGCAGCGAGCCCTTGAAAAGAATAGCCGCCTTCTGTAGGGGTTGTTTCCCATTGTTGGCCGGTATGTATATCCTTTAAATGTATCTGTGGATTACCAGTAAAAACTGCAGGTAACTCCCCGTTATTATATATACCATCAGGTTTTCCACCAGGATCTTGTGTGTCCAGCCAAATACTTCCCTTTATAGAATTTGATCCCCCATTTGAAGTACTCGTATAATATCCAATATTCACACCATTATTTACTGGATTTGCGGTAGATAATTGAATGTTTTGCAGGGAGGATTGGTTTGTAGGGCTGAACCCTGAGACGCTCACACTGTATATTCCCGCAGTAAGGTTTTCAAAGCTATACCCGCCATTTGTTGGGGTAGTTTGAAGAGAGATTCCATTTGAGCCGTGAAGTGTGATTGTAGGCCAATTAGAAAAAGTCGAGGCAACTTCGTTATTATTCCATTGTCCATCAGGAGGATATCCTTCACCTGTATCTAACCAAATTGATCCTCTGATTGCATAGGGGGAAGTTGCTGCAAAATTAAGTAATTGTGTTTTATTGAGCGAAAGTAACACAGTAACGGGAATTGCAATAAGAAGAACAACAACTGATAAAGTAGAAAATAACTTATTTCTTATTATTCCATGAAGAAAAGATTTTGTTTGTTTTTTATGATTCCCTATGCGTACTTTATATTTCTTTTTCACACTATTTTAAAATGTATAATTAGACAGTAACCAAACTAGTATCTTTTGTCAAGAATTACTTGCTTATATTACTCATGGAAAGATACGTTAAGAAATAAATACGGGAAAAACTTGAATGATTAATGATTGTTTTATCCCTAAGCCGAAATACGAATCTGCGGTATCACTGTTCCTATGGAGAAAATCAAATATTTCATAGCGAATCTTTTTAAGTAAATTTTGACTCTCTTCGATCGTTGTTCGTTCGTGAATAACTTCAATATTCCACTTTGTATAATCTTCTTCAATTGGTAAATCGTGATGTTTGACCAATTTCTCAAGCATAGCTTCGACATCTGGTGTTTCCATATACCCAAAATGCATACTTACTGACATGATTGTTCCTTTTTTGGGATCACTATAGATTTTTCTAATTTTAAATCGTTTTGATGTGATGTGAGATTCATTCGTAATATGAACTGTAACGAAAATGACATCTCGAGAAATCATATTATGTCGCTCCCAATACACTTGATTCAGCAGAGGTACTTTATCTGATATCTCCGTTATTTCGTCCGGTGTCATAACAATAACGGATCGAGGGATGAATGAAGCGCTTTTGTTCCTAATATTAATTAACTCTTGAATAGTCATTTTAGGATATTTCTCATAGGCGTTTTTGACAAATGTCCTTCCCCATTTCCATGTTTGCATGATAAGTAAGGTGCCAAGCCCAATACTAATCGGTATGTATCCTCCTTCAATAAATTTCAGAGAATTCGACATAACAAAACCTACATCGATAAGCGTAAGCGGAAGGAATAGTAAGATAATCCAAATTCTATTCCATTTCCAATAATAGTAAGCAATTGCAGTCATAGACAGTGATGTTACAAGCATAACTCCTGATACGGCGAGTCCATAAGCTGAAGCCAGACGGTCGGATGACTGGAAAATCATAACGAGGAGAATACAACCAATATACAGCGACCAGTTTACCATAGGAACATAGATTTGACCTTCATGGTCCCTATGCGTATGAATAACTTTCATAAAAGGGAATAACCCCAGCGAAATTGCTTGCGTCGCAAGAGAAAATGCACCAGAAATGAGCGCTTGTGAAGCGATGATAGTTGCTAGGGTGGCAACGATGACGAACGGAAAGAGCATTACCTGGGGTACCATGCTAAAGAAAATGTTTCCATCAATTATATGAGAACCACTCAGTAAAAAAGCACCTTGTCCTAAATAGTTTAAGAGTAAGGTGGGAAAAACAACACTAAACCAGCCTAAACGAATGGGGAGTTTACCAAAATGCCCCATATCTGCATACAGCGCTTCCCCACCGGTCAGCGCGAGCATCACTGATCCAAGAGTTACTAAAATAGTGACGAATGTATGATGGATTAAATAGGTTATAGCATTCAATGGATTGAAAGCGAACAAAATAATGGGCGTTTTGATAATTTGCACCAGTCCGAAGATCCCAATACAGACAAACCATATGATAATAATAGGTCCAAAAAGGGTACCAACTTTGTGAGTACCTCTACGTTGGATTAAAAATAGTCCCGTGAGAATGAGAATCGTTGTTGGCACGATATAGGGAGAAAATATTGGGGTAACTATTTTCATTCCTTCCACTGCTGAAATGACACTAATTGCCGGAGTAATAATACCATCTCCGAACAGGAGACCTGCAGCAATTACTAAAAGAACAGAAAGTGATACGAGACTCTTTTTTTTCAGTTTTTCAATAAGTCCATAGAGAGCAAATACTCCCCCTTCTCCATGATTATCTGCTCGTAAGACAAAAATAATATATTTAAAGGCAACCACAATGGTTAATGCCCAGACAACCAAACTGATTCCTCCATAGATTTCTGCAGTACTGGCAGAAGACTTTCCATGTCCAAAAAATATTTCATTGATGGTATAAAGGGGAGACGTACCAATATCACCATACACAACCCCAAGTGCAGCTAATGTTAAAAGAAAAATCTTTTTCGGACCTGAATTTTTTGTCAGTTTCATAAATGAATACTGGGAAAAACTTATTGTATATAATAGATCATGAACATATCGTGAAGTATCTCGAAGCTAATTTTAAAATATTACGTAAATTTCACGTAAATATAAGCAAAAAAGGAGAAAAGATGTCACAAACGGTATTTGCTCCAGGGTTTTGTTTCGAGTGAATCAAGTCCCTTCGTCACTAATGCTTTGACAAAAAGCATTGTTTTGGTTAATTCAGTAAACAATGTCAGATTGTTATCTACTGCTGTTCTTCGTATGGCATAATCATCATTAACTTCTTTTTTTATATTCCGATCGGTAATGATAATAACTAAATCTACTTGTTTATTTTGAAATAAATGAAGAATATTTGGTGATTTTTTTTCATGGATCTTATAAACCCTATGTGCTGGTACCCCATGGCGGTTGAGAAATTTTGCTGTTTTTTCAGTGGCAAAAATAGGTAATTTCAAATCTATCAAAAGCTTGGCAGCGGGTAAAAATTGTTCTTTTTTTTCATTACCTCCTAGACTGATGAAAATTCCTTTCATGGGTATTTTCCCTCCTGTTGCTAAGATTCCTTTGAGAAATGCCTCTTCAATTGTTGATCCAAAACAAGCAACTTCACCCGTGGATGCCATTTCAACACCGACATTTGGATTTGCTCCTGTAAGTCTTGCGAAAGAGAATTGGGCAACTTTAACACAGACACTTTTTGGAGTAGGTATAGAAATTGCTTTGATTTCATTTTTAAACAATGTCTCAACAAATAATTCCATCATATTTACTCCGGTAACTTTTGAAATAAACGGAAAGGTTCGAGAAGCGCGAATATTGATTTCAATAATGAAAATTTCTTTATTCTTCACTAAAAATTGTATATTAAATGGTCCAGTAATGTGGAGCTCCTTGGCAAGTTTTTTTGCGGCACTTACCATATGAAGCTGAAGAGATTCTTCCACCTGTTTTGCTGGAAGTACTATAGTAGCATCTCCCGAATGTACTCCTGCTTGTTCAATGTGTTCAGAAATAACTGTTGCTACAATAGCTCCTTCTTGAGCAACTCCATCCAGTTCTACTTCTTGTGCATTCTCAAAAAATTTTGATACTACCACAGGGTATTCTTTTGATACTTTTGTTGCTTCTTGTAAATAGTGTTCTAAATCGTTTGGATTGCCGCAAACATGCATTGCACTTCCTGAAAGAACATATGATGGACGAATTAATACAGGATATCCTTCTCGTTTTGCAAATGATTTTGCTTCCTGAAGGGTGGTAAAAGCATTCCACGCCGGTTGTTGAATACCGAGGTGATCAAGAAGTGTCGAAAATTTACTTCTATCCTCTGCTCGGTCAATATTTTGTGGATTTGTCCCAAGAATGTTGACCCCATATGTATGTAATGCTTTTGCGCGATTATTTGGTGTTTGCCCTCCTACAGAAACAATAACTCCTAAAGGTTGTTCAAATTCATAAATATCGGTTATTCGTTCAAAGGTTAATTCCTCGAAATAAAGTCTGTCTGACATATCATAATCTGTTGAAACAGTCTCAGGATTGCAATTAATCACAAGGGATTTTTTATGGTATTTTTTCAGTGCTTGGATAGTCTCGACACTGCACCAATCAAATTCTACGGATGAACCAATACGATACGGACCAGATCCGAGAACAATAACTCCATTTTTTCCTGTTGGGGCAATATCATTGTGTGATGCGTTATAGGTCATATATAAATAGTTCGTTTGGGCAGGAAATTCTGCTGCTAAGGTATCAATTTGGAGAATACACGGAAGAATCCCATGTTTCTTTCGTAAGGCGCGAATTTGTAGTCCGCTCATTCCAACGAGTTCACCAATTCGTTTATCTGAGAACCCTAATTGCTTTACCGAACGGAGATGTTCCGGTGTGACTTTTTTTGTTTTTTTTAAGATTTTTTCAGCATCGACAATATGTTTAATGCGAGATAGAAACCAAGGATCAATACCAGATAATCGATAGATTTTTTTGAGTGTGATCCCCTCTTGCAGTGCCCATGCAACGGCGAAACGGCGTTTTGGTGTTGGCGCTGAAAGATTTTCTAAAACATTTTTTTTATCAGTAAATAGCTTTTCTGAAGTAGCGCCTTCGTAATCGAGATCAATCATTCTGATTGCCTTTTGATATGCTTCTTCAAATGTTCTTCCAATACCCATGACCTCACCCACGGATTTCATACTACTCCCCAGTTTTTGATCTGCCCCGTCAAATTTCTGTAAATCCCATCGAGGAATTTTGACGACAATGTAATCAAGTGCGGGTTCAAAACACGCTTGCGTTACTCCGGTCACTTTATTTTTGAGGTTCGTCAAATTATATCCAAGACCAAGTTTTGCAGCGATATATGCTAAGGGATATCCCGTCGCTTTTGATGCCAGTGCGCTACTTCGAGAAAGCCGGGCATTGACCTCAATAACATAATATTCCCATTTGCGAGGATTGAGGGCAAATTGAACGTTACACTCGCCAATGATTCCTAAACTCCGAACTATGGTAATGGATGCTTTTCGAAGAAGATGATATTCATCATTGGTTAGTGTCTGGCTGGGAGCAACAACAATGGAATCCCCGGTGTGAATCCCCAACGGGTCCATATTTTCCATATTACAGACGGTAATACAGTTATCATATTGGTCGCGAACTACTTCATACTCAATTTCTTTAAAATGATGTAAATATTGTTCAATAAGTACTTGGGGAGCAAATGCTAACGCTTGGGTGACAATTTTGGCTAATTGCCCTTCATTTTTTGCTACTCCGCTGCCCTGCCCTCCTAAGGTAAAGCCAGCTCGAACCATTACAGGGTAACCAATTGCTTTTGCTATTTTTTTTGCTTGTATGAGCGTTGTTGCTGCTTCTGAACGGGGCGTTGCGATATGAATTTTTCCTAAATGATTTGCAAATGCTTGTCGGTCTTCTGTCAGTTGAATTGCTGAAACAGGGGTACCAAGAACCGTTACCTGAAGTTTCTTCAGAATACCTCGTTTAGATAGTTCTAATCCACAATTCAGTGCCGTTTGTCCGCCAAAAGAAAGTAACAGCCCGTCAGGTTTTTCTTTTGCGAGAACTTTTTCGACAAAGTACGGAGTTACGGGTAAAAAGTAGACTTCATCAGCAAGATTTTTTGATGTTTGAATAGTAGCAATATTTGGATTAATGAGAATTGTTTTTATTCCTTCTTCTTTTAATGCTTTAATTGCTTGTGACCCTGAATAATCAAATTCACCCGCTTCTCCTATTTTAAGAGCGCCTGAACCTAATATAACGACTTTTTTTGCTTGTATCGTTGCTTGTTTTGTATTCATACACCGATTCTTTCGAGAAAATAATCAAAAATCCATTCCGTATCTTTTGGTCCGGGGGTTGCTTCGGGGTGAAATTGCACGGATAAGAATGGTAATGTTTGATGGTGAATACCTTCATTCGTTTGATCATTGGCATTGACAAACCAAGGCACAAATCCAACGGGAATTTTTCCTACTGCGAATCCATGGTTTTGTGTTGTTATATAACAACGACCAGTTCTTTCATCGATACATGGTTGATTCTGACTTCGGTGACCAAATTTTAGTTTATAGGTATCTCCTCCTGCAGCAAGTGCAAGGATTTGGTTGCCCAAACAAATCCCCAGCGTTGGTATGTGCAACGCTAATGATTTTTTTACGGTATCAATGGTTTTTTGAACCATTTTGGGGTCACCAGGACCATTAGAAATGAACAATGCGTCAAATGTCAATGATTCCTTTTTTCCGAAAACATCATAGTCCCAAGGAACAGTAATGACTTTTACACCCCTTTTGAGGAAACATGCTTGAATATTTCTTTTTGCACCACAGTCAATGAGTACAATCGTTTTCTTTCCTTTTCCTTGAGTAACGATTGATTTTGTACTTACCTTTGCGACAAGATTTTCACTATTTGGATCAGTAAACGGAACTTTAGTATCAATGGTAATTGTTCCAAGTGTTGAACCATGATCGCGGAGATACTGTGCAATGAATCTCGTATCTTTTATTGCAAGTGCGGGAATTTTTTCTTTTATAAGCCACTGTTGCAATGATTGTTTATTTTGATAATGTGAGGGAGTATCTATATATTGGGAAACAATCAGCCCAGCAATTTGTACTCTTTTTGATTCCCATAACCGTTCTTGAGGAACTCCATAATTTCCAATGATCGGATAGGTTAAAACAAGAATTTGTCCGGCAAATGAGGGATCGGTAAACGCTTGTGGGTAACCGGTCATACCTGTTGCAAATACGACTTCTCCTGCGAGGGAATGGGGAAAACCAAATGAAACACCTTGAAGGGTTGGTCCATTCTGTAGGGTAAGGGTTCCAACGGTTGGTTTTATCATAAGACAAGGTCTTTTCCTAAATATGCTGCGTCATAAAAAAGTTTATAGCCTTGTTTTTGATAAAAAGGAATAACCTGCTCGTTCCCTACACTGACTGCAACAAGAGCTCTTGTTGCTTTTTTTTTACTGAGGATATGTTCAACATTCTGCATGAGTAAAGCTCCATACCCTTTCTGTTGATAGTTTGGATGAATAGCTAAATGATAGATCCATGCCCTTCTTCCATTAAACGCACCCAAAATGCTTCCAACTATTTGTTTCTTGTCAATAAGAGCAAAACAAGAAGTTGGATTGAGTTTCAGTGTCAGTGTCATTTCCTTTCGTTCTTGCTCTTTAGATTTTGGACGTAGTCCTGCAGTAATCCATAAGGCATACAATTCATCAAAATCACGCAGTTTTATTTTCCTTATTTTCATATTATTTTCAGTAAAAAAAGGATTAACCCTTTTTGAGCATGTAACCGATTTTCTGCTTGTTGGAAAATAACTGATTGTGGTCCATCGATAACTTCACTAGTCACTTCATTGCCACGATATGCTGGCATGTCATGCATAAAGATTGCGTCTTTTTTTGCGAGTTTCATAAGGTGTTTGGTTACTTGGAAAGGTGAAAATATTGCTAAACGTTTTTCTTTCTCTGCTTCATCACCCATACTAACCCAAGTGTCTGTGTAGACGACATCTGCATCTTTCACTGCTTCGTTTGGATTATCTGTCTCTTCGATTATTGCTCCCGTTTTCTGAGCAATTGTTCTTGCCTTTGCAATAATCTCTGTACGCATCGCATATCCTTTTGGAGCTGCACAGATAAAATGAGCACCAAACAATGCAGCAGCAAGACAAAGGGAATGCGGAACATTATTTTCTCCATCTCCAATAAAGCTCAATTTCATGTGATTGAGCTTCTTTTTGTTTTCCCAAATCGTCATAAAATCAGCAAGTGTTTGGCAAGGATGTTCACTATCTGAAAGTCCGTTAATGACAGGAACCGGTGCAAAGCGAGCTATTTCTTCGACTGTCCGATGTGAAAAAGTACGAGCCATGATGATATCTGCCATACTTCCGGTCACTCTAGCAACGTCGTGAATTGATTCTCTCTTTCCAAGTCCAATATCGTTAGGCCCTAAATACACAGCATGTCCTCCAAGTTGTGTCATCCCGATTTCAAAGGAAAGTCGAGTACGAAGACTTGGTTTCTCAAAAATCATGGCAAGCGTTTTTTGCTTTAAGAGAGGAATATTCCCTTTTTTGGTTTGCAGTTGGTTTTTTACCGATTTTGCTGTGCGGAGAATGTCCATGAATTCTGAAGATGTCAGGTCAGTAATTGATAAAAGATCTCTTTTCTTATTTATTGATATTTTATTATTTTTTGTCATATTTATATAAAAATTGATCTTTTATTAGTAAATTACTCTCATTTTTCGATAAAAACTGTCTAATTTTCTAAAAATGGTACACTATCTCGTGCGCTTTGTCAACAAGGAAGAATAACGAGATTTGTTCTTCGCCGGTAGTTTTGCTAGGATTAAACGCACAATGCAAACGTCTTGGGAAAAATCAAGTCGATGGTATAACAAGCTTGTTGGGCAGCAAGGACATTATTTCCATGAGCATGTCCTGATTCCGAAAATTCTGCCGCTTCTTCATCTGACAGAAACTGCCAAGATATTGGATCTTGGTGCAGGACAAGGAATTCTTGCAAGGTTTCTTCCTAAAACGATTCCGTATGTAGGTATTGATCTTTCTCCAAGCCTTATCGCACAGGCCAAAGCGCAAGATCATAATACCCACCATCAGTATCTTGTTGCTGATGCAACGAAACCTTTACCCGTTGAACAAAACAGTTTTACCCATGTTATTTTTCTTTTGTCATTACAAAATATGGAGCATGCAGAGCGTGCAATTCAGCAAGCTTCCTTTGCGTTACCTTCTCATGGGGTATTACTCATAGTACTTAATCATCCTTGTTTTCGTATTCCTCGGCAATCTGGCTGGGGTACTTCTGCAGAAAATAATCTGCAATATCGCTATGTGAATCGGTATCTTTCCGATTTAAAAATACCTATTCAAATGCATCCTGGACAAAAAAAGTCTCAAGTGACCTGGTCATTTCACCATGCACTCGGAACATATGTGTCCTATCTTTATCAGAATGGTTTTGTTATAGAACAACTGGAAGAATGGACCAGCGATAAAACAAGTGAAGGAAAACAAGCAAAAAAAGAAAATAGAGCACGAAATGAAATTCCGCTATTTTTAGCAATTAAAGCGGTTAAAAAGTAGGAGTGATAAACATTTGCTATACTGGTGCTATGCGTCACTTGAGGCCACTTTCGGAACAGCAGGTTTCTCCTCTACTTTTTGCGCTTTATCAGGAAGTGAAGCACGCGTTTGCTATTGAAACAGTACCGCTTTTTTTTCAATACATTGCAAACTTTGAACAGTATTTTACTTTTTTATGGAAAAGAATCCATGAAGATATGCAATCAGAAAGTTTTCAAGAGGCATCACAACAGATAACGCGTTTTGCGAAGGATGCAGTATCAGCCTTTCCTACTCCGTCCGTGGAACTCGCGACGTTTGTGAGTCGAATTCACCCATTAGAAAAAAAACAAATTGCTGAAACAGTTGCTACAGTGGAACGAATGAATAGTATGCTCTTGTTATTGTTACTCGATATTCGTGAAGGTATGAAAAGTATTCACATTGATACTGAGCGTCTGGTGTCTTCTGCGACTCACGGAAAACCACTTCATACTGATTCTTCACCTGACGTAATCAGTGGAGAAAGAAAGACAAATTACTCGCTTCAGCATCATCACCATGCACTAGTTCCGCTTTTTGGCTCTCACGAGCTTGTTATGTCTCATTATCCTGATTTCTTCTCGTATATTGTTGCAGAGATGGAGTCACTGCGAAAGACAGAACTCTATTTACAAAAACGAGTAGAATTGGAACGAAAAGGATTACAGTCTCTCACTGTCTTTGTACAACCACTGGGATGTTCATTTAAAGAATTCCTTCTCTTAACGTCAGGTAAACCTTATATTGCTGAATTACTTTATCTATTGACAGATGATTTTCCTTCACAAATTCCTCATGTAGTTTTTACTGCTGCTGTTATGAAACGGGTACTCCTCTTCCCTGCTGCGTATTCATTACAGGGAAAGCCGATTTGATGACATATTTGGTCCACGAACAACAATGGTGCGTGTATCGTTACGCTTATCACCAAAATTTGGTAATTCAGAAGGAAAATTGATTTTGTGTTTTTCTCGTAAATGAGTATGCAAGGATAGACAGAGAAAAAGCAATATCGACAAAATGATTTGTATTTGTTCAAGAGTAACGGTATCGATATTCATAGATCACCTCACAAAAACAGTATACAAATCAAACAAAAATGTTTTGAAATAGAACTTTTTTACTTTTTTATACTGTGGTTGTACCATAACAGTATGTTTTGTCTTTTTTATATGCAATCTATTTGCCAATGATAACGTATACGGTAGTTGTGTTCCAAACATACTCTAAGTATAGGGAAGACACGCAAAAACACGGTATAGTTAGGTAAGAAAGTGGAAAGAAAGTGGAAACATGTTCGTACGTGTTGTTTGTTTCTTGGTAATATGGTGTATTTGGCATATAATAAATGAACGTTTAGGAAATTACGTCGCTTGTATGGAACAATGTCCTCATTGTCGTTTTGAACAAAAACTTGAGAAAGGTTTTCCAATCCACATTGATGAAAAAACGAAATTACTCCTTGAACGACCACAAAAGCTCACGTTGTATGGAATCTGTTTTGGCAGCGCAACATTGGTGCTCATTTTACTCAAACTTTTTTTACTCGTTGATTCGCAGGCACGAAATGGAAACATACCAACAGATCCTTCTATAGGATTTGAAATGATTTTTACAGCGGTAGGTATTTCCTTTCTTGTTTGTCTTGGGTTGCTCCTTTACCGGTCATTTTCCTATCCAAGAAAGATAAAAGCATTTGAAAAAATGAGAAAACATGCTACGGTAATGTCTACCTGTATTCATTGTGGATGGAGTTGGACTAATCAAAAAAAAATTCTTCGGTAACGGAGATCATATCTATGAAAAACGTTTTTTTCAAATATCGAAATCTCCTACTCTTTCTCTTCTGCACATGTCTTGCCATTGTTTTGGCTTTCTCACTTTCTTTTAAAAATTTTGTTATGACAATTGGTGATTTAGGGTACCTCGGCGTCTTCCTTGCAGGATTTTTTTATGTATATACGCTGAGTGCTCTTTTGGGAATTGTGTTGATTCTTTTATTTAGTCATTCACTCTCTTTGCTTGGTATAACAATTGTTGCGGGAAGTGGAGCGATGGTTGCAGATTTTCTTATTTACTACTTCTCAGATAAAATTTTTACAGAAGTTGAACAACCATTACCCAAAAATCTCAAACAGTTTATTACGCGTTGGCGAAAGAATAAACAGGCGAACTGGTTACTTGTCTCGCTTGGACTCACTTGTCTTATGTTGCCGATTCCTGATGAAATTGGGATTAGCTTTATGGGACTGTCGCGAATGCGTAAAGAGAAATTTCTACTTTTTGCGTTTCTGTTTAATGCCGTGGGTATTTATCTTCTTGTCCAAATCGTTCAGTATATGCATATTTTTTCATAAAAAAGCTCACGTGAGACTGACAAAAAAGATCGCAGTCAACAGCGTGAGCAGTAGGTAAACTATATAATTTTCTACTTTTCATTGTCAATAAGAAAAAAGTACTTTTTCACTCCCCCTTGCTTATCGATGGTTTTCATAAGTTCAGTCTTTAAGAAACGGTGTGAGTTCTTTTTGAAGGAATGCTAATGCTCGAGTTTTTTGTAATTCTTTTTCATAGATTTGTTGAGTCAATGATTCGATATCCTGGATGAGGAGCTTGCTTGCTTGATGCAGATTTTTTGGGTTTGGTCCTCCGAACGAGGTATTTTGTTTGATTGAAAAGAAGGGATCTTGCCACTGCTGTACGTGAAAAGGTGTAAGTGGGATGGAGATTTGTTCTTCCTTGAGAATTACATCCAGGGTCTCAAATGAAATTGTTCCCTGTTTTTCTGTTTTTCTTACTGCTTTTTCCACAATTGTCTTCGCTTTACGAAAAGGAATATGAAAATGCGAAACCATTTGTTCCAAAAGTGTTGTAGTTCCGATAAGTCCTTTTTGACACCATGCAGCCATACACTCTTTTTCAATATGTAACGTCGTAATACATCCTTGCAAAACTTTTGGTGCGAATTGACACTCAGCAATAAGATCGAGAAGAATATATTTTGTCCATTGAGAATCTCTATTGTACCCAATAAAATTTGCTTTTCCCATGCTGAGTAAACTTTGCAGTTGTCCTGACGTATAACTGGCTTTTGCTTTTATCACCTCAAGTGGATCAGGATTTTTTTTCTGAGGCATAATTGAACTTCCGGTTGCATAGGAATCTGCGAGTTGAACCATTCCAAATTCTTGCGTTGAGAACAGCATAAGCGTTTGTGCGATATGAGAAAAGTGATTCATACAGACAGAAAGAGCAAACGCGAAATCTGATTCTGCTTCCCATCGGTTGGTTATTTGATCGAGAGAATTACTATCGATTGCATCAAATCCTAATAGATTCGTGGTATATTCCTGATCAATGGGAAATGATGTACCGTAAGACACGACATTACCAAGCGGGTTGGTATTATGCAAGGTATACCAAGTGAGAAAACGTTTTGCATCTCTGAAGAGCATGACAGCAAAACTCATGAGAATATGTCCAAATGTAGTAACCATGGCATGCTGATGGTGAGTGAATCCGGGAATGACATCTTCCTGATAACGCAGCGCTTCCTGTTGCAAGCACGAACTGAGCACGCTCAACTCTTTCGCAAAGAAAAGAACATGATCGCGCAAAAAAAGTTTTGTATCAGCGCTGGATTGATCGTTTCTTGATCTTGCAGTGTGCAGTTTTCCGCAGTGAGTATACCCGTATTTCTCAATTAAAAATGATTCAATATTTGTGTGGACATCTTCTTTTTGCGGATCAAGGGAAAAAGAATTGGTCTGAACAAGCGCTTCAATGTCTTGCAGGCCCTGCAAAATTGCTTCTGCATCAGTGAAATCGATAATATGTTGTTTATATAACATCAAACAATGCGCTTTATTTACCCAGAGATCATACGAAATGAAGGCATTATCTGCAGGTTCTCTTCCCTGCACATCGCGTCCTGCAGTAAAAGCAATAACTGCTTCTTCTGGTGTGGTGGTAAATGCATCTCCCCATAATTTTGCTGTCTTCGTGTTTTTCATAAAAAAATCCGCCTCTTTCTGGGAGTCCTCCTTACTGAGGATTCCGCAGAAAGCGACGGATTTACCCGTGGTGCCACGCTTCTTTCCAAAAGGAATGCTACTGCATTAAAAATCTCTCTGTTTTAGCCTTGACAGAGAGCCATTTGGCTCATAGATATTTCCTACTTTCCGTATGGATTTTTTCGGAAACTAGCTCGGGAGCTCGAGGGATAAAATCCTTTCTCCTTCAGCGCTAATGAATTATAAAAAATATAGTACTAAAGGATATTTGATTTGTCAAGAGGTCCGTATAACATTGCAACACTTTCACAACTTCCCCATAAAAAGCTTTTAGAATATCTTCCGTACGCAAGAACATTGCCACCAATATCCTTGAAAGTTTGAGTATGGGAAGATGGATAGAAAAGAAAACCTTTTCCACTATCAGGTGTTCACTGCTATCGAATGCTTTTTCGCATGACATAGATGACGAGTTGCATGCAATTATTACTATCATTGCATGCAAAGAAAGGTGATTCGTAATAGCAATAACGTTTCTTGCACTAAGTATAGGGTTTCTTACCTGTTTTTCATGATGATATACTACAGTTATCTTCATGCCCATGAAAATTATTTTAGGCGTTATTTCTGGCATTGATGCACAAGCTGCTATCGATAATATCATTGAAGCAGGATTTGATGAGAAAAATATTTCCCTTGTTATGGCAGATGACCAACAAGCGAGAATGATTCTTGATGATGGTGGCCCGGTGAAAGGGACAAGAATGATTAATTTGCTCAGATCGCTTACTCAACTCAAAATAGTTAATGGCGAGGATTATCAAAAATTACTCGTCAAAGGGAATGCCCTACTTGCCATTGCAACACCTGATGAATCGGCGAATGCTGCAAAGGAAATGTTATCGGATTATTATGCACAACTGGTAACTGTCGTTCCGGTATGAAAATAAAAGGAATTCTTACAACGCTCGTGATTATCGTACTCATTGTTGGCATGAATTATTTTCTATCGCAACATCCGTCTCCTTTAGCTCAACAGCAATCTGTGGAATCAGTTCAAACAAGCAACCCCCCTTTTGGTCAAAGGACTAAAACAAGCGGTTGCCAGCCAAAAGGTGCATTACCAGATGCTTCCTGTACCCCGGGCCTGTTTGATCCGTCTCTCACCAGAGATGTTTTATGCAACGCTACGTTTACGACAAAAAGCATTCGAAATGTACCCCTCTCTGAAAAGGATGCAGTATATAGTGAATATGGTATTGTTTCTCATCAGCCAGGAGAATATGAAGTTGATCACGTCATCTCTTTGGAACTGGGGGGGTCTAACGATATTGCGAATTTATGGCCAGAGGCAGCAGAACCAAGGCCTGGGTTTCATGAAAA
The DNA here is from genome assembly GCA_964416445.1 of uncultured Gammaproteobacteria bacterium. Lineage (GTDB taxonomy): Bacteria > Patescibacteriota > Microgenomatia > Levybacterales > UBA12049 > CAYQEE01. Next base: position 55,833 of record CAYQEE010000011.1, read on the forward strand.
AGATTTAGTAGAGAACTATTTACATAAACAGGTCTGTTCAGGTGCAATTAGTTTGCAAGATGCACAACAAGAAATAGCTACGAACTGGCTACAAGTATACCAATCAGTTCCTCATATTCAAAATTATGGCTATACGTCTTCAAGATCCCGCCAAGGATATTAAAGATGACAAGTTTTCCGTTCCTTTTCTTTTGAAAATGTTTTACTATAAATATATCTCATGAGAAAAGGAAAACAAGAAAAGAAAAAACCAACCTTCATCATCACCACTATTCTGGCTGTGTCGCTGCTAAGCATACTTACTATTTTTTTTACTCAACGACAGACCAGACTATCTATTCTTGCGAAACAAACACTGATCTGTCCAGCATCATCTCCTGCAAGTGAAACATTACAAATGGGATCATGTTATTTGTTACCGACGTCGACACCGACACCAATATTTCCTAAGCCTTCTCCCACGACAGGACCTCTTCCCCCACCTGTAGGACAACATACCCTATGTAAAGGAACCATTGTATCATTTGGTATACCAAAAACGTTAATTCCCATAGCACCTTGGCATGGGAGACCTGGATGGTGTATGACTCCGCGAACAATAGTACTGCATATAACGGCAACTGGTGGTACCCCTGCACAAATCCGTGATTATTTTGCAAGTGGATCAAATGGAAGAGGTTCCTCGGCTCAGTTTATTATTGGACAAGATGGAAGTGGTCTGCAAATTCTGGAAACCTTAGCTAATACTGCTGAGGTGGGATTTGGCGTTGGGGGCTATCTGGATGATATTTCTATTGAAATGATCAGTCCCCAAATATATCGAAATAAAGCGGCGCAACCGGTGGCACAGTATACTGCCACCATAACGCTGGTAAGAAAACTTATGGCTCAATATCATATTCCTTTAGGGAATTTACAGTGGAATTGGCAAGATTTTGCCAATCCGCTTGGTGATCCAAATCTTTCGAAAGGTGTCTACGGACATTACCAATTAAATCCCTTTGTCCGCACAGATCCTGGTTCAGGATGGTTTTGTGATTTTCGAAATGATCTTGGAGCAAATGCAAAATGTAATTATAATGTGGTACTGTAAAAGAACCTATGAATACCAATAAACTCATTGTGTACGGCTCAATTCTTGCCAGTATTATTGCTGCAATTTTTATTATCTTGTACGTTATTCTTCGGTATATGAATCCATCACCAAAACCCAATCAACCAGGATCATTTCATCGAGATACTTATTTAGACAATTTTGCTTTAAAGGATGCTCCTCCATCAACGGTCTCTCTCACTCCCCTTGAGCAAACCTATCCGCCTGGTTTGCCCCAACAATTTCCTGATTCATCACCTACTCAAACAGGAACGCTTGTAGTTACTGCTGATACTGATAACGTACGAATTATTCTCACGACAAAAGATCCTGGAGATGTGGATCTCAGCGGAGAAACAAAATATGCTGCTCCGGCAAATAGTGCCCCTGTACGGATTATGCTTCCAGCGAATTATTACACCGTCGTTGCGGAAAAAGACCGATATGTATGGAAATGGATTCCTATTGTTATTGAACCGAACAAAGTTACTCGTTTATCAGTCCATCTTGAGCCTGCAAATTTACAAAATTAAGAGACTTCTTTTATTATATGGGTATGGGTTAGGAAGCAAATTCTTGTGATCGGCGCGTTTGTTCTGCGGCTGCAACAACGTTCACGAGCAACATTGCTGCGTTCACTGGCCCCACACCTCCAGGAATAGGCGTATAGTAGGCAGCTTTATCTTTAATTTCCTCACTTTCATAATCGCCGTGGAGTTTCCCATCTGGTCCTAAATGCATACCAATACCGATAAGAATGGCGTCTTTTTTAATCATATCTTCAGTAATAATTGTTCCTTTACTTCCGACTGCACAAATAAGGATATCAGCACGTTGAATCAGTTCTCTCCTATTTTGTGTTTTACTATCAATAATGGTGGGTTCAATGTGCATTGTACGGAGCAGATCGATAATGGGTTTTCCCCCTGTTGTACCTTTTCCCATGACGACAATATTTTGTGAACGCAGCCAATGTGAAAACTTCTTTAGTTCCAAAGGAAAATCTTCTTTTCCTTGATCAAGGATATGGATTTCTTCCAAAATATGCATGACTGCTGCTGCTATAGGCATGATAAATTGCGAATCAGGGCGAAATCCATCAACATCCTTTGAAGGTAATACCGCTTGCGTTACCGTTTCTTCGGATATATGGCGGGGAAGGGGTAATTGAATAATTAGTCCGTCAATATCACCCTTCGTTTGGAGAAAATGAATGGCAGTAAGAAGTTCTTGTTGTGAGACTGTCTCTGGATAATTATAAGTACTGACTTCCCCACCAATGCTTCTTCCCATTTTTTCCTTTTGTTTAACATAGGAGGTAGTTGCTGGATCATCACCAACGCGAATGATACCGAGATGTGGAATAATATCTTTCTCTTCGATCAAGGTTGCAACTCGTTTTTTTAAGTCTTCTAAAATGTTATGTGCGAGCTCACGTCCATCAATAACCATTTATTTAGCCTCTTCTTCAATACAGGTTGATGATGCAACTCGATCATTTGCTTTTGAGAATCTCATAAGAATGACTCCTTGGGTTGCACGAGAGAGTTTTGGTATGGAATTGACATCAAGTTGAACGACCTGCCCTTTTCGGGAAGTGATAATAATTGATTTGCAGTTTGGTGGTAACACTTGTGATGTTGCAACTTTTCCTGTTTTTTCCGTGACATTTGCTACTTTAACGCCCATTCCTCCGCGTGATTGTCCTCGAAATTCAGTTGCTGCTGTTTTCTTCCCTAATCCATTTTCCATGACTGAGAATAACATTGCTGTCTTATCGTCTTTATCGATAACGTCCATACTAATCACTTGGTCATCAGGACCAATCTTAATGCCGCGTACCCCTGTGGTTGCTCGTCCCATAGGTCGTACTTCTGCCTCAGAAAATCGAATTGCTTTTCCTTCATGAGTCACTAACAGAATATCTTCGGTCCCTGTGGTAAGTTTACTCCATACTAATTCGTCACCTTTATCAAGTTTTATTGCGACAATGCCACTTTTTCGAATATTATCGAATTCAGTAAGCTTTGATTTTTTGACGGTACCATTTCTCGTTGATAAAAAGACGTATTTTACTTCAGACTTGGGTGTATAGCTTAGAAATGATTCAATTCGCTCATCTTGTTCGATATTTAGCAAATTGACAATAGCGGTACCTTTACTTGTTCGGCTACTTTCGGTAATTTCGAAGGCTCGAAGTTGGTACACTTTCCCTTTATTGGTGAAGAATAACAGGTTATCATGTGTTTGTGCGTATTTGATATGGAGAATATCGTCTTCATCCTTTGTCGTCATTCCTTTCACTCCTTTGCCTCCTCTATTTTGGGTTTGGAAGCTACTGGTACTTTGTCGTTTAATATATCCCGTACTGGTAATAGTAATAACTGTTGGCTCGTTTGGAATTAAGTCTTCTTCTGAAAATTCATCAACTTTTCCTTTATAGACTCGTGTTCGTCTTGGATCGCCATATTTTTCTTTTAATTTTTCTAATTCTTCTTTAATAACCGAAAGCACTTTTTCAGGATGAGCAAGTAAATCTTCAAGATACGCGATTGTTTCTCGAACCATCAGCAGCTCGTCTTCAATTTTCTGTCGTTCCAATGCGGCAAGTCTTCTCAATTGCATATCTAAAATTGCTGTTGATTGAATTTCTGAGAGTTTGAATTTTGCCATTAAGTTCTGTTTCGCTTCTTCTTGATCCTTGGATTCTCGAATCGTTCGAATAACTGCATCAATATGATCAACAGCAATTTTGAGTCCTTCGAGAATATGCAAGCGTGCTTTCGCTTGCCTAAGCTCAAATTCAGAACGTTTGGTAACAACGATATATCGGTGTTTCAAATATTCCTCAAGAATTGATTTGAGTGTTAATGTTTGTGGTGTGCCATCAACGAGTGCGACAACGTTTGCTGCAAAGGTTGTTTGGAGTGCCGTATTTTTAAACAAGTTATTGAGTACTTTCTTTGGAGATGCATCTCGTTTTAATTCAACAACAACACGAAGACCATGTCTGTCTGACTCATCACGAAGATCGGAAATACCTTCGACTTTCTTTTCTTTTGCAAGATCAGCAATTCGGGTGACCAACAGTGCTTTATTAACCTGGTAAGGAAGTTCCGTAATGATAATAGCGGATTTTCCATTACCGATTTCTTCAATTTCTGCTTTTCCTCGCATGACAATTTTCCCTTTTCCTGTTGCATAGAGATTACGAATTTCCGTAATATCGTAAATTGCTCCTCTTGTTGGGAAATCAGGTCCTTTGACATATTCAAGCAAGTCTTCCATGGTAACATCTGACGTGATGGTGAGTTGTGGTTCTTTCATGACTGTTGTTTTCTTGATCATGGCAATTACCGCATCAAGAACTTCTGTTAAATTATGCGGAGGAATTTTTGTTGCCATACCAACAGCAATACCTTCGCTTCCCATTAAAAGCAGGTTTGGTAATTTTGCTGGAAGATAGTTTGGTTCATGTTCAGAAGCATCGAAGTTGGGAGAAAAATCAACTGTTTCTTTGTCAATGTCTTGTAACATTTCAACAGTAATTGCTTGCATTCTTGCTTCTGTGTATCGCATGTGCGCTGGTGGATCTCCATCGAGGGAACCAAAATTTCCTTGACCATCAATGAGCGGATAGCGCATGGAAAAATCTTGTGCTAAGCGAACGAGTGAATCATAAATAGGCGCATCTCCATGGGGATGGAATTTTCCCATGACTTCTCCAACAATTTTTGCACTTTTTGTAAATTTACTCGTATGTAACAGTCCCATTTCATGCATGCCGTATAAAATACGTCGATGCACCGGCTTGAGGCCATCTCGAACATCAGGTAATGCGCGGGAAACAATAACAGACATAGCATAATCGAGATATGCCCGTTTCATTTCGCCAACAATTTCTGTTTTTAGTAATTTACCTATTTCAACCATATTAATAATTATTGCTCAAACAAAGCGAGAAAAAAACAACAAACATATTCTCGCTTCAGTTGAAGAATAATTTCTTCCGCCGTTGCGAGGACTATTTTTTATTTCTTAATCCTTTTTGTACATCAGCAATTGCAACGTCTTTCCCTTTCCAATCCTTAATTTTTACCCATTTTCCTGGTTCCAGCGTTTTATAATTTTCAAAAAAGTGTTTCAGTTTATTTTTGATAGCAACGGGAACTTCAGAAATATCCAGAAAAGTTCCGTATAACGGATCAATTTTTTCAGAAGGAACAGCAATGACTTTCGTATCAATTCCTGCTTCATCTTCCATTTCTAACATGCCAATGACAATCGATGGAATCATCGTGCCAGGTGCAACAGCGTATTCACTTAAGACTAAGACATCAACGGGATCTCCATCTTCTGCTAACGTATTTGGGACAAATCCATAATTGAAAGGATACAACATGGCAGTATGTAAAAACCGATCAACCATGATGATTCCTGTTTCTTTATCCAACTCGTATTTGATGTTTGAATCTTTCGGAATTTCAATAAATACATTGATTTTTCCGCTATTCACATCTGAGCCTGCTGGTATTTTAGTAATATCCATATGTTTTCTTTCACCCCCTTTTATATATCCAAGTTAGCCGTTTGGGCGTTACTTTGAATAAAATGTTTTCGTGGAGGTACTTCGTCACCCATTAACATGGTAAAGACAGCATCTGCAGCTTCAGCATCATCAATAGCGACTTGCTTTAAAATTCTATTTTTGGGATTCATAGTTGTTTCCCATAATTGTTCTGGATTCATTTCTCCTAGACCTTTATAGCGTTGTACGGAAATAGCTCTTGCATTTTTCTCTTGCAATTGTTTGATAAATGTTTGTCGTTCTTCTTCAGTATAGGCGTATCGGACATCTTTTCCTGCAGCCACTTTAAAGAGTGGTGGTTGAGCAATATATAAGAAACCATTTTTAATGATGTCAGGGAGATGACGATAGAAAAACGTGAGGATTAGTGTTTCAATATGTTCTCCATCAACGTCAGCATCAGTCATGATAATAATGCGATGATACCGAAGTTTATCAAATCGAATGCTCTCCCCGATTCCCATACCAAGAGCGATAATGAGATTTTTTACTTCTTCATGTTCAATCATTTTATC